>NZ_AVPU01000052.1 GCF_000768355.1 Lysobacter daejeonensis GH1-9
CTGCCCAATGCCGAGCTGATGGCGTTGCTCGCCCAGGCCGACGTGGCCCTTCTGGGCGGCGGCAGCCTGCTGGTGCAGGCGCTCGCGCTGGGCACGCCAACGCTGGCGCTGCCGCTGCAGGCCGAGCAGGCTGCCCGCGTGGAATGGCTGGCGCGCGCCGGGGCCGTGCGCGTCGCCCCAGGCGCGGCGCCAGACGTCCTCGTGGATGCGCTGCAGCGTTTGCAGGCCGACGAACCGTCGCGTGCGCAACTGCGTACACAAGCCGCCGCCCTGGGCCTGTCCAACGGCCTGCCGGCAGCCGTCGACGCCTTGGCCGCCCTCGCCGGCCTTCGTGCCGGCAACCCCGCACCCGATCCCTCCGGAGCCCGCGCATGAGCGCACGCCCCCTCCTCGTCCGCTGTGGCGCCTTCGGCGACATGGTGCTGGTCACGCCACTGATCCGCTTCCTGGCCGCGCGCTACGGCCAACCGGTCGACGTGGTCAGCAGCGGTGGCTGGACGCCGCCCCTGCTGCAGCATGAGCCGGCGGTCGGCCACCTGCAGCTGGTCACCAGCCGCAACACCCCGTACCTGCTCTGTCCCAGCCAGTGGGCGCTGGTGCGCTGGCTGCGGGCGCGCGGTCGCGGCCCGGTGTACCTGTGCGACGCCGACGCGGAGATGGCCGCGCTGCTGCGCCGCGCCGGCATCGCCGACGAGGACATCGTCGGACGCCTGCCCAGTGACGCCGTCGTCGACGGCCAGCAGCAACTGTGGCCCGACCGCTGGCTGCGGATGGGCGCGCGCAATCCGGCAAAGCCCTATCCCGCGCTGGACATCGATCCCGCGCCCTTCCGCCTGCCCGCACTGGCGGTGGGCGAGGAAGACCGCCGCGCCCTCGCCGCGTGGCGCGCCATCCACGGGCTGCAGGGGCCGCTGGTGCTGTTCCAGCCCGGCAACAAGCGCACCCACAAGCGCGGCACGGTCGCGACCCGCCAGCATCCCAAGCACTGGCCGCCGGAACGCTGGGCGGCCGTCGCGCGCGCGGTCTGGGCGCGCCTGCCCGACGCGCAGGTGGTCCTGTGCGGCTCCGAAGGCGAACACGCGGTGCTGGAAGAGATCCGCGCGGCCGCCGACGGCGACCCGCGCCTGCACAACCTGGCCGGCGACCTGCCCATCCCGCGCCTGCTGGCGCTGCTGGAAGTCGCGCACAGCATGGTCTCGGTGGACACCGGCCCGGCGCATGCGGCGGCCGCGTTGGGCTGCCCGCTGGTGGTGCTGTTCGGCAACGCGTCGCCGGCGATGTGGCGACCGCTCGGCCCCGGCCATGTGCACTGCCTCGGTGGCGAGAACGGCGAGCAGAGCCAGGCCCGCGACGTTCCCGCCGAGGCCGTCATCGCCGCATGGCAGGAGTTGGCCGACGCGGTGGCCGAACGCGGTCGCGCCGCCGTTCCAGGCTAATACGCTACGCCGCCCGCCACGCTCATGGGTGCTGGCACGCCGCGCGCGCCGGCACCAGCCACCACTCGCGCCGATTCGAAATCCCGAGGTTCTCCGCCTGCGACCAGTCGACGCAGGCACTGAGCGCGGCACGCTCCACAAGCAGCCAGCGCGTGGCGGGCGCCTGCGCCTGCCACGCCTGCGCATCGCGCAGCTGCTCGTCGGCCGGGCGCAGGAAACCGAAGGTCTGCGCCGGCCGGTCGGCCATCAGCAGGTTCTGCTCCTTCCACGCCACCAGCCCCAGCTCGGCCTCCGGGCCGATGCGCGCGCCAGCGCGCTGCATCAGGCCGCGGGCGGAACTGGCATCGTTGAGCAGCGGGTAGCCGATCAGGCTGACGCCCACCCACAGCCCCGACAGCACCCACGCCAGCGCGGCGGCGCCGCGACCTGCGCGCAGCCACGCCACCGCCGCCAGCCCGAACGCGCCGATGGCCAGCAGCATCGCGCCCAGCGGATCGGCGCCGTGCGCCACGCCGCGTGCGTCTTCCAGCGTGCGTTCAAAGCCGGGCTCGCCCAGTACCACCATCGCGCCGGCGATCGCCAGCAACGCCGACAGCCCCAGTGCGATGCCGAAGGCAATCCGACGCGGCCACGCCTTCGCCAGGATCTCCGGCAGGTACGGGCCCATCGCCAGGCACAGCATCGGCAGCGCCGGCATGATGTAGACCTCGCGCTTGCCGCTGCTGAGACTGAAGAACAGCAGCACCAGCGCCACCCAGGCCAGCGGCAGCAGGATGCGCGCGTCACGCGCGCGCAGCGCATCGCGCCATGGCCGCAGCACCCACGGCAGCGCGGCGACGGCCGGCAGCCATTGGGTCAGGGCGATCTGGATGAAGTACCAGAACGGCTGGTGGTGGTGCCACGGATCTGCATAGCGCTTGGCCGTCTGCTTGAGCAGGATGTTGTCGGCATAGGCGCGCAATGCGGGATCGTCGCTGGCATTGACGGCCAGCAGCATCGGCACCAGCCACAGCGCCAGCGGCAGCAGCAGCGCCACCGGGCCCAGCCAGAACTTCGCGCCGCGCATCGAAGCCACGCCATTCCAGCCGCGCCATTGCGCCCATGCCGCCGGCAACAGCACCAGCAGCGCGACCACGCCCACGCCCTTGCTGATCACGCCCAGGCCCGCCGCGAACCAGCCCAGCGCCCAGAAACGCCAGTCCGGCCCGCGCAGCAGGTGGCGCAGCAGCGAGTACACCGACAGCGTGATGAAGAAGGTGACCGTCGGGTCGATCTGCGCGCGCTTTGCCTGCCAGGTGAACTGCAGCGCAAACAGCAGCGCCCACGCCGCATACGTGCCGGCTTGCGCCGACCACAACCGGCGGCCGAGGTCGCGTACCAGCCACAACGTGCCCAGCGCCGCCAGCAGCGACGGCAGCAGGAACGCGACGCGCAACTGACCGGTCAATGCATAGAACGCCGCCTGAAGCCACATGAACAACGGCGGCTTGTCCGGATACAGCTCGTCGCCGCGCATCGGGAACAGCCACTGGCCGCTCTCCACCATCTGCCGGGCCACCAGCGCAAAACGCGGTTCGTCCGCGGGCCATGGGTCGCGCAGGCCGAGGCCGGCGAACAGGACCACCGTGGCCACCAGCCAGAACAGCCAGGCGCTGCGGGAGTCGTCGTTTTTCAGGGCGAAGGGCGTGTGCATCGGCGGATGATACTGGCCGGCGCACTCGGGCAGCACACGATTGCCGCCCGGGGAGGATTTGCGGACCGACCTAGGCCGGCGGTCACGAATTTGTCGGTGAAGCGTTACCCGCGACCTGATCGCCGCTTGAGGTTCGTTGATCGACCGCCGACGCGATGGTCAACCGCCCTTCCGCAGCCGCGCATAGAAGAAGCCGTCACCACCGTCCTCGCCCGGCAGCCGCTGGTGGCCGGCATAGCGGCCGTCCACCTGCACCGCGCGGCCGAAGCGCTCGTCGAGCGGCTCCAGCACCGCATCGGGGGTGCGCGCCAGGAAGGCGGCCACCTGGTCGGCGTTTTCCGCACGAAGGATCGAGCAGGTGGCGTACAGCAGCACACCGCCCGGTGCCACCGCGGTCCACAGCGCATCGAGCAATTGGGCCTGCACCGCAGCCAGCGTGCCCAGGTCGGACGCGCGCCGGTGCAGCAGCACGTCCGGCTGGCGGCGCACGATGCCGGTGGCCGAACACGGTGCATCCAGCAGCACCGCGTCCACCGGTTCGCCGTCCCACCAGGCCGCGAGCCGGGTGGCGTCGGCGGCGACCAGCCGCGCGTGGTTGGCCAGCCCGACGCGGCGCAGGCTGTCACGCACGCGCTCCAGACGGGTGGCATCGATGTCGAGCGCGACCAGCTGCAGGCCGGGCTCGCGTTCGAGCAGGTGCGCGGCCTTGCCGCCGGGCGCGGCACAGGCGTCCACCACCCGCGCGCCGGGCCGCAGGGGCAGCGCATCGGCGACGCGTTGCGCGGAGGCGTCCTGGATGGACACGGCGCCATCGGCAAACCCCGGCAGCACCGACACCGCCACCGGCACGTCGAGGCGCACGGCATCGGGCAGGGTCGGATCGACGGCATGGGCGATGCCCGCCGCTTCCAATCGCGGGAGGTACGCATCGCGTGACTGCACGCGACGATTGACCCGCAGCCACATCGGCGGCGTGACCGCGCCGGCGTGGAAGATCGCCTCGGCATCTTCCGGCCAATCGGCGGCGATGCGTTCGCGCAGCCAGCGCGGCCAATGCGCCTGCATCTCGGCGACGGGCACGCCTTCGCGCTGCGCGCGGCGCAACAATGCGTTGACCAGGCCGGCCTGGTGGCGACGGCCGACCAGCCGTGCGGCTTCGACGGTTTCCGCGACCGCGGCGTGCGCGGACAGGCCCAGCGGGTCGAGCTGGGCGAAGCCGACGAACAGCAACGCGCGCAACGGCTGGTCGCGCTTGCCCAAGGGGCGCGGGATCCATGCATCGAGCGCGGCCTGGTAGCGGGCCGGCTGGCGCAGCACGGCGAAGCAGATGCTTTCGACCAGCGCGCGGTCACGCGGATCGGGCAGCGTGGGCAGGTGCGCACCCAACTCCGCCTTCAGCGAACGGCCCTGGTGCAGCACCGCATCGAGGATGCGGGCCGCCAAGGCGCGGGGCGCGGCGCCGCCGCTCATGCGCTCCTCAGATCGGGGCGCCCGTTGAGGTAGTCGGCCGCGGTGATCGCCTTGCCGCCGTCGCGCTGCAGCACGCGAATCCGCAGCACGCCTTCGCCGCAGGCCACGTCCAGGCCATCGCGGCCGGCGCGCAGCAGGGTGCCGGGTGCCACGGCAGGCGCCTCATCCAGCGCCACCGCACCGTGCAGGCGCAGGCGCTCGCCGGCCACCACTGCCTCGGCCATCGGCCACGGGTTGAAGGCGCGCACCCGGTTGGCGAGTTCGGCAGCCGGGCGGGCCCAGTCGAGTTTGGCTTCGGCCTTGTCCAGCTTGTGCGCGTAGGTCACGCCTTCGGCCGGTTGCGGCCTGGCCACCGGGCGGATGCCGGCACGCAGCAGGCCGAGCCCATCGGCCAGCACACGCGCGCCCAACTCTGCGAGGCGGTCATGCAACTGGCCGCCGGTGTCGCTGGCGCCAATCGGCAGCACCTGCGACAGCAGCACCGGGCCGGTGTCCAGGCCCTTCTCCATCTGCATCAGGCACACGCCGGTCTCGGCATCACCGGCCTCGATCGCGCGCTGGATCGGCGCGGCGCCACGCCAGCGCGGCAGCAGCGAGGCATGCACGTTCCAGCAACCGTGGGCGGGGATGTCGAGCACCGACTGCGGCAGGATCAAGCCGTAGGCCACCACCACCATCAGGTCGGGCTTGAGCGCGCGCAACGCGGCCTTGGACTCGGCGCTGCGGAAGTTTTCCGGCTGCAGCACGGGAATGCCGCGCAGCAGGGCTTCGCGCTTCACCGGCGACGGCGTCAGTTCTCGGCCGCGACCCGCGGGCCGGTCGGGCTGGGTGTACACGGCCACCACCTCGCCGCGCTGCGCGGCGGCGCGCAGGCAGGGCACGGCGAAGTCGGGGGTGCCGGCAAAGACGATTCTCATGGGGCGGCCAGGGTCCTGTTGGCGGTCGCGGGGGCGTACCCGCGGGGAAACGGGAAAAGCACCGGGGTCATGGCCAGCCGCGGCGAGGCGACTTGCCGTCCGGGGCTGTGACCGGGAAAGGGAGCCGGATCCGGCGCGCCGCACCCAGCGGCAGCGGCCCGGCCCATCCGGCAACGATCAAGCGGCCTTGTGGCGCTGCGCCTTGGCCAGCTTCTTGCGCACCATCTCGCGCTTCAGCGGCGAGAGGTAGTCGACGAACAGCTTGCCTTCCAGGTGGTCCATTTCGTGCTGGATGCACACGGCCAGCAGGCCGTCGGCCGCCAGCTCGAACGGCTGGCCGTCGCGGCCGATGGCCTTCACCGTGATCTGGTTGGCGCGGGTGACATCGGCGAAGATGCCCGGCACCGACAGGCAGCCTTCCTGATAGACCTGGTGGCCGTCGGCGGTGGTGATCTCCGGGTTGATGAAGACCAGCGGCCGGTCCTTCTCATCGGATACGTCTATCACCATGAAGCGCTGGTGGACGTCCACCTGGCTGGCGGCCAGGCCGATGCCCGGCGCTTCGTACATGGTCTCGAACATGTCGTCGAGCAGCCGCTGGAACTCCGCCCCGGTGACCTGGGCAGGATCGACCGGCACCGCCTTGGTGCGCAGGCGCGGATCGGGGAACTCGAGGATGGGGAGCTGGGCCATGGCGAAAAAATGGGGGCGCTTGTCACAGACGCAAGCTTCACGGAAACATTGTAGCGCCGTTGTGAGCGCCCGATGCTTGCAACCGCGTGCACCTTCTGGGCTATAGTGCCGGTGCCCTCATCGGCGCTGCCGCCCGGGGAAAACCTGCAAGGGGAATCAGGTAGATGGCTGCCATGTTTAAACCGATCCGTGCGGTGCTCGCCGCCGCGTTGCTGACGATCGCCACCTATGGTGTCGCTGCCGAGATGGCGGGGGGCCATCCCGACACGTACGTCGTGAAGCGGGGCGATACCCTGTGGGACATCGCCGGCAAGTTCCTGAGGCGCCCGTGGCTGTGGCCGGAGATCTGGCAGGCCAACCCGCAGATCAAGAACCCGCACCTGATCTACCCGGGTGACGTGATCTCGCTGGCCTACCTCAACCGCGTGGCGGTACAGGAAGGCCCGCGCAGCGAGGCGCCGATCAACACGATTCCGCTGTCCGACGTGGAGGGGTTCCTCAAGGACCTGCGCGTGGTCGACGAGTTCGAGCAGCTGCCGTACGTGGCCGGCCTTGAAGACGATCGCCTGCGCACCGCCGAGGGCCAGGTCGCCTACGTCCACGGCTTGGCCGACGCCCAGCCGGGCCAGCGCTACATGGTGGTGCGCGCGACCCAGACCTACGCCAGCATCGACCCGACCCGCTGCTGCGGCACCGAAGGCCGTCGCGCCGCCGACCTGGATTTCCGCGGCCGCGCCAACATCGGCGTCGAGCGCCTGTGGGGCTACCAGATCCCGCATGGCGGCGGCGAGTTCCTCGGCCACGAGCTGATGCGCCAGAACACCGGCACCATCACCCGCCCCGTCGAAGGCCGTGCCGAAGTCTCCACCCTGCTGCTCGACCAGGGCGGCCGCGAGGTGCGCGTCGGCGACCGCCTGATCCCGATCGAGGCCCAGCCGTACGACCTGCAGTTCATCCCGCACCCGCCGGCGCAGGAGATCGAGTACGGCAAGGCCAAGGTGCTGGCCGTGGCCGACATGCTCACCACCGGCGGTCCGCGCGACGTGGTCGCGCTGTCGGTCGGCGCCCGCGACGGCGTGGACAACGGCACCGTGTTCTCCGCGTGGCGTCCCGGCAGCAATGTCGCCGACGTGGTCACCCGCGGTGCCGAGCACGAGAACAAGGTGCTGCGCTCGAAGGACGGCATCCAGCTGCCCGACGAGTTCGCCAGCCACCTGATGGTGTTCCGCACCTTCGACAAGGTCAGCTATGCGTTGGTGATGGACGCGACCAAGCCGACCCGACTGGGCTACGAGCTCAAGCACCCGGACGCGGCCTACTGATCCATCGGAATCGTCCTACGCGACACTGCGACGGCGCCCTAGGGCGCCGTCGTTGTTTCTGCGCCAGACTGTGGCGATGCACTCCGACGATACCGATGCCCTGCTGCGGCTGCTGGCAGCAGGGGGGCCCTCCGCGCCGCGCCGACACCTCCTGACCGCCCACCCCAGCCCCGCCGCCGCGCTCGCCGCAGGGCCACGCGCCTGGCGTGAGGCC
>NZ_AVPU01000053.1 GCF_000768355.1 Lysobacter daejeonensis GH1-9
CGGGGTGTGGGGCAGGGCGGGGTGGGTGGGCGCGTCCAGCGCGAAGGAGCAAAGGCGTCATCGCCACAGCATGACGGCACGACGACTTTGCCGAGTGTGCCGGAAGTGGGGAGGGCGCACCGGGCGCGGGCGGCGGTAAACTCGGGGCTTCACTCGCCACCCAGTGCCTTCCATGCGTCTTTCGATCCTGACCCTGTGCCTGGCCGCCGCGCTTGCCGCTGGCTGCTCGCGCGAATCCACGCCGGCCCCCGGCACCGCTGCCCCGTCCGCAGACCAGCAGGCCACCGTGAACGCCACCGCCGAAACCGACGAGCAGTCCTACGCCGAACCCGACAAGGTCCGCACCAAGGACCTCGCGCTGGAGCTGAAGGTCGACTTCGATGCCAAGACCCTGTCGGGCAGCGCGACCTACACCCTGGACTGGCTGGACCCCAACGCCACCGAGCTGGTGCTCGACAGCCGCGCGATCACCGTCGACAAGGTCGTGGGCGAGCGCGCCGACGGCAAGTGGGACGACCTCAAGTTCAGCTTCGCGCCGGCCGACGAGCTGCTGGGCAGCAAGCTCACCATCGAGGCCCCGCAGCGCAACCCGCGCATCCGCGTGAGCTACACCACCTCACCCGACGCCTCCGGCCTGCAGTGGCTGACCCCGGCGATGACCGAGGGCAAGAAGGGCCCCTTCATGTTCAGCCAGTCGCAGCAGATCCACGCGCGTTCGTGGGTGCCGCTGCAGGACACGCCGCGCGTGCGCTTCACCTACACCGCGCACGTGACCGCGCCGAAGGACGCGATGGTGCTGATGAGCGCCGACAACGATCCGAAGGCCGCGCGTGACGGCGACTACAGCTTCACCATGCCGCAGCCGATCCCGTCGTACCTGCTGGCCATTGCCGCGGGCGACCTGGTGTTCCAGCCGATCACCGACAAGGCCGGCGTGTGGGCCGAGCCGGCGATGGCGCCGAAGGCCGCCGCCGAGTTCGCCGACACCGGCCGCATGATCGACACCGCCGAGCGCCTGTACGGCCCGTACCGCTGGGGCCGCTACGACATCCTGGTGCTGCCGCCGTCGTTCCCGTACGGCGGCATGGAGAACCCGCGCCTGACGTTCGCCACGCCCACGGTGATCACCGGCGACAAGACCCTGGTGTCGCTGATCGCCCACGAGCTGGCGCACAGCTGGTCGGGCAACCTCGTCACTTTCTCCAGCTCCAAGGACGCGTGGCTCAACGAAGGCTTCACCAGCTACGTCGAGAACCGCATCATCGAGGACCTGTTCGGCAAGGAGCAGGCCGACATGGAAAGCGTCATATCGCGCAACGAGCTGGCGGTCGAGTTCAAGGACGCCAAGCCCGAAACCACCGTGCTGGCCCTCAAGCCCGAGACCATCCGCAACCCGGACGACTCGCTGACCTCGCAGCAGTACACCAAGGGTGCGTGGTTCCTGCAGTTCCTCGAGCAGCGCTTTGGCCGTGACGTGTTCGACCCGTTCCTGAAGGGCTACTTCGACCACTTCTCGTTCCAGTCGATCCCGACCGCCAAGTTCGTCGATTACCTCAAGACCAACCTGATCGAGAAGCACCCGGGCAAGGTGACGATGCAGGAAGTCGAACAGTGGGTGTATGAGCCGGGCATCCCCGATTTCGCGCCGAAGACCGTGTCGCCGCGCTTCGAGGCCGTCGACACCGCGCGCAAGGCGTGGCTGGACAACGGCACGCTGCCGGACAAGGCGCTGACGTCGAAGTGGATCACCCAGGAGTGGGTGCACTTCATCGAAGGCATGCCGGAAACGCTGAAGCCTGAGCAGCTGGCCGCGCTGGATGCCGCGTACCACTTCACCGGCACGCCCAATGGCGAGATCGCGCAGCGCTGGTACCCGCTGGCGGTGCGCAGCGGCTACCACCAGGCCGATGCCGCGATCAGCGCGTTCCTGCAGAAGATCGGCCGCCGCAAGCTGATCATGCCGACCTACAACGCGCTGGCGAAGACGCCCGAAGGCCTGAAGCTGGCCGAGGAAACCTTCGCGAAGGCCAAGCCCGGCTACCACCCGATCACCACCGGTTCGGTGGAGTCGGTGATCGCCAAGGCCAAGCAGGGCCCGGCGAAGTAAGGCATGCGCTGGCGTAATGCCTCCATCGCGGCCGCCCTCGTGGCGGCCGCGTTGTTGTTGGGTGGCGCAGTCTGGGTGGCGCGCGATCCGGAGGTGGTGCTGCGCGCGGAGTTCACTCGCCTGCGTCTCGGCGCGGGCCTGCAGCAGGCCTCGGTCGACGTGGCCGGCCATCGCTGGGTGTACGCCGTCAGCGACGAGGCACCCGTCGACGCCCCGGTGCTGGTGATGGTGCACGGCTTCACCGGCAGCAAGGAGAACTGGTACCCGCTCGCCGAGCGATTGCGCGGGCGTTACCGGCTGGTCATTCCCGACCTCGCCGGATGGGGCGCGAGCAGCCGGCAGCGCGGCGCCGATTACGGCTATCTGGCGCAGTCGGAACGGGTGGCGGCCTTCATCCGGGCGGTCGCACGGCAGCCCGGCCGGCAGACGGTGCTGCTCGGCCATTCGATGGGCGGGGGCATCGCCGCGCTGGTGGCGGCGCGGCATCCGGCGTTGGTCGACCGCGTCGGCCTGCTCGACGCCGCGGGCGTGCGCTTTGCCGACAACCGCTTCGGCCAGGAGGTCCTGGCGGGACGCAACCCGTTCGCGGTGCGCGACGTGGCCACGATGCAGCGCTACCTCGATACCGTGTTCTTCGATGCGGCGGCCAAGCCGTGGATCCCCTGGCCGGCGGACGGCATCTACGTCGCCCGGCGTACGCGCGAGGCCGCGTTCGAGCAGGCCGTGCTCGACCGCATTGGCCGCAGCGAGGAGCGCTTCCTGCCAGGCGAGGAAGCCGCGCACATTCGCCAACCGGCACTGCTGCTATGGTGCCGGCAGGACGCGGTGATCGATCCCAGTGCACTCGATCTTTACGCCGCGCGCATGCCACAAGCCACGAAAGTCCTGCTGGACGGCTGCGGCCACATGTCACTGATGGAACAACCAGCGGCGGTCGCGGATGCGGTGGTCGCGCTGATCGAACGAGGACAGCCCCGATGAAATGCAACACGCTCCGCCTCGTCCTGCCGCTGGCCGCCGCGCTGGCCGTGGTCGCCTGCAAGCCCGCCGAGGATCCCGCCGCCATCGCAGCGCGCCAGAAGGCGGCGATGGAGCAGGCCGCAGACGAAGCAGCCAAGCAGTTCGACGCCGAATACGGCCGCCACAACTGGGAGCTGGCCAAGGCGCACGGCGACGTGCTGATCGACAAGTACCCCGACAGCACCGCCGCCGCGCGTATCAAGGAGCGCCACGCCGATGCCATCGGCAAGGCCACCGAGGCGCGCGAGCAGCGTCGCCTGGCCTCGCTGTGGTCGTACGGCAACGAGCCGGTGGGCAAGGGTAGCCAGCTGTCGGCGTCGATCTACTCGCAGGAGCCGGTGGACACCGACGGCCGCGGCGCAAAGCCGGTGCGGCTGATCTTCCGCGACCACCCGGAGTGGGGCACCAGCAGCTACCTCGTGCTGGAAGCCGGCGACTTCAACTGCTACGCCGGCTGCAAGGTCAGGGTGAAGGCCGATGATGCCGCGCCCAAGCCGATGGCCGGCCGGCGCCCGAAGACCGACGAGGCGATCGCGATGTTCATCGAGGACGAGAAGGCGCTGTGGAAGCTCGCGCGCGACGCCAAGGTGATCGAGATCGAGTTCCCGGTGAAGGCCGGTGGCACGCGCACCGCGGTGTTCGAAGTGGCCGCGCTGGATACCACGTCGCTGCCGAAGTGGCCGCAGTAGGCGCGGGCCTTTACATCGCCTTTCCCCGGCGGGCGTAAGCTCGGTCCATGGCGCGCGACCCGCGCGCCAAGCCGGCGCGGGGCGGACCTTCGCGCCCTGTCACGTGCGACGCCGCGTGGAACGCTGGCGTACGCCCTCCGGGAGGCCGCCATGCTTGCGCCCCGATTGCACAGCCTGCTCGACGCGCAGCACGCGTCGTACACCCCGGTGCCCCACGAACGCGCCGTCACCGCGCTCGACACCGCCGCCGCCGCGCATGTGCGGCGCGAGTTGTTCGCCAAGACCGTGATGCTGAAGATCGATGGCGCCCTGGCGATGATGGTGATGCCCGCCGCCTACCGCGTCGACCTCCATCGCCTGTCGCTGGCGCTCGGAGGCCCCGTGGTCGAACTGGCCGAGGAGGCGGAATTCCGCAACGCTTTCCCCGACTGCGAACTCGGTGCGATGCCGCCCTTCGGTCACCTGTACGGCATGCCGGTGTACGTCGACTCGCGCCTGGCGCAGCAGCCGGAGATCGCGTTCAACGCGGGCACGCACACCGATGCGGTGCGCATGCCGTATGCCGAGTTCGAGAAGCTCGCCGAGCCCGAACTGCTGTGGCTCGCGCACGTGATGTAGGGCCGGCTCGGCTACCGATGCATGACCACGCGCCGCCGGCGACCCGGCCGACGACGCGTGTGCGGTCAAGGGGCTCGCTTAGAGCGCGTACCCGAACTGCTGTTTGAACTGCTCCGCAAACTCTTCGTAATCGAAGCGCTGGTTCTGCGTGCCCGGATGCTCCACCTTCAGCGCACCCATCAGGTTGCCGATGCGGCCGATGGTCATCCAGTCGTAGCCCTTCTCGATGCCGAAGATCAGCCCCGCGCGGAACGCATCGCCGCAGCCGGTCGGGTCGGTGACGCGGCGCTCGTGCGCCGGCGGCACGTCGAAGGTCTTCTCGGCGGTGTGGATCTCCGCACCCTTCGGTCCGCGCGTGCAGATGTAGGCCTTCACCCGCTGCACGATGTCCTTTTCGCTCCAGCCGGTGCGCTCCTGCAGCAGGTTGGACTCGTAGTCGTTGACGGTGACGTAGTCGGCCAGTTCGATGAACTTGCGCAGTTCCTCGCCGTTGAACAGCGGCATCGCCTGGCCCGGGTCGAAGATGAAGGGAATGCCCGCGTCGGCGAACTGCTTGGCGTTCTGCAACATGCCTTCGTAGCCATCGGGGCTGACGATGCCGAAGGTCACGCCCGGCACGTCCTTCACGTGGTTCTCGTACGAACGCATCATCGCGCCCGGGTGGAACGCGGTGATCTGGTTGTTGTCGTGGTCGGTGGTGATGAAGGCCTGCGGGGTGAACAGCTCGTCGATCACCTTGACGCGATCGAGCGTGATGCCCTGCTCGGTGAACCACTCGCGGTACGGGCCGAAGTCCTGGCCCACGGTGGCCATCGGGATCGGATCGCCGCCCAGCAGTTTGAGGTTGTAGGCGATGTTGCCGGCACAGCCACCAAACTCGCGGCGCATCCGCGGCACCAGGAAGGACACGTTGAGGATGTGCACCTTGTCCGGGAGGATGTGGTTCTTGAACTGGTCGGGGAACACCATGATGGTGTCGTAGGCCAGCGAGCCGCAGATCAGTGCCGACATGGGCGGGAAGCTCCTGTTGAGGGGGCAGGCCGCCCGCCGGACGGCCGGGTGCGGCAAGGGATTGGAAGGGACGGACGCGGCCGTACGGCGCGTAGGGTAGCGGCTGAACCGGTCCCGGGCCAGCCGCCCCCGGCCGTGACCGCGGTCGCAAGTTGAACGAAGCGCCAACGCGGGCAGTTGCGGGCGTCGCGAAAACGGCTGCAAACCCCTGATTTTCCTTGCCCGGCCCGGGGGGTATTGCTAGGCTAGCCCACTTGCCCCCGCATCCCCCAAGACGGCCTGTTTCCCGATGTTCAAGAAGTTTCGCGGCATGTTCTCCAATGACCTGTCCATCGACCTGGGCACGGCCAACACCCTCATCTATGTCCGCGGACAGGGCATCGTCCTGAACGAACCCTCGGTGGTCGCCGTCCGCCAGGACCGCCTGATCGGTGGCACCCGCTCGGTGGCCGCGGTCGGCGCGGAGGCCAAGCAGATGCTCGGCCGCACGCCCGGCCACATCACCACCATCCGGCCGATGAAGGATGGCGTGATCGCCGACTTCACCTACACCGAGGAGATGCTCAAGTACTTCATCCGCAAGGTGCACAAGAGCCGCTTCCTGCGTCCCAGCCCGCGCGTGCTGGTGTGCGTGCCGTGCGGCAGCACCCAGGTGGAGCGCCGCGCCATCAAGGAGTCGGCCGAGGAGGCCGGCGCCCGCGAGGTGTACCTGATCGAGGAGCCGATGGCGGCCGCCATCGGCGCCGGCATGCCGGTGACCGAGGCCCGCGGCTCGATGGTGGTGGACATCGGCGGCGGCACCACCGAAGTGGCGGTGATCGCGCTGAACGGCATCGTGTATTCGGCCTCGGTGCGCATCGGCGGCGACCGCTTCGACGAGGCGATCATCAACTACGTGCGCCGCACCTACGGCACCCTGATCGGCGAGGCCACCGCCGAGCGGATCAAGCTGGAGCTGGGTTGCGCCTACCCGCAGAAGGACAACCGCACCATGGAGGTCACCGGCCGCAACCTTGCAGAGGGCGTGCCGAAGATGATCACCATCAGCAACAACGAAGTGCTGGAAGCGTTGCGCGAGCCGCTGGCCGGGATAGTGACCGCGATCAAGCTGGCGCTGGAGCAGACCCCGCCGGAACTGGGCGCGGACGTGGCCGAGCGCGGCATCGTGCTGACCGGCGGCGGCGCGCTGCTGCGTGACCTGGACCGCCTGATCAGCGAGGAAACCGGCCTGCACGTGCAGGTGGCCGACGACCCGCTGACCTGTGTGGCCCGCGGTGGCGGTCGTGCGCTGGAGCTGGTGGACATGCACGGCAACGAGTTCTTCGCGCCGGACTGAGCCGCACCCGTTTTGCCGCGCGCGTGGCGCGGCCCCGTCGTCCCCTCCAACCCGTGACCTGATCCGCTGACGTGCCGCCTTACGCCGGTCCCCCCACGCCCCCCCGCTCCGGCGAGATCGCCGATTCGCTGCGGCTGATGATTTACCTGGGGCTGGCGGTGGCCCTGATCGTTCTGGACCACCGTGGGGGCTGGCTGCACCAGGCGCGACAGCAGTTCTCGCTGGTGGTGCAGCCGTTGTGGGCCGTTGCCGGCTGGCCTGGGCAGGCGATGCGCCGGGTGCAGGACGATGCCGGCACCCTCGGCCAGCTGACCGAGGAAAACCAGCGGCTGCGCCAGGAGTTGCTGCTCAGCCAGGCGCGGATGGCGCGGCTGCGCACCGTGGCCGCGGACAACGAGCGCCTGCGCGGCCTGCTGGATGCGGCCCAGACCAGCAGCGTCGACGTGCAGTTGGCGCCCATCCTGGACATCGACCTCGACCCGACCCGCCAACGCATCGTGGTGCGGGCCGGCAGTGCCGATGGCGTGCGCGTTGGCCAGAGCGTGATCGACGCCGGCGGTCTGCTCGGCCAGGTCATCGAAACCAAGCCGCAGCAGTCCAGCGTGCTGCTGATCACCGACCCCGCGCATGCGGTGCCGGTGGCGGTGGTGCGCAACGGCGTGCGCCTGGTGGCCTACGGTCGCGGCGAAGGCGGACGCCTGCGCCTGGGCAACATCCCCACCTCCAGCGACGTGAAGGTGGGCGATGAGCTGATCACCTCCGGCTTGGGCGGGCGTTTCCCGGCCGGGTTCCTGGTCGGCACCATCACCGACCTGAGCCCGGACGAAAGCCGCGCCTACCTGCAGGGCGAGGTGCGCCCCGCCGCGCAGCTGGACCGCGGCCGTGACGTGCTGTTGCTGCGCGCGGCGCCGCCGATGGCCCCGGCGCCATCCGCGCCCCCCCAG
>NZ_AVPU01000055.1 GCF_000768355.1 Lysobacter daejeonensis GH1-9
CGACTGCTCAAGACCAACCGGTTCGGTCATCGAACCACGCGGGTTGGGCGTTCAACTTCCCGCGGGTCCGACTGCTGCACGGAAGGTCACAACCAGTACATCGCGCCATGCCGGCTGTGCCGGATCCAGCGGCGCGACGGCCGTCACCCCGTGATAGACGCGACCGTCGTCGACGAACGCGGTATCCAAAGGGCGAGTGAGTGTGAAGCTGCCGATTTCGCCGCCATCCAGGGCGTGGATGCTGGTGGTGCCGCTGGTGATGTTGTGTCGATCGATCAACACGACCATCACGAAGTTGACTCCATCGCGATGCATGCCTTCGGGCGTCGGCTGGCCGTGGCGCTCGGGCAAGGCTTCGATGCGGAACTGGTGGACTTCCACGTGCCACTGCGTGACCTGCGGTGCGAGACCGCCGAACAGGGCGTGGGCGAACCCGAGCAGCCGGCGCATCGGCGCGCAGTCAGCGACATCAGGGCGGATCGGCTCGAACCAGCGTTCGATGCCACCCTGCAGCGTGTTGTAGTCGCGGCTCTGGTAGTGAGGCTGGTGGGCCGCGCGGTGCAATTCGCCGCTGACGTTGGCGACGAATACGGCATGGCGACGGCGGCGGCGCAGCCCGACCTGGGCGAGATAGCTGTCTTCGGCCAGATCGTGCCAGCTGGACGCAAAGTTGGCCCATGCCCGGGTGTCGTGGGCGGTGCCATCGCCAAGCAGCGCGCGCATCACCCCGGCGCCGATGAAGGCAAAACCATCTTCGCGCAGGGCCAGTTCCAGCATGCGGCAGTCCGCGGGTAGGGAAAGGGGCATGGGTTCTCAGACGTGGAGGGCGGCCTGCACGAGCAGGGCGAGGACGCAGCCGAAGCCGGCGGCCCAGGTCAGGCTGCGCAGCGAATGGTGGTCGGTGAGGTAAAGCACACCGTGCAGTACGCGGAACGTGATGAAGGCGACCGCGAGGGCGGCGATGGTCGCATGTGCGACCCCGGCCAATTGCGCCATCGCCACACCGGCGGCGAACGGTGCAAATGCCTCGAACGCGTTGAGGTGCGCCCCGTTGGCGCGGCGCACCAGGCGGCTTTCCTGCCGCTGCAGCCAGCCGCGCGGATCGTGGTTGTTGTAGCGCTCGCCGCGGGTCTTGGCCACGACTACCCAAAGATAGGGCAGCAAGGCGGCGATCAGCACGCACCAGTAGGCGACAGCGAGGGGCATTCGCGCGGTTCCGTGAACAGGCGTGCGGAAGCGTAGCGTGAAAACACCGACGGCGCCGCGTGGGCGCCGTCGGTGGCTCATGACCGGTGGTTGGCCGGTCGTGTCAAAGGCTCACTTGGCGGTAGCACGGAGCTTCTGCTCGGCCGCACGGAAGGCGTTGCCCTGGTACCAGTGCGGCCATTGTTCGCTGGCGGTCAGCTGCTTGCCAACGCCATGCAGCGCCTGCAGGTCCTGCACCACGCCGTCCATCTTCCATGCCGGATCGAACTGGTCGCTGGGCTTGTGGTAACGGTTGTCGCGGTAGTCGCGCTGCGCGGCGTGCCCGGCTTCGGCACCGCCTTCGACCAGGTCGTCGCCGCCCTTGGCATACAGCGCCGGTACGCCAGCCTTGGCGAAGTTGAAGTGGTCGGAGCGGAAGTAGAAGCCGTCCTGCGGGGTCGCTTCCGGGGTGAGGGTGCGGCCCTGTTCGGCGGCGACGGCCTTGAGCAGGTCTTCCAGTTCCGAGCTGCCGTGGCCGACGACAGTCATGTCCTTGGCGCGGCCGATGACGGGCATGGCGTCGAGGTTGATGACCGCGACGGTCTTGGCCAGCGGGAAGGCCGGGTGGGCGACGTAGTACTTGGAGCCGAGCAGGCCGGATTCCTCCAGGGTGACGGCGAGGAACACCACCGAGCGATCCGGGGCCGGGTTCTGCTTGGCGAAGGCCTCGGCGATCTCGAGGATGCCGGCCACGCCGGTCGCGTTGTCGACGGCGCCGTTGTAGATGTGGTCCTCGCCCGACGGTGCGGCGGGGGCGCCTGCGTGGCTGTCGGCGTGGTTGCCCAGGTGGTCCCAGTGCGCCATGTAGACCACGGTCTCGTCCGGGCGCTTGGTGCCGGGCAGCACGGCCACGACATTCTGCGAGGACTTCTCGGCGATGGCGCTCTTCAGGTCTACCGACAGCTTGCCCTTGAGCGCGATCGGCTTGAAGCCCTTCTTGCCGGCGGCCTTGTACAGGGCGTCGAGGTCCTGGCCGAGGTCGGCCAACAGCTGGCGGGCGACGTCACCGGTGATCCAGCCCTGCACGGGCAGGCGCGGCTCAGGATCGTCCTTGGCCGGCAGGTTGAACTGCGCACCGGACCAGGAGTTCTTGACCACGTCCCAGCCGTAGGATGCACCCTCGGTGTCGTGGATGATCAGCGCGGCCGCCGCGCCTTGGCGCGCGGCTTCCTCGAACTTGTAGGTCCAGCGGCCGTAGTAGGTCATGCGCTTGCCTTCGAACAGCGCCGGATCCTGCTGATGGAAGCCTGGGTCGTTGACGAACATGACGACGGTCTTGCCCTTGACGTCCAGGCCGGCGTAATCGTTCCAGCCCAGCTCCGGCGCGTTGACGCCGTAGCCGACGAATACCAGGTCGCTGCCATCGACCTTGACCTCGGCCTGGCCGGTGGTGGTGCCGATGACCATGTCGGTGCCGAACTTGAACTCGCGCGGCTGGCCGTTGACGTCCAGCTTGAGTACCGTGGACTCATCCGCTGTGGTTTCGACCATCGGCACGGTCTGGAAGTAGCTGTCGCCGTTGCCGGGCTTCAGGCCCATCTGCTGGAACTGGGCCTTGAGGTACTCGACGGTCTTCTGCTCGCCGGCGCTGCCCGGGGCGCGGCCTTCGAAGTCATCGGAGGCCAGTGCCTTGACCCGCTCGCCGAAGTCGGCGGCGTTGATCTCGGCGGTGAAGGCATGGGCGGGGGTGGCTGGTTCGACCGGGGCTTGCGCAGCAGGCGCCGATTCGGGCGTCTTGCTGCACGCCGCCAGGACCAGGGCGGCGGCGACCAGACCGGTCGCGGGGTGGAGCGGAATGCGGGACATGGGGCCTCGTGCGGTTCACGCCGGACAGCGGCGGAACCGCATTCTAGGCACAGGTTCCCGGGAGGGCGCCATTGGGCGTTGGGTGCAGATGCCCAATGGCGCGCCAACAGGCCGGCCTCCATGGCTGACCGGGCGCGCTGCCCGGATGGGATGCGCGTGCGGCTCAGCGCGCCGGCGGCGTCGGCGTATTGAAACGAACCGCGGTGGCCCCGGTGACCGGGCCAATCACCGCGCTGCTGTGGACCAGCAACTCGACCTTCCGCTCGAACACCAGCGGCCCGTCCACCCGGGCATCGGGCCCGATGACCACGCGCGGGTCGCGTTGCTTGGTCGAGAACCAGATCTTGCCCGGCTTGGCGTAATGGATGCCGCCCCGCACGTGCGAGCCGATGCCGACGGTGGTGTCGCCGCTGACGGTCTCGATGCCGCCAGCAACGTCGGTGTCGACCAGGCCGATGCCGCCATTTACGGTGCTGACGTCTTTACGCACTTTGCCGCCACGATCGACGAAAATGCTGCCATTTACTGTTTCGATACTGCCATTGACAGTGACGTTGCGGCCCACCCGGACGCTGCCGTTGACCGTGCCGAGGTCGCCGGTCTGCACCATGTCGGCGACGTGCACGCTGCCGTTGACGGTCGTGGCCTCGCCGACACGGGCGTTGCTGCCGATGCGGATGCTGCCGTTGACGGTGTTGAGCTCGCCCTGGCGACCGCCGTCCTCCACGGTGATGCTGCCGTTGACCTTGCTGATGTCGGGATCGCCCACCGCGGCGTTGGCGGCGAGGGGCAGGGCCAAGATGGCGGACAGGGTAAGCAGGGCGGGAACATTGCGCATCGCGGGAACTCCATGTCGGGTGTGATGACCGTTGGATGCTCCGCGCGGGGCGCCGGTTTAACTCGGCATTCCAGCGCGGGGCCGGTTGTACGTGCCGGGGGGCCGGCGGGGTCAGGACTGCGGTACAGGCCTCTTCGCTACAATCGCACCAACGCCAAGTCCGGGCATCTGCCCGAAGTCACAGGACCCCCGACGTGTCTGCTTCCTCCCCGGCGGTCGCCGCCTCCGCCCGCGCGGCCGCGCGCCCCAAGCCCGTGGTGCTGCTCATCCTCGATGGCTGGGGCCACCGCGACGACCCCAACGACAACGCTCTCGCCCAAGCCCAGCTGCCGAACTGGCACCGCCTGCTGGCCAGCGCGCCGCACACCCTGATCCACACCGAGGGCCGCCACGTCGGCCTGCCGGACGGACAGATGGGCAATTCCGAGGTCGGGCACATGAACCTCGGTGCCGGCCGCATCGTCTACCAGGACCTGACCCGCATCGATGCGGCGATTGAGGACGGCGGCTTCTTCGCCAATGTCGAGCTGCGCGCGGCCTGCGCGGCGGCCAAGGCCAGCGGCGGCACACTGCACCTGATGGGCCTGCTGTCGCCCGGCGGCGTGCACAGCCACGAGGCGCACATCTTCGCGATGCTCGAACTGGCGCGCCGCGAAGGCGTGCCGCAGGTGGCGGTGCATGCGTTCCTCGATGGCCGCGACATGCCGCCGCAGTCCGCGGCGCCGAGCCTGGCAGCGCTGGAAACCGCCTGCGCCAAGGCCGGCAATGCACGCATCGCCACGGTGTGCGGCCGCTACTACGCCATGGACCGCGACAAGCGCTGGGACCGCCAGCGCAAGGCGTGGGACGCAATTGTCGAAGGCATCGCCGAACACGTGGCTCCGGATGCGGCGACCGCATTGGCCAACGCCTATGCACGCGGCGAGAACGACGAGTTCGTGGCCGCGACGGTGATCGGCGCGCCCGCGCCGATGCGCGATGGAGATGCGGTGGTGTTCATGAACTTCCGCGCCGACCGTGCGCGCCAGTTGACGGCCGCGTTCGTGTCGCCAGGTTTCGACGGCTTCGAGGCGCGCCGCCCCGCGCTGTCGCGTTTCGTGTGCCTGACCGAATACGACGCGCGACTGCCGGCGCCGGTGGCGTTCGCGCCGGACGACCTGCGCCACACGTTGGGCGAGGTGCTCGCTGCGCAGGGGCTCAAGCAACTGCGCATCGCCGAGACCGAGAAGTACGCGCACGTCACCTTCTTCTTCAGCGGCGGCCGTGAAGATCCGTACGAGGGCGAGACGCGCGTGCTGGTGCCTAGCCCGAAGGTCGCGACCTACGACCTGCAGCCGGAAATGAGCTGCCCGGAGGTCACCGACAAGCTGGTCGCCGCAATCCGCTCCGGCGCCATCGACGTGGCCATCTGCAACATCGCCAACCCCGACATGGTCGGCCACAGTGGCATCCTTGCCGCGGCAATCCAGGCCGCCGAGGCGGTGGACGTGGCGATCGGCGCGGTGTGGCAGGCGGTGCAGGACGTGGGCGGTGCCTTGCTGGTCACCGCCGACCATGGCAACGTCGAGATGATGCGAGATCCCGAGACCGGCCAACCGCACACTTCGCACACCGTCGGCCCGGTGCCGTTCGTGTACGTCGGCCCGCGCGCGGCCACGCTGCGCAGCGGCGGTGCGCTGCGCGACGTCGCCCCCACCATCCTCGACCTGCTGGGCGTGCCCAAGCCGGCCGAGATGAGCGGCGAAAGCCTGCTGGTGGGCTGATGCGGACGATGCGCGCGGCCCTCGCCGGTGCCATGCTCGCGATGCTGGGCATCGCCGGCGCGCCCGCGCAGGACCGCAGCGCCGCCGAGCGCAAGCTCGAATCGGTCAAGCGCGAGCTCGACAGCGTGGCGGCCGAGCGCCGCAAGCTGGAGGGCGAGCGTGGCAGCGCCTCGCGGCGGCTGCGCGAGGTGGACGAACAGGTGGGCCAGTCCGCGCGCAGCCTGCGTGAAACCGAGCGGCGGATGAGCGGCGACGCGGCCGCGCTCGCGGACCTGCAGCGTCAACGCGGCGAACTGCGGGCGCGCGTTGCCACCCACAAGGACGAACTCGCGAAGCTGGTGCGCGCGGCCTATGCGCAAGGCGGCGCGGCGCCATTGAAGGTGATGCTGGCGCAGGACCGGGTGGCCGATGCCAACCGCGTACTGACCTACCACCGGTACGTGCAGCGCGATCGTACCCGGCGCATTGCGGTGTTGACCCAGGAACTGCAGGCGCTGGACGCGGTGGAGCGGGAAGTGGCTCAGCGCCGCAGCTCGCTGGAAAGCGCACGCATGCAGCAGCGCCAGCAACTGGTGAAACTGGAACAGGACCGCAGGGCGCGCGCCACGCTGGTGGCGGAACTGGATTCGCGTTATCGCGATCGCCGCTCGCGCGAGCAGGCGTTGGGTCGGGATGCGAAGGGGTTGGAGCAACTGCTGGGGCGTCTGCGCGCCGCGGCCGCACGGGCGGAAACGCAGCGCAAGGCCGCCGCCGCGCGCGAAGCGCGGCAGGCGCGCG
>NZ_AVPU01000068.1 GCF_000768355.1 Lysobacter daejeonensis GH1-9
ATGATCTGTCCTCGGCGGCCTAACGCTAATTAGATGCCGTTCCGGGACGATAACACCGTATGGTGCGTAGCCATTCTGGTTGAGTCAACGTGACAATTTCCTAGCCAGAACAAGGCGTTGCAAGTCGATGTGGCGCCCTGCGGAGCACTTTCACGTCCGTGCTATCACGCAGATATGCCGTGATAAACATTTATCACCCGAAAAATGTCGTGATAACCAAGGGCGTAGCTGTATAGGCCGGGAACGCACTTTGCCCGACGTTGTTAGCAGGTTGACGCAACCCGCCAGCCACTTATGCACGCTGCACCTTGATAACGCGCGCATGCGACGCAGCGTTTAACAGGCCTGCATCAACGCGCAACGCACGTTTCACCCAGTTGCGCATCAATCAATCGCTGCTCGTCGGTGATGCGCCGGCGCTCGCTTTGCAGCGCGCTGTTGTAGCGCCGGTCCAGGGCGTAACGCCGGTCGCGCAGGCGTGCGCACACCTCGGCCTGCGGCAGCCGGGTGCAGGCGTCGCGAATCCACGTGCCCGTGGGGAACGCGGCCACCACGCCGCTGGGGTGGCGCGTCGGCATCGGTCGCGTGAGCGGAGGACGCGGTGGCAGGGTGCTGCCGAACTCCACGCGCCCGCGCACGTTGCCGCCGCCCATGTCGATGCGACCGTGCACGCCCTCCGGGCGCGCGGACAGGTCCGGATGTACGGGGTAACCAAGCGTCCACAACGGCACCCAGCGCGGGTTGCCGTCGGGGTTGGATGCGGTGTAGCGCTCACCATCCGGGGTCACGCACTCGTACACGGGATCGGGGGTGTGCACCACCACGATGCCGGGCGATGGGGGCGCGGGCGAGGGCACCTCCGCGGCCGGAGCTGGCGATGCCGCCCGTGGCGGTGGGTCCTTGGGCCGCACCATCTCGCGCGTGCTCTGTTGCTGGCCGCGGGGGCAGGGCGTGTCGCGCAGGCTGACGCGCCCGGCTGCGTCCGTGCAGCGGTACACGGTGATTTCGCCTGCGCGCACGAGCGTCGGGGGCAGGCAGATCAGCACTAGTAGGAGCAGCAGGGCCGGGCGCATGCGGCCATCTTGCGCCGTCGGCGCGCCTGCCGGTAGTCGCCGCGCCGGCCTCAGCCGCGCAGAACGGCGTCGGTCAGGGCATCGCGGATGGCCGTAGGGGCGGCCAAGCCGCCGGTCTCGCCTTCGCACACGGCATCCAGCAGTCCCAGCAGGGCCGGGTCGAGGTCTGCGCGGTGGAAGGCGGGGGGCCTGCCGGTCAGGTTGGCGCTGGTGGACACCAGCGGGCCGCCGAAGGCACGGCACAGGGCGATCACCGTGGGGTGGTCGCTGACGCGCACGGCCACGCTGGCGTGCGTGCCCCGGATCCAGGGCGGCACGCCAGCGGTCACCGGCACGGTCCAGGTGTTGGGGCCCGGCCAACTGGCTTGCACGGTGGCGCGCCGGTCGGCGGGCAGGGCGGTCCAATCCACCGATGCGTCCAGCTGGGTGGCATCGGCGGCAATCAGGATCAGGCCCTTGTCCACCGGGCGTTGCTTGATCGCCAACAGGCGCATCACCGCCTGCTCATCGAACGGGTCGCAGCCCAGTCCCCACACCGCTTCGGTCGGGTAGGCCACGACGCCGCCGCGGCGCAGCGCGTCCACGGTGGCGTCGATGGTGTCGCTGCGGTTGGCGTGGTCCATGGTGGCTGGGCTGGCAGGGTTGAGCGCGCATCCGCCGGGGCCGCGCGCCGGTGGCGGCGGTGCGGCCCCACGGGCTCAGAACGGCGCGTCGTCGTCGGTCACCGTGGCCGCCTTCTTCGCGACCTTCTTCGTGGTTTTCTTCGCGGTGGCCGTGGCCTTCGTCGCCTTGGCGGGCGTCTTGCTGGCGGCCTTCTTCACCGTCTTCTTGGC
>NZ_AVPU01000060.1 GCF_000768355.1 Lysobacter daejeonensis GH1-9
CGCCTTCTTGACGGTCTTCTTCGCGGCCTTCTTCGCCGGTTTTGCCGCGTCCTCGGCGACGGCCTTCGCCGCCTTCCTGGCCGGCGCCTTCTTCGCCACCTTCTTGCCGAAGCGCCCGCGCATCGGCTTGCCGGTTTCCGCCATCAGCTGCGTGACCTCGTCCAGCGTCAGCGAAGCCGGGTCGCGGTCTTTCGGAATCTTGCCGTTGAGCTTGCCGTCGCTCAGGTACGGGCCGAAGCGGCCGTTGAGCACCTGGATGTCGCTGCCCGGGAATTCCTTGATGATGCGGTTGCGCGCGATCTCTTCCTTTTCCTCGATGAGGAACACCGCGCGCTCCAGGCCGATGGAGTACGGGTCGTCTTCCTTGGCCAGCGATGCATACGTCGTGCCGCGCTTGGCGAACGGTCCGAAGCGGCCGATGCCCACGCTGACCTCATGTCCATCGCTCGTGCCCAGCTTGCGCGGCATCTTGAACAGCTCCATCGCCTCGTCCAGCGTCAGCGTGTAGATGCTCTGGCCGGGGCGCAGCGAAGCAAAGCGTGGCTTCTCTTCGTCCTCCACGGTGCCGATCTGCACCAGCGGGCCGTACTTGCCGATGCGCGCGCTGACCGGACGGCCACTCGCGGGGTCCTCGCCCAGCACGCGCACGCTGCCGGCGTCGGCTTTGTCCAGCGTGGCTTTCTTGTCCTCCACCAGTTCCTTGAACGGCGTCCAGAACTTCCCCATCAATGCGACCCAGTCCTCTTCGCCGCGCGAGACCGAGTCCAGCTCGTCCTCCAGGCGCGCGGTGAAGTCGTAGTCCACGTAGTTGGTGAAGTGGCTGCTGAGGAACTTGGACACCGCGCGGCCGATGTCGGTCGGGCGGAACGCGCGGCTTTCCAGCAGCACGTACTGCTTGCCCTGCAGGGTCTGGATGATGGACGCGTAGGTCGAAGGCCGGCCGATGCCGAACTCTTCCAACGCCTTCACCAGCGATGCTTCGGTGTAACGCGGCGGCGGCTGGGTGAAGTGCTGGTCGGCGCGCACGCGCTCCAGCGGGATGCGGTCGCCGGGCTTCATCGCCGGCAGCTTGCGGCCTTCGTCGTCGTCCTCGGCGCCCTTGCTGTCCTTGCCTTCCTCGTACACGGCCAGGAAGCCCGGGTCGACCACGGTGGTGCCCGACACGCGGAAGCTGTGCTCGCTGCCCGCGGCCAGGTCCACCGACACCGTGTTGAGCGTGGCCGGCACCATCTGGCACGCCACGGCGCGCTTCCAGATCAGTTCGTACAGCTTGCGCTCTTCGTCGCTGAGGTAACGCGCCACCTGCGTCGGCGTGCGCAGCGCGGAGGTCGGACGCACCGCCTCGTGCGCTTCCTGCGCGTTGGCCGACTTGGTCTTGTACACGTTGGGCTGGTCGGGCAGGGCGCGGGTGCCGTAATCGCGCGCGATGACGTCGCGGATCTCCGCCACGGCCTCGGCCGACAGGTTGACCGAGTCGGTACGCATGTAGCTGATCAGGCCGACGGTGCCTTCGTCGCCCAGCGCCACGCCTTCGTACAGCTTCTGCGCCACCTGCATGGTGCGCCGCGTGGTGAAGCCCAGCTTGCGCGCGGCCTCCTGCTGCAGCGTGGAGGTGGTGAACGGTGCGGCGGGGCGGCGCTTGCGCTCCTTGCTGGTGACGTCGGTCACCTGCAGCATGCCGCTTGCGGCCTTGGCGATGCGCTGGCGCGCGGCCTCGGCGCTGTCGCCGTCGGTCAGGGTGAACTCCAGCTTGCCGGTGTCGGCGGCGAACTTCTTGCCATCCAGCTTGGTGAGCTTGGCGGTGAACGCCTGCTTCGGGTGCGCGCACTCGGCCTCGATGGTCCAGTACTCGCGCGCCTTGAACGCCTCGATCTCTTCCTCGCGCTCCACGATCATGCGCAGCGCGGGCGACTGCACGCGGCCGGCGGACAGGCCCGCCTTGATCTTGCGCCACAGCACCGGCGACAGGTTGAAGCCAACCAGGTAGTCCAGCGCGCGGCGCGCCTGCTGCGCGTCCACCAGGTCGCCGGCAATGGCGCGCGGATGGGTCATCGCTTCCTTGATCGCGCGCGGCGTGATCTCGGTGAAAACCACCCGCTGCAGCGACTTGTCCTTCAGCAGGCCGCGCTCCTTCAGGATCTCCGCGATGTGCCAGCTGATCGCCTCGCCCTCGCGATCCGGGTCGGTCGCCAGGAACAGGTGGTCGGCCTGCTTGGCCGCCTTGGCGATGGCGTCGACGTGCTTTTCGTTCTTTTCGATGACCTCGTAGGTCATCGCGAAATCCTTTTCCGGGTCGACCGCGCCTTCCTTGGGGATCAGGTCGCGGACGTGGCCATAGGAGGCAAGGACCGTGAAGTCCTTGCCGAGGTACTTGTTGATCGTCTTCGCCTTGGCGGGCGACTCGACGATCAGGAGGTTCTTGGCCATGGAACGTCTCCGCGGGCCCGGGGGAGCCCGCATGGGGGGTCGCCGCCGGCCTGTCCGTGGCAACCGCTGAAGTAGCGACGCCCGCGGGGTCTGGCCGCGGGCGTGGGGTGTTTCCTTATATATAGTGGAATCACGCGCCGGAGCCGGCTGTCAAGCCGCCGTGGATCACAGCGGCTTTTACGTGATCACGATGTGACGGCGGACAGCCTCAGTGAACCGGCTCGGGTTCGTCGGCGAAGATCTGGGTCTCCATCCAGGCGTAGGCGGCCTCGCTGCCGGGCTGGTTGAACAGCACCATCAGCACCACCCACTTCAGGTCGTCCAGGTCCAGCTCGTCCTGGTCCAGGGCCATGGCGCGGTCCAGCACCAGCTCGCGCTGGCCGGCGTCGAGCACGCCGTGCTGCTCCAGGAACAGCAGGAAGCCGCGGCACTCCACGTCCAGCTTGTCCAGCTCCGGGCCGTGGAACACGCGCGTGGGCCCGTCGGCGCGACGCGGCTCCGGCGCCGGGCGCTGCTGCGCCAGGGCATCGAGCCACTCGAAGGCCTTGTTGATCTCGGCGGGACTGAAGCCGGCCTGCCCCAGTTCATCGAACAGCGGGCCGCTCTGGAGCGAATCACGGTCGCGGACGAGATCCGCATCGTCGGTGAAGTAGTGCTCGAACAGGTACAGCAGGACGTCCAGGATGCTCTCTTTCATTTCCCCTCGGCCTGCGCCGGGACCGGCGCGGTGGGCTGGAGTTGCGGACTGCCACCGGACGGATCCCTGCGGAAAAGCACGGTGGTCAGCGGTTGCGGTGGTACCGGCCGTGTTTCGACGACACCCGGCCCTCAAGCTCCATGAGCAGCAGCATGGAGGACAGTTGCGCGGCCGTCAATCCGGTTCGCGCCACCAGTTGATCCATACCGGTTGGGTCATGGCCGAGGGCCTGCCACAAGTTCTGGTAGTCGGGGTCGTCGGCGGGGCCTCCGCGCTGAACAGGGGTTGAGTCCCGTTCACGAGGCTGCCCGGTGGTTGTGACAACCCCGTGGCCGGCTGAAGTGGGGGCGGCCAGCCGGGTGCGCAAGTCGTCGGCCAGTTCGGCGGCCAGCGGGGCGAGGGCGGCGATGACCTCGTTGGCGCTTTCCACCAGCCCGGCGCCCTCGCGGATCAGGCGGTGGCAGCCGCGCGCCAGCGGGTTGTGGATCGAGCCCGGCACGGCGAACACCTCGCGGCCGGCCTCGCTGGCCTGGCGGGCGGTGATCAGCGCGCCGGAGCGTTCGGCGGCCTCGATCACCAGCGTAGCCAGGGTCAGCCCGGCGAGGATGCGGTTGCGGCTGGGGAAGTGCTGGCGCTGCGGCCCGGTGCCGGGCGGGTGCTCGCTGACCACCGCACCGTGCTCGGCGATGCGCGCGTGCAGGCCGGCATGGCTGCGCGGGTAGGGCACGTCCGGGCCGGTGCCGATCACAGCCAGGGTCAGCCCGCCGGTGGCCAGGGCCGCCTCAT
>NZ_AVPU01000056.1 GCF_000768355.1 Lysobacter daejeonensis GH1-9
CAGGCTGGGCGCCCGCTCAGGCGCCACGCCGCTGTCCGCGGCGGTCAGCATGCGCCACGTCGAACTTGTCGACCGGCTGATCGCGGCCGGTGCGCCGGTCGAGCAGCGCCTGCCCGGCGAGCTCACGGTGCTCATGGTCGCGTGCGCGCTGGGCCTGCCGGAGATGGCCGCGCGGTTGCTGGCCGCGCGTGCCGACGTGCACGCCATCGACGCGCAGGGGCGCACGCCGCTGCACTGCGCCGCCATGTACGCCTTCACCGCGCGCGAACGCAGCCGCGTGGTCGCCTTGTTCGACACCCTGCTGCTTGCCGGCGCCGAGGCGGGCATCAACCAGCCCGCGGCTGGCGCCACGCCGCTGCTGCTGCTGCTGGGCGCGCGTGCCGAGCCGGGCAGCGCCGCCGACGAGGACGTGCTCATCGCCGGCCTGGAACAACTGCTCGACCACGACGCCCGCCTGGACGCGCAGGATCCGCGCGGCTTCGGCCCGTTGCACCTGTCCGCACTGCACGGCCTGCTGGGCGTGGTGCAATGGCTGCAGCGCGCCGGTGCCGATGCCGACCTGCGCGACGGCCTGAACCGCACCCCGCGCGAGATCGCGGTGATGCGCGGCTTCGTCGACATCGCGGCCGAGCTGGATTCGCGCCCGCGCAGCGGTGACGTGTCGATGGCGCGCTTCCTGCGCGAGCAACGCTAGGCCACGGATGGCGGGGCGGTCCCGCCGCCCACCGGGAGCGTTCATCGCGATGGATGCTGTCGAACGAGCCGACATGCGCATTGCCCTGTCGGCCCGCTCAATCGGTGGAGCGTCGGCGCTCCACCGCCATGCCGCCCAGCACGCCCTCGCCCTGGTCGGCGTTGAACAGCTCTTCCAGCTCCTTGCGGGCATCGGCGGAGGTCTGCAGCAGCGCGGCTTCGTCGTCGTGCACCTGGTACTGCGCCAGCAGGACGCGTTCGTCGTGTTCGCGGAAGCGCCGCGCATGCTGTTGCGCCACGCCCGCCGGCACGCCCAGCGCCATCAGCACCTCCTCGCCCAGGCGCAGGCTGGAGTGGAACATCTCGCGCACCGCGTGCGCGCCCAGGTCCATCAGCTCCCACGCATGGCGACGGTCGCGGGCGCGCGCGAACACCTTCGCGTCCGGATACAGGCGGCGGATGGTGCGCACCGTGTGCAGGCTGCCCTCGGTTTCGTCGATGGCGATGACGAACGCCTTGACGTGCGCCGCGCCGGCCGAGCGCAGCAACTCGGGGTTGGCCGGATCGCCGTAATAGATGATGTTGCCGAACCGGCGCACGAAGTCGACCTGGTCGGCACTGTGCTCGATGGCGATGAACGGCACGCGTTGCGCCACCAACAGGCGGGCGATGATCTGGCCGAAGCGGCCGAAGCCGGCGATCAGCACCTGCGGGTGGCCGTCGGGGATGGCGTCGAAGGCGCGCTTGGGCGGGGCGGGCGCGTGGGCGGCCAGCAGCCGCGTCACCGCCATCACCAGCACCGGCGTCAACGCCATCGACACACCCACCACCGCCACCAGTCGGTCGCGCAGCGCTTCGGCCAGCAGTCCGGCCTTCACCGCTTCGGAGAACACCACGAACGCGAACTCGCCGCCCAGTGCCAGCACCGCCGCCAGTTGCAGCGCTTCGCGCCGGTCAAGGCCGCCGGGCAGGCGCCCGACCAGCAGCAGCAGCACGAACTTCACCGCCATCAGGCCCGCGACCAGGCCCAGCACCTGGCCAGGCTCGGCCATCACCCGCCCCAGGTCGATGGACATGCCCACCGCCATGAAGAACAGGCCCAGCAGCAGGCCCTTGAACGGATTGATCTGCGATTCCAGCTCGTGGCGGAATTCCGAGTCGGCCAGCAGTACGCCGGCCAGGAAGGCGCCCAGGCCGGCGGACAGGCCCGCCTCCTGCATCAGCCACGCCGCGCCCAGCACGGTGAGCAATGCCGCGCCGGTGAACACCTCGGGCATCTGCGCGCGCGCCACCACGCGGAACAGGTGGCGTAGCGCCCAGCGGCCGCCCAGCGCCAACAGCGCGATCGCGCCCAGCGCCTTGATCAGTTCTTCCCAGCCCAGACCGCCCTCGACGGCCGCGGCGCGGCCCAGCAGCGGGATCGCAGCCAGCAGCGGAATCGCGGCGATGTCCTGGAACAGCAGGATCGCGAAGCCCAGTCGGCCGTGGTCGGTGTTGAGCGCCTTGCGTTCGGACAGCAGCTGTAGACCCACCGCCGTGGACGACAGTGCCAGGCCTACGCCCACCACCAGTGCGGCCTTCCAGCCCAGGCCCAGCGCCATTGCCGCCGCGCCCAGCGCCAACCCGGTCAGCGCCACCTGCGCGCCGCCACTGCCGAACACCGGCCGGCGCATCACCTTCAGTCGCGAGGGCGAGAGCTCCAGGCCGATGACGAACAGCATCATCACCACCCCGATCTCGGCCGCTCCCAGCACCGGTTCCGCGTCGCGCACGAAGCGCAGGCCATTGGGGCCCAGCGCCACGCCCGCCACCAGGTAGCCCAGCACCGCCCCCAGCCCGAAACGGCGGAAGGCCGGCACCGCGATCACCGCGGCCAGCAGGAAGACCAGTGCGAGTTCGAGACCGCCGCCGTGCATGTGCGCTCCTTGGGCGCTCACGCGCCGGGATGTGGGCCATGGTAACGGTCGCCGTCGTGGAGGCAATGCATGAATGGGGGGCATGCGGCGCGGGTGGAGGTGGCGCCGTCCATCGCGAGGCCGGCGCAAACGGGTGGGCTCCTTCCTTGTTGGCGCCGAGGGTTGCCGGCAGCATCGCCACACACGGTGACGTCAGGCGGCAAGGGCGTTCGGTGGCGCAGGGGATTGCCGCTTCGCCTCACCCACCTTGGCCTCGCAGTGCTGCTAGCATCGTCGTTACAGGTCACATGACACGCAAAAGGAGTCGCGGAATGTTCATGAGGTTGGGAGTGGCGTTGACATTGGGCCTGGTGCTGGCACCGGCAATCGCCGGCGGCATCGTCTCGGTACGCAAGCAGATCGAGGCGAGCATGGTGCTCACCGGCACGATCGAGATCGACGCCAGCGGCCAGGTGGTGGACTACCAGTTGGACCAACCGGATAAGGTCGACCCCGGCGCATTGCAGGTGCTCCGGGGCAGCGTGGCGCACTGGCGCTTCGAGCCGGTGATCCGCGATGGCCGGGCCGTGCCGGCGCGCTCGCGGATGTCCGCGCGGTTGGTCGCGCGCAAGCGCGACGATGGCAACTTCCAGGCCATGGTGACGGATGCGGATTTTCCCGGCATGCCGGAGCCAGGCGCGGTGGCGATCACCGGGAAGAACTTGGTGCGCCCGGCATTTCCCGATCGCCCGTTGCGTGACGGGGTATCGGCCATGGCCTATGTCGTGGTGAAGGTCGGCGCCAACGGTTTGGTGGAAGAGGCCGCCGTCGAGCAGATCAACCTGGCGGGCGTCGCCAACGAGAGCAAGATGGCGTCCTGGCGCGAGTCGTTCGCCAATGCATCGCTGAAGGCGGCGCGTGCCTCCACCTTCACCATGCCCACGGCCGGCGAACAGCTCGGCCAATCGATGGCGGTGCGCATTCCGTATGCTTACCAGATCGACGGCGGGGTTTTGATCGACAAGTCCTACGGGCAATGGGTGGCCTACGTTCCGGGCCCGCGCCAGCCCGTGCCGTGGCTGTTGGGCGTGCATGCCGGCTCTCCGGACCTGGTAGCCGCCAACAGCCTGCAGCCGCTGGGGACGCAGCCTGGCTTGCGCTTGCTGTCGCCGCTCGGCAACGGTTGAACGCGCGCCGGCTCAGGTCGGCTACGTCGCCGGAGAGCCGAAACGAAGACGCCCCGCAGTGCGGGGCGTCTTCGTTTCCGCAGCCCCGCATTGCGGGGCGTGGGAGCCTTCCGACTCAGCGCTTCATAGAACTGAAGAACTCGTCGTTGGACTTGGTGGTCTTCATCTTGTCCAGCAGGAATTCCATTGCACCGATCTCGTCCATGCCGTGCAGCAGCTTGCGCAGGATCCAGATCTTCTGCAGCAGCTCCGGTTCGATCAGCAGGTCCTCGCGGCGGGTGCCGCTGCGGTTGATGTCGATGGCCGGGTACACGCGCTTCTCGGCGATGCGGCGGTTCAGGTGCACTTCGCTGTTGCCGGTGCCCTTGAACTCTTCGTAGATCACCTCGTCCATCTTGCTGCCGGTGTCGATCAGCGCGGTGGCAATGATGGTCAGCGAGCCGCCTTCCTCGACGTTACGTGCCGCGCCGAAGAAGCGCTTCGGGCGGTGCAGCGCGTTGGCGTCCACACCGCCGGTCAGCACCTTGCCCGACGAGGGCACGACGTTGTTGTACGCGCGGGCCAGGCGGGTGATCGAGTCGAGCAGGATCACCACGTCCTTCTTGTGCTCGACCAGACGCTTGGCACGCTCGATCACCATTTCGGCGACCTGCACGTGGCGCCCGGCGGGTTCGTCGAAGGTCGACGAGACCACTTCGCCGCGCACGGTGCGCTGCATTTCGGTCACTTCTTCCGGGCGCTCGTCCACCAGCAGCACGATCAGGTGCACGTCCGGGTGGTTGCTGGTGATGGCGGTGGCGACCTGCTGCATCAGCATGGTCTTGCCGGCCTTGGGCGGCGACACGATCAGCGCGCGCTGGCCCTTGCCCTGCGGCGCCATCAGGTCGAGGATGCGGCCGGTGATGTCCTCGGTGCTGCCGTCGCCGCGTTCCAGGCGGAACTTCTTGCGCGGGAACAGCGGGGTGAGGTTCTCGAACAGGGTCTTGTTCTTCGACGCCTCCAGCGGCTCACCGTTGATGGTGTCGACGATGTTGAGCGCGAAGTAGCGTTCGCCGTCCTTCGGCCAGCGGATGCGACCGGAGAGGTGGTCGCCGGTGCGCAGGTTGAAGCGGCGGATCTGGCTGGGGCTGATGTAGGTGTCATCCGGGCCGGCCAGGTAGCTGGCCTCGGCCGCGCGCAGGAAGCCGAAGCCGTCCGGCAGGATCTCCAGCACGCCGTCGGCGGCGACGCCTTCGCCATGGCGGGTCAGCACCTTCAGCAGGGCGAAGATCACGTCCTGCTTGCGCGCGCGGGCCACGCCGTCGGTGATCTGCAGCTGCTCGGCGATTTCCAGCAGCTTGGGCGTGGGCATGCGCTTGAGGTCGCCCAGCGAGTACGCCGGGAAGCCTTCCGGCACCTGCGGATGGGGCCGGGCCACGAAGGTGTCGCTGCCGCCGCCGTCGTCCGGCATGCCGCCGTCGCGCTGGCGGTCTCGCTGGCGATCGCGGCGGTTGCGGAAGCGGTCGCGGCGGTTGCCACGCCCGTCGAAGTCGCGGTCGTTGCGCTGGCCGCCCTGGCCCTGGTTCTGGCCACTCTGGGCCTGGCCCTGCGCGGCACCGCCTTCAGCCGAAGCCTGTGCGGCGCCACCCTCACCGCC
>NZ_AVPU01000069.1 GCF_000768355.1 Lysobacter daejeonensis GH1-9
CCGCGCTGCGGCGTGCCGGCGTGGCCGAGGTCACCGCACCCCTGCGGATGGACACCGAAGGCCTGCTCGACCTGCCCGGACTGACCGCGGTGGCCGGCGAGTCCATCGCCCTGATCACCGCCCCCGGCGGCCGCGGGGAGCTGGCGCCGGCCCTGGAAGCGCGTGGCGCGACGATCCTGCGTGCCGACGTGTACGAGCGCGTACCACTGCCGCCGGATCCACGCGCGTTGCAGTCCCTGCGTGCGCTGACGGCACCGGCGGTAATCGCGTTGAGCAGCGGCGAGGCGCTGGCCCACCTGTTGGATGCATGGCCGGCGGACGTCCTCGCACGGCTGCGGGCGTGTCCGGTCGTGGCGGCCAGCGATCGGCTGGCGGCCATCGCCCGCGACCACGGTTTCACCCAGGTCAGCCGCGCGGAGGGCCCCCGCCCTGCCCAGCTGGTCGCCGCCGCGGGGCAGGCGGCGGGCCATCCGGTAGCATGACGGGCACCTCTCCGTGCGACCCTGCCGCCGTGTCCACGCCTTCGCCCGTCCCCGCCCCTGCCTCTAGCCGCTCCCACGTCTGGGTGTGGATGGTGTTGCTGGCCCTGGCCGCGGTGCTGGGCTGGCGCGGTTGGATCTGGTGGCGCGCGCAATCGGCGCATGAACACGCGGTCGCCAGCGGCACCGTGGAGCGGCTGGATGCACTCACCGGCCGCGTGGACGCGCTACGGCGCGACCAGCGCGCCCAGTTGCAGCGCCTGCAGCAGGCCGATGCGACCAACCGCGTGCTGCGCGACGAGCTGCTGGGCATCGGCCAGCGCGCGGCCTTGCTCGAAGCCAGCCTCGCGCGCCTTGCCGACCCCGATCGCCACGGCGCGCAGGCGCTGCGGCTGGACGAGACCGAACTGTTGCTGATGCTGGGCGAACAGCGCCTGCTGATCGCCGGTGACCTGGACGGCGCACGTCGTGCCTACGCGCTGGCCAGCGGTGTGCTGGAAGGCGTGGACGATCCGTCCTACCTCAGCCTGCGCCAGGTGCTGGTGCAGGAGCGCGCCGCGTTGGACGCGCTGGGCACCGAGCCGCGCGCCGCCGCCCTCGCCCGCCTTGATGCGTTCGCGCAGCAGCTGCGCATGCAGCCGCCGCCGGCCGCCATGGACACGGTGCCGGCCAACGCCCCATGGTGGCGACGCGCCTTCGGCGGGCTGGTGCAGGTGCAGCCCACCGACCGCGCCATTGCCATGCACGGCAGCGACCGCCGCCAGGCGGAACTGGGCTTGCAGATCGAACTGTCGCTGGCGCGTGCCGCCGCCGAGCGCCGCGACGTGGACGGGTTCCGCCAGGCCATCGGCCGCGCCGACCTGTGGCTGACCCGGCTGTGGCCGGAATCGCCGGCGCTGCGCCAGCAGCGCGACCGCCTGCAGACGCTGGCCGCATTGCCGCTTTCACTCCCGCTTCCGACGCTGGGCAGCACACTGCAGCAACTGCGGCAGTTGCGCGCCGCGCCTTGATCCGGAGATCCAATGGCCCTGTTCCGCAACCTGCTGTTCTGGCTCGTGTTGGCGCTGGCCGGCGCGTTGGTCGCCCAAGTGCTGGTGCAGGACCCGGGCTACGTACTGGTCCGCTACCGCGGCACCGACTACAGCACCACCTTGGCGATTGCGCTGGTGATTGGCCTCGCGACCTTGGCCGCGCTGTGGCTGCTGTGGACACTGGCGAGCTTGCCGTTCGCCGCCGTGCGCCGGCGCCGCGAACGCCTGCTGCGCCAGCGCCTGGCCGAAGGCGTCGACGGCGTGCTGCAGGGCCACTGGACCCGCGCGGAGAAAGCCCTGGCCCACGCCGCCCAGGATCCGGATCAGGCCGTGCTGGCACACGCGGCCGCGGCGCGTGCGGC
>NZ_AVPU01000063.1 GCF_000768355.1 Lysobacter daejeonensis GH1-9
GCGGCCGCGATGGCCGCCCATCTGGATGATCTGGCCGCTGGCCACCCCGCCAGTGCCGCAGTGCTGAGCGCCGAACTGGCCTTGGGCGACGGCCGCGCAGCCGATGCGCTGGCGTCCCTGGATTCACCCCGCGCCCAGCCGCTGCCACCGCGCGGACTGGCGCTGCGTGCGCAGGCATTGGCCGATGTGGGCCGCGCCGGTGAAGCCTATGGACTGCTCGGCGCACTGCGCCAGCAGCAAGCGCTGTCGCCCAGCGAACTGACCCGCCGTGAAGCCGAGTGGGCCACGGGGGGCCTGCGCGAAGCGGCCGACGCCAACGTCCTCGCCGACCGCTGGGATGCCCTGCCCGCCGCGTTGCGCAGCGACCCGGCGGCGGTGACCGCCTACGCCGAGCGCGCCGCCGCCCTGCGCTGGGACGAAGCTGCTGCCAAGGCCATCGAACAGGCCCTGGATGCCCGCTGGGACGAGTCGCTGGCGGCGCTGTACGGACGCTTGCCGATCGGCCGCGTCGAGCACCGGCTGGCCAATGCCGAACATTGGCTGCAAGCGCATCCGGCCAGCCCCGGCGCGCTGCTGGCCGTGGCCCGACTGCAGCGGGGGTTGGGCCAATGGACCCGCGCCGAGGACGCCCTGCACCGCGCCATCGCCCAGGGCGCCGGCACCGAGGCGTGGGAAGAACTGGGCCATGGCTTCACCCAGGCGCGGGACGACGTGCGTGCTCGCATCGCCTACGCCAACGCACTGGCTGCCTCGCGCGGCGAGGCGTTGGCCGAATTGCCGGGGCGCGACATTCGCCAGCGCATCGGCGACGAAGCGGCCATCGAGGAACGCGACGCGCATGGTGTGCCGCGGTTGCGGGGGACGTGACCGGGGGCGTGACGGGGGCAGGACACATGGGCGCCGCAAGTCGCGGGCCGTTATCCGCTTGGTTGCGACGCCCATGTGCCCTGCCGGGACACGCCGTCATGGTTCTGTAGAGAAGAAAGCAAGAGCAGCCGGCAAACCGGGCGCCACAAAACTCCGACCACATCTGGAGCGGGAGCATGATGCCCCCGCAACAAAGCGGATAACGGGCCGCGACTTGCGGGGGCATCATGCTCCCGCCCCACACAACATCAGCGTTCGAGAATCGCCACCACGCCCATGCCGCCGGCAGTGCAGATCGAGACCAGGCAACGGCCGCCGCCGCGCTGCTTCAGTTCCTTGGCCGCCGCCGCGACGATGCGCGCGCCGGTGGCAGCGAACGGATGGCCCGCCGCCAGCGACGAACCGTTCGGATTGATCTTCGCCGGATCGATGCGGCCCATCGCCGCCGACAGGCCAAGGCGCGTGCGGCAGTACTCCTCGCTCTCCCACGCACGCAACGTGCACAGCACCTGCGCGGCGAACGCCTCGTGGATCTCGTAGAAGTCGAAGTCCTGCAGGGTGAGGTTGTTGCGCGCCAGCATCTCGGCGACGGCCACGGTCGGCGCCATCAACAGGCCTTCGCCATGCACGAAGTCGACCGCGGCCACGTGTGCGTCGCGCAGGTGGCACAGCACTTCATGCCCATGCGCGGCTGCCCACTCGTCGCTGGCCAGCAGGCATGCGGAGGCGCCATCGGTCAGCGGGGTGGAGTTGCCGGCGGTCAGCGTGCCGCGACCTGACGTCTTGTCGAACGCTGGCTTCAGCGAAGCCAGCTTTTCCAGCGTGGTGTCAGCGCGCAGGATGTTGTCGCGCGAGACGCCGCGGAAGCTCACCACCAGGTCGTCGAAGAAGCCGCGCTCGTAGGCGGCGGCCAGCTTCTTGTGCGAGGACAGCGCCCATTCGTCCTGCGAGTCGCGGGCGATGTTCCATTCCTTGGCCATGTCCTCGCAGTGCTCGCCCATCGACTTGCCGGTGCGCGGCTCGGCGACGCCGGGGAAATCGGGCTTGAGGTCGGCCAGCTTGAAGCCCTTGAAGGCGGCCAGCTTGTCCTTCGGCGTCTTGGCCGCGGCGGCGGCGAGCAGGCGGCGACGCAGCTTCTGCCCGTACACGATCGGCACGTCGGAGGTGGTGTCGGAGCCGCCGCCGATGCCGGCCTCGATCTGGCCTACGGCGATCTTGTTGGCGATGTGGACAATGGTGTCCAGGGAGGTGCCGCAGGCGCGCTGCAGGGTGATGCCGGGGGTCAGCGGCGACAGGCCGGACGAGAGTGCGGCCTCACGGCCGAGGTTCCAGTCGCTGGAGTGCTTGATCACCGCACCCATCGCCACTTCGCCCAGCTGCTGGCCGTGCAGGCCGAACTTCTCGACCAGGGCGCCGAGCGTGCGTACCGACATGCCAAGGTTGCCGACATCCGCGTAGGCGGTGTTCTGGCGGCAGAACGGAATGCGGACGCCACCCAACACGGCGACGGGACGGACTGGACGCATCGGGCATTACCTCGGGCTGGTGGGGCGGTGGGGAAGCAGGCCCGTACCGGAGCCGTCGTCGTCGCCCTGCACGGCCGTGGGAACGGGCGGAAGGCGGCGGCCGGAGGCCATCGGACCGGGCATCGCCGGCGTGACTGCAACGGGGCGGTCAGGCCGGACGGGCATAATGACCGCAGTGTAGCGCCGCCTTGGCGCCTTTCCAAACGCCCCCGTATTGTTCCCCAGGAAGCCCATGTCCGTTGCCTCGCAGCCTGCTCCGTCCCCCGCCCCGGCCCTGCACGTGCTGGGCGCGCTCGCGCTGGAACTGCGCGGCGATGCGCCGGTCGCCCGTGACCGGCTGGCGCAGGCCGAGGTCGGCGCGTTGGCGGGGCTGGTGGCGCGCGATCTGGCC
>NZ_AVPU01000004.1 GCF_000768355.1 Lysobacter daejeonensis GH1-9
CGTCCGTGATTTCGGGGTAGAACCCCACTACTTTTCCAGTCCATGGAATGAGTGCTATGACATGATTGAATTTTGTGTGTCATATGCGCCCGAGAACATGAGCAAAGCTCTGGTGCGCATGAGCAATCGAGTTCTCGAGGAGCATATTTCTGGTTACCGCCTAATCAACGGCCAGATCGCTCCAATAACATCTGAAGACGAGATCTCTAGCATCGAGTCTGCTATTGGAAATAGCGCTCTCAATGCCGGCGCTCGTGCCCACTTTAGGTCTGCGCTCGAAAAGCTCTCGGATCGGGCAGCTCCGGATCATAGAAACTCAATTAAAGAATCGATCAGTGCCGTCGAGGCGGTCTGCCAACAAATCACTGGCGCCCCATCCGCCACCTTGGGGCAGGCGCTGAAACCTCTAGAAGATAAAGGCCTGATACATCCCGCGCTCAAGTCAGCACTTTCAAAGCTTTATGGATATACGTCTGACTCCGGCGGCATCAGGCACGCAATGCTTGAAGAAACGTCAATCACTTTTGTAGATTCTAAGTTCATGCTCGTGGCCTGTACTGCCTTCGTCAATTACTTGATTGACAAGTCCAGGCTTGCGGCTGCCAGCTAACAACTCCTTCAAGCCGAGGCCGCTTCGCGGATCGGGTTAATTCAGGCGTCGAAACTGAGCTATGACATCACAGGCATTCCAAGCGTTCGAGTTCGCCATTCAGGACGCCAACGACCTACTCAGTCACTTCGACTCCCTCAACCAGCAGCCTCCACCACCTAGCGCAGAGGTCCTTAAGCGCGCCAGCTTGGTAATGGCATTGGCCGCCCTTGAGACCTACATCGAGGATCGAATTGTTGAGGCGGCGGGAGCGGTTTCTGGTGGGACGGGCAATGGCGGCCGCCTAGCGGAGTTCTACATCTCGTCCTTGCAGAACGATCTTAAGTACTTCCACACCCCAAGTACTGACCGCGTCCGCGCCATCTTCGAGAAGTTCCTGGAGATTGATGTAACCGAGGGTTGGGTCTGGAACAACTACGATCCTGCCAGAGCGCGTGCTGAGCTGAATCGTCTTGCCAAGAAGCGAGGAGATATCGCCCATCGTTCGTTGCGGCCACGGGCTGGTCAACCTGACGCCCACGCAGTAACTCGCGAGGATCTTCGCAAGCACATTCGGTTCATCTGTGATCTGGTTGCCGCAACAGACAAGTATGTGGCGGCAAAGCTCTAGCGCTTGACTTAGATTGCGCCCGTATCCATCGGTCGAGACGCTGCCATCCCCGCGACGCGGTCATGGTGAACCCCGTGACCGACCCTGGACTTGGCGAAGCCGCGTCAGTTGTTCGGTGGCGAGATTCACGATTGGAGGAGTCCCAGACCCCATCGAGGCAGTGGCCGACCAGGTACGAGGCAGTGGGGAACTGGGTCCGAGGCAGTGGCCAACCGGGTCGAGGCAGTCCCCGACCGGGTGCCAGGCAGTCTTGGACTGGGTGCGAGGCAGTCGCCGACCGGGTATGAGGCAGTCGCCGACCGGGTATGAGGCAGTCGCCGACTGGGTGCAAGGCAGTCCCCGACTGGGTGCAACGCAGTCCCCAACCGGTTACGACTCAGTCGCCGACTGGGTACGACCCAGTCACCGACCCCATCCCCCCCAACCGCCTATGCTGTCCGTCCACTGCGCCGATCGGGTTCGCCATGCACACGCTGCTGCAAGCCGAGATTCCCGCGTTCCTGGTTGAGCTCGAGGACGCCTTCAACCAGGCCATGGTCCCCAATGACGTCGAGTAGATCGCCCGCTGCGTCACCGACGACTGGATCCTGGTGACGCCCGAGGCCGGTCCCATCCCGGGCGCCCGCGTCCTGGGCGTCATCGGCTCGGGCATGCTGACCCACGCCACCATGACCAAGGTGGCCACGCATGCGTGCGTGATCGGCGACGTGGCGTGGATCACCGGTCGCGGCCAGAACACCGGCACCTTCAAGGGCCAGCCCATGGCGGCCGACGAATACATCACCGACATCTACCGCCGGGTGGATGGGCAGTGGCGCTGCATGCTGACCCACCTGACGCCGGCGCACGACGGGCGTTAGGCTGTGGCGCACCCGCCGCCGCGTCGCGGGGTGGAGGGGGATCTGACCTTGGACCGCTCTGGAGAACGTAAGGATGCTTTCCGCACTCATTGGCCTTGCCCTGCTCGCAGGTGACGGCGCGGTACCGCCGCCGCCACCGCCGCCCGAGCCCCCGAGTCGCCCGTGGGAGGCCAAGTGGAGCGCGATCGAGCAGGAGGCCTGCACGCCCAAGCCGCCGCAGCAGCACATCGCCTACCCGGAGCACCTGATCGGCGCCAACGTGTCCGGCACCGCCGTGCTGATCCTGGTGCTGAACCCGTGCGGTGAGGTCCGCGACGCGATCTTCGAGCGCAGTTCGCGCAACCGGGACATCGACCGGGCGGCCCGGGACAGCGCCCTTACCTGGGTCATCGACCCCAACGTGGCCCAGCTGCCGCCGGGGCGCGGCGGGCGGGTCCGCGTGCCGGTGGTGCTCACGCCGTCCGCGCCCGAACCCGAGCTGCCGGCATGGTTGCGATGCGCCACGTCGGAGGGCCCATGCGCCAACTGACCTTGTGCTTCGCGCTGTGGTTGCCGGCGGCGTCCTGTTGGGCCGACAAGATTGAGGGAGTGGCGAGCCACATGCTGCGTGGCCCGGCGGACGCCTACATCGGCGAGCAGTACCGTGCCGAGGTCACGCGTTCCATGCTCGCTGCGCAGAAGGGTGACACCCGCGCTGCATGGGCGGCGTTGCAGGCGCCGCTGGCATTCTGTGACCAGCAGAAGAACACTGATCAGTTGCGCGTGTACAGCGTCAACAACGACGCCGAGGCCAAGGAGTACCGCGACGCCGAGCCGGGCGTGACCACCATCTTTGTCGACCAGGCGTGCCCGGCGGCGTACAAGGCCGCCGCGTTCCTCGCGGTGGGCGCCAACGATGCGGACGCCGCCTTTGCTTACCTGGACCGCGCGCAGGCGCTCTCGCCGCACTGGGCCGAGCCGCTGGCCGAGCGCGCCTACCTGGTCGGCAAGCTGGGCGATCGTGCCAAGTCGCTGCTGATCTACCAGGAGGCCATGGCGCTGGCGGAGAAGTACCCCAGCTCCGCGTACCTCAAGCCGCTGATCCTGCGCGGCATCGGCTTTGCGCTGATCGAACTGGATCGCCTGGACGAAGCGGAGCAGGCCTTCAACGACTCGTTGAAGCTGGAGCCCGGCAACGACTTGGCGAATAACGAGCTGCGGTATATCGAGCAGCTGCGGTGGGCCAAGGCGAAGTCGTCGACGTCGAAGTGAGCTTGGTACTTGGGGCGTGCGACTTTCGGTCCGGCGCCGTTCTCTTGATGTCTGTTCCCTGGGGGAGGTGTTGATTGGCCATGATGCGTTTTCGCGCAGTACTGCTTGCGCTGTTATTGACGCCCTTGGTGGCGTTTGCCCAGGACGGTTGGAGAAACATGGACGGCAAGCCGATCGCGGAAAGCGAGTCGGTCAAGTCGATTGAGGGATTCAGCGCCATGCTTCTCGTCACCCCAGACCAGGACTGGATGGAGAAATGGGAGACGCCGCGCGAGCACACGCCGCACTTTTCCGAAGCCAAGGAAGTCGGCCCCGGCGGGGAGCTCTTCATCCTCACGTTCCTGGGCAATCCGCAGGTCGACCCCGCGTCCGGCATGACCGATGTTGCCTGCGACTTCATCGTGCAGCGGCCGGACGGGTCCTACTCGATCCGTGAGCTGGACATGCCTTGCTTCAAGGCGGAGCTGAAAGGCGATCCGAAGGGCGTTTTCCTGACCACGGCGTGGTTGAAGTTCATTGCCGAGCCCGCAGACCCGCGCGGTACCTGGGTCGTGATGGTCACGGTCAAGGACCGGCTGCGTGCCGTCGAGGTGCCGCTGCGGACTTCGTTTGTCGTGCGGTAGGCGCGCCCTTTGCTATTGTCGCCGCTGCTGTTTTACCGGGTGCCTTGGATGGTGGCGTGATGGCTGCGACAAAGAAAGGTGTAAGCGTGCGATGGCTAGCCGTGCTGCTGATGGTGTTTTCCGTGTTCCCAGTATTGGCCGCCACGCCCTACCAGACGCAGGGCATCGTGCTGCTGCAACCGGATTTCGTGCTGCAGGAACGCGTTCCTTCCATCGATTCATTGAGTGGCTACATCAAGGCGGTGCAGGCGGCGGCGGAAGCAACAATGGCCCGTGAGGCGCCGAGCCCGACCAGCGGTTTCGTGGTGCTCGCCGTGCGTCCCGGTAGACGCTCGATGGCGTGGCTGGACTTCCAGCCGGCGCTTCCCGATGCCGTCGCGGCGCGGCTGACCCAAGCCATCCAGGCAGTGCCACCGTTTGAGGCACGCGACGGCGTGGTGGTGTTTGCGCTGAATGCGACGCTGTGGGATGCGCCTTCCGCGCACGGTTTTCCCAATCCCTCCGCATGGCGCAAGGCCTTGGAGGGGCGTAGCGAGCCAATGGAGATCGGTGATCTCGTTAATGAGGTTTGGCCCTGAGGCCCATCGGCCCTGTCACGGTTACCGACCCCTGGCAATGGCCTCACCGACCCCTCGCCCACGGTCAGGGGCCCCCATCCCCACCAACGGCCTCGGCAGGCTCCATCACCCATATGGGCGAGTCGGCCGGCCCGATGTGCGGGTAATGTCACCCGGATCAGGGGCAACGCCCCAAGGGCTTTGCCAGCCAGGAGAGGGTCATGCACAAGCACCCCTATGTTGTAGCCTTCCTCGGCATGCTGCTGGGCAGCGCGGCCGTCCTCGCGCAATCGCCTCCAGTTGAGCAGGCCTTGGCGCGCACCCACCAGGATGCAGGTCTCACATGGGCGCCCTGTCCCGAGGGGTTCCCCATGGGTTGCGCGATTGCGGTGCTCCATGGTGACCCCGCCAAGGACAACGCGGACCTCCTGTTCCGGGTGCCTGCGGGCGCGCGGATTCCAGCCCACTGGCATACGTCGGCGGAACGGATGGTGTTGCTCTCGGGCGAGATGGAAGTCGCGTACGAGGGGCAGCAGGCCACCACGCTCAAGCCGGGCACTTATGCGTACGGCCCTGCCAAGCGGACACACAAGGCGCACTGCACGGGCGACGTGCCATGCGTGCTGTTCATTGCGTTCGAGTCGCCGGTGGACGCGGTGCTTGTGGACGGCGCGGCAAAGTAGTTCCCACGATTCAAGTTCAGCGGAGGATCGGTGGCTGCTCCTTCTCGTCGCGGTGATGGCACATGCGCTTTGCGCAACGTCGCAACTGATCCACGTCGATGCCGATGCGCTTTGCAAATTCGGCAAACCGGCCCGTAAGCACGCGTTCGCTGAGCAGGCAGCACAGGAAGTCCTTCACGCCATCACCGTCCCGGCCTGGACCGCCGTCGCCCGGTCGCGGATCGCCCGGCTGTGGGACGCGGCCGATCACCGCGGAGAGCAGTTGCTCGCGCGTGAATCGTGCCCCGCGTGAGGCATGGCCCTCGGCGACCAGATGGAAGCGGTGCGCGCCGTTCTGCGTGGCCACCACCGCCGCCTCGAACAACCCGACGTCGGTCTCATGCAGCGCTACCACGGTGGTCGACTGGTCCGGGAGCGTCACGGTCGCGTTGATGGTGGGGTGGGTGGCAAGCGGCCGCCCATACTCCGTAAGCCGTGCGCGCAGGTACAGCGTGGAACCGGGCGCACTGCCGGTCTGGCTTAGCCTCGCGCGCATGTTGAGGTTGGAACGCGCATGGAACAACGCATGGAACGGCAGGCGCGGGGCCTGGCCCGGGGCCGAGATGGCGCCGGGCATGTGCGTCAGTTTGGCGGCGTCGCCCCGGCCCATCAGCGCCAGCAGCAGTTGCCATTCGCCCTCCCAATGTTCCTTGCCGTCCACCAGGACCGGAAGCGTCACGCGCAGGCTGCGCGAGGCGGAGCCGGGCCGATAGGTATCTGGCGGGAGCTGGGGTACGCCGACAATGGTTCCGTCCGGGGCCTGCAAGGCAATGGCAAGGAACTGCGGCGCCCGGGTCAAGGCGACGGCATCGAAGGCGATGTCGGAGCGGGTGATCGAGAAGGGCACGCGCGCAATCTCGCCGAAGCCCACCGAGCCTTCCGGGTCGCGGACGATGTCGCGATTGAGGACGCCGGCGAGGATCTGGATGAAGAATTTCTCCAGCAGGAACTCATCGTCCTGTGCCAGGGCGCCGGTGACCAGCATGAACCCGCCGGAGTCGTCGGCGATGGCGCGGAGGATGTCGTTCTGGACATTGGCCGCGTCGGCAACGCCCACGGCATAGACCCGGTCGGTGATCAGGTCCTGGACGTCGGCGATCCGCGGCGTGCGATCCTCGATGCCGTCGGTGAAAACGACGATCGCATTGGTGTCGAAATCGCCTGCGATCGGCGAGGCCCCGATGAGACTTGTCGCCTGCTGGATGCCGGCGCCGATGCAGGTGTGGGGATACGCGTCGGGCGGGCCGTGCTGGCTGATCTTCAGCCGCACATCGTTGCGCACGCCCGAGGTGAGCGCGCCGGCGACCTCCAGGTCACGGACGGTCTGGGCGGCATCGGAAAAGGCGACCATCGCCACGCCATTGTCGTCATAGAGCTGGTCGACGAAGGTGGTGGCGGCGTACTGCAGTACCTCCAGGCGCATGCGGTTGTTGCCGGCATTGGCGAGCATGCTGCCTGACTCGTCCAGCACCAGGGTCACCGAGGCCCGCGGCCGACGGACGGAGTTGGCGACGATGGGGACATCGTCGTCGCGCCAGACCTCGTCGCCAAACGCGTTGTGGGCGACCACACTCATCGTGCCCTGATCGAGCGTCCCGGGCGCCTGGCCGGTGTATTGCACCCAGACCCTGAACTGGTCCGTCGGGAAAGCGCTGCCGGGGAACGAGTAGGGGCCGGGGTCTGCCAGGGTGAAGGGCCCCGAGGTGATGGCGGCCTGGAACATCAGGTTGCCGCAGCCCGTGATCCGGAACAGCGCCGCACGGTGGGTCGTATCACCCTCGGGCACGTCGTTGAAGATGACCTGTGGCGTTTCGAGCGCAATGGTGAGCGGATCGCCCGACACGAATCCCGCCATGCCCTGTGCCTGGGCACCGGCCAGCAACAGGTCGTCGGGGTGGTACACATAGCCAAGCGCAGTGTGGCTGAGCATCGACGCGGGCGTCGCGCCGCCATGCATCGGTGAGTTCAGGTCAACGAAGGCATCGCTGTCCTCGTTGCACGTGCTGGAGGCCCCTGAGTACTGCTCGAAGGCCGGCGCCGGATGATTGAGCTGCCAGATGGCCCACAGGCGGTCGACATTGCAGTGGTGGAGGTAGAACAGCGGGTCGTCCGGCGAACGCCCGCCCGCCATGGTTTCGCCGATCCAGTTGTGGCCGGGGAAGTGGGTGCCGCATTCGATTGCCCGGAACGCGGGGAAGCTGTTGGCGTTGAGCTCGGCCAGCACGTTGGCAAGGCTGGGAAGGACGACGCCGTTGTCGTCGCTGCGGCGCACATAGTCCCAGTGGTCGAAACGGCCGCCGCTGTTGTTGCGCCCGCCGAAGAAGGATTTCCACGGCTCCACGTCCAGGTCGCGTGAGTCCGAACGGGTCCAGTCCCAGTACGGCAGGCTGACCCTGTCGTCGAAAAGCCGCAGCTCCGTCTCGAGCCGGAGCAGGAAATGGCGATGCCACGGGAGGAAAGCCGGTCCCCAGTGGATACCGTGGTTGAAGTGGTCGTCATGCTCCCCCGCGAAGTTGGAGATGACACCGCGGCTGAAGACGTCGTTGAACGCGTCCGCGAGCCGTTCGCGCTCGACCGGGGTCAGGTCGACGAAGTTCTTTCGGCAGCGCATCAGCGTTCTCCTTGCTCTTTGCGCGGCCTCGTGCACTCGGCCTGGCTCAGGTAGGCCTTCGCTGCTTCGAGCAGGGAGCCACGCGCCGGTACATAGGCGTTCTCCGCAAGCACATACCCGCCCGAGTTCTTGAAGAAGCGGCGACGGGTGCCGTCGATCCACAATTCCTCTTGCTCAGGCCCGCGGACAATCCGGACGGTGTGTCCGTCCACTTCGTGTTCGCTTGATTCTTGCTTGTGCGTCTTGCCAGCCATGGCTCGTCTCCGCGCGCTTGCTCGCCTGATCTACCGGAAGCGCGGTGCCCGGCCAGGCGCATAGTCCTGGGCATCGCACGGGACTGCCGCCATCGCGGCATTCAACGGCACTCGAAGACAACCGCGTCGCACAGGCTCCGTCGGCTCCCGCGGGTGCGTCTAATCCAGAACCACGTTCTGCAACCAAGGCGCCGGTCAGTCGCTACTGCGAAGTAATGTTGAACGGTGGTATCGCACCGGGGGACGTTGAGCGGTTCGTCGTTTGCGGAAGGAATGCAGCCGATACCAATAGGGCGCGGATCCACAATACTTTTGGTGCCTGGGTGAGCATCGATCACTTCCCACGGACGACATCGGGGTTCCCCATGTTCGACCGCATAGCAACCGTTTCCGCGCCGCCCGTATCTCTCCTCCTTCAACAACTGGAGGTAGTCAGGTATGGAACAAGCTAAGCGGGTACATCACCGAGTGCACGCGTGCGGCGCGTTGGGCACGGTATCAGTCAGGCGCCTTGCCAGTGCTTTGAGCCTGTGGGCCGCGCTGGCGTCTTGGCCGGTCAGCGTGTATGCCACTGCCCCCCGTGACGCATGTCAGCTCGCTGACGCGTTGGATGAGGCTCCGCTGATACAGGTCCCTCTTGAGCTGGTGGACGGCCGCATCTACGTGCAGGCCCACGTCAATGGACGCGGCCCGTTCCGCTTCGCCGTGGATACGGGCGCCAGCGGGGTGGGGCGCGCCGACGCCAGCCTGGTGGCCGCACTGGACCTGGCGGTGCATGGGCAGACGACCACCTCCGATGGCGTGCAGTCCGCCACCGTCGACACCACCCACATCGACTCGCTTGCGTTGGGTGGGCTGGTCCGCACCCACGTTGAGGTGATCACGCGCGATTACGGCAGCCGCACGTCGGTGCAGGCGCGCTTCGCCGGCATCCTGGGCCGGGAGTTCTTCGCCGACGGCCTGCTGGTGATCGACTACCCGCGCAAGCGGCTAACCTTCAGTCGTACACAGGGCCTTTCCACCACGGACGCGAATGCGTTGGCGTACGAGCGCGCCTTCCGCGTGCCAGTGACCATCGGTGACGTGCAGACGCTGGGCAACCTGGATACCGGTGCCAACGTGGCGTTCGTGCTGCCGCAGTCGTTGTACGAACGTGTGGGCGGCGGCCCGCTGGAAGCAGGCGGGCAGGGGCAGCTGACCAACGGAACCGTTGCGGTGCACAAAGCTACCCTGGCGGCGCCCATCCGAATCGGCAACGTGGGCTACGCCAACGCGGAGGTGCGCGTGTCGGACCGCTTCCCGGAGCTTCTGGTGGGCGCGCATGCGTTGCAGGATGCGGTGCTGATGATCGACCAGCGCTCCCAGCGAGTCGCGCTGTGCCAGTGACCGACCAGGCCGCGCCCCTTTGCTATTGTCGCCGCTGCACGCCCGCGACCGGAGCGGCGAATGTGTTGTTCCATCTGGCCCCGCGGCTGGCGGGCTGACGTAAACAACGGGCCTCGGCCCGCAATGGGGGAAACATGGGGATGTTGAAGTACGCACTGGCCCTCGCGGCCTGCGCAGTGGTGGCCAACGTGCAGGCCGGCACCGAGGACTACAAGCGCTTGGGCGAGCGTCCGCCCGCGGGCCAGGTAAAGACCGACTACTACCGCTTCAAATACACGGCACCGCGCGAAGTGTTCGCCGACATCGAGTGGAATGCCTTCGCCGACAAGCAGGAGAAGCGCAACACCGTCATGGTGATCGGCCTCAGCGGCTATGACACCTACGCCCTCAGCGTGCTCTACAAGGGACCGGCGGCGGAGGGGATGGACGCGCTGGCGGTGGCGCAGTCCAAGTATCCCAACCTCACGTTCGCGCCCAGCAGCAACCCGGCCTGCGTCAGCACGGCGCCCGACCGTCCGTTTGCGCTGGACGAGCGCATGGTCGGCTTCGTGGCCATGTGCATGGACGCTTCCACGCACGGCATGTACGAGCTCAACCTGTCCTGGCGCTCGATGAGTCTGATGATGCAGCCGCTGGACACGCTCATCGCCGAGTCCAGCCAGTGCGCCGCCGACAAGCGCAAGGACCCCGACACGCGCTGCGGGGACCGCATCACCCCGTACGCGGCGTCGTTCAATACCTTCCTGGCCAGCTTCTCCACGACGGGTAAGTAAGGGCCGGCCCGATTCATCCCGGGGGGCTCGCAAGGTCATCCCCAGCCATGGCAGAGTGACCCCGGGGCCGGGCCTGAACCATCAGCGCCCGGGAATGGTCGGGGGCCGCGCGCCAAGGGGGCAGGGCGGCATCCCGGATGAGGCATCACTTCGGGGAAACAATGAAACACCGCACGGCATTTCTGCTGTTGTCCGTCCTGCTCGCGGGCGCGGCCCAGGCCTACGAGCCCACCGACGCCGAGCTGGACGACTGGATGAACTACATGCGCAGCGTGGGCATCCCCAGCACGGTCAAGATCTGCGGGCCGCTGATGAACAACGAAGCTGGCTTTACCGTCGCGGCCGAAGCCTGGTCGGTGGCCAACCAGGCATCGGTGGAGCGCGGGCACGCGCTGGCGCAGGCCAACCCGCCCAAGGGCAAGCCGCTGGAGGAATACACCGCGGCCCTGGTGCAGGACTTCGAGGCCAAGCTGGCGGCCAAGCCTGCCGACGAGCAGGCCCGGATCTGCACCTCGTACCTGAAGCTGCTGGAGCAGCGCACCAAGCCGCAGTGACGCGGCGCCGATCAATCACGCCAGTTCCCTGGGGGGGGAGTTACAGATGATGGGCAACACAAAGAAAGATCGTCTTGGCATGACCCGGGCAATCAGCCGGGTACTGTTGCTGCTGGCCAGTTCGGCCGTGCTTTACAGCGTCTATCAGGTGGCCACGGGCTACAGCGCGTTCTCGTGGGCGTGGCTGGTGGCGCTGCTGCCTGCGGTGTACGGCACGTACCTGCTCGGCGCCTGCGCCCTGGACGGACGCCGCGCAATGGCCCCGGAGCACCAATGAAGCGCGTCACCGGCATCGGCGGCATCTTCTTCAAGGCCAAGGACCCCAAGGCATTGGGTGCCTGGTACAAGACGCACCTGGGCATTGACGTGCTGGACTGGGGCGGTGCGGCTTTCCAGTGGAAGAACGCCGATAACCCCGAGGGCGTGGGCACCACGGTCTGGAGCCCGTTCGCGGCGGACACCACGTACTTCGGGCCGGGCCAATCGCCCTTCATGATCAACTATCGCGTGCAGGACTTGCATGCGCTGCTGGCCGTGCTGCGTGCGGAGGGCGTGCAGGTGGAGGACAAGGTCGAGGAATCCGAGTACGGCAAGTTCGGCTGGGTCACCGACCCGGAAGGCAACAAGCTGGAGCTGTGGGAGCCGCCGGCGGGGCAGTGAGGGAGACGCGTCATGGACACGCCCGTTGCTTGCGGTTCCTGTCTCTGCGGCGCGGTCCGCTTCCGCGCCGATTTGCCATCCAAATGGGTGGCGCATTGCCACTGCAGCATGTGCCGTCGCGCCCACGGCGCAGCGTTCGTGACGTGGGCAGGCTTCCCTGGCGATCGGTTCACCATCGAGGCCGGGGCCGAGCAGGTGACCTGGTACGAATCCAGCCCCGGCGCGCAGCGCGGGTTTTGCGCGCGGTGTGGCAGCCCGATGTTTTTCCGTTCCACGCGATGGCCCGGCGAGACGCACGTGGCGCGCGCGCTGTTCACCGATCCGCTGGACCGCGAGCCTGCCGTGCATGTGTATTACGACGCGCACGTGCCGTGGGTGCAGGTCGGCGATGACCTGCCCAAGAAGGGGGCGCCGCAACCTAAGTAGCCGTATGTCGCGCGCGCATCTCGGATAATCACCGCCTCGCTTCCACTAAGAGTTCCCCCATGTCAGGTCCCGCACGAGCCGGTCTGTTTGTCTACGCCAAGGACGTGGAGCGCCTGGCGGCGTTCTACGTCGAACTGCTCGGCATGACCCGCGCGCACGCCACGCCGCAGATGACCGTACTGCGCTCGCCCGACCTGCAGCTGGTGGTGCACGCCATGCCGCCCGAGCGTGCCGCGCAGGTCAGCATCGCCACGCCGCCGGTGCCGCGCGACGACGCGGCCATCAAGTTCTTCCACACCGTGCCCAGCCTGGCACAGGCGCGCGACGCGGCGGCAGTAATGGGGGGTGCAGTGTGGCCGGAGCAGTACCGCGGCCCCGGCTTCGTCGTGTGCAACGCGGTGGACCCGGAGGGCAACATCTTCCAGGTACGCGAGAGCGTGGGGGCCTGAGGCAGTGCGCGCCGGCCAGCAACAGCAGAAGGCCCCGCAATGCGGGGCCTTCCTCGTTACAGCGCGGGTGCGTGCGGTCAGCCCGGCATCCGCCCGAACTTGCCGCTGTTGAAGTCGGCGATGGACTGGATGATCTCGGCCTGGCTGTTCATCACGAACGGGCCGTAACCCACCACCGGCTCGTCGATCGGCTCGCCGGCCAGCAGCAACAGCTTGGCATCGCTGTTGGCCTCGATGGTCACACCGGTGCCCTTGGTGTCCAGCGTGACCATCTGCGTTTCGCGCAGTACGGCCACGTCGTTCACCTGCACCGTGCCTGCCAGCACCACCACCTGCACCGTCCAACCTTCGGGCTGTGGCAGCTCGATGGTCTTGCCGGCATTGAGCCGCACGTCCCACACGTTCATGGGGGTAAACGTGTTGGCCGGGCCCTTCGCGCCTTCGTACGCGCCGGCAATGACGCGCACCCGGCCGGCCTCGTCCGCCAGGGCCACCTCGGGAATGGTGTCGGCAGTGATGGCCTGGTAACCCGGCGCGGCCTTCTTGTCCTTCGCCGGCAGGTTGACCCACAGCTGCACCATCTCGAACGGGCCGCCGGTCTTGGCGTACTCGGCGGAGTGGAACTCCTCGTGCAGGATGCCGCTGCCGGCGGTCATCCACTGCACGTCGCCCTTGCCGATGACACCGCCCTGGCCGGTGGAGTCGCGGTGCTCCACTTCGCCGTCGTACACGATGGTGACCGTCTCAAAACCGCGGTGCGGATGCTGACCCACGCCGCGCCGCTGGGTGGTCGGCTCGAAGCGGGTCGGGGCCGCGTAATCCAGCATCAGGAACGGGCTGCGCTCGGCCACGTCGGCGCCGGTGTAGCCGAACAGGCCGTGCACCGGGAAGCCATCACCGACCCAGTGGCGGGAGGGGGCGCTGCGGGTACCAAGGACCTTCTTCATGGGGTGCTCCTGAAACGTGACGGGCAGTGCCCGGTTGCCGACTACTGTAGTTTCGCCGCGCCAATGTTGGTAGTCGGCGATAATTCATAGGTTCGTTCCATCACTGAAACGAACTCGTGGCGTGTGGCCAGGAGGCGGGACGCGGTGGGTGTTGCGGAAAAGCGGACCATGGATGGTCCGCGGCGCGACTCGCGGCAGGACCCCGCGACGGAGCGCTGGAGCAACGCCCACCGCGTCCCGCCTCCGTCCCGCCACCCAAAGAAAGCGAAAAAAGAAACGGGGCCCGAAGGCCCCGTTTCCCTACCACTCCTGATTCAACTCAGACGCTTTCGCTAGCCGCAATCGCCGCACCCGCCTTCTCACGCTGCGGCAGGATCCACTGCCGGAACACGAACCACGCCATCAGGCCAGCGCCCGCCGCGAAGATCGTGTCGCCCGGCACGCGCATCCACACCAGCATGTCGATGATCGGCCGGCCCATGAAGTCGGCCGAACGCGCGTACCAGTAGCCGTTCTCCAGCACCGCCTGCAGCTGCAGCACGCCCAGCGGCAGCAGCGTCAGCATGGCCATCAGGCCCAGGCCGATGTTGAAGGTCCAGAAGGAACTGCGCAGCAGGCCTTCGCTCCACAGCGACTCCGGCTTCAGGCCACGCAGGCAGAACAGCATCAGGCCGATGCCGAGCATGCCGTACACGCCGAACAGTGCGGTGTGGCCGTGCAGCGCCGTCAGGTTCAGGCCCTGCATGTAGTACAGCGCCAGCGGGGTGTTGATGAGGAAGCCGAACACGCCGGCGCCCACCAGGTTCCAGAAGCTCACCGCCAGGAAGAACATGATCGGCCAGCGGTAGCGCTCCATCCACGGCGTGGCGCGGCTGTGGCGCCAGGTCTCGAACGCTTCCATGCCGATCAGCGCCAGCGGCACCACTTCCAGCGCCGAGAAGCTGGCGCCCAATGCCACCACCGCCGTCGTCGTGCCGGCGAAGTACAGGTGGTGGAACATGCCCAGCACGCCGCCGGCCATGTACACGATGGTGGCGAACAGCACGTTGATCGTGGCGGTCTTGCCGCGGATCAGGCCCAGCTTGACGAACAGGAAGCTGATGACCGCGGTGGCGAACACTTCGAAGAAGCCTTCCACCCACAGGTGCACCACCCACCAGCGCCAGTAGGTGACCAGCGAGATGTGGGTGTGCTCACGCCACATCAGGCCAGCGCCGTACAGCAGGCCGATGGCCACCACCGACATGAACAGCAGGCCCACGATCGAGGACATCTCATCCTTGCGCTTCAGCGCCGGCCACAGGGCACGGCCCATCAGCACCAGCCACAGCAGCAGGCCGATGAACAGGAAGATCTGCCAGAAGCGGCCGATGTCGGTGTATTCCCAACCCTGGTGGCCGAACCAGAAGTTGTACTGGATGCCCATCTTCTGCATCACCGCGAACCACTGGCCCGCGAAGGCGCCAACGACAATGATGATCAGGCAGGTAAACAGGAAGTTGACGCCAAACCGCTGGAATTTCGGCTCATGCCCGGAGATCGCCGGGGCGATGTACAGGCCGGTGCCCAGCCACGCGGTGGCGATCCACAGCACGGCCAGCTGCGTGTGCCAGCTGCGCGTCAGCGAGTAGGGCAGGATCTCGGCGATGGCGAAGCCATAGGCTTCCTGGCCTTCCACCTGGTAGTGCGCGGTGGTGGCGCCCAGCAGGATCTGCACCAGGAACAGCGCGATCACCACCCAGAAGTACTTGGCGGTGGCCTTCATCGACGGAGTGATCTTTAGGCCCTTCAGCGGGTCCTGCGCCGGCGGGGTCGCATGCTCTTCCTTGCTGTGCCAGGACGCGTAGTGCCAGCCCAGCAGGCCGATGCCCGCGATCATGAAGATCACGCTGAACACCGTCCACAGGAACGAACTCGGCGTGGCGGTGTTGCCCACCAGCGGGTCGTATGGCCAGTTGGCGGTGTACGACTTCACGTCGTCCGGGCGATTGGTCACCGCAGCCCACGAGGTCCACCAGAAGAACGCGGCGAGCTTCTCGCGGCTCTCCTGATCGGGCACCGTGTTGTTCTTCATCGCATAGGTTTCGCGCAGCTCTGCGGTCGCCGGGTCGTTGGAGAACACGCTGCTGTAGTGCGCCGCCACCGAAGCGATGGCCTGGGCGCGCTCGTCGCTCACCGTGATGGTGTTGGTGGCCGGGTCATGCGTGTTCTTGCGCAGTTCCGGCTTCACCAGCGCCTGGATGCGGGCCTGGTCGGCCTCGTCCAGGTTGGCGTAGGGCAGGCCGGTCTCTGCGCGTGAGCGCAGCTCCAGCATGGCCACCGCTTCCCGGTGCAGCCAGTCGGCCGACCAGTCCGGGGCGACCAGCGCGCCATGGCCCCAGATGGAGCCGAGCTGTTGGCCACCGGTGGTCTGCCAGACCTGGCGGCCGCGTTCGAAGTCGGCCTTGGTGAACAAGGTCTGGCCGCTTTCGGTGACCACCTTGTCCGGCATCGGTGGAGCTTTTTGGTGGATGTCGCTGCCCATGTAGAGCAGCACACCGAAGCTGGCGAGCAACAGCGCCGCCAGCCCCAGCCATAACTTGCGAGTGGTATCCATGAAACAACTCCTTTGCGAAGTGGTGCCATGGTCGGCCTGGGGCCCTGCCACGGCACTGACTTAGATCAATCCGGACCAGTTTCAGACCAATTGTCGGGGCGCTTGCGTGCGCGCGCGTCCAACCGCACGCGAGCGCGCGGTTGGAAGCCGGTGGCAGTTCGAAGTCCCCAGGCGCGCCCGGAGGGGTCGCCCAAGCCGAGGTTAGCTGCGCAGGACGGGCGCGGCCAGTGTCGTCATTCGCGCCATGTCGAGGATTTCCATCTCACGGCGGTCGACGTTGATCAGGTTTTCCTGCTGGAAGCGGCGCAGCACGCGGCTGACGGTTTCAGCGGCCAGACCCAGGTAGTTGGCGATGTCGGCGCGCGGCATCGGCAGGTGCAGGCGCGTGGCCGAGTAGCCACGGGCGGCGTAGCGACGCGACAGCGACACCAGGAAGGCGGCCATGCGCTCGTCGGCGCTGAAGTCGCCAGCGCGCACCGCCGCCTTGCCGATGTCCGCGGACAACAGCTTGAACAGGTGCTGCTGCAGGCCCGGCATGCGCGAGGCAAGCATGGCGATCTGCGGGAACGAGAACCGGCACAGGGTGACGGTGTCCAGCGCCACGGCGTCGCAGGGGTAGCGGTCGTCATGGATGCCGTTGAGGCCGATGACCTCGCCGGGCAGGTAGAAGCCCAGCACCTGCTCGCGGCCGTGGCCATCCACCATGCTGGTCTTGACCGTGCCGGCGCGAACCGCGGCGATGGCGTTGAAAGCGTCGCCTTCACGGAACAGGGTGGTGCCGGCGTGGAACGGACCGACGTGCTCCACCAGCACGTGCAGGTCGCGCAGGGCGGCCTTGTCGTAGCCCTGGGCCATGCAGGCGCTGGAGAACGCGCAGGTGCCACAGAACTCGACGGTGTCGTTGTCGTCCGAGATCGGCGCCGAAGCCACCGGACTGTTGCGCGGCGGCTTGTTCAAGCGGGAACTCCCACGGTCAGATGGCGCGCGAGAAGCGCGCCGGCGCGGCACTGGGTTGCTGGAGGTAACGGTCGAAGCACATGGCAATGATACGCAAGAGCAGCCGCCCGGAGGGAGTGGCGCGGATGCGGTCGGCCTCGATCCGCACCAGGCCGTCGTCCACCAGCGGCCGCAGCCGCTCGTAGGCATCGGCGAAATACTCGCGGAAATCGATGTCGTAGCGACGCTCCAGCGACCGGATCGGGATTTCGCCCTGGCACATCAGGCACTGGATCAGGTCGGCGCGCAGCAGGTCGTCCTCGCTCAGGCGCATGCCGCGCCACACCGGCAGGCGGCCTTCGTCCAGCGCGATCTGCCAGCTGGGCAGGTCGCGCGGGTTCTGGCTGAAGCTGTCGCCGATGTGGCTGATGGCGCTGACGCCCAGGCCCACCAGGTCGCTGTCGGCGTGGGTGGTGTAGCCCATGAAATTGCGGTGCAGGCCGCCACGCTGCTGCGCCAGCGACAGTTCATCGTCGGGCAGGGCGAAGTGGTCCATGCCGATGTAGTCGTAGCCGGCGGCGGTCAGCTTCTCGATGGCCAGGCGCAGCAGGTCGAGCTTCAGCTCGGCGCTGGGCAGGTCCTCGGCGTTGAGCTGCCGTTGTGGCTTGAACATCTCCGGCAGGTGCGCGTAGCTGTACACCGCCAGGCGGCTGGGGCGCGCCTGCACCACGGTATCGAGCGTGCGCTCGAAGCCGGCCAGGTTCTGCTTGGGCAGGCCGTAGATAAGGTCGACGTTGACCGAGCGCATGCCGTGGTCGCGGCAGGCGTTGATGATGGCCACGGTCTCTTCGACGGACTGGATGCGGTTCACCGCTTCCTGCACCGCCGGGTCGAAGTCCTGCACGCCCAGGCTGGCACGGTTGAAGCCGGCGGCGGCCAGTTCGGCCACGTCCTGGGGTTTGATGAAGCGCGGGTCCAGCTCGATGGAGATGTCGCGGTCGCGCGCTTCGCTGAAGCGGAAGTTGTTGCGCAGCACGTCCACCGTTTCCTGCAACTGTGCGGGCGACAGGAAGTTGGGCGTGCCACCGCCGAAGTGCAGCTGGATGACCTCGCGGTCTCGGTCGAACAGCCCCGCGATCATCTCGATCTCGCGGTACAGGCGGGCGAGGTACGCCGCGCCGCGCGCAAGGTCGCGGGTGATGATCCGGTTGCAGCCGCAGTAGAAGCACGGGCTCATGCAGAACGGCACGTGCACGTACAGCGACAGACGACGGGGGATCGGATCGCCGTTGCTGAGGGCCGCCGCGTCGCGCAGTTGTGACTCGCCGAAGTTGGCGTTGAACTGCGGAGCGGTGGGATAGGACGTATAACGCGGGCCCGGCCGGTCGTAGCGGCGCAGCAGGTCGGCGTCAAAGGGTGGGATCACGGGCATGGACCGTACGCTAAGCGCTTGAAACGCCGGGTGCTTTGATTTGGGTCAAACCGCTTTGTGGGGGTGTCTTCAGTCACCCGGTCGATTCATTCAGCCCGCGTGGGCCCGCGCCACCGTTCGCTGCTGCGGGCCATGAGCCGGGCGACAACGGCATCCGGGCGTTTGAGCCAGTGGAAGTGGTCGGCGGTTGCCCCTAGTTGCGCGGCGTCCAGCACATCCGTGCTCACGTGCGATGCGGCGAGCTTGGAAAGCAGGAAGCCCAGCGAGGAGGCTGGCGCCAGCGGGTCTTTGGCCATGACCACGGCGTGAACCTCCAGTGGCGAGGCGGCCAGTGCCTGTTCGAGATCGGCGCCCAGCCCCTGCGCGGCGTAGCGCCCGGACAGTCCGCTGCGGGCCCAGTCACGGATCAGCTCTCGTGCCTCGTTGCCGCCAAAGCCGATGCGCCGTCCGGGCAGCGCGCCGGCGCGGTCGGCCAGCCATGGCAGGAAGCGATAGGCAAACGGCAGCCACCAGCGCATGGGCGCAGGGAACGCACGCCAATACGGGGCGCCACTGGCCACCAGCCACAGGCGGTGAACCTGGTGTGCGGTCAGGCCGGCGTAGCAGCAGGCCAATTGCCCGCCAAGGCTGTGCCCGCCCACGATCCGCTCGACGCCCGGCACGCGAGCGACGATGGCGGCTTCACTGGCTGGAATGTCGTGCGCCAGCAGTTCGCGGTAGCCCCAGTCCTGCGTGCGTCCAGCGCGCAGCGAACTGGTACCGTGGCCACGCCACTCGTGAACGAAGACGGCCACGCCGCGTTCGGCCAGCGCATCGGCAAACGGCAGGTAATGGCGCGCGGCGATGCCCAGCGCGGGCAGCCACAGCAGCGTCGCCGTTGCCCGCTCGGGCACGCGGGCCAGCAGGGTCCAGCGGTGGCCATCATCGGCGTGGACGGCGATCTCGTGGGCATCGACGGCGCCGTGGCCTCCGGCGCCACGCACATCACCCGGCCCCAAGGCGCCGTTGTCGTCATTGCCCACCGGGGGTGGGGGAGTGGAGGCCATCGGGCTTACCCGGCCGCCGCGCCAAAGTGGTCCAGTACGATGACCTCGCCCCGCCCCGGGCGGTAGCCAAGGACCAGCGCGCGGTGCACGTAATCGGAGGCCTCGCGGCAAGCGGCGGCCAGCGGCATGCCGCGTGCCAGTCCGGCCGCGACGGCCGAGGCGAGCGTGCAGCCCGTGCCATGCGCCTCCAGCGGCAAGCGGTCGTGGCGGATCAGGTGGACGCCGTCGGCGTCGGCAAGCAGGTCGATGATCGTGTCGGGGGCGGCTCCCACCGGCAGGTGCCCCCCCTTGAGGAGCACCGCGCGCACGCCCGTGGCCAGGAACTCTGCACAGGCCTGGCGCATCGCATCCGGTGTCTCGACGGGGCGAGCCAGCAGCAGCGAGGCCTCGGGCAGGTTGGGGGTTACCACGGTGGCCAGCGGCAGCAGGCGCTGGCGCATAGCGTCCAAAGCGTCCGGCTGCAGCAGGCGGGCGCCTGACGTGGCGACCATCACCGGGTCGAGCACCAGGTGGGGCGGGCAGTGGACCTCCAGCGCATCAGCCACGGCGTGGATGACTTCGGCCGTGGCCAGCATGCCCAGCTTCACCGCCTGCACGTTGAAGTCATCGAAGCAGGCGTCGATCTGGGCCCGCAGGAACGCCAGCGACGGCACCTCGACCGCGGTCACGCCACGGGTGTGCTGGGCGGTCAGTGCTGCGATGGCGCTCAACCCGTGTACCCGGTGTGCGGCGAAGGTCTTCAGGTCGGCCTGTATGCCGGCGCCGCCGCCGGAGTCGGAGCCGGCAATGGTCAGGGCACAGGGGGGGCGCGGATCGGTCACGCGATCTCTCCGGTGGGGCAGGCCGCCATGATGCCCGGTCCGGGCCCGGTTATCAGGTTGCGGACGTCGTGCGCGAACCGGTGGTGATCGATGGTCGCCCCGCGGAACCGTCAAGCCGTGATGCGCCAATCCCTACGTCGGGCGCATCAGGCGCGTGCAGGGCACTGGGGCGCTGCCGTACGGCGCGGGAACTCAGCCGTCCTTGTCCGCGGAGGTCAGGTGCATGGCGGCACCGTCCGGCGCATCCCCCGTCCCGCTCCAGCGGCCATAGACCGGGTGGCGCGCCCGCTCGAAGAATCCACAGGCCCGCCATCCGGTCAGGGCTGGCGTGGGGGCGGCAATCTCGGTGGTGACCGCGACGTGGCCGCTGGCCCGCGCGGCCCACAACAGGGCACCAACGCAGGCGCGGTTGACGCCACGCACCCCGTCCGTGGACCAGAAGTCGCGGACCCGCAGGACACCGGCATCGCTGCGCGTGGCAAACCACGCCATCGGGGCACCGTTGGCGGGGTTGCTGACCAGCACATAGCGCGTCCTGCCGTGGGGCGCCTCGTCGAACCGCCACCGCGCATAAGCGGCATCCCGGACCATCAGCACCCCTTCCCCGCGTTCTGATTGTTGCCAGACGGCATCCAGGCGCGCGTCGGCGCGCTCCAGCCATTCGGCATGCAGCTTCGGTGACAGCAGGCGACCGATGCCGTCCCAGGCCCATAGGGCGACGTCCAGGACTGGGGCGATGACGCTGGCCAGGGGGATGGGCATGTGGCGGGACAGGTACCTCGCGTGCCGCAGTACCCGTGCATGCCCGACGATCTGGGTGAGCTGTGTGTAGCCGCCCCGTTTGACCGCGGCGACCGCCTTGGGATTGGGAAACCCGTATAGCAGGTCAAGTTCGCGTGCCCCCGCGGCCATCACTCCGCCTTGCAGGATCAGCGCCGGGCCGAGAGAGCGGTGCTCCGGGACGACGGCAAAGTCGACGATCACGCCGCCTCGAATATCCCGCCCATTGCAAAGCATGCGACGCCGACCGGCCGCGCAGACACCCACCCAATCGCCGCTGGGGGCATGCCGCATGAGCTGCAGGATCGGCGGACCATCCGGCCCGCCCAGGTAGAACCACCGGTATTTGGCTTCGTGGCCGCCACGCTCATGGTGCAGGTTGCCCCGCCAGATCGACAGCACGATGTCCCGATGCTGCGTCGGGTCCGCGTCGTGCAACGTGTATAGCGCAGCCGGCGGGGCGGCGGTCACGCGTCGTTCCCGAGTTCAGGGACGCTGCCAGCCAGTACCGGTGGTTGGTGCAGGTAGCGTGTCGTCCGGCGTTTCGTGCGGATGTCCTCGTACGTGGCCTCGGCCCGGGCGAGGCTGATGCCAATGGCTTCGGCCAGCCATGACGGCGGCTTGTCGTGGTTGAGCGCCCACAACGCGATGTCCATCTGTTCGTAGGGCAAGCCGTAGTAGAACTCGTCCTGCCCTTGCTCAAGGCTGTACGTGTCAGTTGTCGGCACGGCCGTGCAGATCCGCTCCGGCAGGCCCAGGTGCCGGGCCAAGGCGTACACCTGGGTCTTGTACAGGTGGGCGATGGGCTTCACGTCGGCCGAACCGTCGCCGTTCTTGACGAAGAAGCCCTGGTCGTATTCCACCCGGTTGGGTGTCCCCACCACGGCATAGTTGAGGCGGTCGGCGTGGAAGTACTCCAGCGTCTTTCGGACGCGCTGCTTGAAGTTTGTGGCCGCCACAATGATCAGGTACTCATTGAGGGCAAGGTCGCGCACGTGCGATTCGCCGTCGGGCGACTGCGCGATGAGGCGGAACCGGTTGATGCGTCCTTCGCTGCCGCCGTCAATGGCGATCTTGAACTTCCACCCTTCCCCGTACGCGGGGATCAGGTTGCGCACCGCCGCATCACGGGCCTGGTAACAGCCAATGGCGGCAAGCGTCGGTTGGATGTCGACGGTTTCGCTGCGCACCCCGAGGTGCCTGGCGAGCAGCGTTGCGCGGCTTGCGCTGTCGTCGCTTGAGTCGCGTTCGGGCAGGATCAGCGTAAACACGCGATCAGCGCCCAGGGCGCGCACCGCCAGCGCCGCGCAAACCGAGCTGTCGATGCCGCCGGATATGGCAACGACCAGTCCGCGGCGATGAAGCCGTCGTGCCGTGATGTCCCGCAGTGCCTCGGCGATCCGATCCGCCTCGCGCTCGTAGTCAATGTCCAGCAAGGCAGGATTCATGGCGATCATGCGGGGGCCTGTCGGGATACCAGTTGGGTACGCTGGACCTTTCCCGATGCGGTCCGGGGCAGCGTGGAAACAAACTCGACGTGCTTGGGAATCTTGTAGGGAGGCAGGTGGGCGCGGCAGTGCGCTTTGATCTCGTCGGTCAGCCTGGTTGTCACGCGTTCAACGACAACGAACGCCTTGAGGACCTGGCCGAGCACGTCGTCGTCGACGCCGACGACGGCCACTTCGATGACCCCCGCCATCTCCGCGATGGCTTGTTCGACATCCACCGGGTGTACGCGGTGCGCGCCGGTCTTGATCATGTCGCTGCGGCGGCCCACGAGGTACAGGTAGCCGTCGTCATCGAGGTGGCCCATGTCGCCGGTTTTCAACCAGCCGTCCTTGAGCGTTGCCCGCGTCGCTTCGGCGTTGCGCCAGTAGCCGAGCATCACATTGGGGCCGCGAACCCACACATCGCCGGTTTCGCCGGCCGCTGCCGGCACGCCTTCCTCGCGAACGATGCGGATGCTGACACCATCCACCGGGATGCCGACCGACCCCGCCTTGGCATCCAATTGACCGGGCGGGAGGAAGGTGAGGCGTGAGGTGGCCTCGGTTTGCCCATACATCACGAACAACTGCGGTCCGGGCAGCGCCGCGCGCAGTTGGGCGGTCAGGCTGGGGGACATCGGGCCGCCGGCCTGGGTCACGTAACGCAGCGTGGACAGGTCGTGCCGGTCCAGCGCGCCGTGGCTGAGCAGCAGAGCGAACGTCGATGGCACGCCGGAAAACCCGGTGATGCGCCGTGTCGCAAGCGCTTCGACGATCAGGTTCGGAAATACCAGGCTCCCCGCCAGGTGCAGGGTCGCGCCGCTGATCAGGTGCGTGTGCACCACCGAGGCACCATAGGCATAGTAGAAGGGCAGCACGCACAGCACGCTGTCGGATGGATCGAGCGCCAGGTAGGCCGCCACGGCCGTGGCATTGGCCATCAGGTTGGCGTGGCTGAGCATGACGCCCTTTGGCGCGCCGGTGGTCCCCGAGGTGTAGAGGATCAAGGCCAGGTCACCGTCCGGCCCGGGTGCGCGCGCCGACAGGAGGGCATCACCTGGCAGGGGCGACGGTGGGCAAATGGGTTGGTCTTCCGGCACGGTGAACGGAAACGGCGGGGAGGCCAGCGTTTCCATTGCGGAGGCCACGTCGTTGTTGCCGGGCTCGTGAACGATGAATCGCGCTCCGCAGTGGACAAGCCAGGGCGCGATGTCGCGCGCACGGGCCTGTGCATTCAGGGGGACGGCAACCCCGCCGGCGAGCCAGGTGCCGTAGCAGGCCACCGCCGCCTCGATCCGGTTGGGCAGCACGATCGCGACCCTGTCACCGTGCCGCAATCCATGGCGCGCCAGTTGGCCGGCAAAACCGGCCGCGTGGGCCATGAAGTCGCGATAGCTCACCTGTCGCGTGGCATCGACGATGGCCGGCTTGTCCGGCGTGGAGTGCGCCCACATCGCGACGGTTGAAGCCAGCGACTGCACGTGGTTCCCCCTGTATCAGGCCAAGAGCTTGCGGGTGACGAACGCGTCGACGGAATGGATGGAATCAAACGTCGCAGGCGTCATCTCCTCCGGCGTCACCGAGATCTGGTAGTTCTGTTCGAGAAACAGGATCAGTTCGTGGATGCCCGTGGAGTCGACGATGCCGCCACGAATCAACGAGTCGTGGTCGTCGATGGCATCCTCCTTGTCGGAAAACAGGAAGTTCTGCAGCACGAACTGCTTGATTTGCCTCCGCCGTTCCATTGTGGTGCGTCCCCAGTCCGTGTGTTAAACGAGTGCAGGCGTCGCGCGCGCCCCGTTGACGGCAACTGCCGTCGTGCGGATCGAATGGGCCGTCCGTGGGGCGCCTGACTCGGATAACGGGGGCTGCCGGTTACGTCGGCCAGTCGCGCCTGGCGAACCTGCCCAGGCTGCATTCGGCGATGCAGTGCGACCGGCACCCGCGCCGCACAGGGGCTCATTGGGCGGCGGCAACGGGCCGGTCGACGGGCGCCCGTTCGTGGCGGCTTGCGGTGCGTGACAGGGCCATGGAGCGATGAAGCAGCATCGTTGACAGCACGCCGACGAATGCCTGGTTGTCGGCGAAGCCGATGGCCTGGCCGGCCTGGCATTTCTTGAGCAGGTGCTCGACCGCGACGGGATTGAAATAGCCCGCCGCCTGGACGCTGTCGCGGCTCAACAGGTCGGACACATAATCGAGAGGCTTGCCATCGACAAAGAAGCTTTGGCTGTCCGGAGCGCGATAGGGCTGCTTGGTGCGGTGGATGACCTCCCTTGGCAACAAGCCCGACAGCGCGCGGCGCAGGAGATACTTCTCCGTCAGTCCATGAATCTTGAAGTTGGGCGGCAATCGGCTGGCGAACTCGATGAGCCGGTGGTCGAGGTACGGGAACCGCCCCTCGATCGAATGGGCCATGGCCGCTCGGTCGCCTTGGGCGGCCAGCAGGTACCCGGCCAGCAACGATTTCGCTTCGACGTACTGGTCGCGGGCGAGCGGGCTCCATTCCATGATGTCCGCGGGAAGCGTCCGCTCGTAGGCGTCCAGCGGATCCCAGGGGCCGATGCTGGCCCGCATTTCCGGCGATAGCATCGCCATCGCGCGGCTGGCGGTCGACCAGCGCGGGACGTGGGCGAATATCGGCCGGCCCATGTGCTCCAGCCCCCGGGCGAAAAAGGACTGGGCGAATCCGTCATGCTGGACGGGTGAGTTTTCAAGGTAGCCGTAGAGTCGGCGCAGCAGGCCGGGGCGCAGCCGGGAATCGGGCTGCCGCGCCCAGAAGCGCCGGATCTTGGCTTCCTTGAACAGGTCGTATCCTCCAAACACCTCGTCGGCCCCCTCGCCGGTCAGCACGACCTTGTAGCCGTGTTGCCGTACGCGGCCGGCCAGCAGCATGAGTGGTACGGGGGCGGTGCGCAGGATCGGTGTCTCGGCGTGGCGCACCAGTTGTGGAAACGCCCGGCCGATATCGGTCCGTGTGCAGTGCAACGTCGTGTGATCGGTGCCCAGGTGCCTGACCACTGTGGCCTGGTGGGCACTTTCGTCGAACTCCACGTCGTCGAACGCGAGCGAGAACGTCCGGACCGGCGCGCTCGTGAAACCACGGATGAGTGCGACGATCCCCGACGAGTCGAGGCCACCACTGAGGTACGCGCCCACCGGCACATCGGCGCGAAGCTGAAGTCGCACGGCATCGATGAGCAACTCGCGCAGCGCATCGGTCGCCGCCTCGACGCTGAATGTGCCCCTGGCGGGCGACACGTCCCCCGCGTGGGGGAAGCTCCAGTCCCAATAGCGGGTCAGCCGTTCCCGTCCGTCGTGCTCGATGCTGAGCATGCACCCGGGAGGTAGGGAGCGGACCCCTGCGTACACCGTGTCGGGGTCGATGGTCGACCAATAGGTCAGGGCTTGCGCCAAGCCCAGCGGGTCCAGTACTGCGGTATCGGGCAGGACCGCATGCAAGGCCTTGATCTCCGAGGCAAACCAGAGCCGGCCACCGCTGCGGGCATGGAACAACGGGCGGATGCCCGCACGGTCGCGCGCCAGCACCAGGCGCTGCCGCTCGCTGTCCCAGAGGGCGATCGCGAACTGGCCGTTGAGGTGCTCCACGAACCGGTCGCCGTAGCGTTCGTACAGGTGGACGATCACCTCGGTGTCGGAACGGGTGTAGAAACAGTGCCCCTCGCGCTCAAGCGCCTGGCGCAGTTCGACATGGTTGAAGATCTCGCCGTTGAACACGGTCCAGACGGTGCGACGCCCGTTGTGGATCGGCTGATCGCCGGTGGCCAGGTCGATGATCGACAGTCGCGCATGGGCCAGTCCAATGCCAACGTCCGCATGGAAGCCGTAGCCGTCGGGTCCCCGGTGTGCGAGCGTGCGAATCATCCGCTCCAGCGCGGGCTGCGCGTGGTCAGGCAGGGCGCCGGGCTCAACGAAGCCTGCAATTCCGCACACGGTGTCGGGCTCATGGTTCGTGACCGGGTACCTTCAACCACGGTTCGAGCGTGTTGATCCGGCCATCGCGGCGGAGCGATGCCGCGCCAGGCCCATTGCCCGGAACCATCGGTCCCCGGGATCAGTCGCCCGCGTCGTAGCGGCGTTCGCGCTCGGCCCACAGGTGGCGGTAGGTGATGTAGCCCAGCCCGGTCACCCCGGTCAGCGTCGCCGGTACCAGCAGGGCGTCATACCCGAGCGCCACGAACAGCCGCGCTCCCACCACGGCTCCGGTGAGGAAGCTGCCGATGATCAGGCCGCACAGCAGCAGGCGGCGCTTCTGCAGCGGCATGCCGCGCAACGCATGGCCCAGGCCGATGCCGAGGTCGGTGAACATGCCACTCAGGTGCGATGTGCGGATCACCGCGCCGCTGTAGGTGGTGGCCATCGCGTTCTGCACGCCGCAGGCCATCGCGGCCAGCAGCGCGCCGACGATCTGCTGTTGCTTGAACAGCGGGATGGCGGCCAGCAGCAACACCGACTCCAGCGCCAACGTCACCCCGTATCGCCGCCCCAGCCGCAACGTGCTGTCCTGGATGATCATGCCGCTCAGGGCGGCACCTGCCATGAAGGCCACGGCCACGCCTCCCAGGTGCATGACCGCGCGCATGTCCCCGCGCGCGACCGCGGACCCGAGCAGGGTGGTGGTGCCGGTGAGATGGGTCACCGCCTGGTGTTCGAACCCCAGGTACCCCACCACGTTGACCATGCCCGCGACGCCGGCCAACAGGCCGGCGCCCAACCACACCCAACGTGGCAACTGGATACCCACGCTGCTTCGTCCCTACAGCACTTCCGACGCGTAGTCCGCCAGGCGCGAGCGCTCGCCGCGACGCAGCGTGACGTGCGCGCTGTGCGGCCAGTGCTTGAAGCGGTCCACCGCATACGTCAGGCCCGAGGTGGTCTCGGTCAGGTACGGCGTGTCGATCTGCTCCACGTTGCCCAGGCACACGATCTTGGTGCCGGGGCCGGCGCGGGTGATCAGCGTCTTCATCTGCTTGGGCGTGAGGTTCTGCGCCTCGTCCAGGATCAGCCAGCGACTGAGGAAGGTGCGCCCGCGCATGAAGTTGAGCGAGCGGATCTTGATCCGGCTGGCCAGCAGGTCATTGGTGGCCGCGCGGCCCCAACTGCCGCCTTCCTGGTTGTGGGTCAGCACCTCCAGGTTGTCGGTCAGCGCGCCCATCCACGGGGTCATCTTTTCCTCCTCGGTGCCGGGCAGGAAGCCGATGTCCTCGCCTACGCTGACCGTGGCTCGGGTCATGATGATCTCGCGGTAGCGTTGCTGGTCCATGGTCTGCGCCAGGCCAGCCGCAAGGGCCAGCAGCGTCTTGCCGGTGCCGGCGGTGCCCAGCAGGGTGACGAAATCGATCTCCGGGTCCATCAGCGCGTTGAGCGCGAAGTTCTGCTCGCGGTTGCGCGCCGTGATGCCCCACACCGAATGCTGGTTGTGGCGGAAGTCGTCGACGATCTGCAGTACCACCTTGGCTTCGGTGACCCGGGCGACCTTCATCTCCGACTCTTCATCGCCCGGCAGGTACAGGAACTGGTTGGGATACCAGTCGTCGTCCGGGTTGCGGGTGATCTCGTAGAACGTGCGGCCTTTTTCGGTCCACGACTTCAGGTCCTTGCCGTGGCGCGACCAGAAATCCTCCGGCAGCGCGGTGGCACCGGTGTACAGCAGGCTGAAGTCGTCCAGCGCGCGGTCGTTCTCGTAGTCCTCGCTGGCGATGCCGGCGATGGATGCCTTGATCCGCAGGTTGATGTCCTTGGAGATGAACACCACCGGCACGCCGGGGTTGCCCTCCTTCAGCGACAGGATCGAGCCGAGGATGTGGTTGTCCGGGATCACCGCGCCAAAACGCTTGCCCGCGTCGAAATCGCGGGTCTGGAACAGCAGTCGGCCGGTGCTCTGGTCGCCACGCAACTGCAGGCCCTGCGGCCGTGCCAGCGGCACGCCTTCGTGGATGTCGGTGGTCCCGGACGCCTCGATCACTTCGTTGAGGAAGCGACTGACCTGGCGGGCGTTGCGGCTGGCTTCGGAGTTGCCCTTCTTCGCGTTGTCGAGCTCTTCGATGACCTGCATCGGCAGGAATACATCGTGCTCGGCGAATTTGAACAGCGCGGTCGGGTCATGCATGAGCACGTTGGTGTCGAGCACGTAGATCCGCTTGCTTCGTGTCATTCCAGGCCTCGTGGCGATGGGCGGCCGCGGGTGCGGCAGCGCCGGTTCATGGCAATGGGGTGGGGCGGGCTTGGGCACGGCTGGCGCGGTCTCCCGGTCCGCGCGCACGGCAAAGCCACCACAGGCCCGCGGGGCGGGGTGGTGGGCTGATGTGGACAGGCGAGATCACTTCGTTGCGGAACCCTTGGTTTTGGTGCCCGGCTGCATGGAGCCTTGCAGTGCGTCCAGGACGGCCTGGGCATGGCCGGCGACTTTGACCGGTCGCCATGACTGCACTATTACGCCATTGGGGTCGATCAGGAAAGTACTTCGTTCGATGCCCACGTACTCGCGCCCATACAGCTTCTTGGGCCTGATCACGCCGAAGGCATTGCACAGGGCCTCGTCCGGGTCGCTGACCAGGTCGAACTTGAAGCCCTGCTTGGCACAGAAGTTCTGGTGCGACTTGAGCGAGTCGCGCGACACGCCCAGCACGGTGGCGCCCAGCTTCTTGAACTTGGGCAGCAGCGCGTTGAAGTCCAGGCCCTCGGTGGTGCAGCCCGGGGTGCTGTCCTTGGGGTAGAAATACAGCACCAGCCACTGGCCTTTGTAGTCGCCGGTGCGGGCGCTGGTCCCGCTGGACAGCGCGAGCGGCAGGTCGGGGATGCGGTCGCCGGTGTCGAGCATGGTGCGTACGCTCCTCAGAACTTCATCGGGTCCATGATGGCATCGAGGTTCAGGTGGTCGCAGAACTCGAGGAAGTCATCGCGCAGCGCGGCGATGTGCATGCTGGCCGGCACGCCAATGGTCACCTGCGCCGAGAACATGTCCGCACCGGTTTGCATGGCGCGGTAGCGCGAGCAGTGCAGGCTCTCGATGGTGATGCCCTGACGGTCGAAGAAGTCCGCCAGCTGGAACAGGATGCCCGGCTTGTCGGCCGCCACGACCTCGACGATGTAGGGCAGCAGGTTCGACTGGACCTGCTTGGGGCCGGTGCGGTACCACACCAGCTTGATGCCTTCCTCGCGCTCCAGCCGGGACAGCATGGCCTCCAGCTTGGCGACGGAGTCCCACGAGCCCACGGCCAGCGCGGTCACGGACACGTCGCGGCCGACGGTGGCCAGGCGGGCGTCCACGAGGTTGCAGCCGCTGTCCGAGATCCGCCGGGTCACCGACAGCAGCGGCGACTCCGGATGCGTGGTGTACGCGTTGATCAGGAGGTGGTTTTCGTTCGGCGACGGCCGGGCGGCGGAATCGGTCAAGGCGGCGCCTGCTGGAAGAGCATGAGCTCGGGGGGCTGAACGGCGGCCCGAGGGACGCCGCATATGGTTGAGCAGGATACTTGCCCGTGCTTCGGGGTCGCAAGCCAACCACGGCACGGATGGCAAAGCTTGAACGGCGCCCGGTGTTGCGGTGGCAACCGCCATGGACGGCCCCGCCCATCCCGATTAGCATCGCAGGGCTAAACCCACGCGCTCGCGCGCGCCCACCCGATCCACGCGAAGGCCTCACCTTGCGACTTTCCGGCAGCATCACCGCGCTGGCCACGCCTTTTGGCGTCACCGGCGAACTCGACCTCGACGCCTGGCACCGCCTGCTGGCGCAGCAACTCGAGGGCGGCACCCAGGCCATCGTCGTCGCCGGCTCCACCGGCGAAGCCAACGCGTTGTATGACGCCGAATACGACATCCTGCTGCGGACCGCGGTGGAGGCCGTCGGCGGGCGCATCCCGGTGCTGGCCGGCACTGGCCTGTCCAACACCGCCAAGACCATCGAGCAGACCCGCCGTGCCGCCGCGCTGGGCGCGGACGCGGCGCTGGTGGTCACGCCGCCCTACGTGCGCCCCACGCAGGCCGGCATGATCGCGCATTACCGCGCCATCGCCGATGACGGCGCGCTGCCGGTGGTGCTGTACAACGTGCCGGGCCGCACCGGCTGCGACCTGCTGCCCGAGACCGTGGCCGAGCTGTACCAGCACCCGCGCATCGTCGGCATCAAGGAGGCGCGCAGCGAGCCGGAGCGGATGCAGGCCTTGTTGGCCTTCAAGGGCGAGGCGTTCAGCGTGCTCAGCGGTGACGACCCGACTGCCTGCCGCGCCATGCTGGCCGGCGCCGATGGCGTGATCTCGGTCGCGTCCAACGTGCTGCCGCGGGCCTTCCGTCGCCTCTGCGACCTGGCCCGGGGTGGCCGTGACGCCGAGGCCCGGGTGTGGGATGCACGCATGGCCCCGACCTATGATTTCTTCGGCATCGAGCCGAACCCCATCCCGGTGAAGGCATTGCTGGAAATGGCCGGTATCGGCCACGGCCTGCGACTGCCGCTGACCGCGCTGTCTGCCGCGCATCGCGATACCGCCACCCGAATCGCCGGCATTGTCCGCGAACTTGAATCCGCCTGCCGCGACACCGTCTCGGCCTGAAAGCAGGAGTAGTACATGCGTTTGAACGTTTCGATGGGTCGTGTGGTGGCGGGCAGCGTCGTGCTGGCGGCCGTGGTGGCCGGCAGTGGCTGCGGCTGGTGGCGCAAGAGCAACAAGCTCTATGGCGACGACGTGGCTGCGCGCCCGCTGGAAGTGCCGCCTGAACTGGATCGCTCCAGCGCTGCGTCCACCGGCTCGGCGACGGCGTCCAGCGTGGTCGGCGGAACGCAGCCCAAGCCCGCGGGTGCGGCGGTAGGCGCCGCAGGTTTCACGATGAGCGGCACGCGCGACGAGGCATTCACCAAGGTCGGCGAAGCGCTTGCCACGGTGGAGGGCGTGACCATTGCCAGCCGCGCGCAGTTGCTGGGTGCCTTCGACGTCAATTACGAGGGCAGCAACTTCCTGGTGCGCGTCACGGCCGTCGAGGCAGGCGCGTATGTGTCGGCGGTGGACCCGCGCGGCGTGCCGGCCACCGGCGAAGCGCCGGCGAAGCTGATCGCCAGCGTCAAGCAGGCGGTGGGCGGCCGCTGAGATGGCAACGGCGGCGCGCGCCAGTTGTCGCTGGCGCGTGTTGCTACGGGCAAGGGGCGGTCGCGTGAGCGACGTGCTTGCTTGCGCCAGAAGCGGAAACGGGTGCCTCTCGGCACCCGTTCCTTTTTCGCAACCTGCGGTTTCGCGCTGTGGCCTGGCTCAGCGTTCCAGCAACGGCAGCTTGCCCGTCTTGCCGTCCCACTCGGCGGCGTCGGGCAGTGGATCCTTGCGCGCATTGATCACCGGCCACTCCTTCGCCAGCTCGGCGTTGAGGGCCACGTAGCCTTCCTGCCCGGCGGGCACGTCATCTTCCGGGTAGATCGCGTTGGCCGGGCACTCCGGCTCGCACAGGGTGCAGTCGATGCACTCGTCCGGATCGATCACCAGGAAGTTGGGGCCTTCGTGGAAGCAGTCGACCGGGCACACCTCCACGCAGTCGGTGTACTTGCACTTGATGCAGTTCTCGGTGACGACGAAGGGCATTGCGGTCTTCCGTGGGGACGTGTGCTGCGCGCAGTTTAACGTTTTGGCGGCGCGGGACCCAAGTTCCACCCGTGGGAATTTCGGAGGGTGCGGGCCGCGGCAGGTCGACGAAGCCCCGCTGCGTCATGCCCGACGCAAAAGAAAAGCCCGCGCTTGTGGCGCGGGCTTTTCGTGCGATCAGATCGCGAATTGGCGCTCCCTACGAGATTCGAACTCGTGTTTTAGCCTTGAGAGGGCCACGTCCTAGGCCTCTAGACGAAGGGAGCAGGGGTCACGCCAGACTTACGTCGAAGCGTGGCCTGCTAGTATAGGCGGCTCCGTGGCCTTAGGCAACGGGTCGTTCACCGTCCGGTCAGCGACTTCCCAACCAGCGGCAAGCCCCGCCCTTGATGCAGCCAACCGACAAAACTCCAGCCGTTTCGCCGCGCTCCATTCCGCGCGACCAGCACAATGTCTCGCGCAAGGACGTGAGCCCCAACGCACTGCGCGTGCTCTACCGGCTGCGCGAGGCCGGCTTTGGTGCCTACCTGGTGGGCGGCGCGGTGCGCGACCTGCTCGTCGGCGGACACCCGAAGGACTTCGACGTGGCCACCGACGCCACGCCGGAGCAGGTCAAGCAGTTGTTCCGCAACTGCCGCCTGATCGGGCGTCGCTTCCGCCTGGCGCACGTGGTGTTTGGCCGCGAGATCATCGAGGTCGCCACGTTCCGCTCCAATGCCGACGACGGCAGCGGTGACCGCGAGGTGCATGACGGTGGTCGCCTGCTGCGCGACAACGTGTACGGGACCATCGAAGAGGACGCGGTCCGCCGCGACTTCACCGCCAACGCGTTGTACTACGCCATTGAGGATTTCTCGGTGCGCGACTACGTCGGCGGTTTCGAGGACGTGCGCAACAAGGTCATGCGCCTGATCGGCGACCCGGAAACGCGTTACCGCGAAGACCCGGTACGCATGCTGCGCGCGGTGCGCCTGGCGGCCAAGCTGGGCTTCGAGGTCGAACCTGATACGGCGGCGCCCATCCCGGTGTTGGCTCCCTTGCTCAAGGAATCCGCTCCCGCGCGTTTGTTCGAGGAGTGCCTGAAGCTGTTCCTGTCCGGCCACGGCGTGGCCAGCTTTGAAGGACTGGAACGGCATGGCCTGCTCGCGGGTCTGTTCCCGGAGACCGCGGCGGCGCTCAAATCCAACCGCAGTGGCGCGCTGCGTCGCATGGTGCTGGCGGGCCTGCGCAACACCGACCAGCGTGTCGCCAACGATGAGCCGGTGTCTCCGGCCTTCCTGTTCGCGCTGCTGCTTTGGCCGGCCTATTGTCGGGCGCTGATGCAACTGCAGTCGCAGGGAATGCACGCGGTGGAGGCTCAGCGACGCGCGGCCGACCGTGTCACCGTGCATCAGCTCGATACCATTGCGTTGCCACGCCGCTTCTCGCTTCCGATGCAGGAGATATGGCTGCTGCAGACCCGTTTCTCGCAGCGCCAGCGCAAGCGCGTGTTCCGCCTGCTGGCCCATCCGCGCTTCCGCGCCGCGTTCGACTTCCTTGCGCTGCGCATGGCTGCTTCCGACGAGCATGCCGCGGACGTCGCGTTCTGGCGCGAGGCGCAGACCCAGCCGGGCGATGCGCTGGCCGCGCAGTTGGATAGCACCGAGGGGCCTGCGGCGGACGGCGAAGGTCGTGCACCACGCAAGCGCCGCCGCCGTCGTCGCAATGGTGGCGGAGGTCACGGTGACGCTGGCGTGTCGGAGTCTGCCGGCGAGTGAGCGTTCCCGTGCTGGCGGTCATAGGCCTGGGTGGCAATATTGGTGATGCCGGGGCCACCCTGCAGGCGGCCTTTGGCGCAATCGACCGCCTGGACGACACCCGCGTCCTGCGCTGCTCGCGGCTGTATCGCACACCTGCCTGGGGCGTGACCGGGCAGGCGGATTTCGTCAACGCTGCTGTCCTGGTGGAGACCACCCTGTCGCCGATGGCGCTGTTGCAGGCATTGCTGCAGTTGGAGCGCGAGGCCGGGCGCGTACGCAGCGCCGACGGCAGCGATCGCTGGGGCCCGCGCACGCTCGACCTGGACCTGCTGCTGTATGGCGATACCGCCATCGACCAGCCTGGCCTGCATGTGCCGCACCCACGCCTGGCGGAACGTGCTTTTGCGCTGGTGCCATTGGTGGAAGTGGCGCCGGATGCGATCATTCCGGGTGTCGGCCTCGCCGCGCACGCCCTGGCGGCCGTGGTGACCGACGACATCCATGCGCTGGACAACCATGCCCCCGAAGGCGATTCCATCGCACCGCGGGCTTCCGACCACCCGGGACCGGGCTGACGCCATGTATACCTCCACCCCGCACGACAAACCGTGGACCGTGCCGGCCCTGGCAGACGCCAAGCGCGACGGCCGAAAGCTGGTGATGCTCACCTGTTACGACGCCGGGTTCGCGCGCGCGTTGGATGCCAGCGGCATCGACCTGGTGCTGATTGGCGATTCCCTGGGCATGGTGGTGCAGGGGCACGACAGCACGCTGCCCGTGACCGTTGCCGATATCGGCTACCACACCGCCTGCGTGAAGCGCGGCCTGTCGAAGGCGCTCGTGGTCGCCGACCTGCCGTTCCAGGCCGACGCCACCCCGGAGCGTGCGCTGGATGCCTCGACGCACCTGCTGCAGTCCGGCGCGGCGATGGTCAAGCTGGAAGGCGCGGGCCACAAGCTCGACGTGATCCGTTTCCTCGTGGAGCGTGAGATCCCGGTGTGCGCCCACCTTGGCCTGACCCCGCAGTCGGTGCTGCGACTGGGGGGCTACAAGGTGCAGGGCCGCGACGATGCCACTGCGGCCAAGCTGCGTGCCGACGCCCGCGCCGTGGCCGACGCCGGTGCCGCGTTGCTGGTGCTGGAGTGCGTGCCCAGCCCGCTTGCAGCGCAGATCACCGCCGACCTCGCCATTCCGACCATCGGCATCGGTGCCGGGCCCGGTTGCGACGGGCAGGTGCTGGTGTTGCATGACCTGCTGGGCGTTAACAGCGGCCACCGCCGCCCTCGCTTCGTCAAGGATTTCCTGGCCGAGGGCGGCTCGATCACGGGCGCCATGCAGGCCTACGCCGATGCGGTGCGCAACGGCACCTTCCCCGACGCCGAACACTCCTACGCCTGACCGACCCAGGCACCACCGGAAGACCGAACCGATGATCGAGACCGTCCAGGATCTGGCGACGCTGCGCGTCCGCGTGGCCGAGTGGAAGCGCGCGGGACTGCGCGTGGCATTGGTCCCCACCATGGGCAACCTGCATGCCGGCCATTTCTCGCTGATCGAACTGGCGCGCCGGCATGCCGACCGCGTGGTGGCCAGTGTGTTCGTGAATCCGACCCAGTTCGGGCCGAACGAGGATTTCGCCCGTTACCCGCGCACCCCGCAGGCCGATGCAGAGGGTCTGGCGGCGGCCGGGTGCGACGTGCTGTGGCTGCCGTCGGTGGACACCATGTACCCCTACGGTGCGGATGCCGCCGTGAGCGTGCGCGTGCCCGAGGTCACAGCGACCCTGGAAGGCGCCCATCGCCCGGGCCATTTCGATGGCGTCGCGACCGTGGTGTCGCGTCTGTTGCTGCAGGTGCAGCCGGACGTGGCGGTGTTTGGCCGCAAGGACTACCAGCAGCTGGCCGTGATCCGTTACATGGTTCGCGACCTTGCCTTCCCGGTGGAACTGGTCGCCGCGCCGACCTTTCGCGCCGAGGATGGGTTGGCCCTGAGTTCACGCAACCAGTACCTGTCGACCGAGGAGCGCGCCTGCGCCCCGGTCATTTACCGCACCCTGCAGGCCATGCGCGGGGCGGTGCAGGGCGGAGCGTCCCGGCCCGGGGTGGAGGCCCAGGCGGCCGCTGCGCTGGCCGAGGCCGGGTTCCAGGTGGACTACGCGGTCGTGCGTACCCCCGACCTGCGCGAGCCGGTGGACGGCGAGGCCGGCCCCCGGGTGGCGCTGATCGCCGCGCGGCTGGGCTCCACCCGGCTGATCGACAACCTGGAATTCGACGCCTGAACGGCGTTGGAGCCCCTACGCCTGCTGGCGGCTGAACCGGTTCCGGGCGGATGTTGCATTGCGCCATCAATTGGTAGAATCCTGCCTTCACCCGCGACCCCCTGCGGATTGAGTACGCACATGCAACTGAACCTGCTCAAGGCCAAGATCCACCGCGCCACCGTCACCCACGCCGAGCTGCATTACGAAGGCTCGTGCGCCATCGACGGTCGCCTGCTCGACATCTCGGGCATCCGCGAGTACGAGCAGATCCACATCTACAACATCAACAGCGGCCACCGCTTCTCGACCTACGCGATCCGCGGCGAAGAGGGCAGCGGCATCATCTCGGTCAACGGGGCCGCGGCGCACTGCGCGCAGGTGGGCGACCTGGTGATCATCTGCGCCTATGGCGTGGCCGACGAGGCCGAAGCGGCCAAGTACAAGCCGACCCTGGTCTACGTGGACGGCGACAACCGCCTGACCCACACCAACCACTCGATTCCCGCACAGGCCGCCTGACCGCCGCATGGCAACGACCAACGGGCTGGACGAACTTGTTTCCTTCGCCGCCCGTCTGGAGGGGGTGAGCACCGCCGCCCTCGTTGCCGCCGATCCCGCGCGAGCGGCCGGGTTCGCCGTGCGCGCCGGCCCGGTGTACGCCAATTTCGCCCGGCAGCGCTACGACCGCGCAGCGCTTGAGGCCCTGTTTGCCGTGGCCGAATCCGTGGGCGCCGAGGAGCGTCTGCGCGCGCTGTTCTCCGGCGAACCCGTCAACGCCACCGAGGGCCGCGCGGCGCTGCATACCGCGCTGCGTGGTGACCTGACCGGTACCGAGTCCGGCCGCCAGGCCCACGCCATGGCGCAGGAGGTCCGCGAGCGCATGCGTGCGCTGATCGACGGACTGGCCGTGAGCCAGGTGACGGACATCGTCAGCGTCGGCATTGGCGGCTCCGACCTGGGGCCGCGCCTGGTGGTCGATGCGCTGGCCCCGGTGGTAGGTGGCCGCTTCCGCGTGCATTTCCTGTCCAACGTGGATGGTGCCGCCGCACAGCGCGTGCTGGCCCAACTCGACCCTGCGCGCACGGCGGTGCTGCTCATTTCCAAGACTTTCGGCACGCAGGAGACGCTGCTCAACGGCGCCATCCTGCGCGCCTGGCTGGGTGACGACCGCCGCCTGTATGCCATCACCGCCAACCCGCCGCGTGCCACGGCCGCCTTCGACATCCCGCCGGAGCGGGTGCTGCCGATGTGGGACTGGGTGGGCGGTCGCTATTCGCTCTGGTCGGCGGTGGGGTTCCCCATTGCGCTGGCCATCGGCATGGACCAGTTCGAGGCGTTGCTGGGCGGCGCCGCGGGCATGGATGCGCATGTGCTGCTGACGCCACTGCGCGAGAACCTCGCGGTGTGGCACGCGATGACCGCGGTGTGGAACCGCAATGCGCTCAAGCTGTCCACCCAGGCCGTGCTGCCGTATGACGAGCGGCTGAAGCTGTTGCCCAACTACCTGCAGCAGTTGGTGATGGAGAGTCTGGGCAAGTCCGTGCGCCTGGATGGCTCGCCGGTGGCCGTGGATACCGTGCCGGTATGGTGGGGCGGTGCTGGCACTGACAGCCAGCACAGCTTTTTCCAGGCCTTGCACCAGGGTACCAATGTCGAGCCATTGGATTTCATCGGCATTGCGCGCCCCGACCACGATCATCCGGGCAACCACCTTGCGCTGCTGGCCAACCTGTTCGCGCAGTCGGAAGCCTTCGCGAATGGGCAGAGCAGCGAGGATCCCCATCGCAGCTATGCCGGCCAGCGTCCCAGCACGCTGATCCTGCTCGACGAGCTGACCCCGCAGTCGCTGGGTGCGCTCATCGCCATGTATGAGCACAGCGTCTACCTGCAGGGGCTGGTCTGGGGCATCAATCCCTTCGACCAGTTTGGCGTGGAGCTGGGCAAGCAGGTCGCCAACCGGTTGCTGCCTGCGCTGGAAGGCCGGCATGCCGCAGAAGATCCCGTCACCGCGGCATTGATTGCCGAGTGGCGCGAGCGGGCTTCACTGTCCCGCTGATTCCCGCTTGGTGTCGTGGCGCTGCAACGCCCACGCCACATGCTCACGCACCAGTGCGCTGTCGTGCTCGCGTCGCGACTCCAGCGCTGCAACCACCTCTGGCGACGTGGGCGCATTGCCCAGTGCCACCGCAATGTTGCGCAGCCAGCGCTCATGACCGCTGCGGCGGATCGCGGTGCCTTCGGTGCGACGCAGGAACTCATCCTCGGTCCACGCGAAGAGTTCGGCCAGTGATGCCTGGTCGAGATTGTTGCGGGCGCGGAAATCCGGCTCGTCGCTGCGCTTGGCGAACTTGTTCCAGGGGCACACCAATTGGCAGTCGTCGCAGCCGAAGATGCGGTTGCCCATAGGCACGCGCAGCTCTTCGGGAATGGCGCCGTCGTGCTCGATGGTGAGGTAGGAAATGCAGCGCCGGGCGTCCAGTCGATACGGCGCGACGATCGCCTGCGTGGGGCAGACTTCGATGCAGCGGGTGCAGGTGCCGCAATGAGCGGTGGCGGGTGGGTCCACTGGCAAGGGGAGATCCACGTAGATTTCGCCGAGGAAGAACCACGACCCGCCATCCCGATCGATCAGGCAGGTGTGCTTGCCGATCCAGCCCAGGCCCGCATTGCGCGCCAGGGCGCGTTCCAGGACGGGAGCGGAATCGACGAATACGCGGTAGCCGAACGGGCCGATCTCGGTGGCGATGCGCTCGGCCAGCTTCTGCAGGCGCTGGCGCATCAGCTTGTGGTAATCGCGCCCGAGTGCGTAACGGGCTACGTAGGCGCGCTCGCCATCGGCCAGCGTTTGCCACGCTTCCGCGTCATCGCGACGGCCGTAATCCAGCCCGACAGAGATCACGCGCAGGGTGCCGGGGATTAGTTCGTCGGGGCGCGAGCGCTTGTCGCCGTGGTGCGCCATCCATCCCATGGAACCATGCAGCCCCTTCGCCAGCCAATCGCGGAGGTGGACCTCGTCGGCGTCCAGCTCGATGCCCGCGATACCGAAGTGCTGGAAGCCAGCCTCGTGAGCAAGCTCGCGCAGGCGCGGCGCCAACGCGTCGAAGTCGGTTGTTGTGTCGGCGGGTGGGGCAGGGGAAGGGCTCACGGCAATGGCAGTATAGAATCGCGGCATGTCCGATGCTCCCTTGTATGCCGTTGAAGCCGTGCGCGCGGTCGAGGCGCGGGCTACCGTACGCTTGGGAGATTCGGCATTGTTGATGGCGCGCGCGGGGCAGGCCGCCTGGCAGGCGCTACTGGATCGATGGCCCGGCGCGCGACGGATCCTGGTGGCCTGTGGCCCGGGCAACAACGGCGGCGACGGCTATGTACTTGCCCGCCATGCGCTTGAATCCGGGCGGGATGTCCAAGTGGTTCGCCTGTCGGACCACGTGCCGTGCGGGACGCTGGCGGTGCACGCCGCCGAGCATTACGTCGCGGCGGGCGGCAGCGTTGTGACATGGTCCGGCGCGTTGCCGCCCTCGGATATTGTCGTCGATGCCGTGTTCGGGATTGGTTTCCGTGGCGCGCCTTCGGACGAGGCGGTCGCGCTGTTCACGGCCATCGAGCGGGCGAAGTTGCCGGTGCTGGCGCTGGATGTGCCCAGTGGCGTTGATGCCGACACGGGCTCGGTGGCAAGCACAGCGATCCGTGCCGATGCGACGATCGAGTTCCTGCTGCCCAAGCGCGGCCTCGTAACGGGCGCGGCACTCGATCATGTGGGCGAGTGCCTGCTCGCCGACCTGGGGCTTACCCAGACCGATATCGCCAGCAACGTGCCTGCCGCCGAGTGGTTGCGGACCGCATCGTTGTCCGCGCGGCTGCCAAGGCGTTCACGCGAAAGCCACAAGGGTCGCCACGGCCGTGTGCTGTGCCTGGGCGGTGACCTGGGGCATGGCGGCGCGATCCTCATGACCGCGGAGGCCGCACTGCGCGCTGGCGCAGGGTTGGTGGATGTGGGTACCCGCGCCGAACACGTGACCGCGATGTTGTCGCGTCGACCCGAAGTCATGGCTCGGCGCGTGGATGCCGATGATCCGGACCTGCGCGAACTGCTGGAGTCGGCGGATGTTGTCGCGCTCGGGCCTGGTCTCGGGCAGGAAGCATGGGGCAAGGCGCTGTTCGAGGCTTCGCTCGCTTCAGGCAAGCCATTGGTGCTGGACGCCGATGCGCTTAACCTGCTCGCGGCGATGCCGCAGGCGTTGCCCGCTGGGTGCGTGTTGACGCCCCATCCCGGTGAGGCCGCGCGCCTGCTGGCGACGGATGCTCGCGCGTTGCAGCATGATCGTTACGGCGCCGCGAATGACCTTGCGCAACGCTACAACGCGGTCGTCGTGCTCAAGGGCGCCGGTACCGTGGTCGCTTCACCGAGGGCCACGTCGCGCGTGATCGGCGCGGGCAATCCGGGCATGGCGGTGGGTGGAATGGGCGATGTGTTGACGGGCGTGGTTGCGTCGCTGCACGCGCAGGGGCTGTCCGCGTTCGATGCGGCCAGCTACGGGGCGTTGCTGCACGCCGCCGCAGGTGACGCAGCAGCGACGGTCGCGGGCCCCATCGGACTGCTGCCCAGCGACCTGATGCCCGAACTACGGCGTCTGCGCAATGTGAAGGAGGGTGCTTGACGACGATTGAATTGGCCGACGCGGACGCGACGGCTCGCCTGGGTGAGGCCTTGGCCCATTCGCGCCCCGCGCATGCGGTGGTGCACCTGCGCGGCGATCTGGGTGCCGGCAAGTCCACGCTGGCGCGCGCGCTGCTGCGTGCGTTGGGCGTCACGGGCACCATCCGCAGCCCCACCTACACGCTGGTCGAACGCTACCCGTTGCCCGGCGGGGGCGAGGCGTGGCATCTGGACCTGTACCGGATTGGCGACCCCGGGGAACTCGAGTTCCTGGGGCTGGATGCCGACGAGGTGACCCTCTGGCTGGTGGAATGGCCCGAGCGCGGCCGGGGTGCCCTGCCAGCCGCCGATCTGGTGGTCGATCTGGCGGTGGCGGGCGAGGGGCGCAGGGCGGAGTTGCGGCCGACGACGTCCCGAGGGCAGGCATGGGTCGGGGCGGCGTTCCGCCATAGGGTTGGGGCCGACTCCTGAATCCTTCACTAAGAAGTTGAGGCAGGTTGCGGATCTATAAGGGAAAAGGGGCTTGCAATCCGCGCGACAGAGTGATTGACTTGCTTCCATGCGAGTGAAAGGGGCCACCGTACAGAAGTTCCTGCTTGGCACGGCGCTGCTGTCGGCGCTGGCCTGGAATTTCGCGCATGCCAGTGAAATCAAGAGCTTGGAGCTCCATAGCGGCGCCACTGGCACTCGCGCCGAGATTGCCCTGGACCAATCGGCCGAGTTCAAGGTCATCAGCCTGCAAGGGCCGGACCGCCTCGTAGTCGACCTTCCCGCTTCCGCGCTGGGCAAAGGCGTGACCATGCCGGTCGGTGCTGGCGTGGTGAAATCGATCCGCGCCGGGCAGCCCGCGCCGGGCACGGCCCGCATCGTTTTCGACCTCGTCGAGAAGATCGCTGTTCTCAAGCCGCGGCTGGAACCTGCGGCCAGCGGCGCCATCCTCGTCCTGGAATGGCCGGGCGACGGTGCCGCGATGGGCAAAGTGGAATCCTCCCGGGGCAGCACCGTGGCAGCCGTGGCGGTCCCTGCGCCGGCTGCTTCCAAGCTGCAGACGCCGCCCACCGCGATAGCCCCGACCTCCGCCGACCCGACCGCTGCTTCGTCCGCCGCGACCACGCGTTTGATTTCTCAGATCGCCGCGGGATTGCCGGCCAACGGCGGCGGCACATCCAATGCAGCGTCGGGGCAACACGTTGCCTCGGCTGCGGGAGCCGATACGCCCGCGACCGTGGCGCCATCGACCGCATCCACATCGACGATGCCGGGCGACATCCGTGTGGCTACCGGCGCTCCGACCCGCGTCGCATCGGGCGCGGTGACGCCGACGACCGTTTCGACGGCAACCGCCACCGCGAAATCCTCTGCCGCGGATGACGAGGCCTCGCGCGCCGCCGCCGTGAAGACGCTGCAGGACGTGATGACCGGCCGTGGCGCCCGCCCGCTGGTCATCGCCATCGATGCCGGCCATGGCGGGCAGGATCCCGGTGCCATGGGCATGAACGGCACCCGCGAGAAGGACGTCACGCTGGCCATCAGCCGTGAACTGGCGCGCCAGATCAATGCCACGCCGGGCCTCAGGGCCTACCTGACCCGCGACCGTGACCTGTTCCTCCCGCTGCCGCAGCGTGCGCGGCTCGCGCGCGCGGCCAAGGCGGACATGTTCATCTCCATCCATGCCGACGCCGCCGAGAATCGCAACGCGGACGGTTCCTCGGTGTACGTGCTCTCACTGAAGGGCGCGTCATCGCAGCGGGCGCGCTGGCTGGCCAACAAGGAAAACTCCTCCGACCTGATCGGCGGTGTGCGCCTGGAGAAGGCCAACAACACGCTGGCCTCGGTCCTGCTCGACCTGACCCAGTCCGGCCACATGCGCGCCTCGGAAGAGGCGGCCGACCACGTGCTGAGTGGACTCAAGCGCGTCGGCAACAACCACAAGCCGCACGTGGAGCGGGCCAACTTCGCGGTGCTGCGCACCTCCGACATGCCGTCGATGCTGGTGGAGACGGCGTTCATTTCCAACCCGGAAGAAGAACGTCGCCTCAACGACCCGGCGTTCGTGCGCAAGATCGCGGGCGCGGTGGTGGATGGGGTCAACACCTACTTCACCCGCCAGCCGCCGCCGGGCACCTATTACGCGGCGCGCGCGAAGGCCACCGAGGTGGCGTCGGCCGGCGCAGCCGCGGCGGGCGGAAGCCCCTGATCCAGGCGCTCCCCGGGTCGCAGCAGCGATTCCGGCTATCATCATCGTTGGTTTTTTGACGGCGCTGAGCAGGCGTCGCCCCCAACGTGCCCATCCGCCAACTGCCTGACACCCTGATCAACCAGATCGCCGCCGGCGAAGTCGTCGAACGACCCGCGTCGGTGGTCAAGGAACTCGTCGAGAACGCACTCGATGCCGGCGCCAGGCGCGTGGACATCGACCTCGAAGAGGGCGGCGTCCGGCTGATCCGCATCCGCGATGACGGCCTTGGTATCCCGCCTGAGGAACTGCCGCTGGCGGTGTCGCGCCACGCGACCAGCAAGATCGCCTCGCTGGACGATCTGGAAGGCGTGGCGACGCTGGGGTTTCGCGGTGAGGCGTTGCCGTCCATTGCTTCGGTCAGCCGGTTCCTGCTGGCTTCACGTCATCGCGGGGCCGAACACGGCGCAGCGCTGGAGATCGACGGCGGCCGCGTGGGCGAGGTCATTCCGCGCTCGCATCCGCAGGGCACGACCATCGAGGTGCGTGACCTGTTCTTCAACGTGCCCGCGCGCCGTAAATTCCTGCGCGCCGAACGCACCGAGTTGGGCCACATCGAGGACTGGCTGCGGCAATTGGCGTTGGCACGGCCGGACGTGGAGCTGCGCGTTTCGCACAACGGCAAGCCCTCGCGACGCTGGAAGGGTGAAGGCGACCTGCTATCCGAGGTGCGCCTGCATGAAGCGTTGGGCGAGGAGTTCGCCCGCAATACCTTGCACGTCGACCACGCCGCAGCCGGCTTGCGCTTGCACGGGTGGATTGCACAGCCGGTCTACAACCGCGCCAGTGCCGACCAGCAGTTCCTGTACGTCAACGGACGTGCGGTGCGCGATCGCAGCGTGGCGCACGCGGTGAAGCAAGCGTATGCCGACGTGTTGTTCCACGGGCGCCAGCCGGCCTACGTGCTGTTCCTGGAGCTTGACCCCCGGCGGGTCGACGTCAACGTGCATCCTGCCAAGCATGAGGTCCGCTTCCGCGATGCCCGACTGATTCACGACTTCGTCTATCGCACCTTGCACGATGCCTTGGCGGGTACGCGCGCAGGCGTGGTCGCCGGGGGCGCGACCGCCGTGGACGGGCAGGGTGCTGGAATCCAGCAGGGCCAGTCGGCCCCCAGTGCCGGGACGATGCCCACGGGCTTCGCCTTCGGCGCGCCGGGCGCGGCTGGCGGCGGCATTGGCTGGAATCGGCCGCAAGCGCCGCTGGGTCTGCCGGTTGAGGAAGTGCGTGCGTCGTACGGCGCGCTGTATGGCGCTCCATCCGCGATCGTGGCTTCGTCCGCTTCCACTCCCATGCCGGGCAACGGCGACTCAGGCCTGCCGCCGCTCGGCTACGCCATCGCCCAGTTGCACGGCATCTACATCCTGGCTGAAACGGCGGACGGGTTGATTGTCGTCGACATGCATGCCGCGCACGAGCGCATCGGCTACGAGAAGCTCAAGACCGCGCATGATGGCGAAGGCCTCCGCACCCAGCCGCTGCTGGTGCCCGCCACGCTGGCGGTGGCCGAGCGCGAGGCCGATGTCGCCGAACGCGAGGCCGATACGCTTGCGGCGCTAGGGTTCGAGATAACCCGTAGCGGTCCGCAGTCGTTGACGCTGCGAAGCGTGCCGGCGCTGCTGGCCCACGGCGACGTGGAGGCGTTGCTGCGCGACGTGCTGGCCGACCTGCGCGAGCACGGCGAATCGCGGCGCGTCGCCGCTGCTCGCGATGAGTTGCTGGCGACCATGGCCTGCCATGGCGCGGTTCGCGCCAACCGCCGCTTGTCGCTGCCCGAGATGAATGCCCTGCTGCGGGAAATGGAAGTCACCGAGCGTTCCGGCCAGTGCAACCATGGCCGGCCCACCTGGGCGCGGTTTACCCTTGCCGATATCGACCGCTGGTTCCTCCGAGGACGCTGACATGCGCCTGTCCCATCCGTGGCATCGCCCGCTGCTGGCCATTGCCTTTCTTTCGACCGCGTTGTTGGCCGGCTGCGGCGACAAGGAAGACGCGGCCACTACGACGCCATCGGCGGAGGACGTGGCCTTCACCGCCGTGCAGCAGGCATGGCGCGAGCAGCGCAAGGCCGACCTGACCAAGCCCGATGGCTGGACCAGCCTGGTGGGCCTGCACTGGATCGACCCGGGATCGCACTACATCGGCAGCGACGCCGACAATGGCATCCGCCTGGCCAAGGGTCCAGCACACCTGGGCTTGGTGACGCTGAAGGGCGACGCCCTGCGGTTTGCGGTCGAGTCCAAAGTTGCGGTCACCTTGGACGGCCAGCCGACCAAGGGGAGCGTCACGCTGCGCACGGACGCCGATCCTGCCGGCCCCAGCGTGGTCGGCTTTGATGAGGGTAGAGGCATCGCCACGGTGATCAAGCGCGGCCAGCGCTACGCGCTCCGCGTGAAGCACGCCGACGCGCCGACGCGCGTCGGGTTTGCCGGGTTGGATTACTGGCCGGCAGATCGTTCCTGGCAGATTCCGGCGCGGTTCGTCGCGCACCCGGCGGGCAAGACCCTGGATGTGGTGAGCATCATTGGCACCACCGATGCCGTGGCCAACCCGGGCGTGGTGGAATTCGAACGCGACGACAAGACCTTCCGGCTGGAAGCGCTGGACGAAGGCGACGGCAAGCTGTTCCTGATCCTGGCCGACCGCACCAGCGGACACGGCAGCTATGGGGCGGGCCGTTATCTGTACGCCAACATGCCGGATCCACAGGGGCGGGTGCTGCTGGACTTCAATCAGGCCTACAATCCTCCCTGCGCCTTCACCTCCTTCGCCACCTGTCCGCTGCCGCCGCTGGAAAACCGGCTGGATCTGCAGATCACGGCCGGTGAGAAGGCCTACGCCAAGAAACTCTGACCAACCTCGGTCGCCGCCGCCCCGGTTCTCCTAGACATGTCCCGACGCCTTAACGCCCTTGCCCTGATCCTTGGTTCCGCAACCCTGATCTCGGCGATGGCGTGGGCCGCGACGGACGCGCCCGCAATCACGCCCGCTCCGACGCGCGCCCTGGCCCCGGCCAAGGGCAAAGCCGCGGCACCGGCCGCATCGGCAATAGGGGCGGACTCGGCGCCGGTGCCGCTGTTGTGGAAGGTCTCCGACCGCGACAACACCCTCTACCTGCTGGGCTCCCTGCACCTGCTGAAGCCGAGCGACTATCCGCTGTCGGCGGACGTCGACCGCGCCTTCGACGATGCGGAGAAGGTGGTGTTCGAAGTGGCGCTGGAAGAGCTGGCCGACCCCGCGACTGCGCAGAAATTCCTGCTGGCCGCCGGCTTCGGGGACGAGCGCCGCCTGAGCACCGTGGTGCCGCCGGTCCTGCGCGAGAAGCTCGATCGCCTGCTGGCGCGGCAGGGCGGCTCCATCGCTGCCATTGACGGATTTGAGCCTTGGTTCGTGAACCTCTCGCTGACGCTGGGCATGGCCGGTGCCCAAGGCTTCCAGGCGGAGATGGGGCTGGACCAGCATCTGGCCCGTCGCGCCATCGAGGCCGGCAAGGCCACGGGTGCGCTGGAAAGCATCGACTTCCAGCTCGGCGCACTGGATGCCTCACCGATGGAAGAGCAGGTCGCGGGCCTGGTCGACTTCGTCGACCGCTTTGGCGAGATGCCTGCGGTGTTGAACGAATTGCATGATGCGTGGCGCCAGGGCGACACGGCGCGGCTCGAGCAGCTTACCCGCGTGGAAATGCAGGAAAAGGCCCCGGTCTCGTATCGGATCATGAACGTGCAGCGCAACGATGCCTGGGTGCCCCAGTTGCAGGCGATGCTGGACGGGCAGGGCAAGAACGACGACGTGCTGGTCGTCGTGGGTTCGCTGCATTTGTTGGGCAGCGATGGCGTGGTCGAGAAGCTGCGCGCCAAGGGCTATGCCGTGGAGCGCGTGTGCTCCGCCTGCACCTCGACGGCCAGCAGCCAAGCGGGCGCAAAGTCCGCCACCAGTGCGCGGTAACTGAGTTTCCCGACGCTATTGGTTGACGGCGCCTGCCGCAACGGCGGGCGAGACCATCACGATGCAATCCACCGGGCACGCGGGAACGCACAGCTCGCAACCGGTGCACAGTGGCTCGACCACCGTGTGCATGTGTTTTGAAGCACCGATGATGGCGTCCACCGGACACGCCTGGATGCATTTCGTACAGCCGATACAGTCGGCTTCCACGACCAGCGCCACGGCCGCCGGTTTGTGCTCGCCGCGGCTGCGATCGTAGGGACGCAGGGGAGCGCCCAGCACGTGCGCCAGCGCATGTGCGCCCGCGTCACCGCCCGGCGGGCAGTGGTCGGGTCCGGCTTCACCCTTGGCCATCGCTTCCGCGTACGGACGGCAGCCGGGATAGCCGCACTGTCCGCACTGGGTTTGCGGTAGCAGGCGGTCCAGGCGCTCGGTCAGCGCGTTGAGGTCCGTCGTAGGGGGTGTTGCGATCGCCATGGCGTTTCGCGTCGGGGTGCGGGAGGGCGGCGCAGCGGCCGCCCCGCTTGATCGCGGCTCAGCGGACCGGCATGCCCGGCTGGACGCCGCTGTCGGCATCCAGCAGGTGCAGGCTGCCGCCATCGAAGCCGGCGGACAGGATCATGCCCTCGCTCAGGCCGAAACGCATCTTGCGCGGGGCCAGGTTGGCGATGAACACCACGCTGCGGCCGACCAGCTTTTCCGGTTCGCCGTAGGAGCCGCGGATGCCGGAGAAGATCTGGCGGGTGCCCAGGTCGCCCGCGTCCAGTTCGAAACGCAGCAGCTTGTCGGAGCCTTCGACAAACTCGCACGCCAGCACCTTGCCGACGCGCAGGTCGAGCTTGGCGAAGTCATCGATGCCGATGTGCGCCGGCGCACCATCGGCAGCCGGTGTCGCTGGGCCCGCAGCCGGCTTCGCGCTGGCCTTCGCCGTGTCGTTGCCGGTCGCCTTCTTCGCGGCGTCCTTGGCATCGCCGGTGCCGGCCGAAGCGGGGGTGGCAGGCTGCAGGGTTTCCTTGCTGGCTTCGATCATGGCGTCAATCTGTTTCGGGTCGATGCGGGTGAACAACGGGATGTAGTCGTGGATACGGTGGGCCAGCAGCGGCTGCTGCAGGTCCTGCCAGCCGGTGACCGGCGCGGCCAGGAAGGCCTCGGCCTGCGCTGCCACGCGTGGCAGCACAGGCTTGAGCGCGGCCGCCAGCACGCGGAACAGGTTGAGGCCCTGCGTGCAAACCGCGTGCAGCTCGGCGTCGGCGCCTTCCTGCTTGGCCAGCACCCACGGCTTGGTGTCGTCGATGTAGCGGTTGGCCTCGTCGGCCAGCGTCATCGTCAGGCGCAGCGCGGTGGCGGCCTCGTTGTGCGCATAGGCCTCGGCAATCGGTTCCAGCTGCGCCACTAAACGGTCGTACATGGCAGCGTCCGGCAGCGACGACGCCAGCTGGCCATCGAATCGCTTGCCGATGAAGCCCGCACAGCGGCTGGCCAGGTTCACGAACTTGCCGACCAGGTCCGAGTTCACCCGCGCCACGAAATCGGCGAAGTTGAGGTCCAGGTCGTCCACGCCGCCGGAGGTCTTGGTGGCGAAGTAGTAGCGCAGCGCTTCGGGATCCAGGCCGTGCTCAAGGTAGCTGCGGGCCATGATGAACGTGCCGCGCGACTTCGACATCTTGGCGCCGTCCACGGTCAGGTAGCCGTTGACGTGCAGGCGCGTGGGCGCGCGGTGGCCGGAGCCGTGCAGCACCGCCGGCCAGAACAGGCCGTGGAAGTTGACGATGTCCTTGCCGATGAAGTGGTGCATCTCCGCGGTGCTGTCCGGGCGCAGGAAGCTGGAGAAATCCAGCCCCGTGCGATCGCACAACGCCTGGAAGCTGCTCAGGTAACCGATCGGCGCGTCCAGCCACACGTACAGGTACTTGCCCGGGTGCCCCGGGATCTGGAAGCCGAAGTAGGGCGCATCGCGCGAGATGTCCCACGCGCGCAGGCCGCCCTCGGCGTCCAGCCACTCCAGCAGCTTGGCCTTGGTGCCGGCGGTGGCCACGTCGCCGGCCAGCCAGCCGCGCAGGAAGGCCTCGAACTGGCCGACCTCGAAGAAGAAGTGCTCCGACTCGCGAATCACCGGCGTGGCGCCCGACAGCACCGAGCGCGGCTCCTTCAGCTCGGTCGGTGCGTAAGTGGCGCCGCAGTTCTCGCAGTTGTCGCCGTACTGGTCTGCAGCGCCACAGTTGGGGCAGATACCCTTCACGTAGCGGTCGGGCAGGAACATGCCCTTCTCGGGGTCGTACAACTGCGCCACCGAGCGGCGGGTGATGTGCCCGTTCTCCAGCAGGCGCTGGAAGATCGCCTCGGTCAGGACGCGGTTGCCCTCGGAGTTGGTCGAGTCGAAGTGGTCAAACGCCACGCCGAAGTCGGCGAAGTCGCGCTCGTGCGCCACCTGGATGCCGGCGATGTAGGCCTCCGGCGTCATCCCGGCCTTTTCGGCAGCCAGCATGATCGGCGTGCCGTGGGTGTCGTCCGCGCAGACGAAGTGAACCGTGTGGCCCGCCATCCGCTGCGCCCGTGTCCAGATGTCGCCCTGGATGTAGCCCACCAGGTGGCCCAGGTGGATCTGGCCATTGGCGTAGGGCAGGGCGCAGGTGACGAGGTGCTGGCGGGGCATGGGCGTAAAGGTCGTAACGGGTCTGCGATTATCGCATGCGTCTGGAGGAGGGGCAGCTGAACCCGCTGAGGGGGGTGAAAGTGGCGGTCACGGTCCGGGCCCCTGGCTGTCTCGTCGCGCTTGGGCAGCCAAGGTACGATGCCGGAATGAACGCAGAAAACTTGAGCGATGCGGCCCGGCTTTATGCCACGGCCGTTGAAGCATTGAACCGAAGCGATTGGCCCTTGGCGTTGTCGTTGAGCGAGAAGCTGCTGCCGCGGGCTAACACCCATCCGGGGGTGCACTTTGTTGCCGGGGTGGCGTGTCTTCATATGCATCGGATAGCGCAAGCGGTGCAGGTGCTTCGTCGCGCCGTCATGCTCAATCCTGCCCGCGCCGACTATGGCGCTCAGTTGGCCCGTGCTTTTGCTGCTGCACGTATGGCCCGTGAGTCAGTTGAGGCCGCCGACCACGCCTCTGCGCTGGAGACGCAGGATCCGATGACCCTTGACACGTTGGGGGTCGTCTATTCTCAAGCCAACCTGCATGCCAAGGCTGCGGCAATGTTTCGTCGTGCAGTCGAGGCGAGGCCTGACGTGGCGAGCTTTCGTTTCAACGCCGCGACGTCGCTAACGGCTTGCGGGGATCTTGCAGCCGCAGACGCCGAATACGAGGCCTGCATCGCACGCAATCCGCATTATTGGAAGGCTCACCTGGCCTTGGCGCACCTGCGTACCCAGACAAAGGACGCCAACCACCTGCAGCGGTTGGAGAGTCTGGGGGCATCGGGGGGGGAGGGTAGTGCAGAGGGGCGGATGTACGTACAACTCGCGCTTTCCAAGGAATGCGAGGACATCGGAGAACATGAACGGTCGTTCCGGCACCTTGTCGCAGGCAAGGCTGCAGGTCGCAGTCTTCGGGACTACACGCCCACGCGTGACGAGGAACTGTTCGACGCATTGATGCGGGCGTTTCCCGATGTCGAATCCGGCGGGGCTGGCCATCAGAGCGTCGAGCCCATCTTCGTGATCGGGATGCCAAGATCGGGGACCACACTCGTCGATCGGATCCTCTCGAGTCATCCATCCGTGCATTCGGCCGGCGAGTTGCAGAACTTCGGCGCCGTGATCAAACGGGCCTCGGGTAGTCGCTCGCCGCGCCTGCTTGATGCGGAGACAATCGTGCATGCGCGCCGGCTGGAGTGGGGGCGAGTGGGCGATGCGTACCTGGCAAGCACTCGGCCGGGGACCGGAAGCACCCCGCACTTCATCGACAAGCTTCCCCACAATTTCCTGTATGCCGGCTACATAGCGCGAGCCTTCCCGAAGGCCCGGATCATCTGCTTGAGGCGCAATCCAATGGACACCTGCCTCAGCAATTTTCGCCAGCTGTTTGCGCAGACATCGCCGTACTACGACTACTCCTTCGATCTCCTGGATACCGGGCGCTACTACCTCTTGTTTGACCGTCTGATGGCGCATTGGCAGCGGGTACTGCCCAACAGGATCCTGGAGGTCGATTACGAAGGTATCGTGGATGACCAGGAGGGTCATACACGCAAGCTGGTCGAGTTCTGTGGGTTGCCGTGGCATGACGCGTGCCTGCGCTTCGAGCGCAATGATGCGCCGGTGAGTACGGCCAGCGCGGTGCAGGTGCGTGAGCCGATCTATCGCAGCGCCTTGCAGCGCTGGAGGCGTTACGAAGCGCAGCTTGCCCCGCTGCGCGCCCTGCTTGAAAGTTCCGGAGTCATGGTCGACTGATGTCTTTTGGAGGGGCGGAAGTTTCCAGTTGCTCCACACCAAGAAAAAGCCCCGTCTTGCGACGGGGCTTCTCTTTTTACATCCCTAACCGGCCGAGTTACTTGCCAAAGGTGTAGCGTGCTTCTACGTAAAGGGCGCGGCCATAGACACTGTACTGGGCGCTGTTGTACGGCGCGCCAGATGTGCCAGGGTAGCTGCGGTCCTCGGGTGGCATGTCGTTGAAGACGTTGTTCACCATGAAGGACAGGTCGAGGTTGTCGGTAGCCTTGTAGTTCACGCTCAGGTTGTAGAGGGTGAACGGAGCGAGCTTGCCGGCAAACACCCTGCCATTGACGCCATTGAGACCATTCGGGTCGTCGTAGCTGTCACGCACCCGTGCACGGTAGTTGGGCGTATGGCCGATGCGATTCGCATAGAACGTGGTGCTCCAGTTGTTCAGTCGCCACGTGACCGATGCATTGGCCTTGCTCTTCGGATCGCTGCTCCAGCCGGGTCGGCGCAGCAGGTCAATGACCTCGTCGCCCTCGAACTGCCAGTACTCGTGCTTGATGTTGTTGGTGTACGAGCCGCGGAACAGCAGGCTGCCGGAGCTGCCCAAGTCCTGGTTGTAGGTCATGCTGGCGCTGATGGCGTCCAGTACTTCCCGGGCTTCGTTTACCTTGGGCGTGTAGATATAAACGATGTTGCCCTGGCTATTGCGGACGATCTTGGACAGCGCATCCTGGCAGACCGGCGAGTTGATGTCGTAGCCGGGTACCCCAGTGCGGCACTGCATTTCACGCAGGGCCAGGCCGTCGGCGTTCTGGCTGCCAACTTCGTCGCGGATATCCCAGTGGTGGTAGTCAACGCTCGTCGAGAAGTTGGCGCTGGGCGCCCAGACCACGCCGTAGCTCCAGACGTCGGCATTCAGCGGGTCGAGGTCGATGCTGCCCGAGGTTTCACCGAAGTACTGGCGGCTGGAGTACGCAGCCGGGCAGTTCTCGACCTGGGTCGGGTCGAAGCCGCGTTGCTGGCACTGATAGTAGTCGGTGACGAAGCTGTAGTAGCCGCTCATGGCCTGGAACTGGTCGGCCAGGGTCGGTGCCTTGAACGCCGTACCATACTTGCCGCGGAAGAGCAGGCTGTCGATCGGGCGGTACTCAAGGCCCAGCGAATACGTGGTCTTGGAAACGTTCTCTGCGCCGTCCGGACGGAAGTCGTCGTAGCGACCCGAGATCGACACGGTCAGCGGATCGAGCACCGGCAGCCGGAGTTCGCCGGTGATGGCTGCGCGATCACGCTCGCCACCGCCGTCGACGGAGGTCGTTCCCCAGACTTCCCCGTTCATCAGGCGGGCATCTGGCTTGTAGTCCCAGGTTTCGCGCGCGCCTTCGACTGCCAGCGCCATGCCGGCGTCGCCGCCGGGGAGCGTAAACAGTGAAGCGTTGGTCAGCTGGAAGCGAGCAAGCGTGTTGGTGGTCTTGCTCTTCGAGCTGGTGTAGCCAGTGAAGCTGCGGAAATCCTCGGGCGAGATCAGCTGGTAGAACGCGCCGTAATCCGGGGTGAACACCGGATAGACCCCGTAGTACGGGTCAAGACCCTGTTGCGGGCCCAGCACGTTGTCAACGAACCACTGGTTGATCGGGTCCGCAAAACGCGCGAAGCCACGCTCATCCAACTTGTAGTCGGTGCGGCTGAGAGAGCCGTCGTAGTCCCAGGATGAATCGCCGAACGTACCGCGGAGGCCAAGGTTGGCGACATACGACTCGCTCTTGTCGAAGCTCATCGAATTTTCGAAACCGCCCGGCCCCATGTCTTCCGGCATGAAGGCGCGCTGCAGGTTCATCAGGTCGTCGAGGTTCGGGTCATAGAAATAACCCCATTCGACGCCGGTGCCCCACCAGGTGTAGTTGGCGCCGACGTGGTAGCCAACTTCTTCGTCGCTGTACAGGACATCGCCGTACAGCTGGTGGCCGCCGGCGAGGTCGTAGGTGGCGTGCGAATAAAGCTGGAAGGCTTCCTTGCTGTTGCGCAGCGTGCGGTAGCCAGGGGTCTGGAACGAGCCGCAATAGTTGCCGTCACCGAATCCCGGACGCACCTGCAGGCCTTCCGTGCCACCGAAGCCGCTGGTCACATTGGCGCAGTCGGCGGGGTCCATGAAGTTGTAGCTGGTGAACGGGCTGTACACCAGGAAGTCGCGGCTGGCGATCGGGCGCGAGGTGCCATTCTGGTAGTACTGCTTGGTGATGTCGCGGTCGTAGGCCCAGATGGGCTCGCGGTTTTCGTACTGGGCGCCGAGCAACAAATTCAGCTTGTCATCGGCCAGGCTGAAGCTGCGGGCTGCACTGACGCGCCCCATGTCCCCACCGCCCTCGGTATAGGTGCCGCCACGGACACTGATGACGGGGGCGTCAAGCGACTTCTTCAGGATGATGTTGATGACGCCTGCGATGGCATCGGAGCCGTACAGGGAGGACTGGCCGCCCGGCAGGATTTCGATGCGCTCGACCAAGTCGATCGGAATGCCGCTGATGTTGTTGAATGCGTCGCTGCCGTTGTACAGCGCCGGGTAATCGGCCATCGGTCGGCCGTCGATCAAGTACTTGGTGTAGCTGACCGAAAGGCCGAACAGGCTGAGGGTTTCAGCGCCCTGCGTGAACGAAGCAGAGGACTGCGAGCCCTGGACGCCACCGGTCGCGAACGAGCTCTGCTGGAGGGCATCGGAGATGTTCGTGTAACCACGGACCTTGATGTCTTCCGCCGAAATGATCGTGACGGGGGTAAAGGTCTCGATCTCGGTCTGCGGGATCAGCGAGCCCGTAACCGTGATCTTGTCGACCGTCGTTGCTTGAGGTGAGGTGGCCTGCTGCTCGCCCTCTTCCTGATCCTGCGCAAAGCCGATGGTCGGCATCAGCAATGCTGCGAACAGTGCCGCGCTCAGACGGCTTTTCTGAAATCCATTACTGCGACTCTTCACCATTTACCCCCTTGGGACTGAATAGATGTGCCGCCGTCCTGGCTTTACACCGCGCTGCGCGGTTCAGCATTCCGTTGGCTTTAAAAACTTAACACATCATTAATCATGGGGGGCAAAAGGTGCGCAATTTGTCACAAATGTCTTATTCCAGTGGCGCTTTTGGCGCCGAAACGACAAGGCCCGGCATTACGCCGGGCCTCTCCTTGACGTCCTAGTTCGCCGGCTTCAGCGCCGCACCCAGACCTGCGTTCTTCCAAGCAGCGAAAAGCCCAGGAAACCGCGGACCTCCAGCTTCTGCCCGCCCTCGATCGGACGGATCTTCACCGAGTACACCTTGCCGGTGGCCGGGTCCAGGATCTGGCCGCCTTCCCAGGTGTCGCCCTTCTTCTTGACGCCCCACATCATGACCATGCCTTTGACCGGCTTGCCCTTGCGATCGCCGTCGCACTTGTCGCAAACCGGGTTGGGGCCGCGGTCCGAATGCAGGATTTCGGCGACGCGCGCGGCCAGCGAGCCATTGGTCGTCTCATAGATTTCCACGACCGACTTCGGCTTCTTGGTCTTGTCGTCGATGGTGGTCCAGGATCCGATCGGCGACGTCTGCGCAAAGACCGAGGCCGAGAGGGCCAGCAGCGGTAGCGCGATCAGGAGCGTGAACAGTTTGTTGCGCATGGATCCCCTCCCAGGGTGTTGACGGTAGTCAGAGAGGTCCGCGGACAGCGGACGTCGGCTCCCTTATACCGCATTCGCACAGGTATGGAGCTAGCCAAAATGAAGCCCGGCTTGCGCCGGGCTCCAAGGGGTGAAACACGATGCTGGAATATCAGTCGAACCGGTACTCCACCTGCGCGGACACCTCGCGGCCCATCGGGCTGTATGCACGCCAGAAGTACGGGTAGGAATTGAACCCGTCGTCCTGCGGATGGAAGTTGTTGAAGATGTTGTTCACGTAGAACGTCAGCTTCATCCGATCCGTAATCTGCTTGCCCACATTGGCATTCCAAAGAATGTAGGGAGAGACTCGGCCAGTTTCCTGCCAGTTCGGCAGGCTTCCGTAGCGGGTGCCGAAAAGCGTCGCATTCCAGTTGTTGCGCGACCAGCCCACCGAGCCACGGATACGGCTGCGGAAGTCGAAGTTATTCGGGTCATCGCGCCAGTCCGTTTGCACGGGATCGGTGGCGAAGCTCTGGATCTCGCTCTCCAGCGTGTGCGACCAGGCCAACTGCCAGCGGAAGTCGCCCATACGGTCAGTGTCCATCTTCCAGTCAACTGCCGCATCGATGCCGGAGACATGGCGGAAGGCCTGGTTAACCGGGCCGCTGCGGATGTTGATCACGCGGTCGGTGGGCTCCCCCGCCGCCGGGACGCGGGTGACGCGGCTGATGATCTCCTGGCAGAACGCCGAATCCTGGGCGAACTGGTAGGGCTCGCGGTTGCGAGTCAGGCCCGTACGGCATCCGCCTTCGGCATCCATGATGAAGGTCGAGCTGAGCGTGGTGACCGCGCCTTCCAGTTCGATGTCGTAGTAGTCAGCCGTGATCGAGAGCGAGTCGGTGATGTCCCACACCAGGCCGGCGCTCCACGACTTGCCGGTTTCTTCCTCAAGGGTAGGCTCACCCTTGCTGGTGGCGAACATCGAATAGGCGTACGTCGACGTATTGCACGCACTGGTGCCCGGCCGCAGGCCGGCGCTCAGGCAGCGGTAGGTGTCGAGCACGGTGCTGAACGAGCCGCTGCCTTCGTTGAATACGAAGTGCATGTCCGGCGCCTTGAAGCTGGTCGAGTAGTTGCCGCGCACCAGCAGGTTGCTGAACGGACGCCATTCGAGGCCTGCGCCCCAGGTCCGCGCATCATCCACAGCGGTGATGTCGTCGTACTTGTCGAAACGGCCGGCGACGCTGGCCTTCAGCGAGCTGAGCAGCGGAATGCTGAACTCGATGCCTGCCGCATAGCGGTCACGCTCGCCACCACCGTTCGTGCCAGTTAGGTTGTAGACCGTGCGGTTGGTCGGGAGGATGCCATCCGGAGAGTTGAGGTCATAACCCTGCGAAGTGGCTTCCAGCACCGCGGCAAACGCGAACGGACCGGCCGGCATTTCAAACAGGTCGCCCGACAGGACGAAGTTGCCCTGGTTCACCCACGAATGGGAGTCGTACTTCAGGATCGACGACATCGAGCGGTACTGCTCGGGAGTCAGCGGCGTGTAGAAGCGATCCAGGTTGATCATGTACCGCGGGGTGCCGGAGGTGTTCAGCCTGGGGCCGAAGAACCAGTCGGTGACGGCGGAGCCATCCAGTCGCGGGCGCGTGCGCGTGGCCTTGTAGTCCGCGCGGCCAAGGGTGAAGTCCCAGTCGAAGCGGTCAGCGAACGTGCCGCGGAGACCGACCGCCACGTCCAGCGACTTCTCGTTGAACTTCTGATGGGTCGCTTCGATGCCACCGACTTCCTGCGGCGTGAGGATGCGCTGGATGTTGACGTTGGTGTTCATGCCGGGGTTGGCGGCATTGAAGGTGGTGAAAACACCGGTGCCATCAATGTGCGGGCCCAGGATCGCCTCCAGGCCGCCGGACAGCTCGGACTTCGAGTGATAGCCCTGCAGGCTGGCCCAGCCTTCCAGGCCGTCCGTGATCTGCCAGGTGCCGTAGAGGTAGCCCGACAGGTCCTTGTTACCGTTTGAAATGGTCTGGTAGCCGACATCATTCCAGTAGCCGCAAGCGTTGCCCAACGTATAAGGCTGGCCTGCTTGTGGGTGGGTTGCGGAATACGTACTGCGGAAGGTGAAGTTCACATACTCGCCACCGAACTTTTCGCAGGTGCCGGCCGGCGGTGCGAAGTACGTGCCCGGCGTGTTGCTGGCGACACGGTTGATGCGCACGGTGCTGACCGGCTGGTAACCCAACGCGCCCGGCATCGGGTTGTCCTGGCGCGAATCCATGAAGTCACGCTGGTAGGCGTAGACTGGCTCGTCAGCGAAGTACTCGAGGGCGTACGTCAGGCTCCAGTTGTCGGCCGCGCGCCCGCCCACCCACTGGATGTTGCCGAAGTCGCCACCGCCGGTGGTGGTCGTGCCACCGCGCAGCTTCACCACGTCGCCTTCGAAATTGGTCTTCAGAACGACGTTGACCACGCCGGCAACGGCGTCGGAGCCGTAGATGGCCGAGGCGCCGCCAGCAAGGATTTCGATGCGGTCAACCGCGCTCGAAGGAATGTTGCCGAAGTTCTGGAAGTTGCTCTGGCCGTTGTACGGGAACGGATAGTCGGCGGCGCGGCGGCCGTTGATAAGCAGCAGCGTACGGCCCGGTCCGAGGCCGCGCAGGTTCACGGGGCTGCCGTTCGGGGTGAAGCCACCGGCGGAGTTCAGCTCGTTCTGGTTGGTACCCGCGTTGTTCTGGGTCATCGTCTCGAGCGCGTCGAAAACGGTGACAAACCCTTCCTTCTGGATCTGCTCGGCGGTGATGACGGTGACCGGAGCCGGTCCTTCCACGTCCACCTTCTTGATGCGCGAACCAGTGACGACGACCCGATCAACGTCGGTTGCCGACGGCGTCTGGCCGGATTGGTTCCCCTGCTCCTGCGCAACCGCCATGCCTGCGACCGACAGCAAAAGTGCCGAGCCGAGTGCCGCGGTCAACGGATTGCGCTTGAAGCGCGTGCTGCTCTCCACCATCTCTAATCTCCCCCTGGAGGTAAAAGCTGATTTAAATGAGTTGTTAACCTTGCCTTAACGGGCGGTTCACATTAGCACGAACTTTCTGTGACTTGCATCAAGTCGCAATGAAGTTCTGGCAACGCTTCGGGGCGGGTGCGACCCCACCGCAGGGGCGGCCGCGCACTCGGGCGTACAATTCGCCTCCATGAACACGGCGAATGGTGCGCAGACCCAAATGGTTGAAGCCGATCTGGCCAAGAGGCTGGAGACCCTCCGGCTGCCCGAAGTGGATGCCCGGCTTGGTGACGTGGGGCGCATTCGCGTTTCGGTTGCCGGTCAATCAGCGGCGGTGGAGGTGATTGCTGCAGTCCCCGAGGGCGGGCTTCGACCTTGGGTCGAAGCGGCCGTGGCCAAGGAGTTGGCCGTCGCGGGATTCGAGCTTGCCCGACTCGACATCCAGCAACGCATTGCCGCCCACGCCGTACAGCCCAATCTCAGCCCGCTCCCGAACGTCCGCAACATCATTGCCGTGGGATCGGGCAAGGGTGGCGTAGGCAAGTCCACGACGGCGGTGAACCTCGCGGTGGCGCTTGCCCAGGACGGCGCACGGGTTGGCCTGCTGGATGCCGACATCTACGGCCCCAGCATCCCGATGATGCTGGGCCTGCACGGACGCCCGGACAGCCCGGACGGCAAGTCGATCGAGCCCCTGCGGGCCCACGGCGTAGTGGCCATGTCGATCGGCCTCCTGGTCGACCAGGACACGCCCATGATCTGGCGCGGACCGATGGCGACCTCGGCCCTGTCCCAGCTGCTGAACGACACGCGCTGGGGGGAGTTGGACTACCTGATCGTCGACCTGCCGCCGGGTACCGGCGACATCCAGCTGACCCTCGCGCAGAAGATTCCCGTGGCCGGGGCGGTCATCGTGACCACGCCGCAGGACGTGGCGACGCTCGACGCGCGCAAGGCATTGAAGATGTTCGAGAAGGTCGAAGTGCCGGTGCTCGGTCTGGTCGAGAACATGGCGGTGCACGTGTGCAGCCACTGCGGGCATGCCGAGCACATCTTCGGCGAAGGCGGCGGACGGCGGATGGCTGAACAGTACGGCGTCCCCCTGTTGGGAAGCCTGCCCCTCGACGTGGCCGTGCGCGAATTGGGCGATAGCGGGACCCCAATCGTGACAAATGTCGAAAAAACGGCCACCGTTGATTCCTATAAATCGACCGCTCGTCGGCTCGCAATTCAACTTTCAGGTCGCCCTCAGGTGGCAAGGCCTTTATCCGTCTCGCTTTTGTCCTGAGCTGACTGACCCGGTTGCGCTGCAGTGCGCATTGCAGCACCGGGAAAACACCCCCTAGATTCGAAAGGCGCGGCCGGCTTGGCCGCGCCTTTCCTGTTCTTACCTTCGGGGGTAGTTCCAGTTATGAAGCAACCCATCCGTACCGCGGTCCTGGCCGGCGCTGTTGTCGCTTCTCTCGGCCTTTCGTCCGCGGCGTTTGCCGGCGGTCGTCCGGACCTCGTCATTTCCGGCCTGAATGCCGGCCGTGCCCACCAGGCCAACGAGCTGTTGGTGAAGTTCCGTGACGGCACCACTGCTGCACAGCAGACCGCCGTCCGCCAAGGATTGGGCGCCTCCAAGATCGACGTCGTGCGTGCCGGCAACAGCCAGCGCGGCGAAGTGGCCCTGATGCGCCTGCCTGCCGGTCGCGACCTGTCGGCCACGATCAGCGCGCTGAGCCGCAATGCCGCGGTCGAGTACGCCGAGCCGAACTGGATCTACACCCACTCCGCCACCTCCAACGACACCTACTACACCAACGGTTCGCTGTGGGGCATGTACGGCGATGCGTCGTCGCCGGCCAACCAGTACGGCTCGCAAGCCGCTGAAGCGTGGGCCGGTGGCCACACCGACTGCGGCAACGTCGTGGTTGGCGTGATCGACGAAGGCATCTACTACAACCACGAAGACCTGGCCGCCAACATCTGGTCCAACCCGTACGACCCGGTTGACGGCGTCGACAACGACGGTAACGGCTACGTGGACGACACCCGTGGTTGGGACTTCGACGGTGGCTCCAACAACATCAACTCCGGCGGCGCCAACGATGACCATGGCACTCACGTGTCGGGCACCATCGCGGGCGTAGGCGGCAATGGCAAGGGCGTTGCGGGCGTGTGCTGGAGCGGCGTCAAGCTGATCAGCGCCAAGTTCCTCGGCCGCCGTGGCGGCACCACCGCCAATGCGATCAAGGCGGTGGACTACATCACCGACCTGAAGACCCGCCACGGGATGAACATCGTCGCCACGAACAACTCGTGGGGCGGCGGTGGCTTCTCGCAGGGCCTGTCGGACGCGATCACCCGCGCCAACACCGCCAACATCCTGTTCATCGCCGCTGCCGGCAACTCGGCCTACGACAACGACGCGCAGGCCAGCTACCCGTCCAACTACCCGCAGGCCAACATCATCGCGGTGGCTTCGACCACCAGCACTGGCGGTCTGTCGAGCTTCTCGCAGTGGGGCGCCACCACGGTGGACATCGGTGCCCCGGGTTCGGGCATCTGGTCGACCGTGCCGGTGTCGTCGAAGGGCGCAGTGGTGTCGGGCTATTCCAGCTACAACGGCACCTCGATGGCCACCCCGCACGTGACCGGCGCGGCTGCGCTGTACGCCTCGTCGCACCCGGGTGCGACCGCGGCTGACATCAAGGCCGCGATCATGAACTCGGCAGTGCCGACTCCGTCGCTGCAGGGCAAGGTCGTCACCGGTGGCCGCCTGAACGCCAGCGGCTTCTGATCCCGTTTTCGGGGTGAGCGAAGGGCCCGGTTGATGCCGGGCCCTTCTTCTTTTGGGGTCGCGAGTGCCGCAGGCAGGGGTGAACCGTTAGAATCGGCGCTTCCGACCGCTGGGTGAGTCCCTCCGCATGAGCATCAAGTCCGACCGCTGGATCCGCCGCATGGCCGAGCAACACGGCATGATCGAGCCGTTCGAGCCCGGGCAGGTCAAGACCGCGGCCGATGGCCATCGGATCGTGAGCTACGGCACGTCCAGCTACGGCTACGACGTGCGCTGCTCGCGCGAGTTCAAGGTGTTCACCAACATCAACTCCACGATCGTCGATCCCAAGCATTTCGACAGCGGCAGCTTCGTCGACATCGAATCGGATGTCTGCATCATCCCGCCGAATTCATTCGCCCTTGCGCGCACGGTCGAGTATTTCCGCATTCCCCGCGACACGCTGGTGGTGTGCCTGGGCAAGAGCACCTATGCCCGCTGCGGCATCATCGTCAACGTGACGCCCCTGGAGCCGGAGTGGGAAGGGCACGTGACGCTGGAGTTCAGCAATACCACCCCGCTGCCGGCGCGCATCTACGCGAACGAAGGCGTCGCGCAGATGTTGTTCTTCCAGTCAGACGAAGTCTGTGAGACCTCGTACAAGGACCGGGGCGGCAAGTACCAGGGGCAGAAGGGCGTTACTTTGCCGCGCACCTGAGCGGGTTCCGCCTCACCAAACAAGAAAGGGGCCTGTGCCCCGCGGTGATACTCGCCCGATATCGAGAAGCACCGCGGGGCACAGGCCCCTTTCGCATGGCACTCACTTTTTCTCGTAAGTGACGAAGAACCCCTGCAAGTCGCCGTTTTCCACGTAAGGAACCACGCTGTGCACCCGGTAGCCGCGCTGGGAGAACATCTGGTGCGCGCGATTGAGTGAATTGGCGGAACCCTGGTTGCGGAAGCCCCACGTTGCATCCACCCAGATTGTCACCGCGTTCATGCCTGCAGCTACGGCTTCATCGGCCGCAACTTCGGGTTTCTTGCCGAATAGGCCGGCTTGGACGGGCAGGGCCGCACAACAACTGGCGGCAAACAAGGTAGCGAGAAACAGGTTTCGCATAAGGACTCCGTGAGTCGGGGCTACATCCTCAGGATGATACCCGGCCTGTTGTGTCCAACTCGCCGCAGGTATCACCGTCCGTGGACCTTCGTCACGTTCCTGCTGCCTGCTTACGCTTCCAATGCACTGCTCAGTCGCTTGATGCGATCGATCAGTGCCTCGGGCGAGTAGGGCTGGGCGTCGGCGCTTCCCCAGACGGGGCGCGGCCAGGCGATGTCATCCTCGAAGCGTGCGATCACGTGCACGTGCAGCTGCTTCACCAGGTTGCCCAGCGCAGCCACGTTGAGCTTGTGCGGTTGGAATACGGTCTGTAGCACGCGACTGGCCCTGGCCACTTCGCGCATCAACTCCACCTGCTGGGCATCATCCAGATCGATCAACTCCTCGGCCTCGGCCACCCGCGGCACCAGGACCAGCCAAGGATGGTTGGCGTTGTCCATCAGCAGCACATCGCACAGCGGAAACCGTGCGACCGGTTGGGTGTCCGAAGCCAACTGCGGGTGCAGCTCGAAACGGGCAGGTGCGGCGTGCTTGTGGCTCATCGTGGGCCTCGCAGCTCAGTAGGTCGGCCGCAACGTGCGCCGGAAGAAGGAGAGGGTCCGATCCAGGGCCAGCGTGGCGCTCGCCTCGTCGTAGTCGGTGCGCTGGTTGCAATTGAAGCCATGGCCTGCCGTATAGACGTGGATCTCGGCCGAGGGCTGCTTGCTGCGATGCAAGTCGATGGCTTCGGTCGGGATGCTCGGATCGTGGTCGCCAAAGTGGAACATCATCGGCGCGTCCAACTGCTCATCCAGATAGGGCTGTGTGCGCGCGCCGTAGTAGCTCACGGCCGGCATGGACAGGCGCGTATTGGCCAGGAAAGCAACCGATCCGCCCCAGCAGTAGCCGACCACGCCCACTTTGCCGGCTTCCTGGACCACGGCGGCCGCGGCCTTGATGTCCTCCAACGCCCGCTCCATGCCCAGTCGATCTACCAGTTCTTTGCCACGTTTCACCCCATCGGCGTCGTAATCCAGCTCCACCCCATGCTCGAAGTGGTCGAAGAACGCCGGGGCAATCGCCACGTAGCCATGCGCGGCAAAGGTGTCGCACACATGTCGGATGTGATGGTTGACGCCGAAGATCTCCTGGACGACCACCAGCGCGCCCTTGGGCGGGATGGGTGGGTCGGCACGCCAGGCCTGGATGCGGCCCGTCGGGGTTTCCAGGGAGATCCATTGGCTCATTGCGTAGCTCCTGAACGGTTCAGGGCGATGGTACGCCTGCCCGGGGCCGGCCGGCAGCCCGCCGGGGCTATAATTCGCCGCCCGCGGCCCCGTGGTCGGCCGCCCCTTCCGTTGGTCCTGTCATGTCCCTGCAAAACCCCAAGGTCGGCTTCGTCAGCCTCGGCTGCCCGAAGGCGCTGGTCGATTCCGAGCGCATCCTCACCCAGCTCAAGGTGGAGGGTTACGACATCGTCCCGACCTACGACGATGCGGACGTGGTGGTGGTCAATACCTGCGGTTTCATCGATTCGGCGGTCGCCGAATCGCTGGACGCCATCGGCGAGGCCATCGCCGAGAACGGCAAGGTCATCGTCACCGGCTGCTTGGGCAAGCGCCCCGAGGAGATTCGCGCCGCGCACCCCGGGGTACTGTCCATCTCCGGCCCGCAGGACTACTCCAGCGTGATGAGCGCCGTGCACGAGGTGCTGCCGCCCAAGCACGATCCGTTCATCGATCTGGTGCCGGACTACGGGCTGAAGCTGACGCCCAAGCACTACGCCTACCTGAAGATTTCCGAAGGCTGCAACCACCGCTGCAGCTTCTGCATCATCCCGTCGATGCGAGGCGACCTCGTGTCCCGCCCGGTCGACGACGTGCTGCGCGAGGCCGAGCGCCTGGTGCGTGGCGGCGTGAAGGAGTTGCTGGTGGTGTCACAGGACACCTCGGCCTACGGCGTGGACACGAAGTACGCCGAGCGCGAGTGGCGGGGCAAGGCCTACCAGACGCGGATGAAGGCGTTGTGCGAAGGCCTGGGCGAGTTGGGCGTGTGGTCGCGCCTGCACTACGTGTACCCGTATCCGCACGTGGATGACGTGATCCCGCTGATGGCCGAGGGCAAGGTGCTGCCGTACCTGGACATCCCGTTCCAGCATGCCAGTCCGCGCATCCTCAAGTTGATGAAGCGCCCGGGCGCGGTGGACAAGACGCTGGAACGCATCCAGCGCTGGCGTTCGATCGCCCCGGACATCACCCTGCGCTCGACGTTCATCGTCGGCTTCCCCGGTGAGACCGAGGCTGAGTTTGAAGAACTGCTGGACTTCCTCGACGAGGCGCAGCTTGATCGCGTGGGCGCGTTCGCCTATTCGCCGGTGGACGGCGCTGCGGCCAACGCTCTGCCAGACGCGGTGCCCGAGGAGGTCAAGCAGGAGCGCCTGGCGCGCTTCATGGATCGTCAGTCCGAGATCTCCGAGGCCAAGCTTGCCGCCAAGGTGGGGACGATCCAGCGCTGCCTGGTCGATGCCATCGATGGCGATCTGGCCATCGCCCGCTCGATGGCCGACGCGCCGGAAATCGACGGCGTGGTGCAGATCCAGAACGGCTTCGAGGCCGGGCTGAAGGTCGGTGAGTTCGTCGACGTCGAGATCATGGGCAGCGACGAGCACGACCTGTACGGCGAAGTGCCTTTCAACGACTGACCCTTTGGTAGCGCGCCAGCCGGCGCGCTACCGCACAGGACGTTTAATCGGCCACACGTTTGACGTGCAGGTTTGCCACGTGCTCGGCAGGCTTGCCGTTGCTCCAGAAGTTCCAGCGGGTGCGCAATTCGTCCTTGTCGACGAAGGTGAAGCTCGCGTCGTGCATGTGCCCGGCCGTGGCAGGGTCGAAGTTGCTTGCACCGTCGAACGCGAACGTGACCTGCTCGCCATCCGCAGCCCTCGCGCGCATCCGGGGATGGTTGCCGCTGGCGCAATAGTGCGTCAGCACCACATCGGCGCCGTCACGCACGTAGACGGTGCGCATTTCATGCGAAGTGCCTGGAAAGAGGGTTTCCACGACAGCACTGCCACCGGCCGTCACCTCGTATTGCACTTGGGCGTCGGGCATGGAATTACCATCCAGCCCCGTTGCGCTCCACTTGCCCGCGAGTGCCTTGAAACGGTCCAGCAGGTGCGGAGCGGCCGGCGTCGTCGTTGCCGGGGCGCTGGGAGCGCCGTCCCGCGCGGGCTCGCCGGCCTGGGCGGATAGTGGCAGGACGAGACTGGCGAGCATCAGGGTGGCCAGGGTGCGCATGGTAAGCCTCCGGGGCGCAGCTCGTTCGACGGTCGGGATCCAGATGCTACGCGGTCGGCCGGCGGGGGCAACAGCCGTCAGTCGGCGTATTCCACGGCGATGATCACGTACCGCTGCATGCCGCCGGGCAGCAGCGCTTCGAACTCGTCATCCAGACGCTTCTTGAGCATCGCGCGGGCCAATGGCGAGTCGATACTGATCCATCCTTGGCGGGCATCCGTCTCGTCCGGGCCGACGATACGGTACTGCTGGCTTTCGCCGCTGGTGCAATGCTCGATCTCGACACGCGCTCCGAAAAAGACGGCCTCAAGGTCGGTCGGTCTGGACTCCACCACCCGCAACGCGGGTAGGCGCTTGCTCAGGTAGCGCACGCGGCGGTCGATCTCGCCCAACTGCTTCTTGCGGTAGGTGTATTCGGCATTCTCAGAGCGATCGCCTTCGGCCGCGGCTGCCGCCAACGCCTTCACCACTTCGGGGCGGCGCACCTTCCACAGGTCATTGAGCTCTTCGCGCAGGCGTTCGAAGCCGTCGCGGGTGATCACGGCGGTCGAGGAGGGAGCAGGGGGGCGCCAACGGGACATTCGGAAGGACTGCGCAGGTAACGGGGGCCCGGAATGGGCAAACACTGGAATGGCCGCGCGGCGGGAGCCGCCGCGCGGCCGGCACTCAGTTGGGCTCGCGCTTCAGGCTGTAGTTGAGCTGGCTCTCAATCGGCTTGCCATCCTGGCCCAGCAGGCGGATCTCGTCGTTGGACATGATCCCGTAGCTGCGGTCCTGCTCGGACTTGCTGTTGGGATCCAGCAGCACGCGCTTGCCGCCGTCTTCAACGGTCCAGGTGCCTTCGACCACGTTCGGTGCGCCGGCTTCACCCTGGTAGGTCTCTGTCAGCTTGAACGGCCCATCGGCCATCAGCTCCAGCTTCGTGTCGATTCCGGGGCAGCTCGCGCAGGGCAGGGTGCCCGCGAACTTGCCCGGGAACGCCTTCATGTCGATGGCGCCGGCCTTGGCGGCGAGGTCGCTATCCGACGCCTGCGCGGTCATCTCCGGTGCCGGTGCGGGTTCGACGACGGCCACCTGGGTCGCCGGTGTGGGCTCGGCTTCCTGCTTGCAGGCGGCCAGGGACAGGGCCAGCAGGCCAAGCGCCAACGAGGGGACGATCCGGTTCATGGGCACGAAGATTCCTTGTTCGTAGGTGGATTGAGAAATGTTCAGCGGCGACCGCCGCCGAGTATGCCGCCCAGCAGGCCCCGCAGGATTTGCCGGCCGATCTGGTTGCCCACGGTGCGAGCCGTCTGCTTGGCCATGGTTTCGACCATGCCCTGGCGACGCTTGGTGCCGAAGACCACGTCCTTCACCGCCTGACCGAATCCGCCTTCCTCCGCATCGTCCTGCTCGCGGGTACGCGCGGGGGGCGCCTTGGCCTGCTCGGTGGCCGCTTCGGCCTTGCGCGCCAACATCTCCGCCGCCGACTCGCGGTCGATCGTTGTGTCATACCTAGCGCCCACCGGGCTACCGGCACGCACTTGCGCGCGTTCCGCCTCGGTGATGGCGCCCATGCGGCAACGCGGCGGGGCGATCAGCGTACGCTCCACCGGCATGGGCACGCCCTTGTCCTGCAGGGTGGACACCAGTGCTTCGCCAGTGCCGAGTTGCGAAATGGCCTCGGCCACGTCCAGGTTCGGGTTGGCCACGAAGGTCTCGGCGGCGGTCTTCACCGCCTTCTGGTCGCGCGGCGTGAAGGCGCGCAACGCGTGCTGCACGCGATTGCCGAGCTGGCCGAGGATGTCGTCGGGCACGTCATCGGGGAACTGCGAGCAGAAATACACACCCACGCCCTTGGAGCGGATGATGCGGACCACCTGTTCCACGCGCTGCTGCAACGCCGGCGGCGCGTCGTCGAACAGCAGGTGCGCTTCGTCGAACACGAACACCAGCTTGGGCTTGTCCAGGTCGCCGACTTCAGGCAGCGATTCGAACAGCTCCGACAACAGCCACAGCAGGAAACTGGAATACAGCCGCGGTTTCAGGATCAGTTGGTCGGAGGCAAGGATGTTGATCACGCCGCGACCGTCCTGCGTGGTACGCATCAGGTCGCTGAGCTCCAGCGCGGGTTCGCCGAAGAAGCGGTCGCCGCCTTCGCTTTCCAGTCGAAGCAGCGCGCGCTGGATGGCGCCGACCGACTGCGTGCTGACGAGGCCATACGAGGTGGAGATGTCCTTGCGCTCATCGGCTACCAGGCCGAGCAGGGCGCGCAGGTCCGCCAGGTCGAGCAGCAGCAGGCCGCGGTCATCGGCCAGTTTGAACACGATGTCGAGCACGCCGCTTTGCGTGTCGTTGAGTTCCAGGATGCGTGCGAGCAGGGCGGGCCCCATTTCGCTCACAGTGGTGCGCACCGGGTGGCCGAGCTTGCCGAACAGGTCCCAGAAGACCGTCGGGTTGCCCTCGTTGCGGTAGTCGCTGATGCCCAGCTGCTGCACGCGTGCCTGCAGCTTCTCGCCCATCGTGCCCGGCATCGCGAGCCCGGCGACGTCGCCCTTCACGTCGGCGAGGAACACCGGGACGCCCAGGCGCGAGAAGCCTTCGGCCAACGTCATCAGCGTCACGGTCTTGCCAGTGCCGGTGGCGCCGGCCACCAGGCCGTGCCGGTTGCCGAACCTGGGCTGCAGGTAAACGTTGCCGCTATCGGGCGTGGTGACGGCCTTGCCGACGAGAATGGGGTCCATGCGCGCTTCCACTGGGCTAGTCGTTCGATTCTATGCCGCAGCGTGTGTTCAGCGAAGCAAGGTTTGGATGGTTGCCCTCACGTCCGCAACGGGGCTACCCTGCCAACCCCCCGACGCGTATGTGATCCATGTCTTTTTTTGCCCGAATTCCGGGGGCGCTGGCCCCATTGGTGGCGTCCTTGGCGCTGGCCATGTCGCTGCCGGCATTGGCGGCGCCCAGCAAGGCTGCCCAGACTGCCATCGATGCACTCACCCAGCGGATGGAGAAGGCGGAAGCGGACTACCGCGGCGCGCTGGTGCGTATCGCCAACGCCGACCCCGAAGGCCAGGTGCAGGCCGACAAGGCCATCGAGGACATGGAGGAAGTGATCAACGCCTGCATGAAGCAACGCGGGTGCTCGGTCTCCACCATGCTGGCGGGCTACAAGCGACTGCTGAAGCTGGGCGCGGATGACGCAGGCGGCGAAGACGCGATCGAGCTGGAAGACGACCATGACGGTCATGGCGCCCTGGTCAGCGACGTGCCCGAAGCCGCGCGCGCCGCCGCATTGCTCACGGGCCCCCGCCACAAGTTCGACCAGATGGTCGAGTACAACCCGGCGGTACAGGAAGGCATTCGCCGCTGGCTGACCGACATGCGTGGGGCGCTGCTCACGTCCTACGAGAACTATCAGTACATGCGCCACCTGATGTGGCCGCAGTACGAGCGTGCGGGCCTGCCGGAGGCGCTGCTGTTCGGCATCATGGCCAAGGAATCCAACGGTCGCGTGCACGCCACTTCGCGTGCCGGCGCCGCGGGGCCACTGCAGTTCATGTACGCCACCGGCCGTCGGTTCGGGTTGGGGAACGATGGCACCGGTTTCGATACGCGCTACGACCCGCGCTCGGCTGCCGAAGCCAACGTGGCCTACCTCAACGAGCGGTTGGGCCAGCTCAACGGCAGTATCGAGATGTCGCTGGCCGCCTACAACGGTGGTGAAGGGCGGGCGCAGCGCGTGTTCAACGCCAGTGGCGGCCGCAGCTTCTGGGACGAGTCCGTCTACAACCAGTTCCCACCGGAGACACGTGACTACGTGCCGATGGTGATTGCCGCGGCATGGCTGTTCCTGCACCCGCGCGAATACGGATTGAGCTTCCCGCGCGCGCGCCCGAAGCCCGCGCCGTTGCGGCTGGAACAGCCCGCGTCGATCTACCAGCTCGCCATCTGCATGGGCAATCGTGGTGTGCGCGAGGGCTACATGCGTGCCCTGCGCAATCTCAACCCCCGTTACCAGGCCGACAGCTGGCTGTCGGCCGGCACCACGCTGAACGCGACCACGGACATGGTGGGCCTGTACCACCGCTGGTGTACGCAGGGGCGCCGTGCGGAACTGGCGCGGATGCTGGTGCTCAGCGATCCCAAGCGCGCGATCGTGCGCACGGGGCCGGTGACGCCGGTGCGTGATTCCGAGCCGTCGCTGGTCGCATCTGGCGTGGCGGGTGCTGTCCGTCCAGCCACCCCGATACCCGTCGCGCCCAAGGATTACACCGTCCAGGGGGGCGAGACCCTGTTCTCGATCGCGCGGAAGTTCCAGTGCAACGTCCAGGAGCTCGCTGGCGCCAACAGCATCGCCGGGCCACGTTATGCGATCCGGCCAGGCCAGAAGTTGCGCCTGGCCGGCTGCAAGGGCTGACCGTCGTCAGCCCTCGAGCGTGGCCAGCCGCTCGCCCAGGCGCACCGGCGTCTCGGCACCGAGCTGGCCCGCAAGCGCCGCCACGCCGGGCGGCAGCAGCACGATCACCGTCGAGCCGTAGTTGAAACGCGCCATCTCGGCGAAGCGTTCCAGGGTGATGTTGGCGCCGCGGTAATCCTTGGTGGTCACCGTGTCGCCGTAATGCGGAATCTCCACGCCTCCCCACACCGTTTCCACGCCCGAGACCAGCAGCGCGCCCACCATCACCAGCGCCATCGGCCCGAAGTCGGTGTCGAAGTGGCACACCAGCCGCTCGTTGCGCGCAAACAGCCCCGGTACATTGCGCACCGCCGCTGGCCCGACGCTGAAGAGGCGGCCCGGCACGTGCACCGTCTCGCGCAGGCGGCCCGCCCACGGCATGTGCACGCGATGGTAGTCCTTGGGCGACAGGTACACGGTGGCGAACACGCCATTGTTGAACGGCATCGCCGCGTCGGCATCGCCCAGCAGCTCCGCCGCGGTGAACGACTGCCCCTTCGCCTGGAAGATGCGCCCGTCCTGGATGGGGCCGCACTGGCTGATGCGGCCGTCCGCAGGCATCAACAGCGCGCGCGGGTCCGGGTCGGCCACGCGTGCCCCGGGCTTGAGGGCGCGGGTGAAGAACGCGTTGAACGTCGGGTACGCGGTCGGGTCTGGCTCCGCGGCCTCGGCCAGGTTGACGCCAAACTTGCGCGTCACCGTGTCGATCAGCCACTGCTTCACCCACGGTGTGTGCGAATAGGCCAGTGCGCGCGCCATCGAGGACAGCGCGCGGTGGGGCAGGGCGTAGGTCAGGGCAGTGACGAGGCTCATGGGGCGGTGGCTCGGGTCAACAAGGTCAGGTCGGAGGCGATGGCCTTGGCATCCAGCGGCGGCTGTACCACGCCGCTCATGCGGCCTTGCGGGTCCAGGACGGCCAGCGTGGCGCTGTGATCCATCGTGTACTGGTCAGCGGGCGCGCCTTCGGCGGCCGGTACCTTGGCGAACACGAGGCTCAACGACCTGGTGAAGGCCTCCAGCGCGGGGATGTCAGCCGTGGCCGCCAGCGTGTCGCGGTGGAAAGCGTGGGCGTATTCGCCGATGTGGTCGGGTGTATCGCGCTCCGGGTCCACCGAGACGAACAGCACTCGCGGGCGCTGCGTGTCCGGGATCGACTCCCACTGCTTCTGCGCGCCGGCCAGCGTGGCCAGTGTGGTCGGGCAGACGTCCGGGCAGTGCGTGAAGCCCAGGAATACCAACGTCCAGTGTCCCTTGAGTTCTCCGGGAACCAGTGGCGTGCCATCGGACTGGCGCAGGGAGAATGGCGGCAGTTCTCGTGCCGGCTGGAACAGCCGCACGGCCTGGGTCTGTGGCAGGGGGTTGGAGGGTGCCGGGCTGAAGGCATGGCGCGAGGCCAGCAGTCCCAGGCCGGCGGCCAACGCGACAACGATAATGAGGAGCGTGGTGCGGTTGAACATTGCGGTTCCAGCGACGGGTGCCGGGGCATGATACCGGGGTCGGGCCGCCCCCCGGCTATAATGGCCGACTGCCCGCCAGTCCCCGGATCCGACCGTGCCCGCCGAAACCCCCACCTTCGAGCAGCTGACCATCATCGACCTGATCCGCCACGGCGGCAGCCGCTTCGCCGCGGCCGGGCTGACGTTTGGCCACAGCTTCGACAACGCCCTCGACGAGGCCACCCAACTGGTGCTGCACGCGCTGCACATGCCGCACGACCTGAGCCCGGTCTACGGCAACTCGCGGGTGACCACGGAAGAAAAGGAAAAGGTGCTGGCGCTGTTCGACCGCCGCGTCAACGAACGCATTCCGGCCTGCTACCTGACCGGCGAGGCCTGGTTCGCCGGCCTGAGCTTCAAGTCCGATCCACGCGCACTGGTGCCGCGCAGCCCGATCGCCGAGCTGATCGAAGCCGGCTTCGAACCGTGGCTGGGCGGCCGCGAAGTACACCGCGCGCTGGACCTGTGCACCGGCTCGGGCTGCATCGCGATCGCCACGGGCCATTACCACCCGGATTGGGAAGTGCATGGCGTGGACATCAGCGACGACGCGCTGGCGCTGTCGGCCGAGAACAAGGCCCGCCTGCACGCCGACAATGTCACCTTCATCAAGTCTGACCTGTTCAACGGGCTGAACGGCGAGGTCTATGACCTGATCGTGACCAACCCGCCGTACGTGACCAACGACGAAACCGACGCGCTGCCCGCCGAGTATGCCCATGAGCCTGAGCTGGGCCTGCGCGCCGGCGACGACGGCCTGGACCTGGCGTTGAAGATCATGCGCGACGCCCCCGAGCACCTGAGCGAGCACGGCCTGCTGATCTGCGAGGTGGGCGAGGCCGAGCGCGCGCTGGTCAAGCTGCTGCCGGAAGTGCCGATGGCGTGGGTGGAGTTCAAGGTCGGGCAGATGGGGATCTTCGTGGTCGAGCGCCAGGACCTGGTCGAGCACCACGCGAAGATCAAGGCGCTGGCCGACGCGCGCTGAGGCCCGTTGCAGCGGCAACCGCTTCGGATTGCTAAAGTCGCTTCTTCTGGTCGAGACCCCTCCCCCGTGTCGAGCAACACCTTCGGCAAGCTGCTCTCCGTCACCACCTTTGGCGAAAGCCACGGGCCGGCGATCGGCTGCGTGATCGATGGGTGCCCACCGGGCATCGCCATCGCGCCGGAGGACTTCCGCCACGACCTGGCGCGGCGTGCCACCGGGCGCACTCGCCACACCTCGCAGCGGCACGAGGCCGATGAGGTCGAAATCCTCAGCGGCGTGTACGAGGGCGTCACCACCGGCACCCCCATCGCGCTGCTGATCCGCAACACCGACCAGCGCAGCAAGGACTACGCCAACATCGCGGCCCAGTTCCGCCCGGGTCACGCCGATTACACCTACTGGCAGAAGTACGGCATCCGCGACCCGCGTGGTGGCGGTCGCTCCTCGGCGCGCGAGACCACCATGCGCGTGGCAGCCGGCGTGATCGCCAAGAAGTGGCTGGCCGAGCGCCATGGCGTGCGCATCCAGGGCTGGCTGTCGCAGATCGGCGACATCACCCCGCATGGCTCGGACCTGTCGGTGGTGGAGGACAACCCGTTCTTCTGGCCAGATCCGCGCCAGCTGACCGAGCTGGAGCTGTACATGGACGCGCTGCGCAAGTCCGGCGATTCGGTCGGTGCGCGCGTGGATGTCATCGCCGAAGGCCTGCCGCCCGGCTGGGGCGAACCCATCTACGGCAAGCTGGACGGCGAGCTCGCCGCGGCGCTCATGAGCATCAATGCGGTCAAGGGCGTGGAGATCGGCGACGGGTTCGCGTCCGTGGCGCAGAAGGGCAGCCAGCATCGCGACCATATCGGTCCGGCCGGCTTCGCCAGCAACCATGCAGGCGGCATCCTCGGCGGCATCAGCACCGGCCAGCCGCTGCATTGCTCCGTCGCATTCAAACCCACCTCCAGCCTGCGCCTGCCGGTCGACAGCCTGGACGTGAACGGCAACGTGGTCGAGGTGGTGACCACCGGCCGCCACGATCCCTGCGTGGGCATCCGTGCCACGCCTATCTGCGAGGCGATGGTCGCGCTGGTGCTGATGGACCAGGCGCTGCGCCATCGCGCGCAATGCGGCGACGTGGGCGAAATGGCGCCGCGCGTGCCGGGTGGCAATTCGGCGCAGGGCCTGCTGTCCCCGGCCGGAAAAGGCGGCACCTCCGCCGGCAAACGGTAGCGGCCAGTTGCCAGGCGCCTCCGCCCTTGGGCCCGGAGCGCGACCGTTCCAACTGCGCCGCTTGACGTTCCACTGGCCCCCTCCTTTCCAAGGGTGGCGATGGCGCACAATCGACGATCGAGCGCTGCTGCCCGCACACGACTTACAAGGACACGCAACACCATGAGCAAGACCGCGAACGTAGCCGTCGTTGGCGCCACCGGCGCCGTGGGCGAGACCATGCTGGCCATCCTGGCCGAGCGCAAGTTCCCCATCGACAAGCTGCACGTGCTGGCCAGCGAGCGCTCGGCCGGCGGCACCGTCGAGTTCCGGGGCCGCGAGATCACCGTCCAGGACCTTGCGACCTTCGACCCCACCGGCGTCGACATCGCCCTGTTTTCCGCCGGCGGCAGCGTCTCGAAGGAGTACGCGCCCAAGTTCGCCGCCGCGGGTGCGGTGGTGATCGACAACTCCTCGGCCTTCCGCTACGACGACGACGTGCCGCTGGTGGTGTCGGAGGTCAATCCGGAGCAGGTGAAGAACCGCCCGCGCGGCATCATCGCCAACCCGAACTGCTCGACCATGCAGATGCTGGTGGCGCTGGCACCGATCCACCGCAAGGCCGGCATTACCCGCATCAACGTGGCCACCTACCAGTCGGTGTCCGGCGCGGGCCGCTCGGCGCTGGAGGAACTGGGGCGCCAGACCGGCGCGTTGCTCAACTTCCAGGACCCGGATCCGAAGCGCTTCCCGGTGCAGATCGCGTTCAACCTGATCCCGCACATCGATGACTTCCTCGACAACGGCTATACCAAGGAGGAGATGAAGCTGGTCTGGGAGACCCGCAAGATCCTCGGCGACGACAGCATCCAGGTGAACCCCACCGCGGTGCGCGTGCCGGTGTTCTACGGCCACTCCGAAGCGGTCAACGTCGAGACCAGCCAGAAGCTGTCGGTCGCCGAGGTCAAGGCACTGCTGGAAGCCGCGCCGGGCGTGGAAGTGGTGGACGAGCCCAAGGCCGGCGGTTACCCGACCCCGGTGACCCACGCGTCCGGCACCGACCCGGTGTACGTCGGCCGCATCCGCGAGGACTTCTCGCACCCCAACGCCATCAACCTGTGGATCGTGTCCGACAACATCCGCAAGGGCGCCGCCCTGAATGCCGTCCAGCTGGCTGAACTGGTGTTGCAGGAAGGCTGATCCGCGACGGTTTACATTGCGTGACCCTCCCGCGGCGGCTAGAGTCCCCGCGAGGAGAACCGGGGGATTGGATGTGAAGCCACTCGCGCAGAAGTCACTGCGGGTTGCACTGGCGTTGTCGCTGGCCATGGCCAGCGGCGCGGCGGCAGCGCTTGGGTTGGGCCAGATCGAGCTCAAGTCCAAGCTGGGCCAGCCGCTGGTGGCCGAGATCCCGATCATTTCCAGTGACCCGGCCGAGTTGGAGCAGCTCCAGGCCGGGCTGCCATCGCCGGATACGTTTGCGCGCATCGGGCTGCAGCTGCCCGATGAGTTTGTCTCCAGCCTGCAGTTCACACCCGCCGTGGACGCGGCGGGTCGCCCGGTCATCCGGGTCACCAGCGAGGCCCCGGTCACCGATCCGTTACTGACCTTTCTCGTGGAAGTCGACTGGGGGCAGGGGCGCCTCGTGCGTGAGTATTCCGCGCTGGTCGACGCCCCGCGCACCGTCTCTGCGCCGGTGCAGCCCGCCATCGAGGAAGCCACGGTGGGCCCGGCCAACACCATCGAGCGCGAGCCGGTGGTGGCCAGCAAACCCCCGCCGGAGGCCCCGGCCGCGGAGGTCTCGGCGGCGGCCAACCCAGCGGAAGCGAAGCCCTCTGCGGATGACACCTCCATTGCCGCGTCTCCAGAGCCCGCGCCCACCCCCGCACCCGCACCCGTGGCGACTTCCGCTCCTGCTCCGGCTGCCGTGGCACGCGTGGGCAGCGAGTACGGGCCAGTGAAGGCCGGCGACTCGTTGTCTCGCATCGCCACCCAAGTGGGCGACGGCTCCGGGCAGAGTCTGAACCAGACCATGATCGCGTTGCTGCGCGCCAATCCCGATGCGTTCATCAGCGGCAACATCAACCGGCTGAAGCAGGGCGTCGTGCTGCGCTTGCAGGCGGGCGATGTAGCGGCGGTCGATGCCGCGGAAGCGACGGCCCTGGTGCAAGCCCAGACGCAGACGTGGCGGGCCGAAACGCGCCGTGCCGTGCAGCAGCCGACGGCCGCGGAAGGCCGCGACGCCACGGCGCCCGTGGCGGCCGAAGCCTCCCGACCCGCGGGCCGTCGCACGGCCGACGCCCGTCTCGAAATCGTTCCCCCCGGCGCCAGCAATGCCCAGCGCGCGGGTACTCAGTCCGGTATCCAGGCCGGTGGCGAGGGTGAAATGCTGCGACAGGAACTGCAACAGACCAAGGAAACGCTGGCCGCCCGCGAGGCCGAAGCGGCCGAGATGAAGGCGCGCATCGACGAACTCGAGAAGCTGCAGGCGCAACAGCAGCAGCTGATCTCGATGAAGGACAGCGAGCTGGCGGCGGCACAGAAGCGCCTGGCCGATTCCAACAAGGCCGAAGCAAAGCAGCAGGCGGCAACCGATGCGGGCATGGGCCCCGCCCCTTGGCTGCTGGGCGGTGCGGCGCTGCTGTTGGCAGGTCTGGCCGGCTGGTGGCTCAACCGGCGACGTGGCAATGCCATGGCGACATCGTTCCGCGAAACCGTTTCCACGCCCAAGGGGCCGTCACTCGCAGACGCCTTCGGTGCCAGTGGGCCGCTGCACCGGGAGCCGGCCGCGGCTCCGGCCGTGCCTCCGGCGTCGGCGGTTGCCCCGTCGCGGCGCGAGCCGGCATGGCACAAGCCGGCCGCAGGCGCTGCCCCCCGTGCAGAAGTCGTGGCCGTGGCAACACCGGCGGTGGTTGGCGGTGCCGAGCGCCTCGAGCTGGCGCGTGCCTACATCGACCTGGGTGACCAGGAAAGCGCCCGCAACTTGCTTGCCGAGGTACTGGCCGACAGCGACGCCGCCGTCCGTGAACGCGCGGAGCGCATGTTGCGGGAGCTGGGCTGACGGTGGTGGACGAAGCACCGGCGACGGAGGCCATGCCGCTCCGTCGCTACGCAATGGCCATCGAATACGATGGTGGTGAATTCTCCGGTTGGCAGCGGTTGACCAAGCACGGCGAGCCCGACCGCGAGGGTGCGCCGACACTGCAAGGTGCGGTTGAGGACGCCCTGGGTTTCGTGGCGGGGCGCCCCACCGAAGTCGTCTGCGCCGGACGTACCGATGCCGGCGTCCATGCGTCGATGCAGGTGGTTCATTTCGATGGCCCCGCCAACCGCGATCCGCGCGGCTGGGTGCTGGGCGCCACCAGTCAACTGCCTCCGGCCATCTGCGCGCGTTGGTGCGTACCTGTTGCGGACGATTTCCATGCGCGCTTCTCCGCGCGCGCGCGGCGATACCGTTACAGCATCCTCAACCGCCCGGTGCGCCCGGCGCTGCGACGTCAATACCTGTCATGGGAGCGTCGCCCGCTGGACGCGGACGCCATGCACCGTGCGGCACAGGCGCTGCTGGGCGAGAACGATTTCTCCGCCTTCCGCACCGTGCACTGCCAGGCCCCGCACGCGCGACGCGAGTTGCAGTTCATTTCGGTCACGCGCAGCGGTGACATCGTCGACGTGGAAGTGCAGGCCAATGCGTTCCTGCACCACATGGTCCGCAACATCGTTGGCAGCCTGTTGCCGGTCGGACGGGGCGAACGTCCGGAGGCCTGGATCGGCCAACTGCTGGCGGGGCGGGACCGCACCGTGGCCGGGCCCACCGCGCCCTCGGCAGGCCTGGTGTTCCTGGGCCCCCGCTATCCGGCCGAATGCGGTTTGCCTGCCGAGGTCACGCTGTGACCGCCGCGCTGCGCCGCACCCGGATCAAGTTCTGCGGCATGACCCGCGCCGACGACATTCGCGCGGCGGCGGACTTGGGCGTGGATGCAGTCGGCCTGGTGTTTGCCCAGCGCAGCCGGCGGCGCGTTTCGCTCGACCAGGCGGCCGTGTTGCGCGAGGCGATCCCGCCGCTGGTCGACGTGGTGGCGTTGTTCATGGACAACCCCGCCGACGAAGTGCGCGGGGTCATCGCCCGGTTTCGTCCCAGCCTGCTGCAGTTCCACGGCAGCGAATCCGCGGCGTTCTGCGAGCAGTTTGGCTGGCCCTACCTGAAAGCGGTGGGGATGGCCGGGCAGGATACGGCCGACGTGGTGGCGCAGATCGACGCGCATCCGCGCGCGGTCGGCTTCCTCCTCGACAGCCACGCGCCGGGCGCCGTCGGCGGCACCGGTGAACGCTTCGATTGGGGGCACATTCCTTCAGTTGAAGGTCGCCCGCTGCTGCTGGCCGGCGGCCTGACCCCGGACAACGTCGGCGAGGCGATTCGCGCCAGCCGTGTCTGGGGCGTGGACGTGTCCAGCGGCATAGAATCGGCCCCGGGGTCGAAGGACGCCGGGCTGATGCGGCGTTTTGTCGTGGCCGTGCGTGCGGCGGATATCGACGATGGTCTGCCACCCATGGGCGGCGCAGCCCCGCACGATGGGGTACGCTAGCTCCACGCCATGAAGACGTCGAATCGCCCCTCCGCTCCCTTCGGTCGCTCGCTGCGCCGATGGCGTCGCGTGCCTGCGGCGGCGGTGCGATAACGCACCACGCCCCTGGCGCCTGCCGAGTGCCGGCGCACCGAACCCCCTTGCCTTGCCCGCGCAGCCGGCCCAGCCGCCGCGTTGCGCGTCCCGGTTCCGGAGATTCACGCGTGAACAACCGAACACCCCAAGCCGCGCCTGCTGCGGCCATCGATTTCCATGCCTACCCGGATGCCAATGGCCATTTCGGCCGTTTTGGTGGCCGTTTCGTCGCCGAGACGCTGATCGGCCCGTTGCAGGAGCTGGCCACCGCCTACGACGCCGCGCGTGTCGATCCGGCCTTCATCGCGGCCTTCGAGAACGACCTCGCGCACTACGTCGGTCGCCCCAGCCCCATCTACTACGCCGAGCGCCTCAGCCGCGAAAACGGCGGCGCGCGCATCCTGCTCAAGCGCGAGGACCTGAACCACACCGGCGCGCACAAGATCAACAACACCATCGGCCAGGCGCTGCTCGCCAGCCGCATGGGCAAGACGCGCATCATCGCCGAGACCGGTGCCGGCCAGCACGGCGTGGCCAGTGCCACCGTCGCCGCGCGCCTGGGCCTGGAATGCGTGGTGTACATGGGCGCCACAGACATCGAGCGGCAGAAGATCAACGTCTACCGCATGAAGCTGCTCGGCGCGACAGTGGTGCCGGTGACCAGTGGCTCCGCCACGCTGAAGGACGCCCTGAACGAGGCGATGCGCGACTGGGTCACCAACGTGCGGGATACCTTCTACATCATCGGCACCGTCGCCGGCCCGGATCCGTACCCGCGCATGGTCCGTGACTTCAATGCCGTCGTCGGCCGCGAAGCGCGCGCGCAGATGCTGGCCGAATACGGTCGCTTGCCCGATGCCGTCACCGCCTGCGTGGGTGGCGGCAGCAACGCCATAGGCATCTTCCATGCCTTCCTCAACGACCGCGACGTGCGCCTCGTCGGCGCCGAGGCGGCGGGCGAGGGCATCGCCACCGGCCACCACGCCGCTTCGCTGGCGGCCGGTCGCCCCGGCGTACTGCACGGCAACCGCACCTACGTGCTGTGCGATGACGATGGCCAGATCATCGAGACGCACTCGGTCTCAGCGGGCCTCGACTACCCGGGCGTCGGCCCCGAGCACGCCTTCCTCAAGGACGCCGGCCGCGCCGATTACGTGGGCGTGACCGATGCCGAGGCGCTTGCCGCCTTCCAGCTGCTGACCCTGACCGAAGGCATCCTGCCCGCTCTGGAGTCCAGCCACGCCATCGCCCAGGCGCTCAAGCTCGCCCGCGAACTGCCGAAGGATGCGCTCGTGCTGTGCAACCTATCCGGCCGCGGCGACAAGGACGTGCACACCATCGCCGCGCGGGAGGGTATTTCACTGTGAGCCGCATCGACCGCAAGTTCCAGACCCTCAACGCAGATGGCCGAAAGGCGCTTATTCCGTTCATCACCGCGGGTGACCCGTCGCTGGAGGCGACCGTGCCGGTCATGCATGCGTTGGTCGAAGCCGGTGCCGACGTCATCGAGCTCGGTGTGCCGTTCTCCGATCCCATGGCTGACGGCCCCACCATCCAGCACAGCTCCGAGCGCGCCATCGCCCGCGGTGCCGGGCTGAAGTACATCTTCGATGCCGTGCGTGCATTCCGCGAGCGCGACAGCGAAACCCCGATCGTGCTGATGGGTTACCTCAACCCGGTCGAGATCCGCGGACCCGCCGCCTTCGCCAAGGCCGCCACCGACGCGGGCGTGGACGGGATCCTGCTGGTTGACCTGCCGCCCGAAGAGGCCGCCGAATTCCGCGCCGGCTTCGCCCCGGTGGGGTTGGACCTGATCCTGCTGGCGTCGCCCACCACCTCCGACGCGCGCATCGCCCAGCTCTGCGCCGAAGGCGAGGGGTACCTGTACTACGTCAGCTATGCCGGCGTGACCGGTGCCGATCACCTCGATACCGGCAGCGCCAGCGACCGCCTGCACGCCATCCGCGCGGCCAGCCAGGTGCCCGTGGTGGCCGGCTTCGGCATCAAGGATGCGGCCAGCGCCGCCGTCATGGCCCGCGAGGCAGACGGCGTGGTGGTGGGTAGCGCACTGGTGGCCGCGCTGGCGAACCAGGACTCACCGGGGGCCGCCGCGCGGGCCGCCCGGGACTTTCTGGCACCCCTGCGGGCCGCACTCGACGCAACTGCCTGATTCGCCAACCAAACCGGGTCGTACGGACAGGGCGTGACCCCGGCCCGTCGACCCCGCGATCCGGTGCGCTAAACTGACCCGCTCGCTTGGCGCCGGCTTCGGCTGGCGCTGGGGCACCCATATGCCTGAACAGGGGAATACGCAACACATGTCCTGGCTCAAGAAACTCATGCCGTCCGGCATCCGCACCGAAGCCGGTGCCAACGCCAAGCGGCGCAACGTGCCCGAGGGGCTGTGGGAAAAGTGCGACCGCTGCGGCGCCGTCCTGTACCGCCCCGAACTCGAGGAAAACCTCGAGGTCTGCCCGAAGTGCAACTTCCACATGCCCATCCGCGCCCGCGCGCGCCTGGCCTCGATCTTCGACGAGGGCACCACGCAGGAGATCGGCGCCGACCTCGGCCCGACCGACGTGCTGAAGTTCAAGGACCAGAAGAAGTATTCCGACCGCATCAAGGCCGCGCAGAAGTCCACGGGTGAGCGAGACGCCATGGTCACCCTGGAGGGCAAGCTCAAGGGCCATGACCTGGTTGCCGCTTCGTTCGACTTCGCCTACATGGGCGGCTCGATGGGCTCGGTGGTCGGCGAGCGTTTCACCCTCGGCGCCGAACGCGCGCTGGCGCTGGGCTGCCCGTTCGTGTGCTTCTCCGCCAGCGGCGGCGCGCGCATGCAGGAGAGCCTGTTCTCGCTGATGCAAATGGCCAAGACTTCCGCCGCGTTGGGTCGCCTGCGCGACGCGGGCCTGCCGTACATCTCCGTGCTAACCCACCCGACCACCGGTGGCGTGTCGGCGTCGTTCGCCATGCTGGGCGACATCAACATCGCCGAGCCCGAGGCCCTGATCGGCTTCGCCGGCCCGCGCGTGATCGAGCAGACCGTGCGCGAGAAGCTGCCCGAAGGCTTCCAGCGCTCGGAGTTCCTGCTCGACCACGGCGCCATCGACCAGATCTGCGACCGCCGTGAGCTGCGTGACCGCCTGGCCGACCTGCTGACCATGATGATGCGCCAGCCGGCACCCCAGGGCGACGCCGAGGCCGCTGCGTGAGCCGTCGCTACTTTGGTACAGATGGCATTCGCGGTCGCGTAGGCGAGGGCGTGATCTCGGCCGATTTCGTCCTCCGCCTGGGAAATGCCTACGGTCACGTCCTGCGTGCTGCTGCCGAGTCGGCGGCGGGGCCGCGCGGCTGGCGCAAGCCGGTGGTGATCATCGGCAAGGACACCCGCATCTCCAATTACATGTTCGAGGCTGCGTTGGAAGCGGGGCTTGTGGCCGCTGGCGTGGACGTGCAGCTGATGGGCCCCATGCCCACGCCGGCCGTTGCGCACCTGACCCACTCCATGCGCGCCGACGGAGGCATCGTCATCTCGGCTTCGCACAACCCGCATTTCGACAACGGCATCAAGTTCTTCTCGGCCGAGGGCGAAAAGCTTGATGACGCCACCGAGCTTGCCATCGAGAATGCCCTGGACCTGCCTTTCAGCACGGTTCCCTCTGAGCAACTGGGCAAGGCCGAGCGTACGCGTGACGCCATCGGCCGCTACGTCGAAGCGTGCAAGAACTCCGTGCCCAAGGGCTTCGACCTGGGTGGCATGCGCGTCGTCGTCGACTGCGCCAATGGCGCAGCCTACCGACTCGGTCCGCTGGTGCTGGCTGAGCTGGGGGCTCGCGTCGAGGCCATCGGGGTGGATCCGAATGGCCTCAACATCAACGCTGGCGTCGGTTCGACCCATCCGGACAACCTGGCATCGCGCGTGCGGGAAACCGGCGCAGACCTGGGCATCGCCTTCGATGGTGATGGCGATCGCGTGCTGTTCGTCGATGGCGACGGCGCGGTGCGCGATGGGGATGATCTGCTGTTCGTGCTCGCCAGCGACTGGCAGGCCACAGGGCGCTTGCGGGGGCCGGTGGTTGGCACCTTGATGACCAACTTCGGGCTGGAACAGGCGCTGGAGCACAAGGGCATCGGCTTCATCCGCGCCAAGGTCGGCGACCGTCACGTCCACCAGCAGTTGCTCGCCAACGATGGCGTGCTTGGTGGCGAGGCCTCTGGTCACATCCTGTGCCTGGATCGTGCCAGCACCGGCGACGGCATCGTCAGCGCCCTCCAGGTGCTGGAGGTGCTCAAGCGCCGTGGTATTTCGCTGCGCGAGGCCTTGTCGGGCATGGCCCGCGTCCCGCAGAAGACGGTCAACGTGCGTTACAGCCCAGGTGCTACGCGGCCCACGGAGGCTCCGGCCGTCCAGTCAGCGCTGCAGGTCGCCCAAGCGTCGGTGCAGGGTCGTGGGCGGGCGTTCCTGCGCCCCTCCGGTACTGAGCCGGTGGTCCGGGTGACGGTCGAGGCGGACGACACTGCGCTCGTCGAGGCCACACTGGAGCGCCTTGTGGCAGCCGTCCGCGACGCGGCTGCCTGATCCAGGTCAAGTCGTGCCGGCCACGCGCCGGCACACTGTTCCCACCCACTACGCTCCCTGACCATGACCCAGTCCCGTATTCCCACCCTCGACATCCGCCGTTTCGACACCGATCGCGACGCCTTCGTGGCCGAGCTGGGCGCTGCATACCGCGAATGGGGGTTTGCCGGCATTCGTGGCCATGGCATCAGCGATGAGCAGATCGCCGGCGCCTACGACGCCTTCCAGCGCTTCTTTGCGCTGCCGGAAGAGGTCAAGCGCAAGTACCACGTGCCGGGTGGCGGCGGTGCGCGTGGCTACACTCCATTTGGCGTGGAGACCGCCAAGGGTGCGCAGCATTTCGACCTCAAGGAGTTCTGGCATGTCGGGCGCGAGATCGCGCGCGACTCCAGGCATGCCGACGTCATGCCGCCCAACCTGTGGCCGGAGGAGGTCGCCGACTTCCGCGAGAAGGCCTATGGCCTGTACACCGCGCTCGACCAGTTGGGCTCGCGCGTGCTGAGCGCGCTGGCGCTGCACATTGGCCTGCCCGAGAACTACTTTGCCGACAAGACGGATTCGGGCAATTCGATCCTGCGTCCGATCCATTACCCGCCGATCACCACCCCGGACGTTCCCAACGTCCGGGCGGGCGCGCATGAGGACATCAACCTCATCACGTTGCTGGTCGGTGCCAGCGCCGAAGGCCTGGAAGTGCTGTCGCGCAAGGGTGAGTGGGTGCCGTTCACCGCCGATGCCGACACCATCGTGGTCAACATTGGCGACATGCTGCAGCGCCTGACGAACCACGTGTACCCGTCGACAACCCACCGCGTCGTCAACCCGCCGGGTGAGAAGGCGCGCCAGCCGCGCTATTCGACGCCGTTCTTCCTGCACCCCAATCCGGATTTCCTGATCGACGTGCTGCCGTCGTGCGTCACGCCCGACAACCCCAGCCGCTATCCCGAGCCGATCACGGCCCAGGGGTACCTGGAAGAGCGCCTGCGCGAGATCAAGCTCAAGTAACGGCCACGCCGGGGCAACCCGGAACGCAGGCGGGGTGGGGTAGAATGCCGCGCCCTCGCCGGGCGGAACTGCGTCCGCCGGCCAGTAATCAAGACCACAGGGAGTCGCTGATGCGCCGCAAGATCGTCGCCGGAAACTGGAAGCTGCACGGCAACCGTCAGTTCGCCTTCGAACTGCTGGATGCCATCGTGCCGGCGAAGCAGGGCGTGGAGCTGGTCATCCTGCCGCCGCTGCCCTACGTGGGCGAGCTGGCCGGGCGTTATGAAGCCAAGGGCTTGGCCTTCGGGGCCCAGGACGTCAGCATGAACGAGAAGGGCGCCTACACCGGCGAAGTCTCGGCCGCGATGCTCAAGGACGTGGGCGCCAGGTATGGCCTGGTCGGCCACTCCGAGCGCCGCCAGTACCACGGCGAGTCCAGCGAGCTGGTGGCTCGCAAGTTCTTCGCCGCCAAGGCCGGCGGCATCACCCCCATCCTGTGCATCGGCGAGACCCTGGCCGAGCGCGAGGACGGCAAGACCGAGTGGCGCCTGGAAGAACAGCTGGCTCCCATCCTTGAGCAGGGCGGGGCGGGTGCTTTCGAAGGTGCCATCATCGCGTACGAGCCGGTGTGGGCCATCGGCACCGGCAAGACCGCCACCCCGGAGCAGGCGCAGCAGGTGCACGCGTTCATCCGTAGCGAAATCGCCGCGTACGATGCTAGAATCGCTGACTCGTTGCCGATCCTGTACGGCGGCAGCGTGAAGGCCGACAACGCCGCGTCGCTGTTTTCACAGCCCGACGTCGATGGCGGCCTGGTGGGCGGGGCCTCGCTGGTCGCCGCCGACTTCAATGCCATCGCTGCTGCGGCGGCCCCCTGACGAATCGCTGGACTAACCCCGATGCTGGTGTTTCTCAACGTCATCTACGTGCTGGTCGCTGTCGCGATGATCGCGCTCATCCTGATGCAGCGTGGTGCAGGCGCGCAGGCCGGTTCCGGCTTCGGTGGCGGCGCCTCGGCCACGGTGTTCGGTGCCCGCGGCGCCTCCAACTTCCTGTCCAAGTCGACGAAGTGGCTGGCCATCGTGTTCTTCGGCATCAGCCTGTTCATGGCCTGGCAGGCGACCAAGAATGCGACCGGCGGCTCCGTCGATACGCAGGACCTGGGGTTGATGTCGCAGACGCCGGTGGCCCCGGCTGAGGCGCCGGCTCAGGGTGGTGCGGTGCCGGTTGCGCCTGCGGCGCAGTCGGTTCCAGCGGCTCCGACCTCCGCCGCTCCGGCGGCTGTTCCGGCTGCGCCGACGCCCGAGGCTGTTCCGGCTGAGCAGGCGCCTGCCACGCCCCCGAAGGGCTGAGTTCCACGTACCAAGGTTGTAGTCCGCCGGCATGGAAAAGCCGGTGGATGGTCTGTCACGACCAAGATCGAGTCAGCTACAATAAGCGGATTCGATGGCCAGGAAGGCCAGCAGTAGCAAGCAATGCCCAGGTGGCGGAATTGGTAGACGCACTACCTTGAGGTGGTAGCGACTTAGGTCGTGGGGGTTCGAGTCCCCCCTTGGGCACCAACACAACGCGGTGTGGCGCGCGCGACGGGCCGCATCAACGGCGAAGAATCGCCGAGCCAAGGCCGCAGCAGCGGCCATAGCTGAGAGAACATCGAGTGCTGGCCGAATACCTGCCGACCCTGCTGTTCATCGTCGTCGCCAGTGTCATCGGCGTCGCCCTCATCGTGGTGGGTAACACCTTGGGGCCCAAGCGTCCCACGTTGGAGAAGCTTTCTCCATACGAGTGTGGCTTCGAAGCTTTCGAAGACGCGCGCATGCAGTTCGACGTGCGCTATTACCTCATCGCCATCCAGTTCATCATCTTTGACCTGGAAATCATCTTCATCGTGCCCTGGGCCACCGTGTTCCGCGAACTCGGTGTGGTTGGCCTTGTCGAGATGGGCATCTTCGCCAGCATGCTGTTGCTTGGCTTCGTCTACGTGTGGAAGAAGGGCGCGCTCGAATGGGAGTGATCCAGACTGTCTCGGGCCTGATGCACAACCCGCTGCCGGAAGGGCGGCTGGATGACATCCTGCTCCCGGAAGCCGACAACCCGATCATGCAGCAGGGCTTCGTCACCACCAGCATGGACGCGCTGTGGAACTGGGCGCGCACCGGCTCGATGTGGCCGATGACCTTCGGTTTGGCATGCTGCGCGGTTGAGATGATGCAGGCCGGCGCGTCGCGCCTGGACCTTGACCGCTACGGGGTGGTGTTCCGCCCGTCGCCGCGCCAGTCCGACGTGATGATCGTGGCCGGTACCCTGGTCAACAAGATGGCCCCGGCGCTGCGCAAGGTCTATGACCAGATGCCCGACCCCAAGTGGGTGATCTCGATGGGCAGCTGTGCCAACGGCGGCGGCTACTACCACTATTCCTACTCCGTGGTCCGCGGCTGCGATCGCGTGGTGCCGGTGGACGTGTATGTCCCGGGCTGCCCGCCGACCGCCGAGGCGCTGGTGCACGGCATTCTCCAGTTGCAGAAGAAGATCCGCCGCGGCACCAACTTCGGTGACAACAAGCAGGGTGTGCGCTGACATGGCCGGCGTTTCCGCTTCCAACGAGACCGTGATGGACTTCGTTGCGCGCCTGCAGGCGCGCTTTGCCGATGCGGCGGTCAACGTGGCCGTGCCGCGTGGCGAAGTGACGATCGATGTCGCCGCCGATGCCTGGTTGGCCACCGCACTGGCCCTACGCGACGAATTTTTCTTCGAGCAGTGCGTGGACGTCAGCGGCGTCGACTACCTGAGCTATGGTTCGGACGAGTGGGACACCGATGTCTCCTCCGAAGGTTTCTCCCGTGGCGTCGAGGGCAAGAGCGCAGGCCGCTTCAAGTGGGGTGAGCAGCCCAACGGCGCCGCCGCCGTGCCGGAGCGTCGCTTTGCCGCGGTCGCGCACCTGCTGTCGGTGCAACACAACCGTCGCGTGCGCCTGCGCACCTTCGCCGAGAACGACGACCTGCCGGTCGTGGCCTCGTTGACCGGCGTGTGGCCGGGCACCAACTGGTTCGAGCGCGAGGCGTTCGACCTGTTCGGCATCATCTTCGAAGGCCATCCGGACCTGCGCCGCATCCTGACCGACTACGGCTTTGTCGGCTATCCGTTTCGCAAGGACTTCCCGCTGATCGGCAACGTCGAAGTCCGCTACGACGCCGACAAGAAGCGCGTGGTCTATGAACCCGTTTCCATCGAGCCGCGCGTGGGCGTGCCGCGCGTGATCCGCGACGACGCGCGTTACCAGACCGCCGTGGGCGAGGCCGCCCAGCGTGCCGAGGTGAAGAAGTGAGCGTTCCTGCTTCCAGCGTGAACACCTCGGGCCTGAAGGCTGCCGAGATCCGCAACTACACGATGAACTTCGGTCCGCAGCACCCGGCTGCGCACGGCGTGCTGCGCTTGATCCTGGAAATGGACGGCGAAGTCATCCAGCGCGCCGATCCGCACGTGGGCCTGCTGCACCGCGGCACCGAAAAGCTCGCCGAGTCCAAGCCGTTCAACCAGTCGATCGGGTACATGGATCGCCTGGACTACGTGTCGATGATGTGCAACGAGCACGCCTACGTTCGCGCGATCGAGACCCTGATGGGGATCGAGGCGCCGGAGCGCGCCCAGTACATCCGTACGATGTTCGACGAGATCACCCGCATCCTGAACCACCTGATGTGGATCGGTTCCAACGCGCTCGACCTGGGTGCGATGGCGGTGTTCCTGTACGCGTTCCGCGAGCGCGAAGAGCTGATGGACTGCTACGAAGCGGTCTCGGGTGCGCGCATGCATGCGACGTACTACCGTCCGGGCGGCGTGTACCGCGACCTGCCGGACCGCATGCCGAAGTACAAGGAGTCGCCGTGGCGCAAGGGGCAGAAACTCAACCGCTTCAACGAGTGGCGTGAAGGTTCGCTGCTGGATTACCTGGAGCGCTTCACCGAGGACTTCCCCAAGCGCGTCGACGAGTACGAGACGCTGCTGACCAACAACCGCATCTGGAAGCAGCGCACCGTCGGTATCGGTGTGGTGTCGCCGGAGCAGGCGCTGGCCTGGGGCATGACCGGAGCGATGATCCGCGGCTCCGGCATTGCCTGGGACCTGCGCAAGAAGCAGCCCTACGCCAAGTACGCCGAAGTCGATTTCGACATCCCGGTGGGCGTCAACGGCGACTGCTACGACCGTTATCTGGTGCGCGTCGCCGAGATGCGCCAGTCCAACCGCATCATCCAGCAGTGCGTGAAGTGGCTGAAGGCCAATCCGGGTCCGGTCATCGTCGACAACTTCAAGGTCGCTCCGCCGTCGCGTGAGGGCATGAAGGACGACATGGAAGGCCTGATCCACCACTTCAAGCTGTTCTCCGAGGGCTACTGCGTGCCGGCCGGCGAGACCTACGCCGCCGTCGAAGCGCCCAAGGGCGAGTTCGGCTGCTACCTGGTGTCCGACGGTGCCAACAAGCCGTTCCGCGTGAAGTTGCGCGCGCCGGGCTTCGCGCACCTGTCGTCGATGGACGAAATCGTGAAGGGCCACATGCTGGCCGACGTCGTGGCGATGATCGGTACCTACGATCTCGTGTTCGGCGAGGTCGACCGCTGATCGCGGCGGCCGTTGAGGAACTGAACCAATGAAGGCGACTGGAAATTTCGAGGCCTGTCAGAACGTCGACCCGATGGTCGTGCTGTCCGACAAGACCCGCGCGCACATCGACCACTGGCTGGCCAAGTTTCCGCCGGACCGCAAGCGTTCGGCGGTGCTGCAGGGGCTGCATGCCGCGCAGGAACAGAACGATGGCTGGCTGAGCGACGAGCTGATCGCCGCCGTGGCCAAGTACCTGGACCTGCCGCCGGTGTGGGCGTACGAAGTCGCCAGCTTCTACTCGATGTTCGAGACCCAGAAGGTCGGCCGCAACAACGTCGCCTTCTGCACCAACATCAGCTGCTGGCTCAATGGCGCCGAGGACCTGGTCAAGCATGCCGAGCAGAAGCTGGGCTGCAAGCTGGGCGAATCCACCGCCGACGGCCGCGTCTACCTCAAGCGCGAGGAAGAGTGCGTGGCCGCCTGCTGCGGCGCGCCGGTCGTCGTGATCAACGGTCATTACCACGAGAAGCTGGACACCGCGAAGGTGGACGAGCTGCTCGACGGGCTGAAGTGAGGCAGGGACAGATGGCGCACTCGCACCACGACTACTCGAAGGGCTACGGCCCGGTCGGCCCGGCCCCGCAGGAGCACAACGTCGTCTACACGACGCTGCACTACGACACCCCGTGGTCGTACGAGAACTACCTCAAGACCGGTGGCTACGCCGCCTGGCGCAAGATCCTGACCGAAAAGATGGATCCGGCCGCGGTGGTCGAGATGGTCAAGCAGTCCGGCCTGCGTGGCCGCGGCGGCGCAGGCTTCCCGACCGGCCTGAAGTGGAGCTTCATGCCCAAGGGCCCGGGCCAGAAGTACATCCTGTGCAACTCCGACGAGTCCGAGCCGGGTACGGCCAAGGACCGCGACATCCTGCGCTACAACCCGCACGCCGTGGTCGAAGGGCTGGCCATCGCCTGCTACGCCACCGGCTCCACGGTGGCCTACAACTACCTGCGTGGCGAGTTCCACCATGAGCCGTTCGAGCACTTCGAGCAGGCGCTGAAGGAAGCCTACGAAAACGGCTGGTTGGGCAAGAACGTGCTCGGCAGCGGCGTGGACGTGGACATCTACGGCGCCCTGGGCGCTGGCGCGTACATCTGCGGTGAAGAAACCGCGCTGATGGAATCGCTGGAAGGCAAGAAGGGCCAGCCGCGCTACAAGCCGCCGTTCCCGGCCAACTTCGGCCTGTACGGCAAGCCGACGACCATCAACAACACCGAGACCTATGCCTCGGTGCCGGCGATCATCCGCAACGGTGCGGAGTGGTTCCTGAACCTGGGCAAGCCCAACAACGGCGGCCCGAAGATCTTTTCGGTCTCCGGCCACGTCGCCAAGCCGGGGAACTACGAGATCCGCCTCGGCACCCCGTTCGCAGACCTGCTGGCGATGGCCGGCGGCCTACGTCCGGGCCGCAAGCTCAAGGCCGTGATCCCGGGTGGCTCCTCGATGAAGGTGCTGCCCGCCGACGCCATGATGGCCTGCACCATGGATTACGACTCGATCCAGAAGGCCGGTTCGGGCCTCGGTTCGGGCGCGGTCATCGTGATGGACGACACCACGTGCATGGTGCGCGCCACCCAGCGCATCAGCCGCTTCTACTTCAAGGAGAGCTGCGGCCAGTGCACCCCGTGCCGCGAAGGCACCGGCTGGATGTATCGCATGCTGACCCGCATCGTCGACAAGACCGCGACGCTGGAAGACCTGCAGATGCTGCGCGCCGCCGCGGGCCAGATCGAAGGCCACACCATCTGCGCGTTCGGCGAAGCTGCCGCGTGGCCGGTGCAGGGCATGCTGCACCACTTCTGGGACGAGTTTGAATACGCGATCGTGAACAAGCGCTTCCTGGTCGACGACCAGCGGGCCGGCACCGTCGTTGAAAAGGTGGCTGCATGAGCGCTGTCGAAACTGACGTGAAGCCCGCGGTGCCGGAAGGGCACGTTGCCATCGAGATCGACGGCGTGGCGATGACCGCGCCCAAGGGCTCGATGATCATCCAGGCCGCCGACAAGGCCGGCATTCCGATTCCGCGCTTCTGCTACCACGACAAGCTGAGCATCGCGGCCAACTGCCGCATGTGCCTGGTCGAGGTCGAGAAGATGCCCAAGCCGGCGCCGGCCTGCGCCACGCCGGTGATGGACGGTATGAAGGTCGTCACGCGCAGCGAGAAATCGCTGAAGTCGCAGCGCAACGTGATGGAATTCCTGCTGATCAACCACCCGCTGGACTGCCCGATCTGCGACCAGGGCGGCGAGTGCGAGCTGCAGGACCTGTCGATGGGCTACGGCCGCTCGGTCAGCCGCTTCGCCGAGCGCAAGCGCGTGGTGCCGGACGAGGACATGGGCCCGCTGGTCGCTACCGAGATGACCCGCTGCATCCAGTGCACGCGCTGCGTCCGCTTCACCGCGGAAGTCGCCGGCACCTACGAGCTGGGCGGCATGTACCGCGGCGAGAACCTGCAGATCGGTACCTTCGACGGCAAGCCGCTGACCACCGAGCTGTCCGGCAACGTCATCGACGTGTGCCCGGTGGGCGCGCTGACCAACAAGGTGTTCCAGTTCAAGGCTCGTCCGTGGGAACTGACCGCGCGTGAATCGCTCGGCTACCACGATGCGCTGGGCAGCAACCTGTTCCACCACGTGCGCCGTGGCGAAGTGCTGCGCACCGTGCCGCGCGATAACGAAGCGGTCAACGAGTGCTGGCTGTCCGACCGCGACCGCTATTCGCACCAAGGTCTTTACGCCGCCGACCGTGCCCAGCAGCCGCTGGTCAAGGACGGCGAGGACTGGCGCGAGGCTTCCTGGGACGAGGCGCTGGCCAAGGCCACGCACATCCTGCGCAACAACGGTGGCGACAACCTCGGCATCCTGGTGCATCCGGCCACCTCCAATGAGGAAGGCGCGCTGCTGGCCCGTCTGGCCAAGGCATTGGGCACCGGCAACCTCGACAACCGCATCGGCCAGAACGACCTGAGCGACGCCGCCACCGCCGACATCTTCGGCATGCCGGTCGCGGACATCGAGTCCGCCGACCTGGTGGTGATCGTCGGCTCCAACCTGCGCCACGAGCTGCCGCTGGTGCACCAGCGCGTCCGCAAGGCAGGCCGCAAGGGCGCCAAGGTGCACGTGGTCAACCCGGTCGATTTTGACTTCACCTTCGAGGTCGCCGGCAAGCAGATCGTCGCGCCGTCCAAGCTGGCGGGCGCGCTGTCCGACGCCGGGCTGGTCGAAGCCGCGAAGGCGGCCAACCACGCCGTCGTGATCGTCGGTGCGTTGGCCGAGAACGGCCCGTACGCTGCCGCGATCCGCAAGGCCGTGACCGCGTTCGCCGCCGCCACCAACACCGCCGTCTGCCGCATCCCGCAGGGCGCCAACGCCGTCGGCCTGTCCGACTATGGCGTGCTGCCGACCGCGCGCGATGCGCAGGCAATGCTGGCAGACCCGCGTGGCGCGTACGTCATCTACGGCATCGAGCCGGGCATGGACTTTGCCGATACCGCGACCGCAATGAAGGCGCTCAACGGTGCCCAGGTCGTGGCCTTCAGCCACTTCGCCTGCCGCTCGACCCGCGCCGTGGCCGATGTGATCCTGCCGATCGGCCTGCTGCCGGAAGTGGACGCCACGCTGACCAACCTGGATGGCCGCGACCAGGTCGCCGTTGCCGGTGGCAAGCTGCCTGGCGACGCGCGTGCCGGCTGGCGCGTGCTGCGCGCGCTGGGTGGCGAGCTCGCCGCCGATGGCTTCGAGTTCACCGATCTGGCCGGGCTGCGTGCCGGCCTGCAGCGCCAGGAAGTCAACGTTGCCGCTGGCAAGGCGCCTGTCGTTGCGGGCGAAGGCCTGGAGATCGCCTCCAGCATCGCCATCTACCGCAGCGATGCGGTGGTCCGCCGCGCACCGGCCCTGCAGTCGCACCCGCTCAACGTCGAGCCGCGTGCCACGCTGCACCCGGAAGACGCCGCGGCCCTCGGCCTGGCCGAGGGCGCCATGGCCAAGTTCCAGGCCGGGCAGGGCACCGCCGCATTGCCGATCGCCGTCAGCGAAAAGGTTGCCCGCGGGACGGTGTGGGTGGAGAGCGGCCATGGTGCGACCGCGCCGATGGGTGCTGGCCGCGCGCAGGCGGGGAGGGCCTGATCCATGTTGGACACCATGATTGACCCAATCCGCACCTTCTTCGAGTCGTTCGGTGCCGTCGGCATCGTCGCCTGGATCGTGTTGAAGATCCTGCTGGTCGCCATGCCGGTGATCATCGCGGTGGCGTTCTATGTCGTGTGGGAGCGCAAGCTGATCGGCTGGATGCACGTGCGCCACGGACCGATGTACGTCGGCATGGGCATCCTCCAGGCCTTCGCGGACGTCTTCAAGCTGCTGTTCAAGGAAGTCATCCGTCCGACCAACGCCTCGCCGTTCCTCTACGTACTGGCGCCGATGCTGGCGATGGTGCCGGCGCTGGCGGCATGGGCGGTGATTCCGTTCGATGCAAAGCTTGTGCTGTCCAACGCCAACGCGGGCCTGCTGTACCTGCTGGCGATGACCTCGATGGGCGTGTATGGCGTGATCCTGGCCGGCTGGGCGTCCAACTCCAAGTACGCCTTCCTGGGCGCAATGCGTGCCTCGGCGCAGATGATCTCCTACGAGATCGCGATGGGCTTCGCGCTGGTCGGCGTGATGGTGGCCGCCGGTAGCCTGAACCTGACCGAGATCGTGATGGCGCAGTCCGGCAACGCCGGCTTCCTGGAGTGGTTCTGGCTGCCGCTGCTGCCGCTGTTCGTCATCTATTTCATCTCCGGCGTGGCCGAAACCAACCGCGCGCCGTTCGACGTGGTGGAAGGCGAGTCGGAGATCGTGGCTGGCCACATGGTCGAGTACTCGGGTTCGCAGTTCGCGCTGTTCTTCCTGGCCGAATACGCGAACATGATCCTGATCAGCTTCCTGACCGCGATCTTCTTCCTCGGCGGCTGGTTGAGCCCGTTCCAGGGCTGGGGCATTCCGTTCCTGTCGGTGGATGGCTGGTGGTGGTTGTTCGCGAAGGTGTTCTTCTTCGCCAGCTGCTTCATCTGGTTCCGCGCTTCTTTCCCGCGCTACCGCTATGACCAGATCATGCGGTTGGGCTGGAAGGTGTTCATCCCGATCACCATCGCCTGGATCGTGGTGGTGGCGCTGATGGCGTACTACGGCGTCTTCGAGCCGGGGCAGTGAGGCAGACACAGGCATGAATCGCATCGTTTCCTACTTCAAGAGCCTGCTGCTGATCGAGCTGTCGCAGGGCCTTTGGCTGACGCTGAAGTACCTGTTCCGCCCGAAGTACACGCTCATGTACCCGATGGAGAAGACGCCGCAGTCGCCGCGCTTCCGCGGCATCCATGCACTGCGTCGCTACCCCAACGGGGAAGAGCGCTGCATCGCGTGCAAGCTGTGCGAGGCCGTGTGTCCGGCGCTGGCCATCACCATCGACTCGGAGAAGCGCGAGGACGGCACCCGCCGCACCACGCGTTACGAGATCGACCTGTTCAAGTGCATCTTCTGCGGCTTCTGCGAGGAGTCGTGCCCGGTGGACTCGATCGTCGAGACCCACGTGCACGAGTACCACTTCGAGCAGCGCGGCCAGAACATCCTGACCAAGCCGAAGTTGCTGGCCATCGGTGACCGCCTCGAAGCGGAAATCGCCGAGCGCCGCGCTTCCGACGCGCCGTTCCGCTGAGGGCCTGCCATGGATTTCCCAACGATTGCCTTCTTCGTGTTCGCGCTCATGGCCGTGGCGTCCGCCGTGGCCGTGATCAGCGTCAAGAACACCGTGCACGCGGCGCTGTCGCTGGTGCTGACCTTCTTCTCGGTGGCCTGCGTGTGGCTCATCGCCGGTGCCGAGTTCCTCGGCGTGGCGCTGGTGCTGGTCTACGTCGGCGCGGTGATGGTGCTGTTCCTGTTCGTGGTGATGATGCTCGACGTCGATTCCGCACCGCTGCGCGAAGGCTACGTTCGCTACTTGCCGGTGGGCCTGATCGTTGCTGCCGCGATGTTGGTGGAGATCTTCATCCTGATCGGCGTGAAGGCGCAGACCGCCATTCCGCTGACGCCCGAGGCGGCCGAGATGGCCGGGGTCTCCAACGTCACCTGGCTGGCCCGCGCGCTGTTCACCCGTTTCCTGCTGCCGTTCGAAGTGGCCGCCGTCATCCTGACCGTGGCGGTGATCGCGGCGGTGATGCTGACGCTGCGTCGCCGTCCGGGTGCCAAGCACCAGAATCCGGGTGACCAGGCCCGCGTGCGTCCGGGCGATCGCCTGCGCATGGTGAAGATGGAGGCGTCCAAGCCGGCCGTGCTCGAGGCCAGTGAAGCCGCCGCCGAGGAGGTGAAGTCGTGAACCTGATCGCCGGCCTGACCCCAGGCCACTTCCTCGCGCTGGGCGCCGCCCTGTTCTGCATCAGCATCGCCGGCATCTTCCTCAACCGGAAGAACGTGATCGTGCTGCTGATGTGCCTGGAGTTGCTGCTCCTGGCCGTCAACATCAACTTCGTGACCTTCGCCCGCCAGTTGGGCGATGAGGCCGGCCAGGTGTTCGTGTTCTTCATCCTGACCGTGGCCGCCGCCGAGGCCGCCATCGGCCTGGCGATCCTGGTCACGCTGTTCCGCAACCGGCGCACGATCAACGTCGCCGAAATCGATTCGATGAAGGGCTGATCCGATGCCGGGCATGGAGTTCGCAATTTCCAAGTCGGTGCTGCTGGCCATCGTGCTGGCACCGCTGCTGGGCTCGATCGTCGCCGGCCTGTTCGGGCGGCAGGTGGGCCGCGCGGGCGCGCACAGCATCACCATCCTCGGCGTGGCCGCCAGCTGCGTGCTGTCGGGCTACGTGCTGTGGCAGCTGGTGGGGCAGGGCGCGGCGCCGTTCAACGAGAACCTCTACACCTGGTTCCAGGTGGGCGGGTTCGAGGCGCATGTCGGCTTCATGGTCGACAAGCTCACCGCCATGATGATGGTGGTGGTCACCTTCGTGTCGCTGCTGGTGCACATCTACACCATCGGCTACATGGAAGAGGACCCGGGCTACCAGCGCTTCTTCAGCTATATCTCGCTGTTCACCTTCTCGATGCTCATGCTGGTCATGAGCAACAACTTCCTGCAGTTGTTCTTTGGCTGGGAAGCGGTGGGCCTGGTGTCGTACCTGCTGATCGGATTCTGGTTCAAGAAGCCGACCGCGGTGTTCGCCAACCTGAAGGCGTTCCTGGTCAACCGCGTGGGCGATTTCGGCTTCCTGCTGGGCATCGCTGGCGTGGTCCTGATGTTCGGCTCGCTGGACTACGGCACCGTGTTCGCCAACGCCCCGACCATCCAAGGCGCGACCATCGCGATCTTCGATGGCCACGAATGGTCGATTGCCACGCTGATCTGCATCTGCCTGTTCATCGGCGCGATGGGCAAGTCGGCGCAGGTGCCGCTGCACGTGTGGCTGCCGGACTCGATGGAAGGCCCGACCCCGATTTCGGCGCTGATCCATGCGGCGACCATGGTGACCGCGGGCATCTTCATGGTGGCGCGCATGTCGCCGCTGTTCGAGCTGTCCGAGACGGCCCTGCAGTTCATTCTGTTCATCGGCGCCACCACCGCGTTCTGGACCGGCTTGATCGGCATCGTGCAGAACGACATCAAGCGCGTGGTGGCGTACTCCACCTTGTCCCAGCTGGGCTACATGACCGTCGCCCTCGGCGCATCGGCTTACAGCGCGGGCGTGTTCCACCTGATGACCCACGCCTTCTTCAAGGCGCTGCTGTTCCTCGGCGCTGGCTCGGTGATCATCGGCATGCACCACGAGCAGGACATGCGCCGCATGGGCGGCCTGAAGAAGTACATGCCGATCACCTACTGGACCATGGTCATCGGCACCCTGGCGCTGGTCGGCACGCCGTTCTTCAGCGGTTTTTATTCGAAGGACACCATCATCGAGGCCGCCAAGCACGTGTCCGAGCACCGTGGCTGGGTGGGGCAGTACGCCTACTGGGCGGTGCTGCTGGGTGCGTTCGTCACTTCGTTCTACAGCTTCCGCCTGCTGTACCTGACCTTCCACGGCAAGGAGCGCTTCCACGCGGCCCCGCCGGCGGACTACGTGGCGCCGGAAGCCGACAGCGAAGAACACGCGGCCGCGTTCTCGCACGAGCATGATGCCAACGGCAACGGACATGACGCGCACGGTCACGACGATCACGGCCATGGCCACGGACACACCCCGCATGAGTCGCCGTGGGTGGTGACCCTGCCGCTGGTGCTGTTGGCCATCCCGTCGATCATCATCGGTTTCCTCACCGTCGGCCCGATGTTGTTCGGCACCGATTGGAGCGGCCACCACGAGCAATTGCCGTTCTTCCTGGGCGCCATCGACCTGACCGCCGCCCGCGACACGGTGCTGGCGCTCAAGCACGAGCTCTGGCACGGCCCGGTCAAGTTCGCGTTGCATGGTTTCCAGGCCCCGGCGTTCTGGCTGGCCTTTGCAGGCTTCGCCCTGGCGACGTTCATGTACCTGCTCAAGCCGGAATTGCCGGGCAAGGTGGCGAGCGCGCTCAAGCTGCCGATCCGCATCCTGGAGAACAAGTACGGCATGGACGCTCTGTGGATCAACGGCTTCGCCGGTGGCGGTGTGGCGCTGGGCAAGCTGTCGCGGATCATCGATTCGCGCGTGATTGACGGTGCCGCGGTCAATGGCAGCGCCAGCCTTGTCGATTTCACCGCCCGCCTGGTTCGTCGTGTCCAGTCCGGCTACCTCTACCACTACGCCTTCGCGATGATCCTGGGTCTGATCGTGATCCTGGCCCTCCTCATCCGCAGCTGGCACTGACGACAAGGACCGAGACGTGAGCCCCGAGCCCTTGCAGAGTTCCTACCCCTTGCTCAGCCTCCTGATCTGGCTGCCGATCATCGGCGGCGCCGCCACCCTGTTCCTCGGCAATGAGCGCGCCAGCGCCGCTCGCTGGTTCGCCACCGCCGTCGCGGCGGTGACGCTGCTGCTGAGCATTCCGTTGTTCACCGGCTTCGACATGGCCAGCCCGGCCATGCAGTTCGCCGAGCGACATGCGTGGGTCCCGGCCTACAACATCCAGTACGCACTGGGTGCCGACGGCATTTCGGTGGCGCTGATCGGGCTGACCACGTTGACTTCGTTGCTGGTGCTGATCAGTGCCTGGACGTCGATCGACAAGCGGGTCAGTCAGTACTACGCGGCCTTCCTGATCCTGGAAGGCCTGATGATCGGCGTGTTCTCCGCGCTCGACGCGATGCTGTTCTATGTCTTCTTCGAAGGCATGCTCATCCCGATGTTCATCATCATCGGCGTGTGGGGCGGTCCGCGTCGCGTGTACGCGTCGGTGAAGTTCTTCCTGTACACGTTCCTCGGCTCGGTCTTCATGCTGATCGGCCTGGTGTACCTGTACCTGAAGGGCGGCAGCTGGCAGTTGGCCGACATGTACAACCTGTCGCTGAACGCGACCGAGCAGATGTGGCTTTTCTTCGGATTCCTGATCGCCTTCGCGGTAAAGGTGCCGATGTTCCCGGTCCACACCTGGTTGCCGGATGCGCACGTGGAGGCGCCGACTGCCGGTTCGGTGATCCTGGCCGCCATCATGCTGAAGATCGGTGGCTACGGCTTCATCCGCTTCACCCTGCCGATTGTCCCCGATGCGGGCCACGAGTGGGCATGGCTGGTGATCGCGTTGAGCCTGATCGCGGTGGTCTACGTCGGCCTGGTCGCACTGGTGCAGGACGACATGAAGAAGCTGATCGCCTATTCGTCGGTCTCGCACATGGGCTTCGTGACCCTGGGCACCTTCATCGCCTTCGGCCTGGTGCGTGACTTCGGCAACACCGACGCTGCGCGCCTCGGCATGCAGGGTGCGATGGTGCAGATGATCAGCCACGGCTTCATCTCGGGCGCGATGTTCACCAGTGTGGGCGTGCTGTACGACCGCATGCACAGCCGCATGATCAAGGACTACGGCGGCGTGGCCAACGTGATGCCGTGGTTTGCGGTGTTCTACGTGCTGTTCGCGATGGCCAATTCCGGCCTGCCGGGCACCTCGGGCTTCGTCGGCGAGTTCATGGTGATCATCGCCAGCTTCCAGAAGCACCCGCTGATCGCCTTTGCCGCGGCGACGACGCTGATCATTGGCGCCGGCTACACCCTGTGGCTGACCAAGCGCATCCTGTGGGGCGACGTGGGCAACAAGCACGTGGCCGAGCTGGAGGACATCAACGCCCGCGAAGCCGTGGTGCTGGGCGTGTTCGCCGCCGGCGTGCTGCTGCTGGGCGTGTATCCCAAGCCGCTGACCGATCTGATGGAGCCGGCGATCGCCCAGCTCGCCACGCAGATCGCCTCGACCAAGCTTTAAGAAGGGCTGACGATGACCCTGCCTGTGACTGTTTCCACCGACCAGCCTCTGGTGGCGGTGCGTTCCGCCGCCGAACTGGCGCCGCTCCTGCCGGAGCTGGTGCTGGTGGGCGGTGCGTTCGCCCTGCTGATGCTGGACCTGTTCCTGCCTGAGCGCCGCCGCGTGGTGACCCACGTGTTGGGCGTGGCGCTGCTGCTTGCGGTCGCGGCCATGGTGGCCACCGGCGTGGGCGGGCAGGGGACGATCCTGAGCGGCATGTTCGTGCGCGATACCGCGGCCGACGTTCTGAAGATCGGCATTGCGCTGGTGAGCGCGCTGGCCATGGTCTACACGTGGCCGTTCCTGCGCGAACGTGGCCTGTACAAGGGCGAAGTCACCGTGCTGATGCTGTTCGCCAGCCTTGGCATGATGCTGATGGTGTCTTCGGCGACGCTGGTGATGGTCTACGTGGGCCTGGAGATGCTGGCGCTGTGCTCGTACGCGCTGGTGGTGACCGACCGCGACAGCCCACTGGCCTCGGAAGCCGGCATCAAGTACTTCGTACTGGGTGCGCTGGCATCCGGCCTGTTGCTGTACGGCCTGTCGCTGGTCTATGGCGCCACGGGGTCGCTGGACCTGCACGAAATCGCCGCTGTTGCCGACGGCAGTGCCTCGTTGATGTTCGTCACTGGCCTGGTGTTCGTCGTGGCCGGCATTGCCTTCAAGTTTGGCGCGGCGCCGTTCCACATGTGGCTGCCGGACGTGTACCACGGCGCGCCGACCCCGATCACTTTGTTCATCGGCTCGGCGCCCAAACTGGCCGCGTTCGGCATGACCTACCGGCTGCTGGAGTCGGGCATGGGGCCGCTGGACAATCACTGGCGCCTGATGCTTGCCGGCCTGGCGGTGCTGTCGCTGGCCATCGGCAACCTGAGTGCGTTGGTGCAGTCCAACCTCAAGCGCCTGTTGGCCTATTCGACCGTATCCCACGTGGGCTTCCTGTTTATCGGCTTCGCCGGTGGCGGGTCGCAGGGGTACGCGGCGGCGATGTTCTACGCGATCAGTTACGCGATCATGTCTGCTGCAGCGTTCGGTGCGATCGTGGTGATGTCGCGCCAGGGGTTCGAGGCGGACCGCATCGACGACTACAAGGGTCTCAACGCGCGCAATCCGTGGCTGGCCGGCCTGGTGCTGTGCGTCATGGCTTCGTTGGCGGGTGTGCCCCCGTTCCTTGGTTTCTGGGCCAAGCTCGCCGTGCTGCGTGCGGCCATCGAAGGCGGCATGCTGTGGCTGGCCATCATCGGCGTGGTGTTTGCAGTGATCGGTGCGTTCTACTACCTGCGCGTGGTCAAGGCGATGTACTTCGACGAACCCGAAGGCGACGCTCCAGCAATTCGCGAGAACCGCCCGCTGCACATTGCCTTCGGCGTCAACGCGCTTGCGTTGCTGGCGCTGGGTTTTGCGTGGAATCCGATCATGGCCTGGTGCCAGGCGGCGTTCTCGCTGTAAGAAAACCATGAATGGGGGTTGCGCTAATCGCCTTCCTCCGCTAACATTGTTCTTCTGATGCGGGGTGGAGCAGTCTGGCAGCTCGTCGGGCTCATAACCCGAAGGTCGCAGGTTCAAATCCTGCCCCCGCTACCAAATAACTGACCTCCTGCTCCAGGTCAGTGTGTAACGAAGAGGCGACGATTTCGGTGACGAAATCGCCGCCTTTTTCGTTTTTGCGCGCCACCTTGTCCGCGATCCGTGGAGCTCCGCGGTACAGCCGGTGGATTCTGGCCCGCGCGCACTGAGCGAGTGCACGTCAGTCGCCTCCGCCTTTGGTGCGCCAGCGTCCCTCCCTGACGTCGCGCAGGTGCAGCCGACGCCCGGCGGTTTCGCTCGCCAGGCAATGATTCCGGTGACGCATTGGCCATGGGGCGAGCGCCTTCGCAGGTGCCATTGTCGTGGCAGGGCGCTACATCGAACTCGAACCGCGTGACACCGATATCCGAGCCCGCACCAGGAGCTCAAGGTTCATCGCCCCGGAGCCGGCGCGCAACTGCGTTACAAGTGCAGTCGCCACGCTCGCGCGAGCGTTCCCGCAAACCACTCAGCCTGGGTTCCTTGGTCGCCCCTCCGCCGTGCGTACGTCAGGTCATTGACGATCATCATCACACTTGCCCTGAGAGCTGCGTTGGCTTCTGACAAAAATGCGCCACTTCTGCCCCAATGGGTAACCCGTTCTGCAATGACCATCTCACTGGCCACGATGAACAGGCTGTTTTAATGCGCGCGTTTTCGACCGAATGACAAAGACGAGAATTCAAGGCAAACGAAAGGTTGCCGAGCAACGTCATCGGTCAAGGGGAAAAAAGCAAATCCACGGCAGCGGGACCGCCAACAGCCACTTTCGCGGCTGAAGGAGGAACTCGTCTCCGTGATCAGGGAACCGAAGGGCGAATGGCATGAAGAAGATTCTCTTGTGGGCGGTGGTGCCGGTCCTGGTGGCAGTTGGCTGCATGCAGGCGCGCGCGCAGGACGGTTATCGCGAGCAGATGAAGGGGTTGGACGAGCAGGTGCAGGAGGTCAAGTCTGACGTTCTGTCCATCTCCGCGGAGCTGAGCCAGCTTGAGGAGAAGCTGCTGTACCCCTCGGACACCCACTTCGCGATCTTCGTACAGTTGGCCAAAGGTGAAACGCTGCGCCTGGACTCCGTGGCGGTGCGCGTGGACGGGCAGCCGGCGGCGCATTACATCTACACCTTCAAGGAGTTGGAGGCGTTGCAGAAGGGCGGTGTCCAGCGCTTGCATACCGGCAACATTGCCAGTGGACAGCACCAGCTCGAGGTGACGGTGAGCGGCAAGCTCGCCAATGGCGAGGACTACAGCCGCACCGAGACGGTCGCGTTCGCCAAGGAAATCAAACCAAAGCTGCTCGGCCTGACGGTGTCGGGTGATTCCATCAGCGCCACGGACTGGTAAGGCCTGATGCGACACGCGCCCATCATCCTGCTGGGACTCGCGCTGGCGACGGCGCCTGGACTTCAGCCGTGCATGGCCGCAGAGGCCGAGTTGACCGCGGGCGGGCAGGATCCCTACTTTGGCGAAGCCCTGTTCAATGCCTACCAGGGGCGCTGGTTCGAAGCCCTGCAGCGTCTCGACTCCGAGTTGGCCCAGCACTACCGCGTGGACGAACAGAAGCTGGACTCGCTGTATCCGCTGATTGGCCATGCCGAGTTTTCGGTAGGCGACTTCGAGTTGAACTACCGCATGCACCACCGCGCCGGGCGCGCGATCACTGCGGTGCTGGAAGCGGATGTGCCCGACCTGGTGCGCAATGAGGCGGCGTTCCGCTTGGCCCGCATCCATTTCCAGAAAGGCCAGCCGCAGGACGCGATGCATGCGCTTGAGCGAATCAAAGGCGACGTGCCGGAAGACATCCGCGACGAGATTGAGTTCCTGCGCGCCAACACCTATCTCGCCATGGGGCAGCCGGCGGAAGCGGCCGCGGTGTTGAAGAAGCTGCAGGGCGCGGAAGGCCTTGAGGGCTTTGCCGGCTACAACTACGGCATCGCCCTGCTGCAGGATGGGAAGACCAACGATGGCCAGCAACAGTTGGCCAAGGCCGGTACGCCGGCCCGCAAGGATGCGACGGCTACCGTCGGCGTTCGCGACAAAGCCAACATGGTGCTCGGGCGCCTGATGCTGGAGTCCAAGGACTTTGGCAATGCCCAACGCTACTTCGACCGGGTCAGTCTTGAAGGACCGTACTCCAACCAAGCGCTGTTGAGCGCCGGTTGGGCGGATGCCCAGGCCGGAAACTACGAGCGCGCGCTGGTGCCATGGAAACTCCTGGCAGAGCGCGATGCGACCGACAGCGCGGTGCAGGAGGCGAAGCTGGCGTTGCCGTACGCCTACGGCAAACTGAACCTGCATGGCCGCGCTGCAGTCCTTTACGACGAAGCGTTGACCACCTTCAACGCGCAGTTGCAAGCGCTCGACGCATCGACGCGGAGCGTGCAGGACGGGCATTTCCTCAAGGCGCTGGTGCGCGAGGAAATTCGCCAGGATGCGTTGTGGGTCGTGAAGCTGCGCGACCTGCCGGACGCGCCGGAAACCTTCTACCTGACCAACCTGATGGCGTCGCACGACTTCCAGACGGCACTGCAGAACTACCTTGACCTCGAGGACCTGCGCCGCAAGCTGGAGTCATGGCAGTCGAGCTTCGATGCCTACGACGACCTGATCAAGCAACGCCGCGATTATTACGAGCCATTGCTGCCCGGGATCGATGCGCAGTTCCGTGAGCTGGATGCGCAATACAAACTGCGCCATGAGCAGCGGAACATCCTGGCCCGTCGACTGAAGGACCAGCTGACCGCGCCACGGCCGGAATTGCTGGCTACCGCTGACGAACGGATCGTGCTCGACCGGATCAATGCAGTGGAGGCGGCGGTCGCGCGCCTCCCCGAGGCGCAGCGTGGTGGGCAACTGGATCGGGTAGGTCGCCTGCGCGGAACGATTACCTGGATGCTGCGCACGGAATATGCGGACCGGCTGACCGAGGCCCACGAACACCTGGAAGAGTTGGATACGGAGATTGTCGCGTTGCGGGAGCGTTACCACGCGTTCGTTCGCCTGCGGCAGGCCAGCGTGCATAGCTACCTGGGCTACGACGATGGCATCCGCGACCTGCGCAACCGTGTCCGCGATTCCCTGGAGCGGGTGGGGCAGTTGCAGAAGCAGCAGGGCTCCCTGATCGAGGCGGTGGCCGTTACCGAACTGACCGCACGTAGCGAGCGTCTCAAGGCCTATCAGACGCAGGCGCGGTACGCCGTCGCAGACAGTTTCGATCGCGCCAATCAGGCCCAGGGTGCGCCGGCCGCGCCCGGCGCTGGGGCCGGGGAGGGCAAATGAGACTTCGTCTTCGCAGTGTCGTAGTGGCCGTGCAGCTCGCGCTGCTGGCCGCGTGTGCCCATACCGAGCGCGCCAATACGCTGGCGTCGCTGCGAAAGGTGCGGCCCGACACCACAGACGTTCGTGTCGACAACGGCCTTGAGCGGGCCGTGGACGGCTATCGCCAGTTCCTGCAGCAGACGCCCGCCAGTGAACTGACGCCTGAGGCGATGCGTCGTCTTGCCGACCTGCAGCTGGAGCGCGAATACGGGGTGCGTGGCACCACCGCGATCGTGGTGGATCAGGCGCCTGCGGCCAGCGGCGCCATGGTCGCACCGCCAGCCGGAGCGAAAGCGGTCCAGCTGGCAGCGCCCGAGTCCGTCGCCAAGGTTTCCTCCGCGGGCCATTCGTCCGGCAAGGCCGTCGCCGCTGGCGCGCCTGCGGACGTTGAGCTGCAGATCGAGCAGCGTGCGACGCAGGAGCAGTCCGTCGCGACGGCCAGCACCTCCGACGTTGCGTCGGCGGCTGCAGGTCCGCTTGAGTCGATCCAGCTGTACGACAAGTTGCTGGCCGAGTTCCCCAATTACGCCTACCGCGACCAGGTGCTGTACCAGAAGGCGCGTGCGTTTGACGAGTTGGGTCGCCCGGATGATGCGATGGCCGTGATGGGCGAGCTGGTCAAGTCGCACCCGGACTCTTCGCTTGCCGATGAAGTTCAGTTCCGCCGCGGCGAAAGCTTCTTCGCCCAGCGCAAGTACAAGGAGGCCGAGAACGCCTATCAGAACGTCGTGGCCAAGGGCGCCTCGTCGGAGTTCTTCGAGCCGTCGATGTTCAAGCTGGGCTGGTCTTTCTACAAGCAGGGTGCGTTTGAAGAGGCACTGCACCGCTACTTCGCGTTGATTGACCACAAGGTGGGCAAGGGATACGTGCTCGGTGGAAAGCACACGGCAGCCGAGGACCGGCGTGTCGAGGACACCTTCAACGTCATCGCGCTGTCGTTCTCCAACCTGGGTGGGCCAGAGGTCATCGGTGAGTATTTCGCCGAGTTTGGCCACCGCCCCTATGAAGATCACGCCTACCGCTACCTTGGTGAGTTCTTCCTCTCCAAGCAGCGGTACCAGGACGCCGCCACGGTCTACAAGGACTTCGTTGGCCTGTATCCGTTCCATGCGACCTCGCCGGACTTCAGCCTGCGGGTCATCGGCATCTACGAGGCCGGTGGCTTCCCACGACTGGTGGTGGAAGCCAAGCGCGATTTCGCGGCGAAGTATGGGCTGAAAGCCGAATACTGGAAGCACCAGCCGATCGGCGAGCGGCCGGAGGTGGTGGCAGCCGTCAAGTCGAACCTGATGGACCTGGCGAACTACTACCACGCGCGCTACCAGGATCCGAGCCTGGCCAAGGACAAGGCGCAGAGTTTTGCCGAGGCCACGCGCTGGTATGGCGAGTTCCTGGACTCTTTCCACAGCGATCCGGCAGCTCCGGGCGCGAACTACCAGTTCGCGGATCTTCTTCGGGAGAATGGAGATTTCCGCCTCGCAGCCGAACAGTACGAGCGCACGGCCTATGGCTATCCGGCGCACGAGAAGGCTGCCGCGGCCGGTTATGCCGCCATCTTCGCGCATCGCGAAAACCTCAAGACGGTGACACCCGCCGAGGAGAACCAGGCCAAGCGCGCGACGGTGGCCAGTTCGCTGCGCTTTGCCGATACGTTCCCGCAGCACGAACAGGCGCCAACCGTGCTGGTGGCGGCTGCGCAGGATCTGTACGACCTGAAGGACTATGCCGCCGCGCGTGACGCGGGACGCAAGTTGCTTGAAAAGTTCCCGATCGCCACCCGGGACCTGCAGCGCACTGCCTGGATGGTGGTGGCCCATTCGTCGTTCGAGCTGTCGGAATTCCCGGTCGCGGAACAGGCCTACGTGCAGGTTCTGGCAGCGACGCCTGCAGAAGATGCGTCGAGGCCCGCGCTGGTCGAGAACCTCGCTGCCTCGATCTACAAGCAGGGTGAGGCGGCCAACGCGACCAGCGACTACCGTGCCGCAGCGAACCACTTCCTGCGCATCAAGACCGTGGCGCCATCGTCGAAGATCCGCGCTGGCGCCCAGTACGACGCGGGCGCGGCGCTGATGCGCCTTCAGGATTGGAAGGCTGCGGCCCAGGTCATGGATGAGTTCCGTCGCGACAACCCGACCCATGAGCTGGTGAAGGACGCGACCAAGCAGATTGCAAGCGCCTTCCAGCAGGCAGGCGACCTGGGTGGTGCCGCGAGCGAGTATGAGCGCGTGGCCAACGAGGCTACAGAGCCGGCGCTTCGTGCCGAGGCGCTGCTGCTGGCCGGCAAGTTGCACGAAGACGCGAAGGATGCTGATCGCGCGCTGGCGGTTTACACCCGTTACGTGGGTGAGTTCCCCAAGCCGGTTGTTGATGCGGTCGAGACGCGCCAGCGCATGGCCGATATCCACAAGGCACGTGGCGACGACGCGCGCTACCGCGCCGAGCTGGAACGTGTGGTACAGGGCGACGCAAAGGCCGGGGCGGAGCGCACGAGTCGGACCCGCAGCCTGGCCGGTCGCGCCGCGCTGGTGTTGACGGAGCCGCTGTACGCGCGGTTCACGTCCATTGAGCTCAAGCTTCCGTTCGAAAAGAGCATGGCTGCCAAGCAGAAGGCGATGTCGGATGCAATCAAGGGCTTCAACACCCTGGTGCCCTACGAAGTGGCCGACGTGACGGCTGCGGCCACCTTCTACATGGCGGAGGTGTACGCCAACTTCAGCCGGTCACTCAACGAGTCCGAGCGGCCGGGCGGACTCAACGGATCTGACCTGCAGGACTACAACGACCAGCTCGACGAAATGGCGTTCCCCTTCGAGGAAAAGGCCATCGGCCTGCATGAGAAGAACATCGAACTGCTCGAGGCCGGAGTGAGCAGCGCTTGGATCGAGAAGAGCATCGAGCGACTGGGCCAACTGGTTCCAGCTCGCTACGCGCGTCCGGATGGAAGCACGGGCTTCCTGGGACAGGCGGATCGGTACGAGTACATCAAGCCGGTCCCCGTGGTCGCCCAAGCCGCGTCATCGCCAGCGGCTGGGGGCAATGAAGTCGATAGCCTGGAACCCGTCGTACCAGCCAACACCGGAGATGCCGATGCCCGCGCGCAATGATCCCAGCTACCGTCGTGCGGTACGACACACCGCCCGACTCGGCGCGGTACTGCTGGTCTACTTCGCAGCCACGGCGATGGCGGCCCGCAAGGACCCACCTGGCGTACACGTGAATGACAACGGCTTCACGATCGTGGAGTCGGCCAAGATCGACAGTTCCACGCGCTCGGACTATGCGCGGGCTGCCGGCATGCTTGCACAACAGCGCTATGCCGATGGCATCGCCTTGTTGCAGGCCATCACGGCAAAGCAGCCTGCGTTGACTGCCGCGCACGTGGACTTGGGCATTGCCTACGCCAAGACCAGTGAGCTGGACAAGGCCGAGGCAAGCCTGAAGCGCGCGTTGGAGCTCCAACCGCAGCACCCGATCGCCTGGAACGAGCTTGGATTGGTCCAACGGCGCCAGGGTAAGTTGAACGACGCGCGCGCTTCGTACGAGAAGTCGCTGGCAGCTGCACCGGGATTCCACTTCGCGCGACTCAATCTTGCGGTGCTCTGCGATCTCTACCTGGGGGACGCGAGTTGTGCACTCGAAAACTACCTCATGTACCAGCAGGCAATGCCTGACGACAAGCAGGTGGCCGGTTGGATCGCCAGTGCCCGCTCGCGGGCCGGTAAAGGGACCAAGTGATGTTGCGAGTATCCCTGTGCATATGTCTTTTCGCGGTGTCGTCAGCCGCATTTGCAGCTGATCCGGCGGAGAAAGAGAACAGCGCCGGTACCCAAGCGGTAGCGCCCAACGCGCCGAAGGGCAAGGCCGCGCCGGCGGGCGACATGGTGATGTCCGGCTTGTCCATCGTAGGCAACGAGGAAACCCCCAAGGAACTGGTCATCGTGCCGTGGAAGAGCTCGCAACTGGCCGACGCGCCGGGAATCTCGCGCTTGCTGGACGACAGCACTCAGCCTGTGGACAAGGACGTTTTCATGCGCGAACTCGCGTACTACGGACTCAGGACGGCCAAGCCGAACGGCGACTGAGTCGAAGCTTCAACCTGCTGTTTCAAAGATATTTCAGCAAACTTTCAGTGAGGGCAGTGCCATGGGTGTGATTCATTCTGTTGCGGAGTTCTTCAAGGACGGCGGGGCGATGATGTATCCGATCCTGTTGATCGGATTGGTCGGTTTGGCGATCGCCATCGAGCGCATGGTGACGATCACCCGTGCGCAGATGCATACCAAGGCCATGTGGGCGAAAGTAGAACCTTCGCTGGGCGAAGGCGACTTCGAAAAGGCGCGCAAGATCGTTGGCGACGACAACAATCCGTTGGGTCGCCTGCTGGGTGCCGGCCTGGCGATGCAGGGTGCGGTGCGTCGTCGTGACGATGTCGAGAAGGCCATGCAGGAAGGCATCATGGAGATCGTGCCGCGCTTGGAGAAGCGGACGCACTACCTGGGCACCTTCGCCAACCTGGCGACCCTCGTTGGCCTGCTGGGTACCGTGGCCGGCCTGATCGGCGCGTTCGGCGCGGTTGCCGCGGCCAACCCGGTGGAGAAGGCAAACCTGTTGTCGGCCAGCATTTCCGAGGCCATGAACTGCACGGCATTCGGCCTCGGCACGGCCGTGCCGTTGCTGTTCATGCATGCGTTCCTGACCGCGCGTACGCAGAACCTGGTCGAGAGCCTGGAAACGGCAGCGATCAAGTACTTGAACGTCCTCTCGCTGCGCATGAGCCGGGCTTCCCAGGCTTCGGTCCAGAACATCCGCGCCGCCTGAGCCAAAGTAGGGGAGAAACGCCATGGGCCTGATGCTCCGTCGCAAGCCGCCGGCCAAGCCGGTCGAGCTGATGCTCGTGCCGATGATCGACATCTTCAGCGTGATGATCACGTTCCTTCTGATGACGGCCGTGTTCTCGCGCATTTCGATCATCCAACTCGACCTGCCTAGCGCGGCGGCCGGTGAGGCGGTCGAGCCGCAGTTCCGCCTCGAAGTGATGGTACGCAAGGATGGCCTGGAGCTGACCAACGGTCGCGATTCCATTGCGGTGTTGCCACTCGAGAACGGAGCGTATCCGCTCAAGCAGCTGACGCTCATGGCCGCAAACCTGAAGGGGCAGCATATCGATGTCGACACCGCCTCGGTCCTGATGGCGCCAGACGTGCAGTACGACCACCTTGTGCAAGTGATGGATGCCATTCGCAGCACGGACGTCGCTACCGCTGCCGCCAATGGGTTCACCAGCGCGCCCAACGGAAGCGGCCGCGTTTCCATGTTTCCGAAGATCGCCGTGGGAGATGCACCATGAGGATGTCCTTGAACCCGTTCCGCGGGGCGCGCAAGAAGCACGAGGACCCGGAGCTCAACCTGATCCCGATGATCGACATCATGTCGGTCATGGTGGCGTTTCTGCTGATCTACTCGACCGAGGTTGAGGTGGTGCAGAACGCCAAGGACGTCGAGATTCCCCTCTCCACGGCCGAGGCCAAGCCAGCCGAAACCGTCGTGGTTACGATCACCAAGGACACGCTGCTCGTGCAGGGCGATGTCGTCGCCACGATGGAGCAGATCCGCGATCCGGGTACGGCGTTGATCGAGCCATTGCGCGAGTACCTGTCCCGTCCGTTGACCACCAAGGGCGACGCAGCGCAACAGACCGCGCTTGCACATCGCGAGATTACCGTGCTAGCCGACAAGAGTTTGCCTTATGAAGTCATCCGCAAGGTGATGACGACGTGCACTGCCGCCGCTTACGACAAGTTGTCCTTGGCCGTGCTTGAGACCAGCGGAAACGCTGTGGCGGGCAGCTGAGGCAGAACACGTGACGGACACCAACGCCATGGAACTCGAAACCATTCCCGACGCCAACGCAGCCGGCTCGCTCGACGAGCGAATCGCGGCGGCCAGGGCACAACTTGATGCGCTGGGAGACGATCTCGCTGCCGTAGACGAAGAGCTTGAATCGTTCGCCAGGGAGCGGCAGCAGCACCGTTTGCTCGCACAGGTCTGCCACACGCTGGAGGAACTGGGTCAGGCCGGTGGCGCTGACTTGTTCTGGGAGGGCCTTTCCCCCCACGCGACGTGGCCAGAACACATCAACCACGCTCGAGGCCGAACCGAAGCGCTGCGCGTCAGGATTGACGAAGTCGATGCGCGCCGTAGCGAACTGGTTGGACGGATTGGCGAGCAGAACGAACAACTCCTGCTTCTCGAGGACGAGGCCTTTGAGCATCAGGAGGAACTGGATCGTCAGCGCAACGAGTGGATAGTCGAACGCGAGCTGGAAGCCGATCGCGTCAGGCCGCATCTCATGCTGTGGATGCGCGGCGAGGAGGACCAGCGTTCGCGCAAGGCTCTGGCTATTGCGCTGTGTCTGTGGGTTCTGATTGCCTTCATCGTTCCGTTCATCAAGATCCCCGAACGCGTTGCGCCGCCAACGGAAGCGCTGCCCGAGCGCGTGGTTAGCGTGATTCCCGAGGCCAAGAAGTTGGAAGAGGCGCCGCCACCGCCGCCAGAACTGACGCGGCCAGTGGAAAAGAAGGTTGAGCGCAAGCCGACGCAGACACGGACCGAAACCGCGAAGGTGGAGCCGCGGCCCGTGGCGAATCCGCAGCCGACGGCGAAGCCGCAGGGCATCCTGGCGTTCAAGGACGCTCTCACCGCCGTCGACGACGTGCCGGCCGTTTCGCAATTGGGCAAAGCGGCCAAACTCAGCAGCGACACGGGCGCGACGCGGCCTGAGCGCGCCATGCTGACCGGAAGTGCGCCGGGGCGGAGCAGTGGCATCAACCTCGCGTCGGAAAGCCGCGGCTTCGGCAATGGTGGTGGTGAGCGCGCCGCCATCAGGGGCACTGCGCTGACCCGCGCTTCGAGCGGGATCAGCGCGATTGCCGCCAAGGACTCTGCGGGCAGTGGCAGCTCGCGGCGCGGTGGACGGTCCGACGAGGAGATCCAGGTCGTATTCGACCGCTACAAGTCTGCGCTTTACCGCCTGTATCAGCGTGAGCTGCGCAATGACGCAACGCTGCAGGGCAAGGTCATTCTGCGCCTGACCATCGAACCGGACGGCAGCGTGTCGATGGCCCAGGTGAAGTCCTCTGAAATGGAAGCACCTGCCTTGGTTGCCGACATCGTGGCCCGGGTGAAGGGCTTCAACTTCGGCGCTAAGGATGTTCCCGCGGTGACGATCGTGTATCCGATGAACTTCCTGCCGGCAGGCTGAAGAAATAACGACTACTGCTGGTTTCAACGAAGCAAGCAACAAAACGACAAAGGCAAAACCACCGAAAGGTGGCGACGCAAAGTCACCGGCCTGTCGGGCGCATTGCGCCCGTGGTAGCGGGACCGCCGGAGCCTCACGTAGGGTGCGAGCAATCTCGCCCGCCCGACATGGGGGCGTCCCTCGGTTCACTCCCAGGTCCATTGGTGGCTTGCGCTGCGAGCAAATGGAGCAAGGGCATGGGTCTGGGGTTCGCACGAAATACTCGAAATGCAGGAGCAGGGAAGAGCTGGGTTGTCCGGCTCTGTGCCCTGTTGATGCTGCTCGGCATGTCGTTCGGTGCGTTCGCACAATCCGTCAAGTGCTCCGACTTCGGCGGCGTTCTGGACGGAAGCGTCCCGGGCGCCGTCAACCCGAGCCAGCTCGAAGTCGACACGCTCGTATGCATCGTCCGCAACTACCCGCGGTCGGCCTATCCGCCGGATGGCTTCATTGCCAACCTTCAGTACCAGCCCGGCCAGGAAAAGCTGGTCATCTTCGACAACGTCTTCTGGAGCGGCAACATTGCCTGCAATGACGTCCAGGACAACAAGATCTGGTTCGTGAACTCCGACGTTGCGCGGTTCCGCGAGGACTGCCAGAACGTTCTGATTCCTGTTGAATCCATCAACAAACGCGGGCCGAACTTCGCTGCAGTCGGCGTTCCCTTCAGCTATCGGCTGTTGATTCCGGTACTGATCGACCCACAGACCGGTGCCGTCGTGCTCAATGGCGAGTCGCAAGACGACCTGCACGGCATCACGCTGTACGACAACATCGGCATAGACCCGGTCTCCGTGACCGTCAACGGGCCAGATGACAACGATCCCAGCACGCCGCCGGTTCAGTATCCGGTGACGATTCCTGGTACCGGCGTCGACCTGAGTCTGGTCGGCACCCCAAGCGTGCGCCGGTGCACCGACCTGTCGTGTACGTCGCTGGGTGCGGCCATCAGTACGAACATCGTCGTCAACGCGAACGGACTGATCGAATTCCACTTCCCGCCTGGCTTTATTCTGCCAAAAGGTGGACGTATCGCGATCGACGTGACCGTAGTTCTCGACGACAACCCGTCGGTGAACAGCCTCGGCAAGTCCTTCGTCAACAACGCGATCTGGCAGTTCGGTCGCCTGATCGATGGCACGTTCTACAACCCACTTCCGGGTGAGAGCGGCGCGTCCAATCCGGCGGTGATCGCGGGCCCCAATCTGGTCGTCAACAAGAGCGGCACCGCGGCGCTCGGCAGCGCTGGCCTCAATCTTGGCGAATGGGGCGAATTCACCATCGATGCAGTGAACACCGGCCAGTTCGATGCCTGGAACGTGACGCTGCTCGATCGCCTGCCCGATGGCCCCAACGGCGGCATGTGCGACATGATGCCGCAGATCACCTCTGTGCGCCTTGGAGGCGCCACACTCACCCAGGGAACGCAGTACACCTTTTCGTACTCTGCCGTGCCGACGTGCGAGATGAGCATCACGCTGCTCGACGCGGCCGGGCCGGTCGCGCCTGGCCAACATCTCATCGTCGAATACAAGACCAAACTCGACGCCAACAGCAAGAATGGCGAAACGCTTACCAATGTGGCCGGCGCGACGCGCTGGTACAACGACGACAGCGCGAATCCTGCGCGCGTGGAGATCAATCGCGCGCTGACCGACGGAACCGTCGGTGTAGATGACCATGAAGATGCGCATTCGCTCGCGGTGCTGCTGTCGGGCTTCTTCTATGAGAAAACGGTCCGCAACGTCACCAGCGGCGTCGATCCCGCGCGCACGGCGGTGCCGGGCGACGTTCTGCACTACACGTTGCGTCTACAGGCGACTGACTCAAGCTTCACGGACTCGATCTTCCGCGACCAGTTGCCAGCGGATTTCGTTCCAGGCTCGCTCAGCTTTACGGCGCTGCCGGCTGGCGCGGTCAATAACAGCAATCCCAACACCGGCTTGATCGACATCGGCAATATCGATCTCGCCGCGGGCGGCGAGGTGCGGGTCGAATTCGACGTCAGCCTGCTGTCGACGCTGGCGCACGGTCACCTCGTCATCAATCAGGCGCAGCTGCTCAGCAGCAGCGGCAGCTTCCTCGCGGACAGCGATGATCCGACCGTCAACGGCCAGGCCGATCCCGATCCGGCCGTCGATGACGAAGATCCCACCGTGGTGCGCATCTCGGCGCCGCCAGTGCCGCCGACCAAGGCGTTGCTGTCGCCGACCAATGGCGAGGCCACGATCGGTCAGGAGCTCGTCTACCGCATCGCCGTGCCCGGCCAGCCGCGCAACGCGCCGATGCACGACGTGCAGGTGCTCGATGCGCTCAACGCAAATCTCGAGTATGTGAGCGCGACCGTAACCGTCGGCGGCGTGGTCAATGGCGTCGGCGTGGCCAACACCAGCACCGCGTCGCAGGTGTCGATCACCATCGATCAGATCGCCGCTGGACAGCAGGCCTTCATCGACGTGCGCGTGCGTGTGCGCAATACGTTGAGCGCTCAACAGGGAGTGGACGTCGACAACACCGCTTCGATCTCGTGGGCGGAAGTCGACGGTGGCGCCCGCGAACCGGCCCAGGTGACCAATCCGGTCGTTTTCAACATCGTCGAGCCGGCGCTGACCATCGCCAAGGCCGCCGACCGTGCTACCGCGGTCCCCAGTGACATCATCCGCTACACGATTACCTTGACCGCCGCGAATGGCGCCGATGCCTCCGGCGCGTTCGACGTATCGCTGGTGGACACGCTGAGCTCGGGTCTGGCATACGCCGGTAATCCTGTGGTCACCGGCACCGGCAACTCGCTTGGCGCGCCGGTCGTGACCGGCGACGGCAGTGTGGGCGCACCGCAGACACTCGTGTGGAGCCTTGCCGACGGGAGCGCAAACATCGACATCGCCGAAGGTGCCTCTGTGGAGGTGTCCTACGACGTGCGTGTGCTGGACAGTGTGCTCGCTGACCAGCAACTCACCAATACTGCGGTTGCGCGCTGGACTGGCCTGGATTCGGCCAACGCCAACGAGCGCACCGGCGCCGACGGCGTTGGCCAGCTTAACGACTATGTGACCGCGCCGGTGTCCACGACCGTGATCACCCCGGGCGCGCGCCCGGCCAAGCAGTTGGTCGCGCCGGCCACGGGCTTGGCGACCATCGGCCAGGAGGTCACCTATTCGATCATTGTGCCTAGCGCTCCCAGCAGCGCGACGCTGTATGACGTTGCGGTCACCGATGTGCTTGACGGGAACGTCGAGTTCGTCAGCGCCGCCGTGACCGGCGTGAGCGGTGCATCGACCACGGCCAGCACCGCGACGCAGATGAGCGTCACCATCCCGCAGATTCCCGCGGGCCAACAGGCGACGATCGAACTGCACGTGCGCGTGCGTAACATCGCCACCGCGCAACAAGGCGTGATGGTCAGCAACACCGCCTCGTACACCTACGCGAAGACCTCGGGCGGAGCGGCGGTTACGCCGCTGGTGAGCCCCGCGGCAACGTTCACCATCGTCGAGCCGGCGATTGCCGTCGCCAAGACGGGTGACAAGACCGGTGCGAAGGGCGGTGACATCGTGCGCTACACCGTCAGCCTGACGGCGGCTGCAGATCCGAATGCGTCCGATGCCTTCGAGCTGCGCCTGGTCGACACGCTAGCGCCGGGTCTGGAGTACGTCGGAAATCCGTCCGTAACCGGTGCCGGAAACACCATCGGCGCGCCGCAGGTCACCGGCAGTGGGACCGCCGGAAGCCCGTACGTACTCACCTGGGGCGCAGCTGCGGGTAATGCCGCGATCGATGTCCCCAAGGGCGTGGTCGTGCAGGTCAGCTATGACGTGCGCGTGCAGAACAACGTCCCGGCGCTGACCACGCTCGCCAACAGCGTCTACGTGGATTGGACCGGCCTCGACGGCGGCAGCACCTTTGAACGCCACGGTGCAGGTTGCCCGAGCATCACCGCGCCGAACGACTACTGCGCCGGTCCCGCGGTGCACTCGTTGCTTACTGATCCGCCGCGCCTCAACTTCACCAAGACCGTGGTCAGCGCGATGCCCGCGCATCCCGGCGATGTGGTTAGCTACCGCCTGCAGCTGAGCAACCTGAGCAATGTCAGCGTCGCCGGTCTGTCGCTGGTCGATGAGATCGATGCGCTCAACAATCCAGCGATGTTCGTTCCGGGTACGCTCGCCATCGTCGGCGCGCTGCCGGCCGGTGCGACCAGTAGCACCAATCCGACGGGCGGTGGCAAAGGCACCGGCCGCATCGAGATTGGGAACATCGCGCTGGGTGCCGTGGGTTCAGGTTTCGAAACCGTGGTGATCGAGTACCAGGTGCAACTCGTGCCGGTGATCGCCAATGGCACGATCGTACTCAACCAGGCGCACGCGCAGTTCGGCGCCGCGCTCATCGCGCTCAGTGACGATCCTGGCGTCAACGGCTTGGCCAACCCGGATGTGTCCGGCGACGAGGATCCGACCCGCCTGCCCATCGAATCGGCACCGGAGCTGGTCGTACAGAAGACCTCAGCCTACCTCGGCGCGGATCCCAACATGCTGATGGCCGGCGACACACTGCGCTACACGATCACGGTCCGCAACATCGGCGATGACCATGCGCATGGCGTGATTCTGCGCGACCTTGTGCCTGCCAACACCACCTATGTGGCGGGCAGCACCGCGCTCAATGGCGTGGCCGTGGCCGATGGCGCCAACGGGTCGCCACTGATCAACGGCATTGCCATTACGTCGCCGGTCGAAACCACGGCTGGCGTCGTCCGCGCCGACAACCCTGCGGATGCCGCGGCCAACGTCGCCACGATCACCTTCAGCGTGGTCGTCGATACGGACGCGGACGACGGAACCGTCATTGCCAACCAGGCCTTTGTCACTGGCGCGGATCTAGCAAACGAAGTTCCGTCCGATGATCCGCGTACGCCGGTCGTCAACGATCCCACCCGAGACGTCGTCGGTAACGTGGCGCTGCTCTACGCCGACAAGGCTGCAGTTCTGCGCGTCGACGGCGGCTTGCCGGGCGTGGTAGATCCGCTCGACACGCTGCTCTACACCATTCGCATCTACAACAACGGCAAGGCGCCGGCCACCCAGGTTGTGCTCCGCGATGACGTGCCGCAGCACACTACGTGGGTTGCGAACTCGCTCACCCTGAACGGCCAGCCTGTCGGCCAACCGGATGGTGGCGTCTCGCCGCTGATTGCCGGCATCTCCATCGGCACGCTCAATCCGGGCCAGATGGCGACCGTGCAGTTCGAGCTGCGCGTCAACGCTGGCACGGCCGGCGGTACGTTGATCGTGAACCAGGCACGCGTGACAAGCACCGCGCAACCGCCACTGCTGACCGATGGTGACGGTAATCCTTCCACGGGCCCCGAGCCGACCGTGGTGGTCGTCGGTGGCACGCAGACGCTAACCATAAACAAGCAGGTGGCCGTGGTCGGCGGGGGGGCGGCATTGCCGGGCGCCGAACTCGAGTACGTGGTGATCGTGCGCAACATCTCGACCGTGCCTGCCACGCAGGTGCGCATCGTTGACGACCTCAACGCGACTGCCTCGGGCCAGCTCACCTATGTCAACGGTTCGGCCACGTTGAACGGCAGCAGTGCCGGCGTCAGCTCCAGCGGACAGGTGATCACCGCCGATTACACGGACGCTTATGGCGATCTCGCACCCGGCGCGTCGGCGACGCTGCGTTTTCGCGCCATGCTTGCGTCCAACGTCGCGGCTGGCACGCGCGTGGCCAACACCGGCGTCGTCAACTGGGACAACCCGGTGCAGACCGCGAGCGCGAGCGTCGCCTTCGACGTCGGCAGCCGGATAGGTGTCGGTGTGCTGAGCGGCCGCGCCTGGCACGACGCAGACTTCAATCGGACCGCCGACGCTGGCGAGCGCGTGCTTGCGGGCTGGGGTGTGGCGCTGTATCGCAACAACCAGCTCGAACGCAGCACTACCACCGACGCCAACGGTGCGTGGCAGATCGCGAACGTGGCCCCGAACGCCGGCAGCTCCGACGCGCTTGAAGTGCGCTTCACCGCACCAGGCGCTACCGCGGCCACGGCCAAGCTTGGTTACGCCCACTCAGTGTTCAACAACGACCTGCAGCGCATCCACGCGATCGTTGTGCAGAGCGGCAGCAGCCTGCCCAACCTCAACCTGCCGATTGAGCCCAATGGCGTTGTCTACGAGTCCATGAACCGTGGCGTGGTTCCGGGTGCGCGCGTACGCATGCTCGATGCGGCCGGTGTCTCGGCGCTGCCCGCCAGTTGCTTCGCCGATCCGGTGCAGCAGGGCCAAGTCACCCAGCAGTGGGGCTACTACCGCTTCGATCTGAACTTCGCAGACCTGGCTTGCCCGGCGGGCGGTAGCTACGTCATTGAAGTGGCTCCGCCGTCTGCGGACTTCCTGGCCGGTGCGTCCGCCCTGATTCCGCCGACATCGGATGCGACCACCACGGCGTTCTCCGTGCCGAGTTGTCCGGCGGGCGTGAGCGATGCCGTCCCCGGCACCATCGAGCGTTGTGAGGCGCAGCCGTCGGAGTTCGCTCCGTCCACGGCGGTGGCGGCGCGTTCGGTGGGAACAACCTACTACCTGCACCTGCGGCTGGATAACACGTTCGTTCCCGGCAGCAGCCAGATCTTCAACAACCACATCCCGCTGGACCTGGACCTGGGTGAGGCGTTGGCCATTAGCAAGACAACGCCGATGAAGAACGTCACGCGCGGCCAGCTGGTGCCGTACACCATCACGCTGCGCAACCTTTCGGGCTTGCAGCTGCGCGATGTGCGTGCGGTCGACTACTACCCGGCGGGCTTCCGCTACGTCCCGGGCTCGGCACGCGTCGACAACGTGCCGACCGAACCCCAGCAGGAAGGCCGCCAGCTGAGGTGGAGCGGTGTCGCCTTCGGCACGGCCGATGAGCACGTCATCACCTTGTTGTTGGCTGTGGGTGCCGGCGTGGGCGAGGGCGAATTCGTGAACCGGGCCCGCGTCTGGAACGGGTTGACTGACCGTCCGCTGTCCGGGGAGGCCACGGCCACCGTGCGAGTGACGCCGGACACGACCTTCGACTGCACCGACGTCCTCGGCAAGGTGTTCGACGACGCCAATCGCAACGGCGTGCAGGACCAAGGCGAAGGTGGCATTGGCGGCGTCCGCGTGGTCAGTGCGCGCGGCCTCGCGGCCACTACCGACAAGCACGGTCGTTACCACCTGACCTGTGCCGTGGTGCCGAACGAAGACCGTGGCAGCAACTTCGTGCTGAAGCTGGACGATCGGACCCTGCCCAGTGGCTATCGCCTGTCCACCAAGCAGACCGTGATAGCGCGCGCCACCCGCGGCAAGGCGCTGAGCATCGATTACGGTGCCTCGGTCTTCCGCGTGGTCAGCCTCGACCTCAGCGATGAGGTGTTCGAGCGCGATGGCACCGAGCTGCGCCGCCACTGGCAGCCGCGCTTGCAGACGCTGCTCGACGAACTGGTGAAGGAGCCCGCCGTGCTGCGCCTGTCCTATCTGGCGGACCTTGAAGACCCGGATCTGGTCGAAGCCCGCATCGCCGCGATCAAGGAGTTGGTCGTACAGGCTTGGCCATCGGCCGGCGCCAGCTACCAGCTCACCGTGGAGCAACAGACTTTCTGGCGCCGTGGCGCGCCAGTGCAGCGCCCCTCCGACAACCAGGGGGCGCGTAAGTGAACACCAGGCTGAAGAACAACATGTTGAAGAACCGCATGCGACTGTCGCTGTTGGCCCTGGGCCTGATGACCGCCACGGCGGTGGCGCAGTCGGCCGAGGACCAGGGCGTCAACGAACCGGTCGCCGATGGCCAGCCAGCCAAGGATGTGCCGATGGGCGAGGCGGTCGAGCGCCACCTCTCGGGTGACCAGGCATTCCGCCCACTGGTGCGTGATCCAGGCGTGCTGGAGCACCAAGGCGGCGACCGGGTCGAGAAGCAGCAGGTCGACGGACAGGTGATGGAGACGGTGAAGCTGGGCGGCATCGTCGCGCCGCTGCACTTCGACTCGGGTGCGATCACCATCCGCAACGAGGACATCGAGAAGATCCGGCGCGCGATGGAGTCGGTGCGCGGCAAGGCCAACGTGCGCCTGCACCTGGTCGGCCATGCCGACAACCAGCGCCTGTCGCCGGAGTTGACCGCGCGTTACGGTGACAACCAGGGCCTCTCGCGCGAACGCGCGGGTGAGGTGGCGGAATTGCTGCAGCGGGCCCTCACGCTTCCGCCGGAGGCCATTGCCTTCGAAGGCATGGGCGATACCAAGCCGGTGGCCAGCAACGCCACGGATGCCGGGCGTTCGCGGAACCGCCGCGTCGAAGTGGAAGTCTGGTACGACGAACCCCGCGCCGCCACCATGGAGCAGGAAGTGCTCGTCAAGGAGGACTTCCGCCAGATCAAGGTCTGCCGCGTGCAAGAGTTGTGCCTGATGCGGTTTCAGGACGGGCACGCCAAGCGCACGCGGGTGAACAACCTGGTGACCGCCCTGCACTACGGCGAAGAGGGTGTGGAGGTCTCCCCGGCGTTCATCGAGCAGGTGCGCAAGGCGTTCGCCAATCTTGAGGGCAAGCAGAACGTGACGGCCAAGTTCATCGGCTACTCCGATGACATGGCGCTGTCGGACCGCAACGCACGCATCTATGGTGACGCCGACGCGTTGTCCAAGGCGCGGGCGCACCGCGCCGCGCTGGCAGTGCAGCAGGCGCTGGGCCTCCCCGCGGCAGCGGTGCAGAGCGATGGCCGCGGCGCGACGGCGATGTTCGGCCAGAACGACACGCCGCAGGGCCGTGCACTCAACCGCCGCATCGAGGTGCAGTTCTGGTACGACGACCCCCTGCAGGAACTGCCGGAAGAGCCCCAGATGTGCCCGGCGGATGCGGGCAAGGAAGTCATCACCCGTGTGCACCAGCCGTCGGCAGGCCCTATCCCGACGCTGATGCTGGAGGCCGGCGAAGCCATCGTCCCGGCCGGTTTCACCGATCACCTGCGCGCCGCCATGGACGAGGTCAAGGACCGCGAGCACGTGCGCCTGCGCTTCATCGGCTACACCGGCAACGAGCGCCTGGATCGCCGCACCACTGCGGTTTATGAAGACGACATCGGCTTGTCGGTGGCACGCGCACGGCGTGCGATGGACGCCATCCGCAACGAGATGCAGCTCGGGTCGGACCAGGTGGAGCATGAGGGCCACGGCTTCGTGCAGGCGGCTGACGTGCCCAACGACGGCTTCGTCCAAGGCCTGGACTCCTATGTCGAAGTGCAGGTGGTCTACGACGAGCCCGCCGTGCGCGACGACCTGGAGGGCGTGGACATCACCCGCCTGAACCGCGAGTTGGCGCCGAGCAATGCGTTTGGCCTCAATCCGATGCACATCTCGGTCAACGGCGAACCCATCGACGACCCGGGGCGCAGCTCGTCTGACGTGCAGCGATGCACCGACGTGGCGTTGGACCAGGCCGGTATCCGCTTCCAGTTCGACGACCTGACCGCCGCGCCGCGTTTGTCGGTGTCCGCGTCACCCCAGGTGGCTACCGTGGACACTCCAGTCCGCTTCCGCATGTACTCCAACTACAGCGGATTCATCCACCGCGCCGAGGTTCGCATCCACGAGAAGGGGCAGTCCGCGCAAGCCACGCCTTTGGCAGTGGTGGCGCTGGACGCCAACGGTGATGCCGAATGGCAGCCGATGGGCGAAAGCATCCCCGCCGCAGGCCGCGAGCTGCAGTACGTGCTGCGTGCCTACGACGAACAGGGTCGCTTCGACGAAACCAATGCGCGTCCGTTGTGGTTGGTCAACACGAACAGTGAAGGCAATGTCACAGACCTGCCTGCCACCGCAACCACCGATGGCACGCCGCCGCTCGCCGGTTATGGTGAAAGCAGCATTGCCCTGCGCAACATCCGCATCGGTGCCAACACGTTGGCCGTGCGCGGCACCGGCATCCCCGAGGGACACACGGTATGGGTCGCCGGTCGGCCCGTCCCCGTGGACGCCAAGGGTGACTTCATCGCCGAGGAAATCCTGCCGGAAGGCCTGCACACCGTGGAAGTCGCCGTGCTGGATCCCGAGGGCAACGGCCACCTCTACCTGCGCGACCTTGAGCTGCGCGAGCGTGATCGCTTCTTTGTCGGCATCGCCGACCTGACGCTGGCCAAGAACCGCACCAAGGGCCCGGCGGACCTGCTGGAGGGCGAGAATACTGGCTTTGAACGCAATGCCTCGTTCTACGGTCGCCTGGCGTTCTTCGGTACCGAGAAGTTCGCCAATGGCTGGCGCCTGACCGCCAGTGCCGACACGCGCGAGGGGCCGGTGAAGGACCTCTTCGGCAACCTGCTGGACAAGGCCCCCGACGCGCTGTTCCGCCGCATCGATCCCGACTACCACTATCCCACCTTCGGCGACGACGGCGTCGTCGAGGAAATGGCGCCGACGCTGGGCAAGTTCTACCTGCGCGCCGAGCATGGCGATGACTTCGCGATGTGGGGCAACTTCCACACCGACTACGCCGGCAACGAACTGGCGCAGGTCGATCGCGGGCTCTACGGTGCGACCGCGGAGTGGAAGGCGGATGCGACCACCGCGTTCGGCGAGCGTCGCGCGGTCGTCAGCGGCTTTGCTGCCGAGCCGGGCACCATCGGCGGTCGCGACGAGTTCCGTGGCACCGGAGGCTCGCTGTTCTACCTGCGCAACCAGGACATCCTGAGCGGCTCCGAGCGCCTGCGAATTGAGATGCGCGACAAGGATTCGCAGCTGGTCACCGGCACCGTGGAGCTGCGGCCGGGCCTGGATTACGACATCGACTACCTGCAGGGCCGCGTGCTGTTGTCGGCACCGCTGTCATCCACCGGCGGCGACAACATGCTGGTGCGCAGCGGCGGCCTCTCGGGCGAGGAAGCCTGGCTGGTGGCGCGTTACGAGTACGCTCCCGGCTTTGACGAGATCGACACGGTCAGCACCGGCGGCCGTGCGCACGTCTGGGTCAACGACCACGTCGGCGTCGGCCTCACCGGCAGTCGCAGTAGCGGCGATGTCGAAGACAACAGCATGCTTGGCGCGGACCTCACCCTGCGCAAGAGCGCCGACACATGGCTCAAGCTGCAGAGCGGTCGCACGCAGGGGCTGGCGTCGAATTCGCTGTATTCGTACGACGGCGGTTTCGGCTTTGCCGGCAACGACCCGGCTGCATTCAACAACGCGGAAGCCAGCGGTTACCGCGCCGATTTCAGCCTGGGCATCAACGACATCTTCAAGGCCGGCAAGGGCAGGGTGACGCTGTACACGCAGGCGCAGGATGCCGGTTACTCGGCGCCCGGCCTCGGCACGCTGTCCGACCGGACGTACTACGGCGGCACCGTGGACGTGCCGATCGGCGAGAATCTCAGCGTCGTCGGCAAGGCCGACCACCGAGAGCAGGATGCCGGCCTCACGCTCGATGCCGCCGAGCTCAACGTCAAGTACCAGTGGAACGATCGCTGGAACGTAGCCACGGGCGTGCGCAGCGACAAGCGCGAGGACCTGCGCACTACCGTGCCGCTGACCCAGGAGCAGGGCCAGCGCACCGATGCCGTGGTGCACGTCGGCTACGACTCGGCGGACAGGTGGAATGCCTGGGCCTTCGCCCAGCAGACCCTCTCGAAGGACGGCGACCGCCAGGACAACGGGCGGCTGGGTGTTGGCGGCGCGATGCGCGTTGGCGAAAAGCTGCGCGTGCAAGCCGAGGCCTCGGCCGGTGACCTCGGGCCGGGCGGACGCCTCGGTACCAGCTACCTGGTGTCCGACAAGACCAGCCTGTACCTGAACTACGCGCTGGAGAACGAGCGCGGGGACATCCTCGACGGCACCAACGTCAGCGGCCAGCGCGGCAGCCTGGTCTGGGGCGTGAAGCGCCGCCTGGCCGACAGCAGCAGCGTCTACGCCGAGCAGCGCCACCAGGACGCCAACGAAGCCCGGGGCCTGACCCACGCCGCCGGCCTGTCGCTGAACCTGAGCGACCGCTGGAGCCTTGGCGCCAATGCCGAGCTGGGCACCTTGCAGAACAGCGAGACCGCCGCCGAGACCGAACGCCGCGCGGGCGGCGTACGGGTGGCCTACACCCTGGGCCAGACCCGGATCTCCAGCGGCGTGGAATACCGTGCCGACGACAGCGAGCAGCCCGACGCCACGCATGTGGAGCGCACCACCTGGTTGTTCCGCAACAACTTCAAGGTCCAGTTGTCGGACGACTGGCGCCTGGTGGGCAAGTTCGACCACTCCATGAGCGAAAGCTCGCAGGGGCAGTTCTACGACGGCAAGTTCACCGAGGGTGTCATCGGCTTCGGCTACCGCCCGGTGCTGAGCAACCGGTTGAATGCGCTGGCCAAGTACACGTACTTCTATAACGTGCCCACCACCGACCAGGTGACCCTCACCGGCACGGCGGCGCAGTTCATCCAGAAGAGCCACATCGCCTCGGTGGACGTCAATTACGCCTTGACCCCCTGGTGGTCGGTGGGCGGCAAGTATGCCTACCGCCTGGGCTCGGTGAGCCTGGACCGCGAGAACCCGGAGTTCTTCGACAACCGGGCGCAACTGGTGATCCTGCGGACCGACGTGCGGCTGTTCAAGGACTGGGAGGGCCTGCTGGAGGCCCGCCGCCTGCACCTGCCCGACCTGGACGAATCCCGAGGCGGCATGCTGCTGGGCGTCTACCGCTACTTCGGCGAACACGTGAAGGCGGGCGTGGGCTACAACTTCACCGACTTCTCGGAGAACCTCACCGACCTCAGCTATCGCCACCAGGGCCTGTTCCTGAACGTCGTCGGCGCCCTCTAGCGCCGACGGCATGGGGCAGGGCTTGGCTGGCGGGCGCTAACGGCGTATCATGCCGGACTCCGGCGAAGGTGGTTGGCCTGACTGGCATTGTTCAGATAGGCCCGTAGTACTGCCCGCGCCGCTGGCTTCGGCCCCATGCCGGCACTGTAGGCATGCGAAGGTGCTCCCCCTCGGGGCGCCTCCCGGACCGGAGTTTGGGCTTGGTGGCACGCGCAACCTGCGCGCCACGCCGACATCCAGTTGTACGGACAAGGGGCCCAATGGGCCCTTTGTTGCATTCGAAGTACCGCAATTTGCAGTACCCATTCGCAGGTCACAACCGCAGGAGCTTTTACGCGTGACGGACAAGGCGACCGAAATTTCCAACCTGCTGGCCCCGACGGTTGCGTCGCTGGGCGTCGAGCTGTTGGGCGTGGAGTACCTGCCGTCGACCGGCGGCACCACCCTGCGCCTGTACATCGACATGCCGGAAGACGCCGAGCCGGGCGAGGATGGCGAGCCGCGCATGGTCGGCATTGATGAGTGCGAGGCCGTGAGCCGCGAGGTGTCCGCCCAGCTCGACGTCGAGGACCCGATCAGCGCCAACTACACGCTGGAGGTGTCCTCGCCGGGCATCGACCGGCCGCTGTTCACCGCAGCGCACTTCGCGCGCTTCGCCGGTGAGTCGGCCAAGGTGGCGCTGAAGCTGCCGCAGGGCGGACGTCGTCGCCTGCAGGGTCGCATCGATGCGGTCGAAGGCGACATGGTCACGTTCAGCATCGACGGCACGCCTTTCGTGGTGTCGGTCGACAACATCGAGAAGGCGCGCCTGGTCCCCGATTGGGTGGCCCTGGGCCTCGCGCCTGCCAGGGACAAGTCCGGCCGCGACGCGCGCCCGGGCAAGAGCAAATCCAACAAATCCACCAAGAAGCCGGCGGCCGACAAGCCGTCCCGTGCGGAGTAATCGAGATGAGCAAGGAACTGTTGCTGGTCGTTGATGCGGTTGCCAATGAGAAGGGCGTGCCGCGGGAAGTGATCTTCGAGGCGATCGAGGCCGCGTTGGCATCGGCCGCGAAGAAGCGCTACCACGACGAAGACGTGCTGGTTCGCGTCAAGATCGACCAGAAGGATGGCAGCTACGAGACCTTCCGCCGCATGGAAGTCGTGGCCGATGACGTGGTCATGGACTCCGTCGACCGCCAGATCCGCCTGATGGACGCCATCGACGAGGTCGAAGGCGCCGAGGTGGGCGACTACATCGAAGAGCAGATCGAGAACCCGGAGTTCGGCCGCATCGCCGCGCAGGCCGCCAAGCAGGTGATCGTGCAGCGCGTGCGCGAAGCCGAGCGCCAGCAGGTGGTGGACGCGTGGAAGGATCGCGTGGGCGAGCTGGTCACCGGCATCGTCAAGCGCGTGGAGCGCGGCAACATCTACGTCGACCTGGGCGGCAACGCCGAGGCGATCATCCCGAAGGACAAGGGCATCCCGCGCGACGTGGTCCGCACCGGCGACCGCATCCGCGGCTACCTGTTCGACGTGCGCAACGAGCCCCGTGGCCCGCAGCTGTTCATCAGCCGCGCGGCGCCGGAGTTCATGATGGAGCTGTTCAAGCTCGAGGTGCCGGAAGTCGGCCAGGGCCTGGTGTCCATCAAGGCTTGCGCCCGCGATCCGGGTGACCGCGCGAAGATCGCCGTGCTGGCCCACGACAACCGCACCGATCCGATCGGCGCGTGCATCGGCATGCGCGGCTCGCGCGTGCAGGCCGTGAGCAACGAGCTCAACGGCGAGCGCGTGGACATCGTGCTGTGGTCGGACAACCCGGCGCAGTTCGTCATCAATGCGATGGCGCCGGCCGAAGTGCAGTCGATCATCGTCGATGAAGAGAAGCATTCGATGGACCTGGCCGTGGCCGAAGAGCGCCTCGCGCAGGCCATCGGCAAGGGCGGCCAGAACGTGCGCCTGGCCAGCCGCCTGACCGGCTGGCAGCTCAACGTGATGACCCAGGACCAGGTCACCGCCAAGTCGGAAGCCGAGCAGAATGCGGCCCGCCAGCTGTTCATGGACAAGCTGGAAGTGGACGAGGAAATCGCCGGCATCCTGGTGGCGGAAGGCTTCAACACCGTCGAGGAAATTGCCTACGTACCGGTCGGCGAACTGTTGGCGGTCGAAGGCTTTGACGAGGACATCGTCGAGGAGCTGCGCTCGCGTGCCCGCGACGCCCTGCTCAACGATGCGCTGGCGGCGGAAGAGGAGCTGGAGGAACACCAGCCCGCCGCCGACCTGCTCTCGCTGGAAGGCATGGACGAGGCCACCGCCTACGCCCTGGCTGCCCGTGGCGTGGTGACCCGCGACGACCTGGCCGACATGGCCACGGACGAGCTCACCGATATCGAGGGCATCGACCAGGAACGCGCCGCGGCGCTGATCATGGAAGCCCGCAAGCACTGGTTCGAGTAGAACCCGGCCGGCGGTCACCCTGAACAGGGTTTGGCCGCCACCGCAGGGCTAGAATCGCTCCATCACGCGCGGGATGCGTCCCACGCCACGAGGACACGGAAACCGAATGTCGCAGCAAACCACTATCCGCAAGCTGGCCGCACTGGTGAACACGCCGGTCGAGAAGCTGCTGGAACAGCTCGCCGAAGCCGGCATGCCGTTCAGCGGCCCCGACCAGGTCGTGACCAGCATCGAGAAGGTCAAGCTGCTTGGCTTCCTCAAGCGCTCCCACGGCAAGGTCGAGGCCGCCGAGGAAGCTGGCGAGGCGCCCAAGAAGATCACGCTCAACCGCAGCCGCAAGCAGGAAATCACGGTGGGCGGCAGCAAGGGTGGCAAGACCACGGTGGACGTGGTCGTGCGCAAGAAGATCACCCTTTCGCCGCGCGATGCCGCTGCCGAGAAGGCAGGCCCGGTCACCGACGAGCGTGCCGAGATCCTGCGCAAGCTTGAGGAGTCGCGCCAGCGCAACCTCGACGAGCAGCGCCGCCTGGCCGAGACCGACCGTCAGCGTGCCGAGGAGCAGGACCGCGTCCGCCGCGAAGCGGAAGAGGCTGCGCGCCTGAAGGCCGAAGCCGAGGCCCGTGCTGCACTCGAGGCCGCCGGTGTCGTGTCCGCGGACGAGGAGGCCCCGGCCCGCAAGCCGGCGCCTGCCCACGCCCACGCCCATCCCAAGCCTGCCGTGGCGCCGCGCGCCGACGCGACACGCGCACCCGCGCACAAGCCGCGTGGCTCGCATGTCATGGTGGCCGGCGTCGAGGACGATGATCGCGCCAGCCGCTTTGCCGGCCAGATGCACCTGAGTGCGTCCGACCGCGCCCGCCGTTCCACCGGTGCGCGTGGCCGGCCGGCCGGTGGCAACCGCCCGCGCCGGGGGTCCGAACAGGCCCGCACCGGCGGTGGCAAGCACGCCTTCGAGCGCCCCACCGCGCCGGTCGTGCGCGAAGTGGCCATCGGCGAGACGATCACCGTGGCCGACCTGGCGCAGAAGCTTGCGATGAAGGGCGGCGAGGTGGTCAAGGCGCTGTTCAAGATGGGCGTCATGGCGACCATCAACCAATCCATCGACCACGACACCGCGGTACTGGTCACCGAGGAGCTGGGCCACGTCGCGCTGAAGGCCGACGCCGGCAACGTCGAGGACGAGCTGCTGGCGCACGTGGAGGACACGCAGGGCGAGAAGGTCGCGCGTCCGCCGGTGGTCACCATCATGGGCCACGTCGACCACGGCAAGACCTCGCTGCTGGATTACATCCGCCGTACCAAGGTCGTGTCGGGCGAGGCCGGTGGCATCACCCAGCACATCGGTGCGTACCACGTCGAAACCGACCGTGGCGTCATCAGCTTCCTGGACACCCCGGGCCACGCCGCGTTCTCCGCGATGCGTGCCCGCGGCGCCAAGCTGACCGACATCGTGGTGCTGGTCGTGGCGGCCGACGACGGCGTCAAGCCGCAGACCAAGGAAGCGGTGCAGCACGCCAAGGCGGCCAAGGTGCCGCTGATCGTGGCCGTCAACAAGATCGACAAGTCCGACGCCGATCCGCTGCGAGTGAAGAACGAGCTGCTGGCCGAGGAAGTGGTGGCCGAAGAGTTTGGTGGTGATACCCAGTTCGTGGAGATCTCGGCCAAGACCGGCCAGGGCATCGACGCGCTGCTGGACGCGATCTCCATCCAGGCCGAACTGCTGGAACTGAGCGCGGTGCGCGACGGTCGCGCCAATGGCGTGGTCATCGAGTCCTCGCTGGACAAGGGTCGTGGCCCGGTCGCCACCGTGCTGGTCCAGTCCGGCACCCTGAAGAAGGGCGACTACCTGGTCTGCGGCGTGCAGTACGGCCGCGTGCGCGCGCTGTTCGACGAGCGTGGCGAGCAGGTGCCGGAGGCGACCCCGTCGATCCCGGTGCAGGTGCTCGGCCTGTCGGGCGTGCCGGATTCGGGCGACGACTTCGTGGTCGTCGACGACGAGCGCCTGGCCAAGGACGTTGCGCAGCAGCGTGACGCCAAGCGCCGCGAATCGCGCCTGGTCGCCCAGGCCGGCAACCGCATGGAAGACATCCTGGCCCAGATGGGCTCGGGCGAAGGCCAGCAGACCCTCAACCTGGTGGTCAAGGCCGACGTGCATGGTTCGGTGCAGGCCCTGCGCGAGGCCCTCACCGGCCTGTCGACCGACGCGATCCGCATCAACGTCATCGGTTCGGGCGTGGGCGGCATCACCGAGTCCGACGCCACCCTGGCCTCGACCTCGAAGGCGACGATCATCGGCTTCAACGTCCGTGCCGATGCCTCGGCGCGCAAGGTCATCGAGACCAATGGCGTCGACCTGCGTTACTTCTCGATCATCTATGACGTGATCGACCAGGTGAAGCAGGTGGCGTCCGGCTTGCTGGGCGTGGAGATCCGCGAAGAGATCATCGGCATCGCCGAGGTCCGCGACGTGTTCCGCAGCTCCAAGTTCGGCGCGGTTGCCGGCTGCATGGTGGTCGAGGGCGTGGTCAAGCGCTCCAAGCCGATCCGCGTGCTGCGCGACAACACCGTGGTCTTCGAGGGCGAGCTGGAATCGCTGCGCCGCTTCAAGGAGAACGTGGACGAAGTGCGTAACGGCACCGAGTGCGGTATCGGCGTGAAGGCGTACAACGACGTCAAGCCCGGCGACCAGATCGAGTGCTTCGAGCGTATCGAAGTGGCGCGTACCCTCTAAGCCATGGCACAGAAGTCGTTCTACCGCAGTGATCGCGTATCCGCCCAGCTCCGTCGTGAGCTGGGCAAGATCGTGCACCAGACCGTGCGCGAGCACGGCCTGCCGTCGCTCAGCGTGTCCGACGTGGAGGTCACCCGTGACCTGGCGCACGCGAAGGTGTTCGTGACCGCGTTGCTGCAGGAGAGTTCTGCCGCCGCGGTCAAGGAGTTGAAGGCGTTGACGCCGGAAATGCGCTACCAGCTGGGCCGCGCGATGAAGCTGCGGCACGTGCCGGAGCTGCATTTCCACTATGACGATTCGGTGGACAAGGGCGAACGCATCGACCTGCTGCTGCGTGATCTGCCCGATCTGCGGGACGAGGCGGAAGGCGACGACGGCGACGAACCGGATACCGACGGCTCGAAGTGATCCAGGAAGGCGGCTCCGGCCGCCTTTTTCACGATTGGACTGGGAATGAGCAGGAAAGCGCGCACCGTATTCCGTCCGCTGCACGGCATCGTGTTGCTGGACAAGCCGCAGGGGTTGAGCTCCAACCAGGCGCTGCAACGCGTGCGGCACCTGTTCCGTGCGGAGAAGGGTGGCCACACCGGCGCTTTGGACCCTCTGGCGACCGGACTCCTGCCACTGTGCCTGGGCGAAGCGACCAAGATCGCAGGGCTCCTGCTGGGTGCCTACAAGGCCTACGAGACGGTGGCAGTGCTGGGCATCACCACCGACACCGACGACGCCGATGGCGTGGTGCTGCAGGAGCGGTCTGTCCCCGCGCTGGATGACGCCGCCATTGAGGCCGCGCTGCAGCCGCTGGTGGGCGAGATCCAGCAGCGTGCCCCCATCTACTCGGCGCTCAAGCAGGGCGGCGAGCCGTTGTATGCCAAGGCACGCCGGGGCGAGGCCATTGACGCCCCCGTGCGCGAGGTGGAGGTCCGCCGGATCCGCCTGCTCAGCCGTGACGGCAACCGGGTGCACCTGCGCGTGGAATGTGGATCGGGCACCTATATCCGCAGCCTGGTGCGTGACCTGGGCGAGGCGCTTGGCTGCGGGGCGCACGTCGCCGTGCTGCGGCGCCTATGGGTGGAGCCCTTCACCGCACCGCGGATGTGGACGCTGGAAGCCCTTGAGGCGCTCGCCGCCGAGGGCGAGGACCGGCTCATGGAGGCATTGCTGCCGCTCGAGGCCGGACTGGCCGGGTTCCCGCACGTCACGCTGGATGCGGCCGATGCGCTGCGCCTGGGGCGAGGCCAAACGGTCACGTTGCCGAACCCCTCCGTGGATGGTCTGGTCGCCGTGCTGGATGAGACTGAGCGCGCGCTGGGGCTGGGGCAGGTGCACGAGGGCGTGCTGCGGGCGCAACGCCTGTTCATCTGGGCGGTCGCGTAGTCACGCCCGCCCGGGTCAATCGCGGGCCCGGCAGGGTTTCGAGTCAGTAAAACCTTGTTCCGGAAACCCTCGCGGGCTACAATTCGCGGGCTTTCAACAGCAAGCAGGCACCCATCGGGTGCTTTTTTCCTTTGGCAAAGGCGGGCCAAGCGGTGCGTCGGCGCATAACGCGTTCCGATTCGCTTCTGCAGGCCTCGCGTCACGAGATATCGCAATGTCCATTGATACCAGCAAGATCATCGAAGACAACAAGCGCGGCGCCAACGACACCGGTTCGCCGGAAGTCCAGGTCGCCCTGCTCACCGCCCGCATCGAGCAGCTCACCGAGCACTTCAAGCAGCACAAGCAGGACCACCACAGCCGTCGCGGCCTGCTGATGATGGTCAACAACCGTCGCAGCCTGCTGGACTACCTGAAGCGCAAGGACGTGGAGCGCTACAAGGCGCTGATCGAGAAGCTCGGTCTGCGTCGCTAACCGAGACACCCACCGCGGCGCAGTGATGCGCCGCGGTTCGTTTTTGGGGACTGCCGGAAAACCTGGCGTCCCACGTAACACCAAGTGGCCGCCCGGCCACTGAACGCGAGGGGCAGGGGCCCCGTGCGTAACGCATCGAAATCGAAGGAACCCAACGTGGCAAAAATTACCAAGACCTTCCAGTACGGCAAGCACCAGGTCACCCTGGAAACCGGTGAAATCGCACGCCAGGCCGGCGGTGCCGTCATCGTCAAGATGGATGACACCGTTGTGCTGGTGGCCGCCGTCGCCGCCAAGACCGCACGCGAAGGCCAGGACTTCTTCCCGCTGACCGTGGACTACCAGGAGAAGTTCTACGCCGGTGGCCGCATCCCGGGTGGTTTCTTCAAGCGCGAAGGCCGCGCGACCGAGAAGGAAACGCTGACCTCGCGCCTGATCGACCGCCCGATCCGTCCGCTGTTCCCGGAAGAGTTCAAGAACGAAGTCCAGATCATCGCCACGGTGATGTCGCTGAACCCGGAAGTGGACGGTGACATCCCGGCCCTGCTGGGTGCCTCGGCCGCGGTCGCCCTGACCGGCGCCCCGTTCCAGGGCCCGATCGGCGCCGCCAAGGTTGGCTACAAGAACGGCGAGTACATCCTCAACCCGTCGACCAGCGAACTGCTGGAGTCGGACCTGGAGCTGGTCGTCGCCGGCACCCAGAGCGCCGTGCTGATGGTCGAGTCCGAGGCCAAGGAGCTGTCGGAAGACGTGATGCTGGGTGCGGTGATGTTCGGTCACCAGCAGATGCAGATCGCGATCAACGCCATCAACGAACTGGTTGCCGAAGCCGGCACCCAGAAGTGGGACTGGGTTGCCCCGGCCAAGAACGACGCGCTGATCGGCGCGCTGAAGGCTGCCATCGGCAACCGCCTGGCTGACGCCTTCCAGATCCGCAACAAGCTCGAGCGTCGCGACGCGATCTCGGCGCTGAAGAAGGAAGTGCTGGCGTCGCTGGCCGGCCAGATCGAAGCCAACGGCTGGAACGCCGCCGAAGCCGCCAAGGAATTCGGCGAGCTCGAGTACCAGACCATGCGTGGCGCCGTGCTGAGCACCAAGATCCGCATCGACGGCCGCGCGCTCGACACCATCCGCCCGATCAGCTCGAAGGTGTCGGTGCTGCCGCGCACCCACGGCTCCTCGCTGTTCACCCGCGGCGAGACGCAGGCGATCGTGGTCGCCACCCTCGGCACCGCGCGTGACGGCCAGATCATCGATGCCGTTTCGGGCGAGTACAAGGAACACTTCCTGTTCCACTACAACTTCCCCCCGTACTCGGTCGGTGAAGCCGGCCGCATGATGGGCCCGAAGCGCCGCGAGATCGGCCACGGCCGCCTCGCCAAGCGCGGCGTGCTGGCTGTCATGCCGACCATGGAAGCGTTCCCGTACACCATCCGCGTCGTGTCGGAAATCACCGAGTCGAACGGTTCGTCGTCGATGGCGTCGGTCTGCGGTTCGTCGCTGGCGCTGATGGACGCGGGCGTGCCGATCAAGGCGCCGGTGGCCGGTATCGCCATGGGCCTGGTGAAGGAAGACGACAACTTCGTCGTGCTGTCCGACATCCTGGGTGACGAGGATCACCTCGGCGACATGGACTTCAAGGTGGCCGGTACCGCTGAAGGCATCTCGGCGCTGCAGATGGACATCAAGATCCAGGGCATCACCGAGGAGATCATGAAGGTCGCGCTGGCGCAGGCCAAGGCCGGCCGCCTGCACATCCTCGGCGAGATGGCCAATGCGCTCACCACGCCGCGCAGCGAGCTGAGCGAGTACGCCCCGCGCCTGCTGACCATCAAGATCCACCCGGACAAGATCCGCGAAGTGATCGGCAAGGGCGGTGCCACCATCCAGGGCATCACCAAGGAAACCGGCACCCAGATCGACATCCAGGATGACGGCACCATCGTCATCGCTTCGGTCAACGCCGCCGCTGCCCAGGCCGCGAAGGCGCGCATCGAGCAGATCACCTCGGACGTGGAGCCGGGCCGCATCTACGAAGGCAAGGTCGCCAAGATCATGGACTTCGGTGCGTTCGTCACCATCCTGCCGGGCAAGGACGGTCTGGTGCACGTGTCGCAGATCTCCAACGAGCGCGTCGAGAAGGTCTCGGACAAGCTCAAGGAAGGTGACGTGGTCAAGGTCAAGGTGCTGGAAGTCGACAAGCAGGGCCGCATCCGCCTGTCGATGAAGGCCGTGGCCGAAGGCGAGGGCCTGGCGGGCGAGTAATCGCTGGCGGGTTCCGAGCGGTACGCGTGGAAGAGCGGGCGAAAGCCCGCTCTTCTGCTTTTGGGGTGTGGGTCAGGGTCTGCGTTCCCAGCGAGCCGTGCCCGCGCCTTCTCAGGGCGGCGTGAACAGATCGCTCTGGACCTCGAACTGGTCGGCATCGACGAAGCCGGACAGACCAACGCCCACCAGTCGATAGCGCGTCTTCGCAGGAAGATCGATGCGGTTGCGCAGCTCGCAGGCGATGCGCGCCAGATCCTTGGCATCGAGCGGCGGTGCGGGTTGCGTCAGGCTGCGGGTGAGCGTCCGGAAGTCGCCGGTCTTGAGCTTCAGCACCACCGTGCGCGCTAGGCGACCGATCTCGCGCTGGTACCCGGCCCAGGTCTTCTCCGCCAGCCGCTGGATGTGGGGTTCCAGTTCGTCCAGCAGCAGGTCGCGTTCGAAGGTGTCCTCGCTGGAGATCTGCACCGTGGGGCGTTCGGTGACCACGGCGTGTTCATCGATGCCCAGCGAGAGCTCATGCAGTCGGCGTCCCCAGCGGCTGAAGCGCTGCTCCAGGGCGTCGCCTCCCATGGCCCGCAGGTCGCCCACGGTGGCGATCCCCAGTTCGGCCAGCTTGAGTTCCATCACCTTGCCCACGCCGGGCAGGCGACCCACCGGCAGCGGCGTGAGAAAGGCTTCGGCGCGGTGGGGGCGGATCACGAACAGGCCGTCGGGTTTGTTCCAGTCCGAAGCGATCTTGGCCAGGAACTTGTTGGGCGCGACACCCGCCGACGCCGTGAGCTGGGTTTCGTCGCGGATGGCGGTGCGGATGGCCTGCGCGGTTTCGGTGGCCGACGGCAGGCCGGTCTTGGTGACGGTGACATCCAGGTATGCCTCGTCCAGCGACAGCGGTTCGATCAGATCGGTGTGGCGGGCAAAGATCTCGCGGATCTGCCGCGACACTGCCTTGTAGCGGCCGAAATCGGGGGGCACGAACACGGCGTGCGGACACAGGCGCTCGGCCCGAACCGCCGGCATGGCCGAGCGGACGCCGAACTTGCGTGCCTCGTAGCTGGCCGCGCACACCACCGAGCGCGCACCGCGCCAGGCCACGACCACCGGACGGCCGCGCAGGCCGGGGTCGTCGCGCTGCTCGACGGAGGCGTAGAACGCATCCATGTCGACATGGAGGATCTTGCGGGGTGTTTGCTGCAAGCGAGTCAATGAGTGGTTTGTTAGTCAAAATACTAACGGCATGGCATCGGCCCGGCCAGTGGCCGTCATTCGGGTGACAGCGCGCGAGGACACAATGCTGTGCAATCCCTGCCCGCGCACGGCAGGATGCAATGACGTCGTCGCCTGGGCCGCGAGCCGGTTTGAGGACGATCAAGCCGGGCAATCACCAGATCAGCGAGGATTGGCGTCATCCGCAGATGAGCACTTATTCCCTCGAGTCCGTTTTCAATCCCCGCTCCGTCGCGGTTGTCGGCGGCAGCCCGCGGGAGCGCTCGCTCGGGGCCGCCGTGCTCCGCAATCTGCAGGCGGCCGGATTTGCCGGCCCCTTGGGGCTGGTCAACCCCAGCCACGCACGGATCGAAGGCGTGGCCGCGGTGCCGCGCCTGCAGGACCTGGGGTGGACGCCGGAGCTGGTTGTGCTGGCCGCACCACCCACCAAGGTGGTCGCGCTCGCGCGGACGGCGGCCGAGCTTGGAACAACCGCAGCCATCGTGCTGGGCACCGACTTGGGGCATGGGCCCGGATCGCCGGCAGCCAGGCTGGCGGCGGTGGCGCGGGTCCATGGCCTGCGTCTGGTGGGGCCCAACGGCTTGGGTGTCATCGCACCGCACGCGCGACTCAATGCCAGTTTCTCCGCGCACCACCCGCAGCCAGGCGACATTGCAGTGATTTCCCAGTCGGCCGCCATAGCGGCAGCGCTGGTCGAGTGGGGCGTGGGCCGATCGATCGGATTTTCTGCCGTGGCATCGCTGGGCGATGAGCTGGACGTCGATTTTGCCGACCTGCTCGACTTCTTCGCCCGTGACCACCGCACCCGGGCGATCGTGCTGTATGTCGAGTCGATCCGCGACGCGCGCAAGTTCATGTCGGCGGCGCGGGCTGCGGCCCGCCTGAAGCCGGTGGTGGTGGTGAAATCCGACCGCCACGCGCGGCCCATCCACGTACCAAAGACGCACTCGGCGATGCTGGCTTCGCCCGATGCCGTGTACGCAGCGGCTTTCCAGCGCGCCGGGATGCTGCGGGTCTTGGCACTGGACGAACTCTTCGCTGCTGCCGAAACGCTCGGACGCGTGGATACCTTTCCCGGGCCGCGGCTGGCGATTTTCGCCAACGGGCGGGGGACAGGCATGCTCGCCGCCGACCGCCTGCGCGACATGGGCGGTACGCTGGCCAGCTTGGGTGAGGGAACGGTGGCCCAACTCGACGCGGTGGCCTCGGCGGTGTGGCCCGGCACCAATCCCGTGGACATCAATGGCGGGGTAGGCAACCCGGAATATGCGGCGGCGTTCTCGGCATTGGCGCTGGACCCGGGCAACGACGCGATCCTTGCGTTGAACGTGCCCACGGCGCTGGTGCCTACCGACGTGCGAGCCCAAGCCTTGGCCGACGCACGCAAGGCACTTCCGGCCACGGTGGCGCGCAAGCCTGTGTTGGCCGTATGGCTCGGCGCAAACGATGCCGCGGTCGAACACCTGACGACCGCGCGAATCCCAACGTATGCGACCGAGGCTGATGCGGTGCGTGGTTTCATGTATCTGGTCCGGCACCGCGAGGCCAAGACCTCGTTGATGGAGACGCCCCCCAGCTTGCCCGACGATCTCGTCGTGGATACGGCCGCGGCGCGCGATACGGTCGCGCGTGCGCTGGCCGACGGACGTGCGTGGTTGGACCCGGGCGAAGTAGCGCGCGTGCTGGCGGCCTATGGCATCCCGATCACGCCCGTGGTGACCGCAGGTGATGCCGAGGAGGCGGGGCGACTGGCGGAGCCGATGCTGGCCGATGGCGGCGCGGTGGCGGTGAAGATCCTGTCGCCGGACATCACCCACAAGTCCGACATCGACGGTGTTCGCCTCAATCTGTCGACCGCTGCCGCGGTACGCGAGGCCGCCACCGCGATTCTGTCGCGTGCCCGCGAGGCTCGTCCCGGCGCGCGCATCAACGGAGTCACGCTGCACCCCATGGTCGTGCGCACCAAAGCCCGCGAGCTGATTGCCGGTGTGGTGGACGATGCGACCTTCGGGCCGGTAGTTGTGTTTGGTCGCGGCGGTACGGCAGTGGAAATGATCAACGACAAGGCCCTGGAACTGCCGCCACTGGATCTCCGCCTTGCACACGACATGATCGCCCGCACCCGCGTCTCGCGCATCCTCAAGGCTTACCGCGACGTGCCGGCCGCTGACGAGCGCGCAGTCGCACTGGTGCTGGTCAAGCTGGCGCAGCTCGCTGCCGACGTCCCCGACATACGCGAGATCGACATCAACCCGCTGCTGGCCGACAAGGATGGTGTCATCGCGGTGGACGCGCGCATTGGCGTGTCAGCACTGGCCCGCCTGCACAAGGGACCGGGCCATCCGCGGTTCGCGATCCGGCCCTATCCCAAGGAATGGGAGCGACATGTCGAACTCGGCCACGGGCGCCAGGTGTTCGTGCGCCCGGTGCGGCCCGAGGACGAGGCGCTGTTCCGCGAGTTCTTCACCCATGTGTCGGATGAAGACCTGCGCATGCGCTTCTTCCAGGCGGTGCGTCATTTCAGCCATGAATTCATCGCCCAGCTGACCCAGCTGGACTACGCGCGCTCGATTGCGCTGGTGGCCATCGACCCGGAAACCGGGGACATGCTGGGGGCGGTGCGCTTGCTCGCGGACGCCAACTACGACCACGGCGAGTACGCGATCCTGGTGCGCTCCGACCTGAAGGGCCACGGACTGGGATGGCGACTGATGCAGATCATGATCGAATACGCGCGCTGGCTTGGGCTGCGTTCGGTCGTCGGCGAGGTGCTGCAGGAGAACCGCACCATGCTGGAGATGTGCAAGGCGCTGGGGTTCAAGGTCGCGCCCAGTCCCGACGACCCATCGGTGATGGCGGTGTCGCTGCCGATCCATGCCCAAGCCGCATCGGCTCCGGCCTGAAGTCGGGTGGCGGGTCAGACGATCCCGGCCAGGTAGAACGCGGCGATGACCACGAAGACCGCCGCGGTCTTGATCAGCGTGATCGCGAAAACATCCTTGTAGGCCTGGCGGTGGGTCAGGCCAGTCACGGCCAGCAGTGTGATCACGGCGCCGTTGTGCGGCAGCGTGTCCATGCCGCCGGAAGCCATCGCCGCCACGCGGTGCAGAACCTCCATCGGGATGCCGGCAGCGTTGGCGTTGGCAATGAACGTCTCTGCCATGGCCGCCAGGGCGATGCTCATGCCGCCTGATGCCGAGCCGGTGATGCCTGCAAGCGCGGTCACGGTGACGGCTTCGTTGACCAGTGGGTTGGGGATGGCGCTCAGCGCATTGGCTACGACCAGGAAGCCCGGCAAGGCCGCGATGACGGCCCCAAAACCATACTCCGAAGCGGTATTCATGGCCGCCAGCATCGCGCCGCCGATGGCCGACTTGGTGCCTTCGGCAAAGCTGGCCATCACCGGTTTCCATGCGAACGCGATCACGCAGGCGATGCCGACGAGCAACGCGCCTTCCACCGCCCAGATGGCGGCGACCTTGGAGACTTCCTGCACGACGGGCGGCGTGCTGCCGATCACCGCCGGGTCGAAGGAGTGGCTGTCACCGTAAAACCCCGGGATCCAGCTGGTGAACAGCTTGTTGCTCACGCCCACCAGCACCAGCGGCAGCAACGCGATCAACGGGTTTGCCAGCTTGCCGCCAGCAAACGAGGCCGGCTCGTTCACCAGTGCAGCACCGTCGGCGTAGCCCTCGCCGGTCTTCAGGGCGGCGCGACGGCGCCATTCAAGGTAGCTCAGGCCCACGATGAGGATGAAGACGCCGCCCAGGATGCCCAGCCACGGCGCGGCCCAGGCGTTGGTGCCAAAGAACGAGGCGGGAATGATGTTCTGGATCTGGGGCGTGCCGGGCAGCGCGTCCATGGTGAAGGTGAATGCGCCCAGCGCGATGGTGCCCGGGATCAGCCGCTTGGGGATGTTGCTTTGGCGGAACAGCTCGGCTGCGAAGGGGTAAACCGCGAACACCACCACGAACAGCGACACGCCGCCATAGGTGAGCAGCGCGCAGACGATGACGATGGACAGCATGGCCCGACTGGCGCCCACCAGCTGGATGGTGGCGGCGACGATCGACTTGGAGAAGCCCGACACCTCGATCAGCTTGCCGAAGATGGCGCCCAGCAGGAACACCGGGAAGTAGAGCTTGAGGAAACCCACCATCTTGTCCATGAACAGCCCGGTGAACATGGGCGCCACCAGCGATGGGTCGGTCAGCAGCACAGCGCCCAGCGCCGCCACCGGCGCGAACAGGATGACGCTGTAGCCGCGGTACGCCACGAACATCAGGAAGCACAACGCGGCCAGCACGATCAGAAACGCCATCCCCAGCTCCAGAGCCTTGCAGGTGGATGGCAAGTCTCCGGATCGGGCCGCCGCCCCGGCATTGTCCGAAGGTACAGATGCCGACGTGACGGGGCTCTCCTAGTCTGGCGGCCATGGTGGGGTCGTCCCATCAGGCGATGGCTGACAGGCCGCGCCACTACGAAATCGGGGGAGGAGTGCGTAATGGGTCGTAGCAAGAACAGCCGCAAGTACCTGAGCCTCGCCATCGCCAGCGCGTTGCTGGCGCCGGCGGCGTGGGCGCAGGAGTCGGCGCCGACGGGCCAGGAGTCCGCGCAGGCCACCACGCTGGACAAGATCACGGTGACTTCGCGCAAGCGCGAGGAGACGCTGCAGGAGGTGCCGATCGCGGTCACTGCGTTCACCGCGGACGCACTGGACCGGATGGCTGTCGAGGACCTCAGTGACCTCGATGCCCTCGTGCCCAATCTCACCGTCTATGCGGCCCGTGGGTCCAGCAGCACGGTGACGGCATACATCCGCGGCATTGGCCAATCGGACCCGTTGTGGGGTGTGGATCCGGGCGTGGGCATCTACCTGGATGACGTTTACATCGCGCGTCCGCAGGGCGCGTTGCTCGATGTGTTCGATGTCCAGCGGGTGGAAGTGCTGCGCGGCCCGCAGGGCACCCTGTACGGCAAGAACACCATTGGCGGCGCGATCAAGTACATCTCGCGTGGCCTGCCGACCGACTTCGAGGGCAACGCCTCGGTCACCATCGGCAACTACAACCAGCTCGACGTCAAGGCGGCGGTCGGCGGCCCGATTGGCGGCGCTGACAGCGGCCTGCGCGGTCGCATCGCCGTGGCGAGCCTGAATCGTGACGGCTTCGGCCAGAACGTGGTGACCGACCAGGAGGTCAGTGACAAGGAGATCCTTGCGCTGCGTGGTCAGTTGGGCGCGTATGCGGGTGACGACTTCGACGTCCAGTTCGCGTTCGATTGGGTGGACGACCAGTCCGGGGTGCGCGGTGCGCAGATGCTGGGGGCCAATCGCTTTGTTCCCAGTGCGCCGCCAATGGATTCGCGTTACGACGTGCGCAATGGCATGCCGAACGTCAACGACACCGAGCTTCGTGGCGCGTCGGTGACCGTCAACTGGCGCGCAAGCGACGATTGGGCGTTCAAGTACGTGCTGGCCAAGCGCGAGTCGGACACGGAAACCAACATTGACTTTGACACCACCCAGGCAAAGATTGCCGACGTCAAGGCCTTCTATAGCGACGAGCAGGTCAGTCACGAATTGCAGGCCAACTTCGACGGTGGCGGTCGTGCCCGCGGCGTGATGGGCCTGTATGCCTTCGACGGCGACGCCGGCGGCCGGGTGCTCAACAACTTCTTCAATCTCCTGTTCGGCGATACCCAAGGCGTCGTACGCACCGAGAGCGTCGCGCTGTATGCCGACTGGACGTTTGACCTGACCGAGAAGTTCAAGCTCGACGTTGGCGCCCGCTATACCGACGAGGACAAGCGCGCGACGGTTCTGAACCGCGGCTACAGCGATGACACGTTCACGCGTCCAATTTCCACGGTTGCGAACTTCGACAAGTCGATCAACTTCAAGAACACATCGCCGAAGGTCTCGCTCAACTACCAGGCGACCGACGACATCATGCTGTACGCGTTGGCGACGCGCGGGTTCAAGTCGGGTGGCTACAACATCCGCGCCCAGGCAACCGCCGTTCCGCGCTCGGCCGAACCGTTCGATGACGAGGTCGTGGACAGCTTCGAGATCGGCAGCAAGATGGCGTTCCTCGACCAGACACTGTTCCTCAACCTGGCGGCGTTCCAGAACAAGTACGAGGACATCCAGCTCTCGGTGTTTACTGCCTATGACAGCAACGGTGACGGCACGGACGACGCGTTCTTCGGCGATTTCACCAATGCCGGCAAGGGTACGGTCAACGGTGTGGAGGTCGAGTACCAGTGGCTGCCTGTCCGCAACTGGGTGTTCAGCGGCAATCTCGCATGGCTGGATGGAAAATATGACGAGTTTCGCTATGCCGGCCTGAACATCGCCGATGAGCAGGAGTTCACCAACGCGCCCGAGTTCTCCGGTGCAGTCAACCTTGAGTACCGCACTGACCTGTCGGGCGGTGGCAGCCTGTCGGCCCGTGTGGGCTACAGCTACCAGTCGGAAGTAGTGGCCACCACCGAGATCCAGCGCGCGGAAGTACCACCCAACGGTCGCCCGCCGATCACGCAGGACGGCTACGGACTGCTGAACGCGGGGGTGACGTGGCGCCTGAACAACGCGTGGTCCTTCTCGCTCAACGGCAGCAACCTGACGGACGAGGAATATCTGACCACCGGCTACAACCTTAACCGTGCACTGGGCGTCTACACCGGCTTCTACGGCGCACCGCGCCAGTACAGCCTCACGGCGCGTTACGAGTTCTGACCGACCCCGAAAGCGGTCAGGGTGCACGACGGGTTCCGGCAACGGGACCCGTCGTTGCTTTTTCGCTATGCTCGAGATGAGGGTGGCACGGGGTTCTGGTTATCCTCGATGTGAGTGCTGCACGGGTCGCCGGCCTTTCTGCAGCGAGTGTGAAGCTGACCGGTTCACGGGCCGGGTAGGGGAGTCCAGGCGCGAATGCTGAGTTTCACCGCGGTCGCGCTTGCCAGCCTTGTGTGGCTGGCATTGATGTTCGGCACCGCCCTCTGGGCAGAGCGGCATCCGGGCGTGCTCGGTCGCCATTGGCGTCACATCTACGCGCTGTCGCTGGCGGTGCATTGCACGTCGTGGACGTTCTACGGCACGGTCACCCAGGCCGCGCGCTATGGCTGGCCGCTGCCGCCCACGTTCCTGGGCGCGATCATGCTGTACGCATTGGCCGTGGCATTCATGATGCGGCTGGTGCGGTTGGCGCGCGACACCAACGCGACCTCGCTCGCGGACCTGATCGCCACTCGTCTCGGAAAGGATGCGTGGCTGGCCGCCACGGTCACCCTGGTGGCCGCGCTGGGCCTCATTCCGTATATCGCGCTGCAGCTCAAGGCTGTAGCGATGAGCTTCTCGATGCTGACCACGCGTTCGGCGGCCGACGCGGCCGGCCCGGCTTGGCAGGACATCGCCCTGTATGTCGCATTGGCGATGGCGTTGTTCGCGATGCTGTTCGGCACCCGCCGTGCCTCCGCGACCGAGCACAACCGCGGCCTGGTGCTGGCAATGGCCTTCGAGTCGGTGTTCAAGCTGGCAGCGATGCTGGCGCTGGGGTGCTTCGTCTGGTTCGGCCTTGACCTTCCCGAGCTGCCAACGCCGGCCACGCCACCTCCCACGGCGCCCTCGGGCGGCTTCATACCCCTGGTGCTGTTGGGTGCGATGGCGATGTTCATCCTGCCCCACCAGTTCCACATCGCGGTGGTGGAATGCCGCGACGAGCACGACGTGCGGACGGCGCGCTGGTTGTTTCCGCTGTACCTGGTATTGATCGCGCTGCCGGTGCTCCCCTTGGCCAGGGCCGGGCAGGCGTTGCTGGCAGGGCAGGTGCCTTCCGACCTGTACGTGCTGGCGCTGCCTTTGTCGCAGGGGCATGAAGCACTGGCGCTGTTCGGGTTCCTGGGTGGGCTCAGCGCCGCCACCGGCATGGTGGTGGTCAGCACCCTGACGTTGAGCCTGATGATCGGCAATCACTGGTTTGCCCCCGGCCTGCTGCGCGGGGTGTGGTCCCGCCACGACGGCGGAGACCTGCGCGGCCACGTGCTGTTGTTGCGTCGCGGCGGCATCGTCGCGACGATGCTGCTGGCGTGGGCGTACAGCCGCCTCATCGCAGGCAGCGATGCGCTGGCCGATGTGGGCGCCGTGTCGTTTTCCGCGCTGGCCACGCTGGTGCCCGCGCTGGGCTTTGCGGTGTGGCGACCAAAGACTCCGGCGCGCGCCGCCCAGGCCGGCATCATGGTTGGCTTCGCGGCATGGGTGTGGGTGCTGCTGGTGCCGATGACCCTGGAATTGCGCGGCACGCCGCCGGCCTGGCTGACCACTGGCCCCTTCGGTCAGGTGTGGCTGGCGCCGGATGCGCTGTTTGGACTGACGGGCTGGAGTCGCTTGGGCCGCGCGGTGGGCGCCAGCCTGTTCCTGGGCACGCTCGGCACGCTGCTTGCCGCGCTGTGGCGCAGTGATGCCCCACGCAAGGCGCGATTGGGGCTGGACGCGCGCGCGCTGCGCGATGCCGGTCTGCGCTTCCTGTCGCGCGATCGCGTGGACGAGTTGCTGGTGGACGCCGCAGGGCAAGGCGCGGTACCCACCGAGGTGGAGGCGCGCATGGAGCGCGAACTGGCCGCCGTGCTCGGCACCGCTTCGGCACGCGTGCTGCTGGATGCCGCGCGTCGGGAGGCGGGCCAGGACCTCGATACCGTGGCCGCCATCGTCGGCGTCGCATCGGCCGACCTGCGCTTCAACCAGCGCGTGCTGGAGGCGGCGCTGCAGAACATGTCGCAGGGCATCAGCGTGGTGGATGCGCAGTTGCGGCTCGTGGCATGGAATCGCCGCTACGTGGAATTGTTCGGTTATCCCGAGGAACTGCTGCAGATTGGACGGCCCATTGCGGACCTGTCGCGCTGGGCGTTGGCGCAGGTGGCGCATGGTCCGGATACCGAGCAGGCGCTGGAGCGCCGCTTGGCCTTCATGCGCGCGGGCACCCCGCACCTGTCCGAGCGCGTGCTTCCCGACGGCACCATCATCGAGATCCGCGGCAACCCCATGCCTGGCGGCGGCTTTGTCGCCACGTTCACCGACGTCACCGAGTTCAGGCACGCCGAGGCGGGCCTGATCCAGGCCAACGAAACGCTGGAGCAGCGCGTGGCCGAACGAACGGTGGACCTGGAGGCCGCCAAGCGCGAGGCCGAAAGGGCCAACGATGCCAAGAGCCGCTTCCTTGCCGCCATCGGCCATGACCTGATGCAGCCGCTGCACGCGGCTCAGCTGTTCACCGACGCGTTGTCGCAGCAGCTTCGCGATCCGGTACAGAGCGCGACGGTACGACAGATTGGAGGCGCGCTCGACTCCACCAGCGACCTGCTTAACGGCCTGTTGGACATGTCGCGCCTGGAGGCCGGCGGCCTGGAGGCGCAGCCGCGCGAACTGCCCATCGCCGAAGTGCTCGATCCGCTCGCCTCGGAATTCGGTGCCATCGCCGCGGCGCACGGCCTGCGATTCCGTTACGTGCCCAGTTCCGCATGGGTGCGGACCGACCCGCAACTGTTGCGCCGCGTGCTGCAGAACTTCCTTGCCAACGCGGTGCGTTACACGCCCACTGGCTCGGTACTGCTCGGGGTGCGCGCGGGGCATGGGTCGTTGCGCATCGAGGTGCTCGATACCGGTCCAGGCATCCCGGTTGAGCAACAGAAGCGCATCTTCGAAGAGTTCCGGCGCGGGGACGACGCGCCGGGGCAGGGACTGGGGTTGGGGCTGGCCATCGCCGACCGCATCGCCGAGTTGCTGCAGGCGCCCATCGGCTTGCGCAGCCGGCCCGGGAGGGGCACGGCATTCACCTTGCAGGTGCAGCGCGTGGGCAGACGCCCGCGTATCGTCGCACCGCTTCCTGCACAGCGCCTGGGCGTGTCCGGGACGCGCGTGCTGGTGCTGGACAATGACTCAGTGGCCTTGGATGCGCTGGCGCAGTTGCTGCGCACCTGGGGGTGCGAGGTGGTCACCGCGGGCGATGGCGAGCAGGCGGCCGCGGCACTGGCCGAGGGCCCCGCGGCCTTGTGGCTCTTCGACTACCACCTCGACGATGGCGATACCGGACCGGCCGTTGTTGAGCGGCTGGCGGCGCGCTTCGGCGCACGCCCCACGGTGATCTTGAGCGCGGACGCCGGCGAAGCCGTGCGTCGCGAGGTGCAGGCGGCTGGGTTCACGCTGCTGCGCAAGCCCCTCAAACCGCTGGCGCTGAAGTCGGTGCTGGACCGATTGCTCGCCTCGCGCGAGTTGCAGCCGCTGGAGCCCGTGTCCTAGCCGGCGATCTGCCGCGCCGGGTCGCTGAGTTCAAGTTCGCGCAGGATCACGCCAGCCTGCGTGCGGTTGCGCACGCCCAGCCTCTCGAAGATCGCTGACAGGTGTGCTTTCACGGTGCGCTCCTGCACGTCCAGGCGATCAGCGATCTGCTTGTTCAACAAGCCCTGCGCCACGTAGGTCAGCACGCGGAACTGCTGCGGGGAAAGGCTGGCCAGACGCGAGGCGAGATCGGTATCGCTGCTGGAACTTTGCGTACGCGACACGGCGGCCCGCAGCGATGCGGGCAGCCATTGTTCGCATGCCAGTACCGCACGCACCGCATCGCGCAGTTCTTCCAGGCCGGAACTCTTCGGCAGATATCCTGCCGCGCCGTGGTCCAGCGCACGCCGCACTACGCGCGGGTCGTCGTTGGCCGATACCACCACCACCGCCACCTCGGGGTGCTGGGCGCGCACGGCCGCCAGCCCCGCCAGTCCATGGTTGCCGGGCATGTGCAGGTCCAGCAGCACCAGGTCGATGCCGGCATCGGCGTCCAGCGCTGCCAGTACGCCGTCCAAGCTGTCGGTTTCCGCCACCACGGTGTCCGGCACGGCCTCGGTGGCCGCCTGGCGCAGGGCGGCGCGGAACAACGGGTGGTCGTCGGCGATCAGGAGTGAGGGCATGTCGGGCTCGGCTTCGTGCCTAGCCTAGCAAGCCAAGGCCGCGCTGTGCGCCGCGGGGAGGTGGTACCAAAGTACGATGAGGAGCGGGGTATGGCTTGCTACGCTCGCGGCATGAAGATCTCCATGACCCTCCGCCGCCCGCTCATGCGCGCATTGCGCCTCGCTTTCGCCAGTGCCGCCTTTGCAGCGGCAGGCTGCAGCAGCGTCGGTGTGACGCGCACCACGGGAGACGACGACGTGTTTGGTCCCATGCGCATCACCGAGCATCGCGGCAATGACGACCTGCTGACGGCGGGCTTGGGGCTGGAGGGCCTGCGGGCCATGACCCCACCGGCGTTCATCGAGGCCACTGCACCCACGTCCGTCGAACTGCGGCGTCGGGCGCTGTGGGCCAACTGGCGCGGCATTGCCGATCTCACGCCCGGCGGCGGGTACGGCAGCCTTTACGGGAGCACGCATGCGGTCCCAGGCCGTGAATTCAGCGCCCTGGCCACCGTGCCGGGTGCGCAACAGCCGCACCGCGTGCTGGTGCAGGTGCCCGACGCCTTCGACCTCAAGCGCCGTTGCGTGGTGGTGGCCGCGGCCTCCGGTTCGCGCGGGGTGTATGGCGCCATCGCCGTCGCCAGCGCATGGGGCCTGCCCAAGGGCTGCGCCGTGGCGCACACCGACAAGGGCGCGGGCACCGACTATTTCGATCTCGATAGCGGACAGGGCGTGCGCCTGGATGGCACCGTCGGCCCAGCCGCCGATGGCCTGGCATTCGCACCACAAGCCCCCGCTGGCGCCACCGGCATAGCGTTCAAGCATGCGCATTCGGGCGACAACCCCGAGGCTGACTGGGGCCACCACGTCAAGCAGGCCGCGCAGTTCGCGCTGAATTCGTTGGATACGGCGTTCCCGCAGGCCGCACCGTTCACCTTCGACAACACCCGCGTTATCGCCGTGGGCATCTCCAATGGCGGTGGCGCCGTGTTGCGCGCCGCGGAGATGGAGGGCGATTGGCTGGATGGCGTGGTGGCTGGCGAACCCAACGTGCTGGTGGAAGGGCACGGCAGTCGGGCTCTGTACGACTACACCACCGAGGCCGCGCTGCTGATGCCATGCGCGTTGTTGCACCCGGCGCTGGCTCCTTTGCCGCAGCCGCCCCTGCAGGCGCAGGTAGCGCCGCTGTGGGCGGCGCAGTGTGCTGCGCTGGGCAAGGCCGGCCTGCTGGACGGTACCGATACCGCGGCGCTGGCCGCATCCGCGTACCAGCGCCTGCACGACGTGGGCTGGACCGACGACGCGTTGCGTGCCGGAGCCCTGTCGGCGGGCTTTGACCTGTGGCGTTCGGTGGCGGTGACCTATGCCTCCGCGTACACGCGCGCACCGCTCGGCGAGATGCCGTGCGGCTACGGATTCTCCGCCCTCGATGCCGCAGGCAAGCCGCGTGCGGCAACCGCCGCCGAGCGGGCCGCCTGGTGGAGCGATGCCAGCGGCATTCCGCCGGGCGCGGGTGTATTCGCCGTCCCTCCGGCGGGGTCCAGTCCGATGGCAGACCTGCAATGCCTGCGGGCGCTGTGGACCAACTCCAACGAAGCATTGGCCGCCAAGTTGCATGCGGGCGTGGCCCAGACCCGCGCCGGTTTCCCGCGCGCAGGCCTGCCCGTGGTGGTCGTGCACGGCACCAGCGACGGCCTGATCCCGGTGGCGTTCAGCAGCGCGCCGTATGTGGCGGGTGCGAAGGCGGCCGGTCGCGACGTCCGTTTCTGGCAGGTACGCAACGCCCAGCATTTTGACGGTTTCCTGGGCCTGCCGGACTATGGCGCGCGGTATGTGCCGCTGCTGCCGTACGTGTACCAGGCGCTGGACCGTTTGCAGGCGCATCTGGACGGCAACGGCCCGTTGCCCGCAGACGCGGTCATTCCGACCGTGCCGCGGGGTGCGGGCAATCCGCTGGAAGCCCGCCATCTGGCCATGCCGGCCCAATGACGTGCGCCGGCACTGCATAACCAACCGTTGCCGACCGCCGTCGCCTTTGCGCACACCCGTGCTTGCCCTGTTCACCTCGACTTTGGCAGGCTGACAGGCTGAAGGTCACCGACTGACCTGCCGACGACAGGAGTCGCCATGTCGCGCCGCCATTTCTCGATGCTCCGCGAGTTCCACCTTGCGGACTGGTTCACCCTCGCCAACGCCTTCTGCGGCACCGGCGCCATCTTCGCCGCCATGCGCTTCCTGCAGGAGGGCGTGGTGCGCGACCTGATGATCGGCATGGCGCTGATCCCGCTGGCGTTCGTGTTCGACGCGCTGGACGGCCGCATCGCACGCTGGCGCAAGTCCGCCTCCACGCTGGGCCGGGAGCTGGATTCGCTGGCCGACGTGATCTCCTTCGGCGTGGCGCCCGCCGCGCTGGCCTACGCTTGCGGCCTGCAGGGCGGCTGGGACTGGGCGGTGCTGAGCTACTTCGTCGGCTGCGGCGTCAGCCGTCTTGCACGCTACAACGTCACTGCCGAGCAGCTCTCGGGCGACGAGGGCAAGGTCAAGTACTTCGAAGGCACGCCCATCCCCACCAGCCTGGTGCTGGTGATCGTGCTGGCGGTGGCGGCCGCGCAGGGTGCGATTGGCCAGAACCTGTGGCTGGGGATGGTCCAGCTGGGCCCATGGCAGTTCCATCCGCTGGTGCTGATGTTCGCCCTGTCCGGCTCGCTGATGATCAGCAAGACCCTGCGTATCCCCAAGCCTTGAGTCGCGTGCGCCGAAAGGCTTGGCGCACTGCAACATTCCCGTTGCTATGATCATGGCAAACGCGGGAGGGCACGATGGCCAAGCAGGGTTTCGGGACGATGGGCGGTTTCGGCACGGATGAGTTCGACGCCATCGCCAAGCAATACTGGAGCGCGTGGGGCGAGATGATGCGCGGGGCGGCGGCCAAGCCCGCCAACAGCGTGCCCGGCTGGGATGATGCCGTGCGCTGGTGGTCGCAACTGGCGCAGGGCGGGCCGACGCAGGCCAATGATGCCGTGGGGCGCTTCAATGCCCAGGCGCAAGGCTGGTTTGGGCAGATGCAGCAGTTGGCCGCGCAATTCGCCGGCCAGAATGCCGACGCCAGCGAGATCGCACGCGTCTGGAAGCAACTCTTGGGCGGCGCCAGTGCCAACCCCTTCGCCGATGTGTTCAAGCACATGCGCGGCCCCGGCCAGCACGATTTCGAAGCCTGGATCGAGCAGGTGCGCCCCTATCTGGACATGCTGCAGCGCGACCGTGGCCGCTGGATGGACGTGCCTACCTTTGGTTTCGCGCGTGAGCACCAGGAGCGCTGGCAGGCTGCCGCCAAGGCACAGGACGAGTACCAGGCGGCCAGCCAGGCCTTCAATGCACTGCTGGCCGAATCGGCGCAGACCGCCTTCGAGCGCTTTGAGCAGTTGCTGGCGGAGCGCAGCGAACCCGGCCGCCAGTTGACGTCCGCGCGCGCACTGTTCGATCTGTGGATCGACGCAGCGGAAGATGCGTATGCCGAGTTGGCGCTGTCGCAGCGCTTTCGCGATGCCTACGGCCACCTGGCCAACGCGCAGATGCGCGTGCGCCAGCACGTGCAGGACGAGATCGAACGCGCCAGCGCACTGCTGGGCGTGCCGGGCCGTACCGAAGTGGACGCCGCACACCGCAAGATCGTGCAATTGGAGCGCGAAGTGCGCCGCCTGCGGGACCTTGTGCACGCGATGTCGGCCACGCCCACCGCACGGCCTACGCCGGTGCAGGGCGGTGCGTTCTCGGATGCCATTGGCACGTTGCGGCGCAAGGCAGCCCAGACGCACTCCAGTGCCCGCAGCGCTGCTACGCCCACTCCGAAACCCGCCACGAAGTCATCTGCCGGTGGTGCAAAGCGTAGTCCCGTGCCATCGAAGGCGGCCAAGGGCAGGACAGCCTCGCCTGCTGCCGGGAAGGCAGCCAAGGCCGCGCACCCCGTAGCCGCTGCGGCAAGCGCCACCGCGTCGAAGGCCACGAAAGCACCCAGCCGCAGCAAACCCGTCGCCACGCGCAGCGCCAAGCCGGGCAAGGTCACGCGAACCGCGAAGGCCGCCAGCAAGACGGCCGTGAGCAAGTCCGGCAAGGGAGCCCGCTGACATGAATGCCTTCGACAGCTTTGGCCCCCTCGGGTTCACCGCGCAGTCGCTGGCCGAGGAAGCCGCGAAGATGCAGCACAAGCTCGCCGCCGGCCTCGAGACGCTGACCGAGGTCGACGAGGTCGACTACGGCGCCACCCGCCGCGAGGAAGTGTGGCGTGACGGCAAGGTGGTGCTGTACCGCTTCATCGGCGAGCGCGCGCCCACCGCCAAGGTGCCGCTGATGATCGTGTATGCGCTGGTCAACCGCCCGTACATGGTGGACCTGCAGTCGGACAAGTCCATCGTGCGAGGGCTGCTGGAGCGCGGCGAGGACGTGTACGTGCTGGACTGGGGTTACCCCGACCGCTCCGACCGCTACCTCGAGCTTGAGGATTACATCCAGCGCTGGGTCGGCGGTGCCGTCGACCACCTGCGCAGCGCGTACCACCAGGACGCCATCAACCTGCTGGGCATCTGCCAGGGCGGCGCGTTTTCGCTCTGCTATTCAGCGCTCAACCCGCGCAAGGTGCGCAACCTCATCACCATGGTCACCCCGGTGGATTTCCACACCGAAGGCAACATGCTGGCCAACTGGACCCGCGGCATGGACGTGGACCTGATGGTCGACACGCTGGGCAACGTGCCGGCCGACATGATGAATTTCACCTACCTGCAGCTCAAGCCATGGCGGCTGTTCGTGCAGAAATACGTGGGCCTGGTCGACATCCTGGACAACAAGCAGGCACTGGAAGACTTCCTGCGCATGGAAAAGTGGATCTTCGACTCGCCCGACCAGGCCGGCGAAGCCTTCCGTCAGTTCATCAAGCAGTTCTACCAGGGCAACGGCTTCGTCAAGGGCGGCATCGACATCGGCGGCCACCCGGTTGACCTCATCCACGTGGACATGCCGGTGCTCAACATCTTCGCCGAGCAGGACCACCTGGTGCCACCCGAGGCGTCGAAGGCGCTGGGGGGCTTGGTGGGCAGCCAGGACTACAGCGAGCTCTCGTTCCGCGGGGGGCACATCGGCATCTACGTGTCGAGCCGGGCCCAGCGCGAGGTGCCGCAGGCCATCCACGACTGGCTGGCCGCGCGGTCGCGTTGACGGTCACATGCCGGCGGGGCGGGCCCGCGCTATGCTCGCCGGCAAGGCCACAAGGATTGACGCCATGAGCACGCCACGCCCGTTCACCCGCTCCCGTAACGACCGCATGATCGCCGGTGTCCTGGGCGGCATTGCCCAGCGCTTTGGCTGGAACTCCACTCTGCTGCGCGCCATTTTCGTGATCGTCTCGATCGCGTCGGCGGCGTTCCCCGGCATCCTGGTGTACCTGATCCTGTGGCTGCTCATGCCGGAGGAGGGCGCCTGAGCCCTTGGTTGCGCCGCGCCGGGCAGGCGCTCGGCATTGCGTGGGCCTCACCCAATACCGCGTTGGGGCTGCTGGCGGGCGGCATCGGCATGGCCTTTGGTGCGCACGCGCACCTGCGCCCACGCGACATGGCCGTAGTGTTCCACGGCTGGCCGTGGGGCCCCGGTGGCGCGCTGACCATGGGCAACGTCATCCTGCATACCGGCGACACGCTCGATTCGCCCTGCATCACCTACGCGCATCGCGCCGGCCACGGGGCGGAGCCGCACATCGTGCTGGCCGACCATGAGCGCGCGCATGTCTACCAGTACATGGTGCTTGGACCGCTGTTCCTGCCCGTATACCTGTTGTGCGGTGGGGTGAGCGTGCGCAACCCGTTCGAGCGCGCTGCGGACCGTTACGCGCAATGCGGGCGCGGCTGGTGGCCGTGGAGTGCATCAGGTCCGTCGTAACAACGACGTCGCGTAGACAAGGCGTTGCCGCGGTGCGTGCTACACGGGTTGGACACTCCCCGACTGTGGCCCCATGCGTCCTTATTCCGCCATTGGCCTTGCCTTGCTGCTGGCCGCCTGTGCTGTCCCTGCGGAGCGCGACACGGGCGTGGGCAGCCAGCCCACGCTGCCAAAGGCCAAGCCACCGATCATCCCCACCGTGGATATCGCTCCGGCGGAGGGCTGGGCGGCGGGTGAGACGCCTGTGCCCGCCCGCGGGCTCCAGGTAAGCGCTTTCGCCGCCGGTCTCGACCACCCGAGGTGGCTACTGGTGCTGCCCGATGGCGACGTGCTGGTTGCCGAATCCAATGGTCCTTCGGGCAAGTCAGGCATCCGTGGCGTCAAGGGCGCCATCATGAAGCAGGTGATGGGCAAGGCTGGCGCGGGGACTCCCAGTGCCGACCGGATCACGCTGCTGCGTGATGCCGACGGGGATGGCGTGGCCGAGCTGAGGACTCCGTTCGCCACTGGCCTGCACTCGCCGTTCGGAATGGCGCTGATTGGAGCGACGTTGTACGTCGCAAATGCCGACGCGATTGTCGCGACGGCATACACTCCGGGCGCGACGCAGGCTGGCCCTTTCCGCCACGTCGTGTCGCTGCCGGGCAAGGGCGACCAGCTGAACCACCATTGGACCAAGAGCCTGCTCGCCGATCGCGAAGGTCGCTTCCTTTATGTGGGCGTGGGCTCCAACAGCAACATCGGCGAGAACGGCATGGCTGCCGAAACGAACCGCGCTGCGATCCTGCGCATCGATCCCGCTTCAGGCGATACGCGGGTGTTCGCGTCGGGGCTGCGCAATCCCGTGGGCCTCGCATGGGAGCCGACCACGCAACGACTGTGGGCCGTGGTGAACGAGCGCGACGAGCTGGGCAACAACCTGGTGCCGGACTACCTGACCTCGGTCAGCGAAGGCGGTTTCTACGGGTGGCCGTGGTACTACTGGGGCGGGAACCGCGACACCCGCGTGCCGCTGCCGGCGGGCGCCTCGCCAACACCGCTGCGGCCGGATTACGGATTGGGCAACCACGTCGCGCCGCTGGGCCTGGCATTCTCGACGGGGAATGCGCTGGGCGAGCGGTTCGCACAAGGCGCGTTCGTCGGCCTGCACGGCTCCTGGAACCGCAAACCGCTCAACGGCTACAAGGTGGTGTTCGTGCCATTCCAAGCCGGGCATCCCGCCGGTCCGCCGGTAGAGGTGCTCGGCGGCTTCCTCAGCGCGGATGGCAAGGCCCATGGCCGTCCAGTGGGCGTGGCGATGCATGCGGATGGCGTGCTGGTCGCCGATGACGTGGGCAACGCGATCTGGAAGTTGCGACGCGCGCCACGCCCGTAGTGCGTAGCGCTCGGAACGGCAAACGGAATCAAGAGCTTCAAACAGAATCGCCGGCACTGCGACTCCTGGAGCGGGACGAGGAGTGTCCGGAGTCGCAGGCCGGCGAATGGGGCAACCGAAGGATTACTTACCGTCGGTATTGTTCTTGGCGTCAGCCGCGGCAGCGGCTTCCTCGGCGGCGTCCTGCGCCTGTTCCGCGGCATCGGCGGCCTTCTCGGCGGAGTCGGCCAGGTCGTCGCGGCGCGTCACTTCGTCGCCCGACACGGCCTGCGCCGTGGTGGCCGAAGCATCGGCTGCCGCCGCAGCAGCATCAGCCGCAGCCTGGGCCGCCGTGGTCGCCGCGGCGTCGCCGGTGGCGGCAGCGTTGTTGGCGGCCTCCTGGGCTTCCGAAGCCGATTCGGCGGCGTCCTGCGCGGACATGTTCGCCTGGTCCTTGTTGCAGGCGCCCAGCGCCAGCACGAAGGCCATCGCGAGAAGGGTCTTGGTCGTATTCATCGTGTGCTCTCCTGGAACGCGTTGGTGCGTCGCAGGCACCTTGCCGGTGGGCGCGTGAAAGCCACGGCAAAACCACGGCCTGCAAGGGAAAATCGTTCAGCTTGTGAAACAAAGCCGAACTCGCGTCGCATCCACCCGCGTTTCGGGTCAGGCGATACTTTCGGGCATCGCCAGTGCCTGCACCGTTTGCCCGGTTACTTCCGCGTCGGGCCCGAAACGACGTTCCACGAACAACAGGCGCCCGCGTTCCACCAGAACCACGGTGCTGCAGCGAGTGCCATACGTGCCATTGCGCACGAAGGGCGGCGACAGCATGCGCTCCAGCGCCAACCCCACACCGGTATCGGGCAAAGCTGAATCGGGCGCGAGCGTGGTATCCGCCAATGCCTGGAGCAGCGGTTCCAACGAATCCACGTCATCCGTCTCGCGTGCAGCGGCCACGTCTCCGGCCAGCCATGCGGACAACGCGGCCGTGGCATGCCCGCCCTTGGGCCACACTGCATCGAAGGCACCGTTGGACATGGCGTGCACGCCAGGCTCGATGGGGTGCGAGGCAAAGCCCGGATGGTTGGTGGCGAACGCCAGCGTGCTGCCATCCCACGCCAACAGGTTGAAGCGACCGAAATCCGGAGCGTCGGGTGCCAGCGACGTGCACCAGTCGGGCGACGTGGCGGTGTCCTGCATGAACTGCGTCACCAATAGCCCACGCGAACGCGGCGCCGCCTCCGCGACCAGGCCTTGGCGCACGTTGGTTACCGCGGCCAGCCGCCCCCTCGACGACACCATCAGCCAACTGCCGCCCTGCAACCCATCGCGGCCGCCAAACACGCCGGGCAGATCCGGGTAAGCACCGGCGGGCGATGTGGGGCGCGCGTGCGATTCGTCTCGGTTGGCAATCAGCGCCAACGGGTAGCGGGGGTGGGCGCGCCAGGCGACGGCGATCAGGCACATGCACGCATCCTAGCGCAGCAGCCGACAAACGGCCGGTGATTATTGACGCCCCGCTAACACGGGGGAGCGTAGAGTTCGTGTTGCCGGAGAAAAAGCACGAGACTCACGTTTCCTGCAACAGCTCCGACTGGAAGGCTCAGCTACCCGGGGATTCGTTTCCGAGGACTGGGCCTTCTTCATGCGTGGATATCGGCGACGACCATGGGGGCGCGGCCAAGGCGTCCGGCGCCGAGTGGCGTGAGCGCAAGCTCGCTGCAGACAAGCGCGGTTGGAAGGGTGGGGCAGCTGATTGCCATGATTGTGCCTGTCACATTTGTTCCACTATGCTGGAATTATGGATATAAAGCAGGCCGTCCCCGCGTTGGGCGCTTTGGCGCACGCCTCACGGCTCGCCATCTTCCGCCATCTGGTTGAGCTGGGTCCGGAGGGGGCTTTTCCCGGCGAGTTGATCGAAAAATTCGAGTTGCCGGCGGCGACCCTGTCGTTCCACCTGAAGAACCTGGCCCATGCCGGGCTGATCGAGGGCGAGCAGCAGGGGCGCTACATCCGCTATCGCGCCAACTTTCAACAAATGCAGGGGCTGGTGGACTACCTGACCCAGCACTGCTGCGGTGGAGACCGGTCCAAATGCTTCGGTAAGTGACAACCGCTGGTCTCCACACCTTTCTTCCTCCATCGACTTGACGGCAATCACATGGGCATTCGCGTTGGCATCAATGGTTTTGGCCGCATGGGGCGACTCACCCTGCGCGCGGCATGGGGCAATCCTGAGGTGCAGTTCGTCCAGATCAACGACCCGGCCGGCGATGCCGCGACATTGGCGCACCTGCTGAACTTCGATTCGGTCCACGGCCGCTGGCAGCACGTGGCGGCGGCCGATGGCGACGCCATCGTCATTGATGGCACCCGCATCCCCGTCACCCGCAACAAGGAACTGGCCGCCACCGACTGGTCCGGCTGCGATGTGGTGCTTGAGGCCTCGGGCAAGTTCCGCAAGCCCGACGTGCTGCAGCCGTATCTGGACCAAGGGGTGAAGCGGGTGGTGGTGACTGCGCCGGTCAAGGCCGAAGGCGCGCTCGACGTGGTGGTGGGAGTCAACCATCAGCGCTTTGATCCCGCGCGGCACCGCATCGTGTCGGCCGCGTCGTGCACGACCAATTGCCTGGCGCCGGTGGTGAAGGTGATCCATGAGGGACTGGGCATCCGTCATGGCAGCCTGACCACGATCCACAGCCTGACCAATACGCAGGTCATCGTCGATGCCCCGCACAAGGACCTGCGCCGCGCGCGTTCGTGTGGCAGCAGCCTGATTCCGACGTCGACCGGCTCGGCGACGGCCATCGCCGAAATTTTCCCCGAGCTCAAGGGTCGCCTGAACGGTCACGCCGTGCGCGTGCCGCTGACCAATGCGTCGCTGACGGATTGCGTGTTCGAGGTCGAGCGCCCTACCACCGTGGAAGAGGTGAATCGGCTGCTGCAGCAGGGCGCGGAAGGCGAGCTCAACGGCATCCTGGGCTACGAACCGCGTCCGCTGGTGTCGATCGACTTCCTGCACGATCCGCGTTCGAGCATCGTCGACGCGCTGTCCACCATGGTCACCAACGGCACGCAAGTGAAGGTATATGCCTGGTACGACAACGAGTGGGGCTACGTGAATCGCACCGCCGAGCTGGTCCAGTTGGTCGGCAAGGCGGGGTAGGCCATGCTCGCGCGCCTGTCACCCGATATCCGTCAGTACCTGCTGATCACCGGCAATTACTGGGCGTTTACCCTGACCGACGGCGCGCTGCGCATGCTGGTGGTGCTCCATTTCCACCAGTTGGGCTACAGCCCGCTGCAGGTGGCGCTGTTGTTCCTGTTCTACGAGATCTTCGGAGTCATCACCAACCTGGTCGGTGGTTGGCTGGGTGCGCGCATTGGCCTCAACCGCACGATGAACATCGGCCTGGCGATGCAGGTCATCGCCTTGTCGATGCTGCTGGTGCCGGCGGCGTGGCTGACCGTGCCTTGGGTGATGACCGCCCAGGCGCTGTCGGGTGTTGCCAAGGACCTCAACAAGATGAGTGCCAAGAGCAGCATCAAGCTGCTCGTGCCGGGCGATCAGCAGGGGACGTTGTTCCGCTGGGTTGCCGCGCTGACCGGCTCGAAGAACGCCCTGAAGGGCATCGGGTTCTTCCTCGGCGGCGCCTTGTTGACGACCGTGGGGTTTGCGCCCGCGGTGGCCATCATGGCCAGTGGGTTGCTGATGGTCTGGCTATTGAGCCTGGCGATGCTCAAGCGCGACATGGGCAAGGCCAGGAGCAAGCCCAAGTTCCGGGACATCCTCTCGAAGAGCCGGGCCATCAACCTGCTTTCGGCGGCGAGGATGTTCCTGTTCGGCGCGCGGGATGTGTGGTTTGTCGTCGCGGTACCGGTGTTCATGGCAACCACGCTGGGTTGGGACTTCTGGAAGATCGGCGGGTTCATGGCGCTGTGGGTGATCGGCTACGGCGTGGTCCAGTCGGTTGCCCCGTATTTCACCGGCAAGCGCCGCGGCCATGTGCCGGATGGTCGCGCGGCGTTCGCCTGGGCATTGCTGCTCGCTGGCGTGCCAGCGCTGATGGCGCTCCTGTTGGTGCAGGGCCACTCGGCACAGGCTGTGCTCGTTGCGGGACTGGCGGTGTTTGGGTTCGTGTTCGCCGTGAATTCGTCGCTGCACAGCTACCTGATCGTCAGCTACGCGGCCGAGGACGGCGTGTCCCTCGACGTGGGCTTCTATTACATGGCCAACGCGATGGGTCGGCTGGTGGGCACTGTGCTGTCGGGATGGATCTTCCAGGCTTACGGCCTGACGGCGTGCCTGTTGGTGTCGGCCGTGTTCGTCGCGATGGCGGCGCTGGTGTCGGTGGCGTTGCCGCGTCACGCCAAGCTCCTGGTGGATGGCGAAGAGGCACTGCATTCGCGGACGACAGGGGACGTATGAGCGAGTGCGTTTGCCGCCACGAAGCGAGGAATGCGCAGGAGCGGCGAGTGCTTCGCCTTGCACTGCTGCTCAATGCCGCCATGGCCGTCATCGGCGGCATTGCGGGTTGGCTAGCGCAGTCCACGGGGCTGTTGGCCGATGCCTTGGATATGCTGTCGGATGCCAGCGCCTACGCCATCGGGCTGATGGCGATCGGCCGCAGCGTCCGGTTCAAGGCCAACGCCGCCTGGATCAGTGGGTTTGCGTTGTTGATCCTGGGCGTTGCCGTGCTGGCGGAAGTGGCCCGACGCGTCGCATACGGCGCCGATCCATTGAGCGGTTGGATGATCGGCACCGCACTGCTTTCGCTGGCGGTGAACCTGACCGTGCTGCGCCTGCTGTCGCCGTTCAAATCCGGTGAAGTGCACCTGCGCGCCACGTGGCTGTTCACCCGGGCGGATGTCGTGGCCAATCTGGGGGTGATCCTGGCGGGCGCGCTGGTGTTCTGGCTGGCGACACCGTATCCGGACTACGTGATTGGCTTGCTGATCGGTCTGTATGTGATCAAGGAAGCCCTGGAGATTCTGGGCGAGGCTCGCCGCGCAGGCATTCCCCGCGAGTCCTGATGCTTCCCGAACAATCAGCCCCTACTGGCGCGGCATCCTGCTTTCGTCCCGCCCAGGTAGAAAAGCGCCGATGCGGAAGCCGTGCCTCAGGCAGGCCGGCGCCGGGGCTTGGACGGGCTCGCTTTCCTGCTGCCAGTAGCGGTTGGCATGCCCTCCGTTGCCGGCATGTTCTTTGCGCAGATCGGCTCCAGGGCTGACAACGCGTCCACATAGGCGACGAAATGCTCCAGGTACTCCGGCGACACGTCGCGCATCCGGGTCAGCGCGCGATGGACGAGGCTGGCGGAGTTGAGCGGGCCTGCGTCCGCCGGCGCGGGTGTCAGTGCCTGGCGCAACTGGCTTTCCGTGCGGACCTCGGCGCAGACCTGCCTGAGGTCGTCGAACACCGGGGAACACGATCGCGATGGCGATGCATCGCTGGGCACGGCATCACGCTGTGGGGTGTTGGACGCGATGTGTTGGATCAGATCGGCCATCGCGGTACCGCGCGCGGCCCGCGGCGCGCCTGAGTTTGCAGACCTCGCGGTGGCTGTTGCCGTCGCCAAGTCGTCGGCATAGGCATTGACCAGTTCGACCAGCCGCTCATCCAGCAGGCGTCGCACGTCGCCTTCCTGGGCCGCCGTGCGCTGCCCAAACGCCATGATCCGCTGGAAGCGGACGGGGTCCAGACGGTCAGCGCTGTCCTCAAGCCACGCCGCGAGCATTGATCGCGCGCGTGCCGCCTCGTGACTCATGGTGTGTTCCGGTTTGCCTTTGCGGGCTTGGGCATGGGTGCGATTTCCACGCGCCGGTTCCGGGCGCGACCTTCCTCGTCCGCGTTGGAGCCAACCGGCTGCTGCGAACCAAATGCGGCCGCGAAGACAGACGAGGCGGGCACGCCTTCGGCCACCAAGGTGCGGGTCACGGTCAGGGCGCGCTGGGCGGACAGCTCCCAGTTGTCGTCAAACTGCAGGTTGCCGTCGCGCACCTGGCGGTCGTCCGTGAAGCCGCTGACCATCAGGATTTCATCGCGCGCCCCGAGGTATTTCGCCAACGGGCCGGCGATTGACTTCAGCAACTGCCGCCCCTCGGGCTGCAACTTGTCGGAGCTGAGCGCGAACAGCACGTTGCCGCGGATGCCGATGCGGCCGTCCGCCAGCGTCACCCGTCCTTCGGCCAACGGCACCGCCAACACCTGCTCCAGCGTGCGGTTGCGGTGCGCCTCCGCCTCGCGCCTGCGCACTTCCTGGTCCAACTGGTGCGAAAGGCGCATCTGCACGGCAATCACGCCCACGAGGATCAGTGCGAACACGCCCAACAGCACCGACATCAGGTCGCCGAACGCGGCCCAGACGGCGGTGGACGACTCGGCATCGCTGTCGTGTTCGACGCTCATGCCGCCTCAGTCCCGATCATGGCGCGCTGGTCGGCCAGATGCTTCAGCTCGCCGATGATCTGCTTCTGCGAGAGGACGCTGAGGTCGACCACCTCACGCGCCTGCGCCACGTAGTAGGCCAGTTGTTCGTCACTGCGGGCCAGCGATTGGTCCAGCGCGGCTTCGATCGCGTGCAGGCGGACAACCAACTGTTCGTTCGATTCGCCAAAGCGCTGCACCGCCGCGCCGAAGGCATCGCCGAGGCTGGCGACCTCGATGGCACCGGCTGCAATCCGGGTGGCGGCGGCATCCAGCTTGCCGGTCTCGGTCTCGACGTGCGCGGTGAAGCGCGTGCCCACGCGGTCCAACAGGTCCGCGGTGGTGGAGATCAGCGCGTCCACGGAGGTGCGCTGTTCGGTGGACGCATGGTTCACCGCGTCGAGCAGCGTCTCCACCGTGGCCAACAGGCGGCCGCGCTCCTCCAGCATCGCCGTGTCGCGCGCCATGCTGTCGGAAAGCTTCTGGCGAAGTTCGGCGATGACGTCCGCCGCAGCCCTGGGAGCTTCGGATGCCGCTTCCACCAAACGGGAAATCTCCGCGATGGTGTCGCGTGCATGCGCCTGGGTCTGCGCGGAAATGTGGTCTGCGGTGCGCGCCAGCGTGTCGCAAAACGCCTGCTGCCGGCTTGCGGCATGCTCGCCAGCCTGCTCCCAGCGCTCGACCAACGGGCCGGTCATCGCGTCGAACGTGTTCGCCCATGCGGCAAGTCGTTCCTGCGCGCTGGTTTCCAGCGTGGCCTGAAGATCCGCATGCGACTGCTGCACCGTGTGCACCAGCGACGCCGCATGCGTCTCGAAGGTGGCGGCCGCCGCCGCCAATGCCGCCTGGTTGCGGCCAGCCAGTTCGTTGCCCGTCGCGGTCTGTTGCGACAGCGCGTCGGCCCACGCCGCGCTGGTGTTGGCGGTGATCGCATCAAGGCGGGCTGCGACGGACTCGACCATGCCCGCCGAGCGCTGGTCGAACGTATCCGTGAACGTTTCCAGCGCGGCGCGCAGGTCGCGGAACAGCCCTTCGTTGGACTGGCGCTGGTCGGCGAGTGACTGACTCCAGAGGTCGGCTACGGTACGCGTGCTCGCCTGGAACCCCGTGGACAAGCTTTCCATCTGCTGCTGCATCGACTGCATCACGCCGGTATGCAGCGCGGCCGCATTGCGCGCCATCTCGGCCATCGTGGCTTCGACTACCGGCTGCAGCGCCGTACTTGCGGCGCGTGCGCTTTCCGCAGCGCCTTGCATCAAGGACTGCTGCACCGATGCCGCCAGTTGCGTGTACACCGCTTCGGTGCGGTCATGGAATGCGGCCTGCTGCGACAACTGCCGCTCGTTGGCCGCTTGGCTCTGCTGCTCGATGGCCGCCACCATCGCCTGCAGTCGGTCGACCAGGGTGGGCAGCGCATCGGCCTGCCGCTGCAGCAGTTTGAATGCCTCTTCGCGCTGGTGCGGCTGGGAGAACGGGCGCAACGTGGTCGCGATCGCCGCATCCAGTGCCTGTGCCACGTCCCCGCGCTCGCGTCGGCACAGCGCAGACAGCAGCCCCAGCATCGCCGACGCGGCCACGCCCGCGATGGACGTGCCGAAGGCGAATGCCAGCCCCTTGACCGGTGCGGCAATCGAAGCGCGCAAGGTCTGCAGGTCCGATGCGCTTTCCAGCGCCAAGCCGGTGCCCTGCAGCGTGGTCATCATGCCCAGCAACGTGCCCAGCATGCCCAGCAGCACCAGCAGGCCGACCAGATACGGCGTCAGGGCCGGCGCCGGCAGCGGCGTGCGTCCGCTTTCAATGCGCTGGCGCACCGCGTCGCGCAGGGACGGGTGCAGGCGGTCGAGCCAGTCGCCCAGGCTGGGTACGGGCGCGGTCAACGCGGCGAGCCCGTGGGCGAGCGTGGCCGTGGCCTGCCGGTAGCGGTGCAATTCCCATGCGCCGGCCACGTAGCACGCCCCAATCAGCAACACGACGGCCAGCGCCAGCAGATTGGCGCCGACGTAGCCCGCACCAATCCAGGCCAACGCAGCCAGGCCAGTGAAGAAGACAGCGGGTTTGAGCAGGTTCTTGCGCATGTTATCCGTGGGGTGTGTTGCGAAGGGCCGCGAGCAGGCCCTCCGCGGGTTGCAGTCGAATGTCGAGTTCGGCCAGCAGCAGGCGCTGCATGTCCTTGCGGAAGAGATCCAGCCACGCGGTGGCGGGGCGGACGGTGGAGGGTTCGGCGTTGCCCGGCGCATCCTGTCGCAGGCGCTCGAAGTGCTTGCCCAACAGTTCCGGCAATGCGGACAGCAACGCGCGCTCATGCCGCCCCAAGGCCCGCTCCATGACCGCATCCATCGCGGCCAGTTGCTGCAGGGACGGTGCGTGCCGCGCGGCCATGCCTCGCACGCGGCCGCGCAGGTGGCTGGTCTCCGCTTCCATCACCTGCTGCAGGGCCACGTAACGCTGGCGGAAGAAGGCGTAATCGGGCGGTGCGCCATCCGGACCGGCCGCCTCACCCGCTGTCGGTGCGCCCAGCGGCGAGGCGAACGCGCGGTCCCCCTCGATGGCCTTGACCAGCACCGCGCGCACCCGTGCGCATTCGCCGTCCTCCGCGTGGACGCGGGGGACGTCTTCGCTCGGGGGCGGGGAGGGGCGGGCGTCCAACGCAGCCGACAGCGCCACCGCATGGCGCCAATCGATCCACTGGCCAAGCCGGGCCGACAAGGATTGGGGAGGCAGGGGCGCGTCGGCATCGCCCATGCGGGCCAGCAGCCGGATGAGCGCGGGGCCATGGGCCTGCGCCCTTCGGGAAAATTCCACTACGTCCACGCGGGTAAAACGCGGATTTTACACGGCTTTTGGGGCGAGCGCGGCGGCGGGGCGGACTGCCGGGCCGCAGGTCCGGGGGCGGACGGCAGCGCAATTCTCATCACCGGCGCGTGCCGTTATCGTGTGCGGCTGAACCCGGTCGCCCATCGCGGCGCTTCCCCCTCGCGGACACCGTCATCCATGGTCCAGTCCTATTTGCTGTTCTTTTTTGCCGGGCTGGGCGCCTTCAATGGCTTGGCGCTTTCGGCCTATCTGCTCTGGCGACAACCGGTAACCCCCGCGCAACGGTGGCTGGCCGCATTGGTGCTGATGCTCAGCCTCCGCACCGGCAAGTCGGTGGTGTTCTACTTCTGGCCCGAGGTCTCCAAGCTCGTGCTGCAGGTGGGCCTGACCGCCTGCGTGCTCATCGGCCCCTGCCTGATTGGCTTCGTGCGTGCCTGGGTCGACCCGCAACGCTTGCACACCCGCAAGGATCCGATCCTGGGCGTGGGCCTGCTTGGGCTGGCCGTCGGCTTCGGCCTGGCTTGGCCGTACCCGGATCACCTCGATCTGTGGACCGGCCCGGTCTGGTACCTGATCCAGTACGCGTGGCTGGCATGCCTGCTGCTTGCAGGCGGCCTGCTTGTGCGTGCCACGCGGCGGAAGGCGGGCCGGGTGCCCACGGACGGATTGACGAGCGGGCATGTCGCGGCCGTCATCGCGGGCGTCGCGGCGGTCTGGCTGGCCTACTTCACCGCAGGGTTGACCTCGTACATCGTGGGCGCGCTGTCCTTCTCGGTCGTGCTGTACCTGAGCATCATCGTCATGCTCGCCCGGCGCAAGGCCAGCCCGGCGCCGGCTCCCTATCAGGATCGCAAGATCGCGGCCGACGAAGCCGACGCGGCCCTGCAGGCGCTGCACCAGCTGATGGCCGAAGAACACCTGTACCGGGACACCACCCTCACGCTGCCCAAGCTGGCACGCCGCCTGGGCATGCCGGCGGCGCGCCTGTCGCAGCTGCTCAATGACAACCACCAGACCGCCTTCAAGTCGTACCTGGCCCAGGTTCGGGTCGAAGCCGCCAAGCGGTTGTTGAGCGCTCCCGGCGGGGGGGCGATGGAGCAGGTGGCCGAGGCCGCCGGCTTCGTGTCCATGTCCACCTTCTACAGCAGCTTCAGGAAGGTCGAGGGCACGACCCCGGCCGCATGGCGCCAGACCGCCCATCAGGCTTCGCAAGCGGGCTCCTGAAACACGTTTCTGGATTCCGGAAACGCGTTGCAAGCTATTGATATAAAAGGCTATCCGGCAGAGTGCGGGGCTTCCCCCCCAACCGGAGCCCCGCATGCCCGCAACGCCTTTCACCCGAGTGTCCTACGGTGCCAGCCTGAGGCGAGCGCTGACCATCCAACTCGCGGCCCTGGCCTTCCTGGTGCAGATGCTCGGCGCGCCTGCGAAGGCCCAACCGATGCCGGATGACCGCCAGGTCGCCGCCGTCATCCACGATTACCTGCAGGGCAGTTCGTACAACCGGCCCGAGCAACTGCAACGTGCGTTCCACCCCGACGCACGCCTGTACCTGAGTCAGCCAGGTGGCGGCATGCGCGAGTTGGGCATTGCCGAATACGCCAGCTGGTTCCGCAGGAACCCGGGCCAGTTCAATGGCCGCGTCGGCCGGCTGATCAGCACGCAGGTCGAGGGCGATATCGCCACGGCCAAGGCCGAGGTCCTGCTCGGCAGGGATGGCGCCCGCTTCGTCGACCTGTTCCTGTTGAAAAAGCTGGATGGTCAATGGCAGGTCATCAGCAAGACCGCCACGCGGCACGTCGCTCCGGCCCACGGCCGCAACGTGCTGCTGGTGGTCTCCAACGTGGACACCATGCCCGGGACCGGGCTCAGCGCCGGCAACAGCTTTGCCGAGCTGATCCACGCCTACGCCACGTTCCGCGCGGCCGGTTATGGCGTGCAGTTCGTCAGCCCGCAGGGCGGCACCGTGCCGCTGGCCTACGTCGACACGCGCGATGCCGAGCACAAGCAATGGATCTATGACGCCGATTTCATGTGGGCGCTGGCCAACACCCGCAAACCGGAGGAGGTGAGTGCGGGCGACTATGCCGCGCTGATGTACATCGGCGGCAGCGCTGCGATGTATGGCGTGGCGGAGAACCCCGGCCTGCAGTCACTCGCAACGCGCCTCTACGAGCAGCAGGGCGGCGTCCTGTCTGCCGTCTGCCACGGCAGCGCGGGGTTGGTGAACCTGACGCTGTCGGATGGCACGCCCCTGGTCAGCGGCAAGCGCGTCACGGGCTATCCGGATGCGTTCGAGGACACCAACGCGGCGTACTACAAGACTTTTCCGTTCTCGATCGAGCAGCGCTTGCAACAGCGCAAGGGCCAGTTCCGTTATGGGGCGCGCAATACCTCGTACGTCGAGACCGATGGTCGGCTGGTCACCGGCATGAACTGGCAATCCACGCGTGATGTGGTCGAGGCCATCATCCGGCAGGTGGAGGGTGGGGCGGGCACGACCCAAGGTGGCGCGGCGGGCACCCGTTAGGGCGAAGCAGTGGCCTTCCCAGGACAGGGTGGCTTTCAGCCCCCCGATCGCAGGCGCTCGCCACCGCAATAGACATTGCAGCTGCCATGCCGGGCGAAGCCGACCAAGGTCATGCCGGCGCCGCGGGCCAGTTCAATGGCCAGCGCGGTGGGCGCCGAAATCGCTACGAGTACGCTGATGCCGGCATTGGCCGCCTTGATCACCATCTCGTAGCTGGCGCGGCTGGTCACGAGGGTAAATCCGCTGGCGGGGTCCAGGCCCGTCCTGCAGAGCGCGCCAATCAGCTTGTCCAAGGCGTTGTGTCGACCGACGTCCTCACGCACAAGGGCGATCTCTCCATCGGCACGTGCCCATGCCGCGGCGTGCACCGCGCCGGTCGCGGCATTGGTTGGCTGGCGCAGTTGCAGTCCCTCCATGGCCCGTTCCAGTGCCGACATGGTCAGGCACAGGTCGCCGCGAACCGCGCCCGGTGGACGCATCGCGTCTTCCAGGCGCCGGGTGCCGCAGATGCCGCACCCGCTGCGTCCGGGGAGTGAACGCCCGTGTGCCGGGTCGAGCCGCGCGGCAGGCGAGCCTTCGTGCACCCGGATGTCCAACTGCGTGCCTTCCAGCAGCGTTCGTGCCTGCACGCCAAGCAATTGCTCGGGTGCGTCGATCAGCCCTTCGCTCAGCGAGAAGCCAAGCGCGAAGTCTTCGAGGTCGCCCGGGCTGGCCATCATCACGGCGAAGGGCTGGCCGTTGTAGCGCAGTTCCACGGGGTGCTCTTCAGCGACGTGGTCGTCGGTTTCCTCAAAACGGTCCGCGCGCCAGCGGATGATGCTGCGGCGTACGTACCCGGGTGATTCTTCTGCGTTGGACGTACCCATCGCCGCATCATAGCGAGGAAACCGCGCGCCAAATCACACGGACGGTCGCCCACGAAGACGCCGTACGCGCGACATTGCATCGTGGCGCCGCGCGCGGCGATGCGTACCAGGTGGTGCCTGACATCTTTACCACCCGCATCGCGTCGGTGAGCTGGAAGGCATCCTCGGTGCCTTGGCGCAGGCAAGCGGCAACCATCCTTGTTGATGGTCACGCTGACGAAGTAGTCGCCTTCCGGCAAACCGATGATGTCGATCCACTGGCCCGCCAGCTGCTTGTAATACCAGTCACCCCAGCCGGGCACTGGAGCGGGGCAAGGCTGTCCGGGGCGTCAGTGTTGACTTTCCCATCATGGGAAGGCTCAGCCTAGCCTCATTCTCCGAGGCCCAGGTGCCGCCATGAATGCTTCGCTCTCCCAGGCAGCTGCTGCCGTCCAGGACAATTTTCGTTTCGAGGTCTCAGGCATGACGTGTGCGTCGTGCGTGGGCAGGGTCGAGCGCGGGCTCAAATCGGTCCCTGGTGTGGCAACGGCTGTGATCAATCTCGCCACCGAGACCGCCGAGGTCAGCACCCATGCACCCGTGGCGCTGCATGAGCTTGCCAATGCTGTGGCAAAGGCCGGCTACGAGATGGCGAGCCGTGAGGTTGATCTCGCGATCGGCGGCATGACCTGCGCGTCCTGCGTGGCGCGGATCGAAAAGGCGTTGCGCAAGGTGCCCGGGGTCCTCCAGGCGACAGTCAACCTGGCGACCGAACGGGCGCTCGTGCGGGCGACCGCACAAGCGGCCGACTCCGACCTGATTGCCGCCGTTACCGCAGCCGGCTACACGGCCCAGGCACCCGAGGCCGCACCGGGCACAGCGGAGGCGCCGCACCAGGCCCGTTCGAAGGAAGCGGCGCATCTGGTCATCGCCGCGATCCTGTCACTGCCGCTGGTGTTGCCGATGGCCGGCATGCTTGTGGGTGAACACTGGATGCTACCGGGCTGGCTGCAGCTCGCGTTGGCTACACCGGTTCAATTCTGGCTGGGCGCCCGCTTCTACAAGGCGGGTTGGCGAGCCCTGAAGGCCGGTACCGGCAACATGGACCTGCTGGTCGCGTTGGGCACGAGTGCCGGCTACGGTCTGAGCGTCTACAACGTGTTCCAGCCTGGCCATCACGGCCCGGCGCCGCTCTATTTCGAGGCCTCGGCGGTCGTCATCACCCTCATCCTGATGGGTAAGTGGCTGGAGGCGCGAGCCAAGCGCCAAACCACCGAGGCGATCCGCGCCCTCCAGGCACTGCGACCCGCCACGGCGCGGGTGCGGCGCAATGGTGCGGAGACGGAGGTGCCGATCGCCAATGTGGTCGTCGGTGACATCGTCGTCGTGCGGCCTGGCGAGCGCATTCCGGTCGACGGGAATATCGCGGAGGGACGCACCCATGCCGACGAGTCGCTGATCACCGGCGAATCGATGCCAGTCGCAAAGGGCGAGGGCGATCGCGTCACCGGCGGTGCGGTCAACGGCGAGGGACTGATTGCGATTGAAACAAAGGCGGTGGGGGCGGAAAGCGCCTTGGCCCGCATCATCCGCCTGGTGGAAGACGCACAGGCGAAGAAGGCCCCCATTCAGCGCGTGGTCGACCGCGTCAGTGCCATCTTCGTCCCGGTGGTCATCGTGGTCGCACTGGCCACCCTGCTGGCCTGGGGACTTGGTACTGGCGACTGGAACCAGGCAATTCTCACTGCGGTGGCGGTGTTGGTGATCGCCTGTCCCTGCGCCCTCGGCTTGGCCACGCCGACCGCGATCATGGCGGGTACCGGCGTGGCAGCGCGCACCGGCATCCTGATCAAGGACGCCGAAGCGCTCGAGACCGCTCGCAAGGTGTCGATCGTGGCATTCGACAAGACCGGCACCCTCACCACGGGGCGGCCGGACCTGGCGGAACTTCTGCCGAAGGATGGCAGCCCGCAGGAACTGCTGGCGCTCGCCGCCGCGCTGCAGGCCGGCAGCGAACACCCACTGGCCAAGGCCGTGATCCAGGCCTATGGCTCCGAGCGGAAAACACTCGCTGCTTCCGATGTTCGCGCCGTGGCCGGGCGTGGCCTGCGGGGCGAGGTGGCCGGCCGCGCCTTGTTGCTTGGCAGCTCCAGCATGATGATGGAAGCCGGCGTTGATCTGGCGCCACTTGAAGGCCGCGCCGAAACCTTGGCCGCGTATGGACACTCAGTGTCGTGGCTGGCGGAGGAAACCGCCCAGGGTCCCCAACTACTGGGCCTGCTGTCCTTCCGCGATCAGCCTCGTCCGGGCGCGCTGGAGGCCATTGCCGAGTTGCGTGCCCTGGGGCTGCGGACGGTCATGATTTCCGGTGACAACTTCGGTGCCGCTCGGGCCGTGGCCGCGGCGCTGGGAATCGATGAAGTTCGGGCCAATGTAATGCCGGAAGACAAGGCTGCCGTGGTCGCGGAGCTGTCCACGGAGGGCGTGGTCGCCATGGTCGGCGACGGCATCAACGACGCCCCGGCGCTGGCGGCCGCAAACGTCGGGTTTGCCATGGGCAGCGGCACGGACGTCGCGATGCATGCCGCCGCCGTAACCTTGATGCGGCCGGATCCGTCGCTGGTGGCCCAGGCGATCGACATCTCCCGCCGTACCACCCGCAAGATCCACCAGAACCTGTTCTGGGCCTTTGGCTACAACGTGGTAGGCATTCCCGTGGCTGCGCTGGGTCTATTGGACCCGGTGATCGCGGGTGCCGCCATGGCCCTGTCGTCGGTCAGTGTGTTGGCCAATACGCTGCTGCTGCGCCAGTGGCAGCCGGCTATCAAGGCGTGAGCTGGTTCCAGCTCACCATCCCGCCCGTGATGCCCATCCAACCAAGCGCACACAAGTCATTTCAACCTTAAGAAACGATCCCAATGAAGTACGCAAATCTCGCTATTGCAGTCATGTTCGCCATCGCATCAGGTCCGATTATCGCTGGTGATACATCTTCGGCCACTACGCACAAAAATCACGATCAGCACGCGCACGGCGCACCTGCCGCAACGTTCGGCGAACTCGATGTCAACAGGGATGGACGCCTGTCCAAGGCCGAAATGGCGAAGCACCCCCTGGTCGCGCACTTCGGCATGGTCGATGCCAACAGGGATGGCAGTCTGAGCAAGGATGAGTTCGCTACCCTACAGGGAATGTGAGCGGCGGTCGTGCTGGCGGCGGCGAGGCGCCGCCGCTTGCAACGTGCGCAACCACCAGATATTGACTTGCTCGTCCTGGGCCGCCGCCGAAACCGCTGGCCAATTGACCGGAGTGTGATGTGGAAACAATTGCATGGAGCGACTTCGTCAAAGTCGAGCTACGAGTGGGCCGGGTTGTTGATGCCCAGCCATTCCCGGAAGCACGCAAACCTGCCTACGTCTTGCACGTCGATTTCGGTGACGAAATTGGCATCAAGAAGTCGAGCGCGCAGATCACGGACCTTTACGACTGCCAGACACTGATCGGCAAGCTCGTGGTTGCCGTCATCAATTTTCCGAAGAAGCAGATTGGCCCTCTGCAATCGGAATGCCTGGTTACAGGCTTTCACGACGAGTTGGGGCGCGTGGCCCTGTGTGTCCCGGATCGTGCAGTGCCCCTTGGCACCAAGCTCCTTTGAGTCTCCCCGGCGCAGCAGCCTTCGCTTCGAACAATCTTCCCGCCTCAACCTGGGCTGACCGCAAGGGCAATCCCAACGCTCCAGCTCTAGGAGCTCCGCCGGCCTGGTCAGGAACTTTCGAAATGCCAAAAACAAAGGGCCTGCGATTGCTCGCAGGCCCTTGTCTAGATCTGGTGCCGGAGGTGGGACTCGAACCCACACGCTTTTAAGGGCGGCGGATTTTGAGTCCGCTGCGTCTACCGATTCCGCCACTCCGGCGCGGGCGAGCAGTATAACGAAGGTCGAGGCCTCCGTCTGCCGGTCAGTGCACTTCGTCCGTCTTCAACGCCTTGCAGGCGCGGGCGAACCATTCGCCGTCCTGCGGCACGAACATCGAGCAGCTTTCCATTGGCCCCTTGTAGATGTGCAGGGAGATGGCCACGTCGTCGCCGCTGGTGTTGCGGATGGTGTGGTATTCGTGCGGCGGGATCAGGCTGCCGGCGCTGCCGGGGCCGGCCTGCATGCCGCCCGCGGCGCGGAAGCGGAAGCGGTCGCCGTCGCGTTCCAGCAATTCGTACTGGGTGATCTCCAGTTCGCCGTCCCACACGCCTTCCACGCACCACAGGCCGCAGTGGTCGTGCACGGGGGTGCCCTGGCCGGGTCCCCAGGTCATGGCCACCACGCTGTAGCCGTGGGTCGGGCTGCGGTACAGTTCGCGCCGGGCGTAGTGGTCGTCGATGGGGTCGTACACGCACTCGGGCAGTTGCACGTCGCGGTCGCGGATCATGCTGCACAGCGCGCTGCGCAACGCGGCGGTGACGGCGTGCTGGTCACCGGCGGTGACGGCTGCATCCAGGGCGGCGACCAGCTTGTCGTGGCCGGGAAAGTCGAGGTCGGGCAGGGTGGCGGCTTGGGCGTGCATATGGCCGATTGTAACCTGCTCATCACGCGGCGTTATGTACGCGACCGCACGGTTCCTACGGCCTGCCGATGCGGCCCTGCGGACGGAGCCCCTCCCCGCGATTGGGGGGAGGGGCGGTGAGCGGCGATCAGACCACCGTCAGGGTCACGTCGATATTGCCGCGGGTGGCGTTGGAGTACGGGCACACCTGGTGTGCCTGTGCCACCAGCGCTTCGGCCTGTTCGCGTGGCATGCCGGGAATCGAGACCTTCAGCTCCACCTCGATGCCGAAGCCGGCGGGGATCTGGCCGATGCCCACGTGGCCTTCGATGGCGGTATCGGCCGGCAGGGCAATCTTCTGGCGGCCGGCCACGAACTTCAGCGCGCCGATGAAGCAGGCCGAATAGCCGGCCGCGAACATCTGTTCCGGATTGGTGCCGGGGCCGCCTGCGCCTCCGAGCTCGCGCGGGGTGGACAGCTGCAGGTCGAAGGCGTTGTCAGAGGCCACGGCGCGGCCGTCGCGGCCCCCGGTGGCGGTGGCGGTGGCGCGGTACAGGACGGTTTCGATGGACATGGGGGTGGTTCTCCTGGTGTGCGGCGAATGGAAAGGGCCGGTCGCTGCTTCCGGTATTTTGTTGACTATTTAATAGCGCGCTATGTATTTGCGGTGGCGTTGCGGTCCACGGAGTCGAGCGCGGGTGCGTCAGTCGGGAAGGTGCTGGTGTAGCTGCTGGCGCAGGGCTTCCAGTTGCGCCTTGAGCGGCCCGGCGTGTTGGATGTCCAGCGCGGTCGCGCACAGCACCTGCTGCGGCACGCGGGCGGCCTTGGTCTTGAGGGCCTTGCCGGCACGGGTCAGGGTGATCACCACCTGGCGTTCGTCCTGCGCGGCACGGGTGCGGGCCACCAGTTCGGCGGTTTCCAGCCGCTTGAGCAGCGGAGTGAGCGTGGCCGAGTCCAGGAACAGGTGTTCGCCAATCTGCGACACGGTCAGCCCGTCCTGCTCCCACAACACCAGCATGACCAGGTATTGCGGGTAGGTCAGCCCCAGCGGTGCCAGCAGCTTGCGGTAGACCTTGGTCATGGCCAGCGACGTGGAGTGCAGGGCGAAGCACAGCTGGCGGTCCAGCTTGAGCGCGTCGGCTGCCGTTATCGCGTTGGGGGTCTTGTTCGCCATGTGGACAATTTAAATAGCGAACTATTTAATTGCAAGCTATTCACGTGTCCATGGGTGGAACGGTGCGTGCCGTTGGCCGCTGCCCGGCGTTGGGTGCGACGGTCCGGTGGAGGGGGCATCGCACCGCCTGCCAGCGTTACAGCTCGGCCAGGAACCCGCCCACGGCCGGCGAGAACCGGTCGAAATCCACCAGGAACGCGTCGTGCCCCTGCGGTGAGGGCAGGGGCAGGAAGCGCGCGTCCGTGCCGCCGGCCAGCAGGCCTTCAGCAATCTCCTGCTGCTGCTGCAGCGGGAACAGGATGTCGGTGTGCACGCCAATCGCCAGCGCCTTCTCCAGCTTGATGCTGGCCAGTGCGGCGCGGGTGTCGTCGTCGCTGGACGGGCCTTCGCCGCGGCCACAGCCGCCCGGGCGGAAGTCGCCCATGTCGAACCAGTCCATCGATCGGCTCAGGTACAGGTAGCAGTTGGGGTCGAAGTGGCGCACGAAGCGGCGGGCGTGGCCTTCCAGATAGCTCTCCACCTCGAACTCCAGACCGAACGGCTCGTCGTCCGCGCGGTCGGAATCCAGCCGCACGCGGCCGAAGCGGCCGTCCCACTCCAGCGCGGAGCGGTAGGTGATGACGCCCAGCTTGCGTGCCATGCGCATGCCCGACTCGGGGTAGTGCTCGTCGGTGTAGTTGCCGCCCTCCCACCGCGGGTCCAGGCGGATCGCCTCGCGCTGCAGCGAGCGGATGGCGATCGAGAACGGCAGCGCGCGCGCCGCGCCGGAGATGTTGATATGGCTGCGGGCGATGCCCGGGTGCATGGCCAGCAGGGCCAGCGCGGTCATGCCGCCCATCGAGTTGCCGATGACGCAGGCCAGTTGCCCGATGCCCAGCGCGCGGACCACGTGCGCAGCGGCATTGGCGCCGTCTTCCACCGACAGTTCGGGGAAGCTCAGGCGGTACGCCTCGCCGGTGGCCGGGTCGATGGATGCGGGGCCGGTGGAGCCTTTGCAGCTGCCCAGCGAGTTGACGCAGATGACGTGCCAGCGGTCGGTGTCGATGGCCTTGCCGGGGCCGACCATGGCCTCCCACCAGCCGGCGGCCGGGTTGGCTTCGTTGGCGGCGGCGTGGGCGTCGGGCGACAGGCCGGTGACGATCAGGATGGCGTTGTCGCGCGTGGCGTTGAGCGTGCCCCAGGTTTCGTACGCCATCTTCGCTCCGTGCAACGCGCCACCGCGGCGCATCGGGAACGGCGAGGGCAGGTCGATGTGGCGGGTCCCGGGGGGGATGAATTCGGTCATTCCGTTGGCTCGTGGGCGGCAGGCGCGCCGCGGTGAACGGATGATTGTCGCAGACCACACCCTTGCGGCTGCAAGGGCGTGGGTCGGGCCATCTGGTTACGGCCGTACGCGATCGATCTTCAGTACCACCGTGGCCTTGGCGTCGGTGGCGGTCTGCACGGGCGTGGCTTCCAGGTCACCCGATTTGGGCATGGCGTCGCCGCTGGCGGACAAGCGTGCGGTGATCTCGGCCTTGGCCAGGTCGGAGAACTTCTTGGTCGGCATCAGGCTGTCGCCGTCGTCCAGGCGCACTTCCAGCGGCAGCTTGGCGGCGGGCAGCTTCTCGGCCGCCACCGGGATGGGTGGGCCACCCGGTTCGCGGGCGATGACGAACAGCGTGGCGCCGGCGGGCACTCGGTCGCGCAGGGCCTCGGCCAGTTCCACCTTCACCGTGATGCCCTTGGCGCTGGCGGCCACCGGGGCCGCCAGTTCGGGCAGGCCGGCATCGGCGCGGGCGGCGTTGATCTGCGGGCGCAGGGTGGCGACCACGTCGGGCTGCACGATGGCCAGCAGCGGCTCCCAGGTCTTGGCGGCCTCGGCGGGCTGGCCGGCCTGGCGGTGGGCGATGCCGAGGAACCAACGGGCGCGCTGGTGCATGGGCTGTTTGTCCAGGGCGTGGCGCAACATCTGCACGGCCTTGTCGTCGAAGCGGTGCTCCTTGTCCGCGTTGGCACGGGCTTCGGCGGCGTCGGCAAGCAGGTCCGGCTCGTCTGGGGCCACGGTCACGGCGCGGGCCAGTGCGTCACGGGCCTCGGCGTGGCGACCCTGCGCGGTGTAGGCGCGGGCCAGCAGGCGCCAGCCGTCTATCTCGCCGGGTTCGTCGGCCAACTTGGCTTCCAGTTGGGCAATGGCATCGTCCAGCGTCTGCGGGGCGCGGCGCTGGGCCGGGTCCAGCGCACGCGGCGTGCCAACGGCGAAGTACAGCGCGCCGGTCATCACCAGCACCGATACAAAGATTGCCGCGCCGCTCAGTCGGTGCGCCTTCAGCACGGGGCGCAGCACGTAGGCCAGCACGACAAGCACCAGCACCAGGCTGGCCACCACGAACGCACTCATCACCACTCCTGATCGTCTTCGACGGCGTTGGCCGGGGTGTTGCGAGCCGCATTGCCCTGCGCCGACGCGCGCTGCTGCACGGATCGACGACGCACGATGCCGGCCACCACCAGGCCACCGGCCAGCAACACCACGGCTGGGCCGAACCACAGCAACCACGTCTTCGATTCGACCTGCGGGCGGTACAGCACGAACTCGCCGTAGCGCGCCACCAGGAAGTCCTTGATCTCGGCGTTGGTCTTGCCTTGCCGCATCAGCGACAGCACCTCGTGGCGCAGGTCCACCGCGATCTGCGCGTTGGAGTCGGCCAACGACTGGTTCTGGCACATCACGCAGCGCAGCTCGCTCACCAGCGCGTGGAAGCGGGCCTCCTCGGCGCTGTCGTTGAACTGGATGGGCGTGGTGTCGACGGCCGCCTGTGCGTTTGCCGGGGCAGCGGCGAGCGCCGAAACCAGCCCCAGCAGCAAGGCAATCGCCATGGCCTGCACCCAAGCCAGGGGGCGAAGCGACTGCGCAGTAAATGGCGCGGACTGTGCCCGTTGCACGCACGAAGGTCGTTGCGGGGGCGGCAAACCCAACGCCCGGCTCACAATGACACCCCCGTCGGCGTGGTTTCCACGTCCTGCAGCGCGGGCAGCAATTGTTTCTGGATCACGTCATCGGTCAGCGGGCCGACGTACTTCCAGCGGATCATGCCGTTTGCGTCGACCAGGAACGTTTCCGGCGCGCCGTAGATGCCCCAGTCGATGGCGACCTTGCCCTCGTAATCGGCCAGCACCAGCCAGTACGGGTTGCCGAATTCGTCCAGCCAGCGCAGCGCGTCGGCGGGCTCGTCCTTCCAGTTGTAGCCCACCACGCGCACGCGCTTGGTCTCGGCAAAGCGGGTCAGCACCGGGTGCTCGTCGCGGCAGGCCGGGCACCAGCTGCCCCATACGTTCAGCAGGTATGGCGCGCCGCGCAGTTCCTGCGAAGTCACGGTACGCGATGGCTCATGCAGCACCGGCAGCGAGAACGCGGGCGCGGCCTTGCCGATCAGCGGCGAGGGCAGCGCTTCGCGGTTGGGGTTGCGGCTGAGCAGCACGCCCACGCCCAGCAGCACGCCCAGCAGCGCGACGAAGGCCAGCGGCAGCCAGCGCATGGCGCCGCGCTTGGGGGAGGGTGACGAACTCATCAGACGGGCTCCGCGGCAGGTGCCGTGGGGGAAGTCGGGGATGCGGCGATGGCTGGCTCAGGCGAGCGTCCTGGCACGCGCTCGGTGCCGACGCGGCGGAAGCGCTTGTCGGCCGCAGTGACGAAGCCGCCCAGCATCATCAGCAGCGCCCCCAGCCAGATCCAGCGCACGAACGGCTTGATGTGCACGCGCACGGCCCACGCACCGCCACCCAGCGGTTCACCGAGGGCCACGTACAGGTCCTTTGTGATGCCCGGGCGGATGGCGGCCTCGGTCATGACCTGTCCGCCGCTGACGTAGGCGCGCTTTTCGGGATGCAGCACGGTGACCACGCGGTCGTTGCGCAACACCGTGACGGTACCGCGGTCGGCCTCGTAGTTGGGGCCGCGGCTGTGCGCCACGTCATCGAGGCGGAATTCGTAGCCGGCCACTTCCACCGACTTGCCCGGGCCAACGGCCACTTCGCGCTGCTGGTTGAGGCCTTCGACCAGCAATGCGCCGACCAGGAACACCGCCACGCCCGTGTGGGCCAGGATCATGCCCGTCATTTCGGCGGTGAAGCGCTTGCCGTTGGACTGCAGGCGCGCCCACACGAAGCGCGCGGTGCCGGCGACCACCCACACCGCGCCGATCACGCCCAGCGCCACCTTCCACGCGCCCTGCGGCGCCATGAAGTACGCGGCGATGCCTGCGATCAGCGCGAGCACGGCCCACGGCGCCAGCATCGCCAGCGGCTTGGAAACCTGCTCGCGCTGCCAGCGGGTGATCGGGCCGAACGGCAGCAGCAGCACCAGCGGTGCCATCAGCAACATGAACATCAGCGCGAAGTACGGCGGGCCCACGGAGATCTTGCCCAGTTCCAGCGCATCGGCCAGCAGCGGGTACAGCGTGCCCAGCAGCACCATGGCGCAGGCCGTGGTCAGCAGCAGGTTGTTGGCCAGCAGCAGCGTCTCGCGCGAACTGGCTTCGAAGGGCTTGCCCTCGTCATCGCCACCGGGTGCCCGCAGGGCGTACAGCAGCAGCGAGCCACCCACCACGATGCCGAGGAAGATCAGGATGAACAGGCCGCGCGACGGGTCGGCGGCGAACGCATGCACGCTGGTCAGTACGCCGGAGCGCACCAGGAACGTGCCCAGCAGCGACAGCGAGAACGTGGCGATCGCGAGCAGCAGCGTCCAGCCGCGGAAGCTGCCGCGCTTCTCGGTCACGGCCTGCGAGTGGATCAGCGCGGCGCCGGCCAGCCACGGCATGAAGCTGGCGTTCTCCACCGGGTCCCAGAACCACCAGCCACCCCAGCCCAGCTCGTAGTACGCCCACCAGCTGCCCAGCGCGATGCCCAGGGTGAGGAAGGCCCACGCCACGTTGGTCCACGGGCGCGTCCAGCGCAGCCAACGCGCATCCACGCGGCCGTCCAGCAACGCGGCGATGGCGAAGGCGAACGGCACCGAGAAACCCACGTATCCGGCATACAGCATCGGCGGGTGGATGATCAGGCCCGGATCCTGCAGCAGCGGGTTGAGGTCGCGACCTTCGGCGGCTGCAGGCAGCAGGCGCTCGAACGGGTTGCTGGTGAAGATAAGGAAGGCCAGGAAGCCCACGCTGACCCAGCCCATTACTGCCAGCACCCGCGCGATCACTTCGTCGGGCAGGCGCTTGGACCACAGCGCCACCGCGCCCGTCCACAGTGCCAGCACCAGCGCCCACAGCAGCAGCGAGCCCTCGTGCGAGCCCCACACCGCGGAATAGCGGTACATCATCGGCAGCAGCGAGTTGCTGTTCTTGGCGACGTACGCCACCGAGAAGTCCTGCACCACGAACGCCCAGGTCAGCACCACGAAGGCCAGGCCCACCAGCACCAGTTGGGCGTAGGCCGCCGGACGTGCCACCGCCATCCACGGCGTGATGCCGCGTTGCGCACCCACCAGCGGCAGGGTGGCCTGCAGGATCGAGACCAGCAGCGCCAGGATCAGGGTGATCTGGCCAAGTTCAGGCAACATCGTTTCAGCTCCGGCGCGCGTTGCGCGTCAGTGGGGCCCGGCCGCGATGCGGCGGCCGGACTGGCTCAGTTCGCCTTTCCGGCGTCGGCGGCGGGCTCGGCCACGTTGTGCTTCTTGTGCGCCTGGCCCATCTTGTCGGCCACTTCCTTGGGCATGTACGTCTCGTCGTGCTTGGCCAGCACTTCCTCGGCGACGAAGCGATCGCCGTCCATGCGGCCAGTAGCCACCACCGCCTGGTTCTCGCGGAACAGGTCAGGGAGGATGCCGGTGTAGACCACGGGCAGGATGTTGTCGCCATCGGTCACGTCGAAGTGCGCTTCCATCGAGCCCTCGGCGCGCTTGAACGAGTTCTTGGCCACCATGCCGCCGAGGCGGAAACGAGCGTGCTTGCCGGCTTCGCCTGCCTTCACTTCGCTGGGGGTGTAGAGGTAGGCGACGTTGCGCTGCAGGGCCATCGCAACCAGCGTCGCGGCCAAACCGGCCGCCACCACCAGGGCGAGGATCCACAGCAGGCGTCGGCGGCGAATCGGATTCATCGGGTCAACTCATCGGACTGCGTGCGGGCCGCCTCGCGCTTGGCGCGCTGGCGGGCGTTGTTGATCTCGCGGCGGATCTGCAGCCGGGTGGCGACGTAGTCCCAGCCCAGCACCACCACGAAGACAGCGAAAGAGGCGATGACGTAGTTCCGGTAGCTCATCGGGCGCGCTTCCGGCTGTCAGGGCCGACACCGGCCAGGTCCGCCACCCACGATTTGCCGGCCTCGCGGCGCAGGTTGTCGGCGCGGGCGCGGGCGAGCAGGGCGCCGATGAACCACAGCTTGGTGCCGATGATCATCCACCACAGCGGCGGCATCATCGACGGATCCATGGCGGACTCGCCGAAGACGCGGATGGTCTGGCCCTGGTGCAACGAGTTCCACCACACCACCGAGTAGCGAATGATCGGCAGCAGCACCACGCCGACGATTGCGAGGAAGCCGGCGGCACGCGCCGCGGCGCGACGGTCGTCGATGGCGTTGTACAGGCCAATCACGCCCAGGTACAGGAACAGCAGGATCAGTTCGGTGGTCAGCCGCGGGTCCCAATCCCACCAGGTGCCCCACATCGGCTTGCCCCAGATCGAGCCGGTGGCCAGGGTGATGAGGGTGAACGCGGCGCCGATCGGCGCGCAGGCCATGGCGAGGATTTCCGCCAGCTTGATCCGCCACACCAGCGCGATCACCGAATACACAGCCATCAGCCCGAACACCGCCATGCTCATCCACGCGCTGGGCACGTGGATGTAGAGGATGCGGAAGCTGTCGCCCTGCTGGTAGTCGGACGGCACCTGGAACAGCGCGCCATACACGCCCACCGCCATGACCAGCAGGCCCAGGCCATAAGCCCAAGGCGCCCAGCGCGCGGCAAAGCGGTCGAAGTAGGGGGGAGAGCCGAGTTTGTGGAACCAGAGGACGATCGGATTCATGCGTTCAGGTCGCGCTCCGCGCAGGCGCGGTGGCGCCGGTTGGGTGGTGCCATTGTCGCCGAAGGGGCGGGCCGGGCGTTGACGTGCCTCAATTCAACGCGATCCGGATGGCGGTGGCGGCGGCCAGGGGCGCCAGCAGGGCGGTGACCACGAGGCCGGCTGCCAACATCAGCAGCGCGCCGATCGGGTCCAGTCCCTGTGCCGACGCCGCCACGGCACCCGCGCCGAACACCAGAATCGGCACATACAGCGGCAGCGCCAGCAATGCGACAAGGATACCAGAGCGCCGCATCCCGACCGTCAGCGCGGCGACCACCGCTCCGAGCAGACTCAGCAAAGGCGTGCCCAGCGCGAGCGAGGCCATCAGCACGCCCAGTTGCTCGCGCGGCAGGTGCAGCAGCTCGCCGAGGAACGGCGTGGCGACCAGCAACGGCAGCGCGGTCGTCGCCCAGTGCATGAATGTGCGCACGCCCACCAGCCACGCCAAAGGCACCGGGGCCAGCATCCACTGCTCCAGTGAGCCGTCCTCGGCATCGCCGCGGAACAGGGTGTCCAGCGCCAACAGGCCGGCCAGCAGCACGGCCAGCCACAGCACCGCGGCGGCGACCTTCGACAGCGCCTGCGGCTCGCCGCCCAGGCCGAGGGCGAACAGTACGACCACCAGCAGCGCGAACAGCGCCGGCTGGAACGCATCGCCGCGGCGGCGCCACAACAGGCGCAGGTCGCGGGCCATGAGGGCCTTGGCCGATGACATCAGCCCGGGCGCGTGGTGGATCGGACTCATCGGAAGCCCTCCGTGCGCTGGCGCTCCAGCGTGAGCAGCCGGGTGCGGACCGGGGGGGCGGCATATGCGCCGTGGGTGGTAACCAGCGCGGCGCCGCCTTCGCGCAGGTGCGCCTGCACCATGCGGTTGACCAGCTCGATGCCTTGCAGGTCCAGGTTGGCGTAGGGTTCGTCCATCAGCCACAGCGGGGCGGGCGAGAGCCACATGCGCGCCAGCGACAGCCGCTTCTTCTGCCCGGCCGAGAGCTGGCGGGCGAGGGCGTCCTCGTAACCGGCCAGGCCGACGACGGCGAGGGCGTTCTCGGGGACTTGGGTGCGGCGGCGCCCCTGCAGTCCGCAGAGGAACTCGAGGTTTTCCAGCGCGCTGAGATCCGCCTTCAGCCCCGGCAGGTGACTGAGGTAGGCGATGGCGCGGGCGCGGCGCGAAGCCTGTGCACGTTCGCCGTCGATGTCGATCTCGCCTTCGTCCGCGCGCAGCAGTCCGGCCAGCACGCGCAGCAGGGTGGTCTTGCCGGCGCCGTTGCCGCCCTGCACGAGCAGCGCTTCGCCTGCATTGACCGAAAAGTCGAGGGGCCCGAACACGGGTTCATCATTGCGCGTGAAGCGCAGGCCGCGGGCTTCTAGCAGCGGCGGGGCGGGGCGGTCAGTGGGCGTCATCGGCGGGAGACAGGCGGCCGTCGGGCCGCGATCCCGTCATTCTACCCAGTCGATGTGGGGTACAGGGGGGATGCCGGGTGGCCGTTGCAGGTACATCTTGAGGTGTACCGGGTGGCCGTATTCCCAGTGCAATACGCCGGCCTGGCCGAACTCGTGGGCCAACGCGTCCAGCATGTGGGGGTCCAACCCGCTCACCAGCCAGCCCAGCTCACGCCAATCACCAGTAGTGTCTTCCGCCCAGGCCGGCTGGTGTGGCGCGCCGATGGCCTTGAGTTGCGCAACCAGCGACGAGTCCGCGCTCTGGTTGATCGCGTCGGACTGAGGCCGGGAGGCGGGGTTCCACGCAGTGATGAAGGCATACCGGCTGGCGGGCCAATAGGCCTCCACATCACCCGCGGGCTTGCCGACCTTGAGCCGGAAGGTGTCGCCATCCAGGCGCACAGCGTAATCCGCCTGGGCATAGGCGGTTGCGAGTTCGCCGGCGTCCACGATCTGGATTTCGCGCATCGCGTGAGTGTCGCGTGAAAGTCAGGGCGCACAAAGGCCGTTCGTCGGAGCGGCGGGAGTTCGGAGGCTGTGTCGCATGGGGGACGGTTGGATGGCTGGCTGGAGCATTGGAGCGTGCGCGCGGGACCCCGCCGCGGCGGCGTCGCGTCCAGATGTGCCGCCCCACTTTATCGCTTCATGCGGATTGATTGGTGGAACTTTGACGCTCCCTTTCCGTACACTTGGCGATTCTTCCCCCGATCCCGGATGACGCGCCCGCGATGACCGCCCCCCAGCCTCCCGCAACCAAGCTGCCCAAGGTGGGCACCACCATCTTCACCGTGATGTCGCAACTGGCGATGGAGCACGGTGCGGTGAACCTGGGGCAGGGTTTCCCGGACTTCGACGTGCCGGCCCGGCTGGTCGATGCCCTGACGCGTGCCATGCGCGAGGGCAAGAACCAGTACGCGCCGATGACCGGCCTGCCAGTGCTGCGCCAGGCCATCGCCGACAAGACCGAGCGCTGCTATGGCCATCGCCCGCACGTGGATGCCGAGATCACCGTGGTCTCGGGTGCCAGCGAGGCGATCTTCGACGCCATCGCCGCGGTCGTCCGCGCCGGTGACGAGGTGATCGTGCTGGACCCGTGCTACGACTGCTATGAGCCCGCCATCGACCTGGCGGGCGGCGTGGCGGTGCACGTGGCGCTGGACCCGGCGACCTTCGCTCCGGATTGGGCGGCGATCCGCGCCGCGGTTACGCCGAAGACGCGGCTGCTGATGATCAACAGCCCGCACAACCCCTCCGGGGCGATGTTCACCAGCGACGACATTGCCCAGCTGACGGCATTGTTGCGGGACACCGGCATCTACCTGCTCTCGGACGAGGTGTACGAGCACATCGTGTTCGACGGCGCGCGCCACGAGTCGGTGCTGCGCTACCCGGAACTGCGCGAGCGCGCGTTCGTGGTGTCCAGCTTCGGCAAGACCTACCACTGCACTGGTTGGAAAGTGGGCTACTGCATTGCGCCGGCCGCGCTGTCGGCCGAACTGCGCAAGGTGCACCAGTACAACACCTTCTGCACGTTCACCCCGGCGCAGGCGGCGTTTGCCGAGATGATCGAAGCCGAGCCGGAGCACTACGAAACGCTGGGTGCTTTCTACGAGGAAAAGCGAGACCGTTTCCGCGAACAGTTGCTGACGACCAAGCTGAAGCCGTTGCCGGTGCCGGGCGGTTACTTCCAATTGGTGGACTATTCGGCGGTGAGCGACCTGGACGACGTCGAGTTCTGCCGCTGGCTGACGGTGGAGAAGGGCGTGACCGCGATTCCGCTGTCGCCGTTCTATGCGCAACCACCGAAGGGGCAGCGTCTGGCGCGGTTGTGCTTCGCCAAGAACGAGGCCACGCTGGATGCGGCCATCGCACGTCTGCAGAAGCTTTGAGGTGAACCCGATGCAGGACCTGCGTGTTTCCATCGTCCAGGGTGACACCCGCTGGCACGATCCGGCCGCCAACCGCGATTACTACGCCCGGTTGATCGCACCGCTGCATGGCACCACCGACCTGGTGGTGTTGCCGGAGACCTTTACCAGCGGCTTCAGCAACGATGCCATCGGCAACGCCGAAGGCATGGACGGCCCCACCGTCGCATGGATCCGCGAGCAGGCCGCCAAGCTGGGCGCCGCCGTCACTGGCAGCGTGCAGTTGCGCACCGATGAAGGTGTGTTCAATCGCATGCTGTTCGCCACGCCGGAAGGCGCCCTGCACACCTACGACAAGCGCCACCTGTTCCGCTACGCGCGCGAACACGAGCGCTATGCCGCGGGCCGCGAGCGCCTGACGCTGGACTGGAAAGGCTGGCGGATCTGTCCGCTGGTCTGCTACGACCTGCGCTTCCCCGTGTTTTCGCGCAATCGCTATGACGTGGAGCGCCCGGGCGAACTCGACTACGACCTGGCCCTGTACGTGGCCAACTGGCCGTCGTCGCGCAACTACCCGTGGAAGACGCTGCTGCGCGCCCGGGCCATCGAGAACCTGTGCTACGTGGTGGGCGTCAACCGGATCGGCACCGACGGCAACGGGCTGCACTACAGTGGCGACAGCGCGGTGATCGACTTCCTCGGTCATCCGGTAAGCGAGTGCACGGACGAGGAAGTGGTGGTCACCACCACGCTGCAGGCAGCGGAGTTGCGGGCACACCGCGAACGCTTCCCCGCCATGCTCGACGGGGACGCGTTCGAACTGCGCTGAGCCCCGGTTGGGGGGGCAGGCACCTATTCCTGGAGGGTGAATCCCACCTTCAGAGTGACCTGCCAGTGGGCGATCTTGCCTCCTTCCACGTGACCGCGCACATCGGTGACCTGGAACCAGCGGATGTCGCGGATGGTCTTCGAGGCGCGCTCGATCGCCTTGCGGACGGCGTCGTCACTGCTGGCGAGGGAGGACCCGGTCAGTTCGACCGACTTGTAGACGTGTTCGCTCATGGTGGGCCTGCTCCTGGCTGGATACGGTGGGTGGTCCGTTCGCGTGTCTGTTCAAACGTCATGCGGGGGGAAGCACGGTCGCGCTACCCCCGGGTGGACGGGAGGGCGGGTGCAGCGGGTCGGGCTCTTGCCGCCGCGTTTACAAGCTTGGGTGTTTACTGAACGTCCGGGCGGACCTGTCCGCTCCGCCCTCGGGACGATGATGAACGTGCGTGGGCACGGTTGGCGTCCGGTGTGGGTGCTGGCGTTGGGGCTGGCTGCCGGCGGGCTGTCGATGCCGGTCTCCACGGTTGCCAGGGTGGATCGCGCTCCCTCGGTGTTGCTGTTGGACATCAAGGGGGGCATCGGTCCGGCCACAAGCGACCACGTCCGCAGAGGGCTGGAACAGGCCGCCGACGAGGATGCCAGCGCCGTGGTGTTGCGCATCGACACCCCGGGCGGGCTGGATGCCGCCACCCGTGACATCAACCAGGCCATCCTCGCCTCCAAGGTGCCGGTGATCGGATGGGTCGCGCCGGAGGGCGCGCGCGCCGCCAGTGCCGGAACCTACATCCTCTACGCCTGCCATCTTGCGGCGATGGCGCCGGCCACGGCGCTGGGTGCTGCAACGCCGGTATCCATCGGGCCGGGCCAGTCGCCGCGAAAGGATCCGGCACAGGCACCGGATAGGCGAGAGGACGACGCTAGGCCTCCCAAGGCCACGCCTGTCTCCGCTGACGATGCCGCGGCGGGGAAGGCCATCAATGACGCTGCGGCGTACCTGCGCAGCCTGGCCGAGTTGCGCGGCCGCGATGTCGTATTCGCGGAGAAGGCGGTGCGCGAGGCCGCGACGCTGACGGCACGCCAGGCGGTTGAGGCGAAGGTGGTTGAGTTCATCGCCAGCGACATGACCCAATTGCTCGCCCAGGCCCATGGGCGCACGGTTCGATTGGGCGAGCGCAGTGTCACGCTGGTCACGGAAGGCGCGACGGTCAACGTGTTCGAGCCCGGTTGGCGCACGCGCTTGTTGGCGGTGATCACCGAGCCGACCGTCGCGTACCTGTTGCTGCTGATCGGCCTGTACGGACTGCTGTTCGAGGGCTACAGCCCGGGCGCGGTGTTTCCTGGCGTGATCGGGGCGATCTGTCTGCTGCTGGCGCTGTACGCGCTGCAGGTGCTGCCGGTCAACTATGCCGGGCTGGCGTTGATCGTGCTGGGTGTGGCGTTGATGGCGGCGGAATTCGCCATGCCCAGTTTTGGCGCGCTGGGCATCGGTGGCGTTGTGGCGCTCGTGGCCGGCTCGCTGATCATGTTCGACACGTCGGGGCCGGGCTACGGTATCCCGGGGCGACTGATTGCCGGCATCGCCTTGGCCAGTGCGTTGTTGTTCATGGGCGTACTGTGGCTTGCAACGCGCGCGCGCCGGTTGCCGGTGGTTGCGGACGTGGCCAGTCCGTTGGGCCAGCTGGCGCTGGTCGTGGAGGACTTTGCCGGACGCGGCACCGTACGCATCCGCGGCGAGGAGTGGCAGGCCGCGTCCGCCAGGCCACTCAGGCGCGGCGACCGCGTGCGCGTGGCCGCCATCGATGGACTGGTTCTGCAGGTCGTCCCGCTGGATGCCCCCGGACCCGGGCCCGAACTCCCCGGAGGTGCGTGATGAACATGATCCTGTGGATGCCCCTGGTGCTGCTCCTGCTGGCCCTGATAGCCAGTGCGATCAAGATCCTGCGCGAGTACGAGCGGGCCGTCGTGTTCCAGCTGGGGCGATTCTGGAAGGTCAAAGGGCCCGGCCTGTTCCTGCTGATTCCGGTGGTGCAGCAGATGGTGCGGGTGGACCTGCGCACCATCGTCATGGACGTGCCTTCGCAGGACTTGATCTCCCACGACAATGTCTCCGTCAAGGTCAATGCGGTGGTCTATTTCCGGGTCGTCGATCCGCAGAAGGCCATCATCAACGTCGAGCACTACTACGAGGCCACCAGCCAACTGTCGCAGACAACGTTGCGATCCGTGCTGGGCAAGCACGACCTGGACGAGATGCTGGCCGAGCGAGACAGGCTCAATAGCGACATCCGCGCCATCCTCGACGCCCAGACCGACGCGTGGGGCATCAAGGTGGCCAACGTCGAGATCAAGCATGTCGACATCAACGAAACCATGGTCCGCGCGATCGCGCGCCAGGCCGAGGCGGAGCGCGTGCGGCGCGCCAAGATCATCCATGCCGAGGGTGAGCACCAGGCCGCGGAGATGCTGGTGCGGGCCGCGAAGCTGCTCGGCGAGGACCCCCGTGCCATCCAGTTGCGCTACCTGCAGACGCTGACCGAGATCGCCGGGGAGAAGAGTTCGACGATCGTTTTCCCGCTGCCGATCGACCTGCTCGAGAGCCTGGCCACCCGCCGGAATGGCGGGGCGCCCTGAGGACATGGTGCCGCCGACATACGGCAGCAAGCAGCCGGAAGGGCAGGGATACACTCAATGTGTTCCAGCAGTGGAGGATTCCGCCATGACCACGCAAAGACTTGAACAGTACCTGCGGTCTCACGACGTAGCTTTCGACACGCTGCCGCATGACCATGCCATCACCGCGCTTGATGTCGCGCGACGTGCACACTTGGCGGGCAAGGATGTCGCGAAAACGGTCATGGTCAAGGTGGACGGCCGCTTGGCGATGGCGGTGATGCCCGCCAACGAATGGCTCAGCCTTGAACGCATGCGCCAGGCGTGTGGCGCGAAGAGCGTGGCGCTGGCCAACGAAAGCGAGTTCATCGATCGTTTCCCGGAGTGCGAAGTAGGCGCTATGCCGCCATTCGGCAACCTGTACGGGATGGACGTGTATGCCGCCGACACGTTGTCGCACGAGCATGACATTGCCTTCAATGCAGGCAGCCATGACGAAGTGGTGCGGATGGGCTGGAACGACTACGAGCGATTGGTGCATCCGCGCATCATGTCCATGACCCGGCATTGAGTCAGGGCGAAAGCGAAGGGCACCTTGCGGTGCCCTTCGTGTCTTTCGTCAGCCGCGCGGGCCGTGACCGCCACCGGGGCGACCGCCCCCCGGACGCCCGCCACCGCGCGGG
>NZ_AVPU01000057.1 GCF_000768355.1 Lysobacter daejeonensis GH1-9
TTCGGCTTGAATGAATTGTTAGGGCGCGTCTGGCGAGTCATCCGGCCCATACACATCGAAATCCAAAGCCACTCCAAGTGACGAGTACTTTGCCAGAAGCGAGGGGTCAAGCGAAAAGCCGGAGTTGAAGCCCTCAAGAAAGAAACCTATGAAAAGGGAAGCAGACCCTCCTGAGGCAAGGTGTTTGGAGAGGAAAGACGCGTGACCCTCAAGCCATTGACCGATGCGGCTCAAGGCGTCCTCAAGATCTTCATCCGAGAGAATCTCCAGAGGAGTTGTCCAGTACGAGTCATCCCAAACTCCCGCGAGCGGCTTGCCACGCGGAGAAGTACGCTCCTGGCCGGACGACCACTGCCGGAATGGCTCCAAACCGAACTCGGAGGAACACGCAGAAAGCTCCGTCTGAGGATGACGGAGGCGGAGCGAGATCTTGAATCGATACGGCCGAGATTCTTCCATGAGCGCCCTAACGCTTGAGTTAAGCCGAGACGCGTAGTGGAGGCAAATGAGGCAGGCTCTTTCTGCCACATTTGCCGGAACGAAGCGGCTTCGGCTTGAACGAATTGTTAGGCCGCGCTGGGCGCGTAACTTGCCACAATCTTAGCTACAAGGTCGGGGGCTACCGACTCTTTGGCAAAGACCGTAAAGAATGGGGATGTGCCAACAAAGGGGCCGCCGTGCTGCCGGTATCCAGACAAGCCCATGGGCGGGATCTCCACAAGACAATGCACGTCCGCGCTCTCTATGATCAAGAAAACCTTGTCGTTCATTGGCAATCCTTCCTTATGGCGGGGCCGCGAAGAGAGGCTCCGGCTTGAGTGGGTGAGAAATTTTACTCCTTGGCACCTTGGCCAGGAGCCAGCCCAAAGAAGCAGACTTGTCGTGTCTCGGATCGACCAAGCGCTAGGGTCCATACATCCTTTTGGGCGTTATTCCAAACCTGAAACTTCAAGCTCTCCGGGTCATTGCCCTCCGCCATTGCGCGATTGATTAGAGCTCCGGCAAATCTACTTGCAATCAACCTATGTCGGCCGTACCGATCTCGAGCAAACGCCTCTAGAGAGTCGCAAGCGGTTTTACCCTCCATCGAAACGGTCAGCTTATGGGTTCGCCCGCCATACATCTCAAGGGCCATTTTAGCAGCGCCAATCGATGTGTTTACGTCTCCGTTGCACGTTCTATACATATATGAGGGAGGTGCATCGCAGGTTGCGTTACTCAACTTAAGCAAGGAGCTGTCATCCAACTCGTCGAGCTGAAACCCAAAGAAATCAGGCGCTTTTGCAAGCCTGTCCGTGCGCTCCGCAACGGACCAGTTGCGCTCAGACTGCTGAAGAGCTGAGCTAGGCGTGGCGGGATAGCGCTCCGCGCTTGCCAATGCCTTGTCATTTCTCGTTGCGTTCCACGACTCGTTGGCAACTGGCGGCGCGGCAACTTGACTTGTCGTGGGCTTTGTCATGGACGATGGTGATTGGCTCTTATCCGATGCCGTGGGGGTAGATGGCTTGGCCGAGGCCACCGAGCCATTCGTATCGGATTGTTTAGCAAGACGAAGGATCGCGGAGCCTGCCTTCTCGTACCCATTGCGGTATGAGAGCGTGTAAAGGTTCCTTGCGGCCTCGAGGTCACGTTGGTACAGCTCGCCTCGTTCAATCCATTCAGCAAGCAAGTACTGACACTCCGCATCCTGCGCATCTGCGCAGGAAGTGAGTTTCTCCTTGGCCGCGTTAACTGATCCGTTCATCATCAAGCGGCGAACGTCCGCCGAAGGGCTCACCGGACTTGGCTGGGCTGCGGCTGGATTATGAGCAAGGACTGCGATCGCGGCACCTGCAAGCAGTTCAACAAATAGGTTCCGAGTCATACGCCCTCTGGAGTAGTGAGAATACATTGTCCTGCGGAGTCTCTCCGCGGCCTAACGCCTAAATTAAGTCGAGCCACGAAGTGGCTTCGACTTGAATGAATTGTTAGGGCTCACTTATCGATTGCCAAGCTGCGAACCATGCGGACGACAACCTTCTTCTCAACAGCCGTCAGCTTGCGAAAGTCGGCCAAAAAGTCTCTCTCGAACTTTGTTTCTGTTGAGTCTGCTGTGACAACTGATGGACTTCCATCGCCGTCCCCATCCCCGAACGCCAGCCACTCAGGCGACTTGCCCAACGCTTTAGATAGTCGAAGCAACGTTGTTTGCCGCGTTGACTTAGACTTTCCACTCTCAAGATCGTGAAGCGACGGAGCAGCAATGCCGCACCGTCTTGCAAGCTCAGCCTGACTGAGACCTGCCCTAGTCCTTGCGTCTTTGATGCGTGCGGCTAGAGACATAAACGTGGACCCTAACGCTTGAATTAAGCCGAGTTGCGAAGCAACTTCGGCTTGAATGAACTGTTAGGGCACGGAACCGCACTCTTTCCGAGCGGAATCCAGTGCGTCCTTTGCCCCAGCGACGTCCGCAGCCGCAGATGCTACACGACCAAACATCTGGGGGCCGGGAGCCATTTCGGCCGCAGCGCTAGCCACTTCGAGGCCTGCCTCAGCCGCGTCGTAACCTGCTTGTGCTTTGGCAATCCTGGCGTGGCAGGAAGATTTCGGTGCGCTCAAACACGCGGATACGAGCAGGATTAGTGGAACTAACAGAAGTAGACGAATCATAGTGGCCTAACGCCCGAATTAAGCCGAGCCGCGAAGCGGCTTCGGCTTGAATGAACTGTTAGGCCGCACGCGACTTGACCACGGTGGGTTCAATGGCGGGCGCTGGCCAGAGTTGCAGACGATACAACTCATGAGCGCTCGGCGCATCGGCTATGCGATAGCTGACCCTAACTCTGTAGATGCCGGGTTGAGCCGGGATGCGGGCGGCGTCCGGGAAGTAGTCCGTACAGCCGGCAACAACCAGCGGGCCTTGGGTAACGACCAGAGTGCACTCATTAACTTGGTCAAAGGCTGACGAGTCATCGAATGGGGACGCATCCAATACCTCGACCGTAACGGGCACGTTGCTGTTACTTATTGTCCCGACGCCTACTACTCCAGGTGCAACGGCCAAAAGACGCTCAACCGCGTCCTGAGACCATGCGTCCGATAGGTCACCGCTGGCAGGCTCATCCTGCACGTAGAACTGGAAGTAGTCTGCGAACAGTTGGAGATGACGCATCTGTGCGGTCTAACGCCTGAATTAAGCCGAGCCGCGAAGCGGCTTCGGCTTGAATGAATTGTTAGGCATGCGCTGACTCACTTGCCAATCCTGAGGTGAGAAGCAGCTTGCCGCTAAAAATTACCAAACCTTCATGATCCCCGGGCTGCCCGTCCTCGGCGCGTGGTGCCCAGCAAAGGATGCCAAATGGCTCATGCTCCGATACCAAAAGAGCCTGTAATGCGGGGATAGCGTTCAGAGGGAATTTGCTTGGACGGAACTCCAGGTGCCGAATGCCATCCCCGTAGAAATCCATGCTTTGAAACCATGACTCTTCATCAATGCCGCTAGGCCCAATAAGCGGAACCAGTACCTCATCAATTCGCTCTACGAGCCTAAGGTCAACATCTCCGTGGTCGTCTCCGAGTGCATCAAGCGCAAGCTGGTTGCTCTTGATCACGTTGCCCATCCGAACTAAGAGATCGTTGTGGTCTCTGGCAACCTCAATGCTCGATGTTTTTCGTGCGCGAAAGAGATTGAACATGCCTAACGCTTGAATTAAGTCGAGCTGCGAAGCAGCTTCGACTTGAATGAACTGTTAGGCGGCGTGCTAGCCAACGTAGCCACCCGTGACCTTGCCTTCCTTGTACTCCATGTTTTCCAGGAAGCCCTGCTTGATGCGTGCGAGTGTCTGTTGCTTGTCCCAGCCATGGCTCTGTGCCATGCCGTTGGCAATGTGCTGAGCGACGTCAGCAAGCAGATTGCCCCAAGCATCCCGCTCATCCACGTCACAGTCCTCCGCATCCGCCCACATGCCAAGTAAAAGAGAAACGTGCACGTCGTCATGGGCAAGCCAGACGCGGATCATCTCTGTGGCATCAGGATCGCCGTCAATCTCAAGTGGTGTGTCTAGCGATCGAACTGCCATGAACTCTCCTATGCCGCCTAACGCCTGAATTAAGCCGAGCCGCGAAGCGGCTTCGGCTTGAATGAACTGTTAGGTACGCTACCGCTCACTGGCAGCCTCGGCAATTTGATTGCAGAGCAGAGTAGCCGACCGCGGACACTGATGCCTTGCCAAGTGGGCGACACGATCAAGCTCGGACGTGAGCGCGGAGGCATTGATGTGCCGGAGGACGAAATCCTGGAACTCGGGGTCATGAGCTATGAGCCGCCGGACCTGGCTGAGCGAGGCCCATTGCGTGGCAAGAAGGTGGACTACTCTATCCGTGAATCCCTCAGCGATAGCGCCATCATCGCAATAGCTATAGCGTTGGTACGCGGCATGGATGGATCCCCACGAATCAAGAGAGTCAACGGAACTCTCAACAGCCTGAGCATCTGTGGCGGAGCACTCTTGAGCTAAGACTGGGAAGGCAACCAACAGAAGCAGTGTGATAGCAAATATGCGCATCATGCGGGCCTAACGCTTGAATTAAGCCGAGCCGCGAAGCGGCT
>NZ_AVPU01000058.1 GCF_000768355.1 Lysobacter daejeonensis GH1-9
CCGCCCGTCACACCATGGGAGTGGGTTGCTCCAGAAGTAGCTAGTCTAACCGCAAGGGGGACGGTTACCACGGAGTGATTCATGACTGGGGTGAAGTCGTAACAAGGTAGCCGTATCGGAAGGTGCGGCTGGATCACCTCCTTTAGAGACTAAAGACAGCAAATTGCCTGTCAGGCGTCCGCACAAGTGACCTGCATTCAAAGTTCCTGGTAGTTGCCGCGAGGCAACGGCCGCGGGAGCGTCCCTGTTTATACATGGGGCTTTAGCTCAGCTGGGAGAGCACCTGCTTTGCAAGCAGGGGGTCGTCGGTTCGATCCCGACAAGCTCCACCATTCCTGAGTGCGACTTTTGGGTCTGTAGCTCAGGTGGTTAGAGCGCACCCCTGATAAGGGTGAGGTCGGTGGTTCGAGTCCTCCCAGACCCACCATCCCGCGAACTTTGAATACTGCGCATACATAAAGAATTGATACCGCCGGGCGTTGAGGCCAGGTGGCTGATCTTTGAAAACTGGAATGTAGCGAGCGTTTTGAGACGAATGTCCATGACGTGTCGTAGAGGCTAAGGCGGGGACGAAAGTCCCTAATAATTGAGTCGTTATATTCGCGTCCGGGCTTTGTACCCCCGGGCACAGACGACCCTGAGGCGACTTGGGGTTATATGGTCAAGCGAATAAGCGCACACGGTGGATGCCTTGGCGGTCAGAGGCGATGAAGGACGTGATAGCCTGCGAAAAGCGCGGGGGAGCTGGCAATAAGCTTTGATCCCGCGATGTCCGAATGGGGAAACCCACTGCGCAAGCAGTATCCTGCAGTGAATACATAGCTGCTGGAAGCAAACCCGGAGAACTGAAATATCTAAGTACCCGGAGGAAAAGAAATCAACCGAGATTCCCTTAGTAGTGACGAGCGAACGGGGACTAGCCCTTAAGTTGCATGAGTTTTAGCAAAGCGGTCTGGAAAGGCCGGCCATAGAAGGTGATAGCCCTGTATGCGAAAGGGCTCATGCGATGAAATCGAGTAGGGCGGGGCACGAGAAACCCTGTCTGAACATGGGGGGACCATCCTCCAAGGCTAAATACTCCTGACCGACCGATAGTGAACCAGTACCGTGAGGGAAAGGCGAAAAGAACCCCGGAGAGGGGAGTGAAATAGACCCTGAAACCGTGTGCGTACAAGCAGTAGGAGCCCTTCGGGGTGACTGCGTACCTTTTGTATAATGGGTCAGCGACTTACAGTTCGTGGCAAGCTTAACCGTATAGGGGAGGCGAAGGGAAACCGAGTCTGAATAGGGCGCATAGTCGCGGGCTGTAGACCCGAAACCGGGTGATCTAGTCATGCCCAGGGTGAAGGTACCGTAACAGGTACTGGAGGCCCGAACCCACGCCCGTTGCAAAGGTCGGGGATGAGGTGTGATTAGGAGTGAAAAGCTAATCGAACCCGGAGATAGCTGGTTCTCCTCGAAAGCTATTTAGGTAGCGCCTCATGTGTATCCTCTTGGGGGTAGAGCACTGTTATGGCTAGGGGGTCATTGCGACTTACCAAACCATTGCAAACTCCGAATACCAAGACGGACTGCATGGGAGACACACGGCGGGTGCTAACGTCCGTCGTGAAAAGGGAAACAACCCAGACCCACAGCTAAGGTCCCAAATTTTGTGCTAAGTGGAAAACGATGTGGAAAGGCACAGACAGCCAGGAGGTTGGCTTAGAAGCAGCCACCCTTTAAAGAAAGCGTAATAGCTCACTGGTCGAGTCGGTCTGCGCGGAAGATTTAACGGGGCTAAGCACAGAACCGAAGCTTGGGGTGCATAACTTTGTTATGCGCGGTAGAGGAGCGTTCCGTAAGCCTGCGAAGGTGGATTGAGAAGTCTGCTGGAGGTATCGGAAGTGCGAATGCTGACATGAGTAACGATAATGCGGGTGAAAAGCCCGCACGCCGAAAGCCCAAGGTTTCCTTGCGCAACGTTAATCGACGCAGGGTGAGTCGGCCCCTAAGGCGAGGCAGAAATGCGTAGTCGATGGGAAGCTGGTTAATATTCCAGCACCTCGCGTAAGTGCGATGGAGGGACGGAGAAGGTTAGGTCTACCCGGCGTTGGTTGTCCGGGGGAAAGGCGGTAGGTGTGGATCTTTGGCAAATCCGGGATCCTTCAACACCGAGCACCGAGACGAGTCCATTAGGACGAAGTGACTGATACCACGCTTCCAGGAAAAGCTCCTAAGCTTCAGCTTACGCAGACCGTACCGTAAACCGACACAGGTGGGCAGGATGAGAATTCTCAGGCGCTTGAGAGAACTCGGGTGAAGGAACTAGGCAAATTGGTACCGTAACTTCGGGAGAAGGTACACCCCTCTTGGTGACCATATGCATGGTTGAGCTGAGGGGGGTCGCAGAAACTAGGCCGCTGCGACTGTTTATCAAAAACACAGCACTCTGCAAACACGAAAGTGGACGTATAGGGTGTGACGCCTGCCCGGTGCTGGAAGGTTAATTGATGGGGTCAGCCGCAAGGCGAAGCTCTTGATCGAAGCCCCAGTAAACGGCGGCCGTAACTATAACGGTCCTAAGGTAGCGAAATTCCTTGTCGGGTAAGTTCCGACCTGCACGAATGGCGTAACGACAGCGGCGCTGTCTCCACCCGAGACTCAGTGAAATTGAAATCGCTGTGAAGATGCAGCGTTCCCGCGGCAAGACGGAAAGACCCCGTGAACCTTTACTATAGCTTTACACTGAACGTTGAGTTCGTCTGTGTAGGATAGGTGGGAGGCTATGAAACCCTGGCGCTAGCTGGGGCGGAGCCAACCTTGAAATACCACCCTGTCGTGCTTGACGTTCTAACCTAGGTCCGTAATCCGGATCGGGGACCGTGTATGGTGGGTAGTTTGACTGGGGCGGTCTCCTCCCAAAGTGTAACGGAGGAGCACGAAGGTACGCTCAGCGCGGTCGGACATCGCGCACTGTGTGCAAAGGCATAAGCGTGCTTGACTGCAAGATCGACGGATCAAGCAGGTACGAAAGTAGGTCTTAGTGATCCGGTGGTTCTGTATGGAAGGGCCATCGCTCAACGGATAAAAGGTACTCCGGGGATAACAGGCTGATACCGCCCAAGAGTTCATATCGACGGCGGTGTTTGGCACCTCGATGTCGGCTCATCACATCCTGGGGCTGTAGTCGGTCCCAAGGGTATGGCTGTTCGCCATTTAAAGTGGTACGCGAGCTGGGTTCAGAACGTCGTGAGACAGTTCGGTCCCTATCTGTCGTGGGCGTTGGAGATTTGAGAGGGGCTGCTCCTAGTACGAGAGGACCGGAGTGGACGAACCTCTGGTGTTCCGGTTGTCACGCCAGTGGCACTGCCGGGTAGCTATGTTCGGAAGCGATAACCGCTGAAAGCATCTAAGCGGGAAGCGCGCCTCAAGATGAGATCTCCCGGGAGCTTGACTCCCCTAAAGGAACCATCAAGACCAGGTGGTTGATAGGCAGGGTGTGTAAGTCCAGCAATGGATTGAGCTAACCTGTACTAATGATCCGTGTGGCTTGACCATATAACCTCAAGTGGCCTTGGACTCGACGACACGTTCGACGTTCGGCACAATACCTCGCTACATTCCAAACTATTCGCCGACGGCAGATCAGCCCATCGATCTGTTCCGAAGCACCCAACGAGAGCGTGTGCGCGACTCAGTCCATCGAGACCCGCGACCCTCCACCCTCTCCCTGGTGATAATAGCTGTGTGGAACCACCCGATCCCATTCCGAACTCGGAAGTGAAACGCACACGCGCCGATGGTAGTGTGGCTCAAGCCATGCAAGAGTAGGTCATCGCCAGGGGCTTTACCCAGAAGGCCGGATCCAACAGGATCCGGCCTTCTTCTTTTGCGCGCGACAAAAGCCGCAGACCGGCGGCGCCGCGGCGTGGTCGCGCGGTCAATCCGCAGCACTGGCTGCTTCCCGCTCGGCCTGCCACCCCTGTTACGCTCCGCGTGAGGCGCCGCCAGCGCCCCAGACCGGGCAACAAAAAAGCCACCCCCAAGGGTGGCTTCTTGCGCTACGGAATGCCCCGCCGCTTGCTTCGTGCGGATGCGCTCAATACACGATCGGCGGCTCGCCACCCACAATCACCACATCCGCGCGCCGACGCGCGAACAGACCCACGCTCACCACGCCGGGAATCTGGTTGATCGACTGCTCAAGACCAACCGGTTCGGT
>NZ_AVPU01000059.1 GCF_000768355.1 Lysobacter daejeonensis GH1-9
CCGCAGCGGCCTGCTGCGCAGCGGCGCCGGTCGCACCGGCATACACCGCGCCGGCCGGCGCAATGCGCGCCTCGGTGCGGGCGGCGGCCTTCGGGTCCACCTCGCCCGGCAGGGTGCCATGCAGGTACATCGCGCCCAGGATCAGGCCCAGCGTCAGCACCACCAGGAAGCCGATCACCATCGAGAAGTGCTTGAGGAATTCGAGGTCGTAATTGCGCACGATCCACCTATGGCGCGCGTCCGGTCAGGGCCGCGCGTAGTCGTCAATCCAAGGCCGCACCAGGTGCGACCGCTAGTCAAACGAGTCCCGCTGAGCGCGGTCCCGCCGCGCCTGCCTGAGGGCAGGGTGCCGCCGGACCGGCAGCCTGGCCGGGAATCCCGCCCGCCAGTTTATCGCACTCGGGGGCGGCCGTGACCCCCGCTGGCCGCTCCCGGGCAGGCAAGGCCCCTTCAACACGCGGTTCAGGGCAGGGTGATGGTCAGGTGCGCGGTCCGTGCCGGCAGCTCCACCACTTCCCGGTGTTGCCCCAAGCGCTGCTCGGTGTCGCGCCCCAGCAGTCCGCGGAAACCGAGGAAGGCCAGCAACGCCAGCGCGCCAAACACGGCCACCGGCGCCCACACTGGCACCACCCGGCGCAGCGTGTGCGCCACCCGGTCCGGTGGCAACGAGTGCGGCGCGAACGCTGTGCGGCGCCCCTTGAGGTAAATGATCTCGTCGCCCAGCCGCGCGGTCAGGTAGCCAAGCTTCTCCGGCCCCTCCAGCCGGTACTTCCCCTCGAAGCCCAGCAGCAGGCAGTGGTGGTACACCTCCAGCGAGGCCAGCCGCGGTGCGCCCTGCGCGCGCAGCTGGTCCAGCCGTTCGAAGAAGTGCTCGCCGGCCAGGTGTTCGCCGAACAGGCGCAACTGCAGCGGGTTGCGTTCCCAGTCCTCGCGCAGCGGCGACGGCTGCGACAGCAGCGCCTCGTCCACCGCTGCGCAGAATGCGTACTTGGCCGCGTACACGTCCTCCGCGGCGATGCCGAGCTTGACCGCGCCGCGTTCGATCCGGTCCAGCAACTGCTGCACCGACGCCGCGAAGCGCTCGGCCTCCGGCGGCAGCCGCCCCTGCTTGAGCAGCATCAACAGGTGGAAGCCGTCGGCGAACAGGTCGACCAGGCTGCGCACCGACGTGGTCGGCTCGCTCGCGGCCTGCGCCAGGGCCGCGAGCGAGGGCACGCCCTGCGGGATCGGGGGTTGGGGGTAGGTCATGGGGCCACCGCGATGAGTTCGAGCTTGAGGTCGTGCACGCCGGCGGGGACGTAGATGGTCAGCGACTGCGCCTTGAGCATGCGTTCGTACAGCGGGCCGCGCGGCTCCACCGCGAAGTAGTGCATGCCCGGCCGCACCGGAATCGCGGCCGGTACCTGTGCGGCGTGCACCAGCCTCACGCCCGGCAGCGCCGAGAGCACGCACTTGTCCACGTCGTCCGGCGCGCCGACCTTGAACCGCACCGGCACCGTCTGCACCAGTTCCGGTCCCGGCAGGTTGGCGGCCACGCCCAGATAGAACGCGCAGCCTTCGTCGATGCGCTGCGAATCCAGGCGGCCGAGATGGAACGACGGCTTCACCTCGCTCAGCGCGATCTGGAAGTAGCGCGCGGAAATCACTGTGTCGATCAGCTCGCGGATGATCGCGAACAGCGGCGCGAAGCCGTCCTCCGGGCGCGCATGGTCGTACGCCGGCAAGTCGGCCAGCGTGTGGCTGGCGGAAAAGGTCAGCAGCGCACCGGCCAGCCGCAGCAGTTCCTGGTGCAGGCGCTCGGGGTGTAGGCCCGGGTGGCGGAAGCAGTGCGACAGCGCGGCGAATGCGCTGTTGGCGGTGTGCAGCAGCCAGAACGAGGCGATGTCGCCGGAGCGGAACTCGATCACCGACTGCGACGGCGCGTGATGGTGCCCGTACAGCGCCTCGGTCTTGGCCTGCAGGCCATCCAGCAGCCGGCGCAGGCGCAGCAGCAGCGCCGGCGAGGCATCGATGTGCAGCGCCGGTGCGATGAACTCGTCGTCCAGTTCGAAACCGCCAGTGGCGGTGCGGCGCACGCGTGCGATCGGCAGTGCGGTGTACGCATCGCGTGGCTCGTCTTCGGTGAGGATGCGCACGCGTTGGCGCAGGTAGGCCAGCTCCGCCTCGCCGGCATCGGTGTACAGGTCGGCGGTGGGCTGGTTGGCCTGCGCGTAGCGCGCCGCCACCGCCGCCTCGGCATCGGCGCAGTTGCCGCCGTGTTCGCGCAGCAGCGGCAACGCCGCGTACAGCGTGGTCGACTGCACGCCGGCCGGCAGGCTGGCCAGCGACACCGCTTCGGGCAACGGCTGCGCACCGGGGGCGTGGTGGCTCTCGCCATCGGGGAACACCAGCGACAGTTGCAACACGCGGAAGGTGCCGCTGCTGATGGCCTGCGGGTCGAAGCGCGCCTCGCGCAGGCCCCACGGATACGGGTGCAGTGCGGTGCCGAGGTCGTGTACGCGCGCCTCGTGGTACGCGTCCTGGCGCTGGAAATGTTGCGGGCGCAGGAACAGACCTTCGCCCCAGAAAACCTTCGACATCCTGCTCATGGCATCCCTGCGTGGTTGGGTGGCGCCTGCGGCACGCCCAGCAAATGCGTCACCCGTCGGGTGCGCCGGCCATCCGTTGCCGCGTGGCGAGGTTACTACAAAGCCGCGCGCCTCAACCGCCGCAGTGCACGCCCGACAGGCTCATCGGGTCGCCGGACATCACCGTGGCCAGCGCGGGGCTGGCGGTGGTCAGCGCGCACGCATGGGCGCCGATGACGACGCCCTGCTGGCGCGCCTTGCGGCCGTCGAACAGGAAGCGCCACGGGCCGTCGCCCGGGTGGCGGAAGAGCGCGACCACGCCCAGATGGCGGGCATCGTCGGCCAGGCGCAATGGCCACTGTTGTTGTTCGCCGGGCAGCAGAACGCGCTCGCTGACGTCGACCAGGTCATCGCCCAGCGCATCGCGTTCGGCCTGCGCGTCGAGGAAGCGCGCCATCGGCAGTTGTTCGAAGCGTTGCGCGTCGCGCAGCTGGTACACACGCACCACCAGCGCGACACCCTTGCGGCCACTGCCCGCGTTGAGGTTGCCCGCGCCGTGCAGTTCCAGCGTGACCGTGCGCTGCTGGTCGGCCACCGCCTGTGCATCCTTGAGGCCCACGGCGGCCAGCGTGCGGTCAACCGTGCCGCCAAGGCCGCCACCGCTGGCGCAACCGGTCAGCCACGACAGCAACGCGCATGCCATCAGGCAGGCTCGCAGCGTGGTGGACAACAACGGGCGAAGGTACGAAGGCGATACCGGGGCGCGCACGTGCGCGGGCCGGCGTGCGGCGGGGTGGCAATCCATGGCGTGAAGCTCCTTGCTGGCCTGTTGCCGGACCGGTGCGCGCAGGCGGCGCTGACAACGGTCGCGGTTTCAGGTAAGAATATCCATGCCGTGACGTCATGGTTGACGATCGCGGACGGGGCCACTATACCGGTTCCGGGCATCCGCGGATGCCGCGCTTGACCCAAGGACCAGGCCCTCACGGGCCACACATGGAGAGTGAACCGCATGCGTTGCATACGCTCGGCCGCCGTTGCGCGTGCCTTTCTTGCCCCCGTCTTCTGCGCGCTCGTGCTGCTGTTGGTCGCGCCTGGCCCGGCGTCGGCGGCCAAGCCCCGGCAGTACGAGAAGCTCTTCACCGCCGCCGAGGCGCACGTGGCCGCCGGCCGCGTCGAGCCCGCGCTGATCGCTTTCGCCGACGCTGCCAAGGCCGACCCCACCCGCAAGGAACCGTGGGTGCGCTCGGCGCAGCTGCTGTTCGACGCCGGCCGCTACGGCCGTGCCATCGTCGCCGCCGAGGAAGTGCTGCAGCGCGACCCGCAAGACCGCGTGGCCGACAGCGTGCTGACCATCGCCGGCATGCGCCTGGCCGGCCAGTCGCTGCAGCGCCTGCAGGCCAGCGGCGCGCTTTCGGTGTCCGAAACCGCGCGCAAGGAGGCGCAGCAGCTGGCCGGCACGGTGCGCGAGACGCTGGAAAAGGCCGGCCCCGAGCCAGGCGCCACCCGCGAGCCTCCGCGCCGCG
>NZ_AVPU01000061.1 GCF_000768355.1 Lysobacter daejeonensis GH1-9
GCCAGGCAGACCACCTCATCGGCCAGTAAGGCAATGGCCAGCCGGCGATCGAACGCGTCGAGTCACTGACCGAGGTGTCAGCGGATACGGCATTACGGATCGGTGTTGGCGAAGCCGCTGCCGCCCCAGTGCTCCTTGACCACGGTGTCGCCGGGTTGTGGGGTGAAGTCCGGATGCCATTCGCCGCCCCAGCTGCCTTTGGCGAACGCCGGCAGCCGCGCCGCGCGCGCCGACGGGATTCTTCAGCCCATGCCCCAGCGCCACGCCTGACCCAGGCGCTCGCGCAGATAGTCCACGAAGGCGCGCACGCGCAACGGCAGGTGGCCGCTGTGCGGGTAGATCGCATGCAGCGGCGCGGCGGCGATGGAATACGCCGGCAGCAGGCGCTGCAGGCGGCCGGCGACGAGGTCGTCGCCCACGTCCCAGATCGACTTCAGTGCGACGCCGGCGCCGGCCAGGGCCCAGGCGTTGGCCGCGCCGCCGTCGTTGGTGAGCAGCGCCGCGTGCACCCGCACGGTCACGTCTTGCTCGCCCTGGAAGCGCCACTCGGCGCGGGGCTGGTCGCCGATCACGATGCAGCGGTGCGCGGTCAATTCGCCCGGATGCGCTGGCGCGCCATGCGCCTGCAGGTAGGCCGGCGCGGCGCACAGCACGCGGTAGTTGGGCGCCAGCGGACGCGCGATCAGCGAAGAATCGGCCAGGCTGCCGAAGCGCACCGCCAGGTCCAGGCCATGGGCGACCAGATCGACCACCGCGTCGGTCAGCTCCAGTTGCACGCTCAGCTGCGGATGCAGGCGCTGGAAGTCGCCCAGGATCGGCGCCACCCAGCGCCGGCCGAAGTCGCCGGGTGCGGTCATCCGCAACAGCCCGCTCACGCTATGGCGGCGGCGTGACAGCAGCGCTTCGGCGGCGTCGACCTCGGCCAGGATGCGCACCACCTGGGCGTGGAACAGCGTGCCTTCCTCGGTCAGCGCCTGGCGCCGGGTGGTGCGCTGGAGCAGGCGCACGCCCAGGCTCGCTTCCAGCTGCGCCAGGCGCTTGCTGACCACCGCCAGCGACAGGTCCAGCTCGCGCGCGGCCGCCGACAGGCTGCCGCTGGAGACGATGCGGTCGAAGGCCACCAGGTTGGGCAGGTTGTCGATCATCCCGGGAATGATTATTTGCGAATCGCAGATTATCCATCTTATGGATTCCCGTATTTACCGCCAATCGGGAAATAGATGATGGGACCGTCCGCGCATCCTCCGCGCTTCTGGAGACCCCCATGTCGAAGTTCCTGTCTCACCGATATCCCCGCACGCTGTTCGCAGCGGGCGCGCTGATCCTCGCCGGCAGCGCGCCGACGGCCTTGGCCGCGCCGGTTCCGTTGCTCGAACCCCTGACGCTGATCACCGACACGCCCGTGGCGGATGCGCGGACCGCAGCGCGGATCCTGGCCGCGCGCCGCTACGCCAGCTTCTGGAGCACCGGCGACGCCGCGCTGGCCCAGGCCGCGCTGGCGCCGGATTTCACCGACCGCACCCTGCCGGCCGGACGGGCGCAGGGCACGCAAGGGCCGTTGCTGGCTTCGGCGACGATGCGCAAGGCCATCCCCGACCTGCATTGCGAGATCGAGCAGATGATCGTGGCCGGCGACCGGGTGGTGGTGCACCTGCATTTCCGCGGCCACTTCAGCGGTGTGCTCCAGAACGGCGCGCCCCAGGACAGCAGGCCCAAGCAGACCCAGGGCCACGGTCAGGCCATCGACTTCATCGCCACCGACATCTACCGGATCAAGGACGGCCGCATCGCCGACAACTGGCACATCGAGGACAACCTCACCCTGTTCCAGCAGCTCGGCCTGGTGGCCCAATAAGGAATCGACGCAATGAACAACGAAATCCTTTTCCCTGCCGATGCCGGACGCCGCAGTTTCCTGGTCCAGGCCGGCGCCGGTGCCGGCATGCTTGCCGCCGGTGCGGTCCTGGCGAATCAGGCCGCAGCCGCGCCGCAGGCACAGGCGCCGACGCGCGCGGCTTCGTCCAAGCCCGGACGCGCCGCGGGCGCGTTCTGGCCCGACGGCATCCGCCTGGTCGTGTCGATCTCGATGCAGTTCGAAGCCGGCGGGCAGCCGCCCAAGGGCACCGACAGCCCGTTCCCGAAAGTCGATTTCCCGCCGGAAGTGCCATCGGACCCGGCCGCCAACACCTGGTTCGCCTACGGCTACCGCGAAGGCATCCCACGCATGCTGGATCTGTGGGATCGGCACGGGGTCAAGGTGACCTCGCACATGATCGGCGAGGCCGTGCAGCGGCATCCGCAGCTGGCACGGGAGATCGTCGCACGCGGCCATGAAGCCGCCGCGCATGGCCCGCGCTGGAGCTCGCAGTACGCGATGAGCCGTAAAGAAGAGCGCGGCTTCCTTCTCGCGGCGCGCGACATGGTCGAAACGGTGACCGGGCAGCGGCCGCAGGGCTACAACTGCAACTGGCTGCGGCGTGGGCCGAACACGCTGTCGCTGCTGCAGGAGCTGGGCTACCAGTACCACATCGATGACCTCAGCCGCGACGAACCGTTCATCGAACAGGTCAACGGACACGACTTCGTGGTGGTGCCCTACAGCCTGCGCAACAACGACATCCAACTGGTCGAAGGCCGCAACTACTCGCCAGACGCGTTCCTGGCGCAGATCACGCGCGAGTTCGACCAATTGTACGAGGAGGCCGGCCGCCGTCGCCGCATGATGTCGCTCAGCGCCCACGACCGCATCAGCGGCACGCCGCAGATGGTGCGGGTGTGGGACGCGTTCCTGGCGTATGCCTGCCGCCATCCGGGCGTGGCCTTCCTGCGCAAGGACGAGATCGCCGCGTTCGCGCTGCGTAGCCCGGACACCGTGCGCGAAACCGAAACCATCTGACCTTTTCTTGCTTTGGGGCTGCGTCCGCGCGGCCTTTTCCCAGGAGTGCAATCCATGAACACACTCGCTTCGCAACGCGTCCTGGTGGTGGGCGGAAGCTCCGGCATCGGTGCCGCTGCGGCCAAGGCGCTGCTGGCGCTGGGCGCGGAGGTCACCATCGCCTCGCGCAATCAGGCCAAGCTCGACGCCGCCGCAGCAGACATCGGTGCCGGCGTGCGCACCGCCACGCTCGACGCCACCGACGATGCGGCGGTGCAGGCCTTCTTCGCCCAGGCCGGGACCTTCGATCATGTCGTGGTCTCCGCGGCGCAGACGCCCAGCGGCCCGGTACGCGGCCTGGCGCTGGCCGACGCCTACGCCGCGATGGACAGCAAGTTCTGGGGCGCCTACCGGGTGGCGCGCGCGGCGGACATCGCCGAAGGCGGATCGCTGACCCTGGTGTCGGGCTACCTCAGCGTGCGTCCGAGCAAGGGCGCGGTGCTGCAGGGCGCCATCAACGCCGCGCTGGAGGCGCTGGCGCGCGGCCTGGCGCTGGAACTGTCGCCAGTGCGGGTGAATGCCGTCTCGCCCGGCCTGATCGCCACGCCGCTGTGGTCGAAGATGGACGAAGCGGAGCGGCAGAAGATGTACGACGCGGCCGCGGCCCGCTTGCCGGCCAGGCGGGTGGGGCAGGCCGAGGACGTCGCCAACGCCATCGCCTACCTGATCGGCACGCCGTATGCGACCGGCTCGACGGTGCGGGTGGATGGCGGCGGGGCGATCGCCTGAGCACTCGATCTGTTTCCGTTGTGCGAAGCGCCCGGCCCTCGAATCGAGCCGGGCGCATGCCGAAGACCGCGATCCGCGTGCATTTTGCCGGTATTGCCGGGCAAATGTCCGCCGAAGTC
>NZ_AVPU01000062.1 GCF_000768355.1 Lysobacter daejeonensis GH1-9
CGCCAGCATGGTCGCCTGAAACACCGGCCCCAGTCCCTTGCTGGAGCGCAGCGCGGGCGTCGCGTGCTGCTTGATCAGGGCCTGCACGGCGCGATCGATGGCTGCCAGTTCGCGCGCCAGTGCCGCCACGGTGCGCGCCGTCAGCGCTCGGACGGCCGTCGACGCCATCGCCGCTTGCTGCTTCTGCGCCTGCAGCACCACCACGACCTGGCCGCGTCGCCGCAACCAGTCGCGTAACTCGCGCTGCCAAGGCTGAGCTGCCGCGTACGGACGCAGGCGATCGGCGAACAATCGCGCCATCAGCGCCAGCAAACGGGCATCAATGGCATCGGTCTTGGCCAACTCGCCAGTCGCGCGGGCAAAGTCGCGTGCTTGACGCGGGTTGACCCGGGCCACCCAAAGACCGGCGTCGCAACACGCCTCCAGCAGCGGCTCCTCATAGCCGCCAGTGGCTTCCACCACGATCCGTGAGGCGCCAACGGCTTGCAGCCGCTTCACCAGCTTCGCGATGCCGCTGCGGCTGTTGGCAAACCGCGCCACGGCCGGCATCCCATCCATCGCCATGCCCAGGTTAGCCTTGCCCACGTCGATGCCCACTGCCGCCATGCCCGTTCTCCGCTACAGTTGAGGGGTCGAGAGCATCGCGCCCGAGGCCCACGCTTATCAGTTCGAGGGAAACCTCGATCAACTGTCCGGGCGCAGGACGCGAGATCCGGCGTGCGGCCCCTGCTGAATTACGGTGGTGCTGACACCGAGGCGTTATCGGGCGCGCACGCCGGGCTCTCGGCACCTAGGGTAGGGATTACTCAAGACATAAGGCGTTAGCACTTACTGGGGAGTTCATGCGCTCGTTAATTGTTTTTGCTCTAGTAGCTCTCATTTCCGCATGCTCTACGGTGTCCAGCGGGTCTGGTGGCTGGATTGAGCCAATGGACGCAATTCGTGCGGCAAACGAAGATCCGTTGTACGGGGTGCGGGGCCAATTCGTTCTCACAGTTAAAGCAATTGGGTCGCAGGATGGCCGGACGTACCTGAACTCCGAGAAGGACTACCGAGATCAGCGATGCCTGACAATAGAAATGCCAAGCTCGATGGTTCCACGATTGGAACAGCGTCTTGGCGTCAAGTTGCAAGACGTCTTGGGTCGTCGGGTCGTTGTACTTGGCGTGGCAAAGCGGACCAGGATTGACTTCGTCAGAGATGACCGCCCTACGGGCAAGTACTACTATCAAACGCATGTTAAAGCTGACAGTCCAACTCAAGTTGAGTTCGCGGACTGAGTGCTAACAATTCATTCAAGCCGAAGACACTCCGTGTCTCGGCTTAATTCTAGCGTTAGGCCGCTGATGATGATTAGTCACGTTCTTGAGAGATTCGCAGAGTGGGAACACCTCGGCACGAAGGAATCCGACACAGGTTCACGCCTGATAGCGCATATCCCTAGGGATTTCCCACAAGCCTATCTGCATCGCTTCTTTGCTCCTGTCCCGGAGTCCGCCTGGCTAGCTTATGGCCCGGCACTTACCGGCCAGCTTCACGAGCTCTTTTCGAGCTGCAATGGCCTTTCGCTGTTCGGTTCACTGTCTCTGTGGGGGCTGCGTGGCCACTATGCCCGAGACCTATCCGCACAGTTTGAGCCATTCGATCTGGCTACACATCACTCGGAGTGCACCCGCATTTTCCATCGGCTGCAAGATCACGAAGAAGATGATCGAGTGTTCTTTGGCAGCTACTCTGAGGACGGATCGGCTGTCTTTACGCGGCAAGCTTCATTAGAGATATATCGGGTGCCACGGGATTCTCATCAGTTCACTAATCGCTGGCCGGACCTGCCGACCTTCCTGCACAACGAGTACGATCGCCTTGATACGTTGTTTACGCGGGCCGGCTACCGGGCGGATGAATGCGCGAGCACACTCCCCCAGCGCGCGGCCTAACATTTCATTCAAGCCGAAGCCGCTTCGCGGCTCGGCTTAATTCAGGCGTTAGGTACTATGACCCAGAATATCGAAGACCTGACCCCAGAAGACTCTGCGGACGTCGAAGCCAAGCGCGACTGGGTCCGTGGCCACTATGAGCCACAGGCCCAGCACAAGTACGAGACGGTTGATGGAAAACTCGCCTTGTTGGACGCAATTTTGGAGAACGGATGGGTGTCAGCCGAGGACACGCTCAAGCTTCAGTGTCTCGGAATCACTTTTGGAGACGCCTTGGCCCAACATCTCGGTCTGACCTGGGTAGCGGTTCAAGACGAGTACGGGCGCGACCCTGCTCTTAGGTTGGACGGCACTTCGGTTTTGGTCTTTCCATTGACAGCTATATCCAAGCGCATTGAGCGAGGAGAAGCTGTCGACGTCTTTGACCTCTTCAATGCTGCGTGCTCAACAATCCAGGACACGGCGCAGCATAGTGCCTAACACATCATTCAAGCCGAAATCGCTTCGCGCTTCGGCTTAATTCTGGCGTTAGGCCCCAGGAGCAACACATGCCCCGCTACGTTGCATTTCTACGCGGTGTTAGTCCAATGAATGCCAAGATGCCTGAACTCAAAGCATGCTTTGAGAGCATTGGCTTTACTGCCGTAAAAACAGTTCTGTCCAGCGGAAATGTGATTTTTACGAGCACCCAAAAGACCGAATCCGCCTTGGTCAAGGCCATTGAATCCGGCATGGCCAAACACCTCTCTCGTAGCTTTCCCGTCATTGTGCGTACTACTGAGCATCTACTTGCCATACTCAGGACTGATCCCTATTCCGGCTTCATTTCGCCAAATGCAAAGCGTGTTGTGACCTTCTTGAGTCAACCTCATCCAGAAAGTCTTTTGTTGCCAATAGAACTTGATGGCGCTCAAATCCTAGCCGTGAAGGGCAGTGAAGTGTTCACTGCGTACGTTCCAAACGAACGCGGCCCAATCTTTATGACACTCATTGAAAAGACGTTCGGGAAGAGCGTCACAACACGCACATGGGACACTGTCAAAAAATGTGCGGCGGCATGAGGCTGGGCGGTGAATTCAACCACCAAGTGCG
>NZ_AVPU01000064.1 GCF_000768355.1 Lysobacter daejeonensis GH1-9
TCAGGCGTTAGGCGGCTGATCAATCCATGCAGGCTCTCCTAATAGTGTCCCGTTTCATAGCCGTCCTCGCCGGCACGTTTATCGTGGGCAGCAGCCTCGCCGATATCGCGGGGCTGGTTCCTCACTCCGAAGAAATGCCTTCTTTGGCCAGTCGAGTTACCTCCAATGTCTGGCCGATCTTTCTTGGGTTGGCTCTCATGGCCCCTCAGCGCCACTTCCTCACCGCTCCCCGTTTCTTTGCCCTTTTGCTCGCGCATCTGGTGCTGGTGGCCGTAGTCTTTCACCGTGTCGGCGAGGGCTTGCTGTCGCTTGAAGGCTTCGGTTGGCTAGACTTTGCGCTGCTCGCAGTGGCGGCCATTCCTGTACTTAGCACCATTTCGCTCTGGGCACGGAGGCGGAGTGGTACGCCGCCTAACAATTCATTCAAGCCGAAGCCGCTTCGCGGCTCGGCTTAATTCAGGCGTTAGGCCCCGCAATGAGCAATCTCGCAATCGAACATGTCTCTTACGAAAAGGGATGGGGTGTCCTCTTCGAGGTAAGAGATCCCGAGCAGGTTCACCGCTTCTGCATTCACATGGATACGCTGACCGCGCCCGGCCTCCGTCATAGGACAAAGCACACGTTCCCTGAGATATTCGAGGCAAATGTCGACATCATGCTGCGAGTTGCGGAGGCTCTGATACGCTCAAACCAGCTATCTAGCGACATATGGGGCACTGAGATTCTCGCTTCTCACATCGGCGAGGTCACGGGTGCGGGCCCTAACAATTCATTCAAGCCGAAGCCGCTTCGCGGCTCGGCTTAATTCAGGCGTTAGGCCGCATGACCAACTACACAATCCCCTTGTTCTTCTCCATGTTTGCCCTAGCCATCGTTTGTTCAACTCTTGTTCCACTCCTTGGCCAAGAATCACCCGACCATGTATGAGCGCATCGGCAGCCCGCGGGGGTTTGAGTCGCGAGCTACGTCAGCATTGTTCAGCTTCCTGCTCACCCGCAAGCCGGAGTCGCTCGGGGATAAGGCCATGCTAGTTCGCGCCAATATCATGCGCGCCCTACTGGCTGTCTATTTGGCCGGCTTCTCATTGCTTCTTTACAGCATCGTGTCGGCGCACAATGCGGCCTAACAATTCATTCAAGCCGAAGCCGCTTCGCGGCTCGGCTTAATTCAGGCGTTAGCGCTTATGGGCAGGTACATTCAGCACCTCGGACGCACGGCACTGGCAGCCACTTTTGCTTTGCCAGTCGGGTGCCTTCTCGGTGGGTTTCTGATATCGCTCTATGAGTTGGCTACGTCGCGCGGCCACGCCGACGCGGTCTCAGATTCGTATCTGCTCGGCCTCCTCGCCGCAGTCGCTGCAGCCGTTGCAGGATGTTTTCCTGCTCTGCTTTACGGCGTACCTACCTATGCGCTCGCCTCCTGCCGAGGCAAGGCAAACATAGTCACAGCGCTCGCAATCGGCATCGCACCAGGCCTGATCATTGCTCCGTTAGCTTGGGAAGCTGGCAAGTTCTTTCTTGTCTTTGGCCCTTGTGTAGCTCTCGTCACGCACGTGCTAGCCCTGCGACTTGGTCGGACGAGCGCTAACAATTCATTCAAGCCGAACCCGCTTCGCGGCTCGGCTTAATTCAGGCGTTAGGGCGTTATGACAGCCACGTTCTTGCTCGCTCTACTCATTGGCTTCGGCGCGATGGCTGTGATCTTTCTGTTGGCTGCCCGAGGTTTGACCAAGAGGAGCAAATGGCTTGGCTTGGCGGCAATTGTTCTTGCGGCTCCATTCTTCTTCTGGCTCGGCGCCTTCTCGGAGCAGTTCACTTCCGGCCAGTGCTACTCTCGTTCCATACACTTGATTGCCAATGCTGTGGCTGGGACCGATGCGCCGGGGCGCCTGGCGGAGCAGATCAGAGAGCTGCCCCTCTACGGCTATGAGACGGTGTGCTCGGAGGTCGAGGTTGCGTCGGCGGGGCTGCCCAATGCGGGCGCGCCCTAACAATTCATTCAAGGGGAAGCCGCTTCGCGGCTCCCCTTAATTCAGGCGTTAGGCCCCACAGGAGATGGCAATGGTTCTGAGGTGGGCGTTGGCGCTTCTGGCTGCCTTCAGCGGCTTCGCGGTCGCTGGCATCGTCGGAGGCCTCGCAGCTGAGTTTGCCGGGTTCTGGAATCTTCCAGGCGCCGGTTTCAGTGCCGCGTTCGCGGTGGTCGTTTTGGCATATCTTGCAGCGCCAAGCCATAAGCTTCCTGCTGCCGCCGTCGCGCTTACCCTGGGGGCAGTGGTTGCGTGGCTGCTGCTTGAGCCTTCTTTCTACCCGGAGAGCTATGGGGACCGTGGAGCATACGAGCCAACGCATCTCCCAGTAGTCACCACCTACATTGGTGGGCTAGTCGGGCTTCTTGCTTCTGTGCTCATCGGGCGCTGGGCGGGGGGTGAATTCAACCACCAAGTGCGAC
>NZ_AVPU01000065.1 GCF_000768355.1 Lysobacter daejeonensis GH1-9
GGCGACCGCCTTCGCGGGTTCCGCTACGGCCACCACTGCGGCTGCCGCTGCGCGCACCCTGGCCGCGACCACCGCCACGGCGCTCCTCGTCGGCGGCGCGCTGCTCGCGTGCCTCCTTGAAGATGCCGGCGATGCTCTCGGCCTCGTCGCCTTCGTCCGCCTCCACGCCGCCTTCCGGCAGCGCGCGCGGCGCCCGCGGCAACGCGGTCAGCAGCTCGGCGGTCACCGGCTCGGACGGGATCTTCTGCTCGATGTAGGCCTCGATGTCCGGCAGGCCCATCGCGTAGCGCTCGCAGGCGAAGCTGATCGCGTCGCCCTCAGCGCCCAGGCGCGCGGTGCGGCCGATGCGGTGCACGTAGTCCTCGGCATCGAACGGCAGGTCGTAGTTGTAGACGTGCGACACGCCGTCGATGTGCAGGCCGCGCGCGGCCACGTCGGTGGCCACCAGCAGCTCCAGCTGGCCGGCCTGGAACTTCTTCAGCAGCGACTCGCGCTTCTTCTGCGGCACGTCGCCGGACAGCACGCCGACGCGGTAGCCGGCCCGCTCCAGTGCGCGGGCCACGCGCTCGACGAACGCCTTGGTGTTGACGAACACCATGGTGCGCGCGCCCTCACTGCGCGAGAGCAGGCCCAGCAGCAGCGGGATCTTCTCGTCGTCGGCCGGGTAGTACAGCTTCTGTCGCACGCGGGCCGCGGTGATGGATTCGGTTTCCACCACCAGCTTCTCCGGCTCGTTCATGTGCTCGTAGGCCAGTTCCAGCACGCGGTGGCTGAGCGTGGCGCTGAACAGCAGGGTCTGCCGGGTGGTGCGCTCGGGCATGCGGCGCAGCAGGAAGCGGATGTCCTTGATGAAGCCCAGGTCGAACATGCGGTCAGCTTCGTCCAGCACGCACATCTCGCAAGCGTGCAGGCTGACCACCTTGTGCTGCTTGACGTAGTCGATCAGGCGGCCCGGGGTGGCGATGATGACGTCAGCGCCCTTCTGCAGGATCTCGCGCTGCTTGTCGTAGTCCACGCCGCCGTAGACCAGGGCGAACTTCAGGCCCAGCTCGCTGCCGAACTTCACCGCGTCCTTGTGGATCTGGATGGCCAGCTCGCGGGTCGGCGCCAGGATCAGCGCGCGCGGGTCCTCGGGCTTGCGGTCGGCCAGCGCCGGGCGGGTCAGCAGGCGGTTCATCACCGCGACCAGGAAGGCCAGGGTCTTGCCGGTGCCGGTCTGGGCCTGGCCGGCGACGTCGCGGCCCTGCAGGGCCAGCGGCAGGGTCAGTGCCTGGATCGGCGTCATGCGGGAGAACCCGGCGCCCTCCAGCCCGGCCAGAAGGCTCGGGTGCAGGTCGAACGACGAGAAGGAAATGTCGGTTAAAGGCTTGTCGCTCATCGGCTTGGCTGTCCGCGCGCGGTCCGCAGTGTTGCGGCGATGCGCTTGCGTGGGTGGCGGTCCGCATCGCAGACTGCCGGGGCCGGCCTCCTCGGACGCCGGCTTGGATGGGTGCTCCGGCCGGCCTTGAAGCCGACGGGTAACGCCCCAGTTTACCGTAAGCCCCGCCCCGCAGCGGGCCGGCGGCCGGCGCCGATGGCTTCGCGCCCCCACCACGGGCCGCATGCCACCCTGTGCCGGCCCGATCCGTCTAAAGCCCCAACCCGCAGGAGAGTCCTTGTGAGCGATAAAGTGATGCATGTCGGCGATGCCGATTTCGACGCCGCCGTGCTGCAGTCGTCCGAACCGGTGCTGGTCGATTTCTGGGCGCCGTGGTGCGGCCCGTGCAAGATGATCGCCCCGGCCCTGGACGTCATCGCCGAGGAATATGCCGGCAAGGCCAAGATCGTGAAGGTCAACGTGGACGAGAACCAGGCCACCGCGATGAAGTACCACGTGCGCTCGATCCCGATGCTGCTGGTGTTCAAGAACGGCCAGGTGCAGGCCACCCAGATTGGCGCGGTGGGCAAGCCGCAGATCGCGCAACTGATCGACAAGGCGCTCTGAGCGCCCCCGGGCGCCGGCCGGTGACCGCCGGCGCCCCCACCTGAACCGCATGCACCCTCCCGCCCGACGGTGCTTGCGCGGTACGCGGCCCCGGTGCTAGTTTCGCCGTACTGGGCGCGCCTACGCCGCCACTCCCCTCTTTCATAACCACGTCACTGACGTCCCGCTCGCCGCCTGCGAGCGCTCGCCGCTTAGCGAGGATTCCCTGCTTGTCCGATAACACCCCCGACGCCGGCGAAACCGCCGAAAAGCGCGTGCGCAAACCGCGTGCCCCCAAGGCTGCCGCCGAAGCCGCTCCCGCCC
>NZ_AVPU01000066.1 GCF_000768355.1 Lysobacter daejeonensis GH1-9
CCTGCCGTGCCGGGGCAGCGGAGCCAGATGATCTGATACTGGCTCAAGGATAAGCTCGGGCAGACTCTCCGCGATGGCCTCCCGCATCTGCTGCCAGGCCTCCGGATCCACTGACGGTCGAGCAAGGCCCTCTGCCTTTGCTTCAGCGGACGGCCACTGCGTGTAGCTGTACCAAACGTTGTCTGGACCACGATGCAGGCGCGACCCCAACGAGCCGCGCTCGGCCCGCAATAGTTGGGTTACACGAGACCAAGCCAGCACAAAGGCATCTTCGGAGCCGGGATGTAAGCGCCAGCGGTAGATGGCGCAGAAGGCGGGTTGCGGATTAGTCATGTACGTGAAACTTGGTTTAGGCGCCGAACGTTTGAATTAGGCCGAGCCGCGAAGCGGCTTCGGCTTTATTGAACTGTTAGGCAGCTCGCCCACGATGGCGGACTGCTGCCGTTTTGAAAGGCCGGAGAGCGCTTTGGTGTAAGACCACGTGATCAGCTCCTGAAGGTAGTCGGCTGGGACCGTGCCGACATCCACGATTGTGACCCAGCGGAACTTAGCCATGTAGCGGGCCGGCTTGATGCCAGGTATGTCAGTCAACTCCAAGAAGCGTTCTGGGGTGGTGCAAATACTAAAGCGCCACTTCTCCGGATCGCTGGTCTTGAAATAGGCAAACTTTCTTCCGCCAACATAGTAGACAAGGATGTTGCTAGGCGGCCCATACACTTTCGAGGATGTGCCGGGGTAACGACGGCAATGCTCTTTGACGGCGGCAACATCCATTTGACGGTCCTGAGCGGCCTAACGCCTGAGTTAAGTCGAGCTCAAGCGCGAAGCGATTGAGCTTCGACTTGAACGAACTGTTAGGTGCTATTTTGAGCACCAAAAGAAAATTGAAGATAGTACGGATTGCCGCCAGACGTACAGACGGTCCAGAAGGCGGGCGGGTACGAGCAAAAAGCACGCGCCTGCAGCGACGAAAGCGCCAGCAAACAGCGTAGCGGAGAGCTTTGGCCCGAACTCATCGATAGGACTGCCGTTGTAGATGATGGACGCGTTCGGGTCCATTACCAGTGGAACGAAAGAAACTAAAAGAACTGCGCCCACGAGTGCCCACGCGAGCCCCATTAGGCGGAGCAGTCGGCGATGGCGACGCATCTTTTTGAAGTGGCTAGTGTCCATACGCCCTAACGCCTTATGTCTTGAGTTTCCCCTAGCCTAAGAGCCGAGAGCCCGGCGTGCGCGCCCGATAACGCCTCGGTGTCAGCACCACCGTAATTCAGCAGGGGCCGCACGCCGGATCTCGCGTCCTGCGCCCGAACAGTTGATCGAGGTTTCCCTCGAACTGATAAGCGTGGGCCTCGGGCGCGATGCTCTCGACCCCTCAACTGTAGCGGAGAACGGGCATGGCGGCAGTGGGCATCGACGTGGGCAAGGCCAACCTGGACATGGCGGTGGATGGGATGCGGGCCGTGGCACGGTTTGCCAACAGCCGCAGCGGCATCACCAAGCTGGTGAAGCGACTGCACGCCCTGGGCGCCTCACGGATCGTGGTGGAGGCCACCGGCGGCTACGAGGAGCCGCTGCTGGAGGCCTGTTCCGACGCCGGCCTGTGGGTGGCCCGGGTCAACCCGCGACAGGCCCGCGACTTTGCCCGCGCCACGGGCCAGTTGGCCAAGACCGACGCGATCGATGCCCGACTGCTGGCGCTGATGGCGCGGCTGCTCGCCGACCGCTTGCGCCCCTATGTGGCGGCGCAGCCGTGGCAACGCGAGTTGCGCGACTGGTTGCGCCGACGTGGCCAAGTCGTGGTCACGCTGCAGACGCAGAAGCAGCAGGCCGCGATGGCATCGGCGACAGTCCGTTCGCTGACGGCGCGCACTGTTGCGGCACTGTCGCGCGAGCTGGCGGCTATCGACCGCGCCGTGCAGGCCCTGATCAGGCAACATGCGACGCCGGCACTTCGTTCCAGCAACGGATTGGGCCCGGTGTTTCAGGCGACCATGCTGGCG
>NZ_AVPU01000005.1 GCF_000768355.1 Lysobacter daejeonensis GH1-9
CCCAGGCCGCGCTGGGGGCGGCGGCCTCCGGGCAGGGGCTGGCGCAGGCGACGACCGCCTCGGTGGGCCAGGCCAGTGCATCGGTGGGTGCCGATGCGTCGGCCAATGGCGCCCTGCATGCGAACGACCAGGCCGTCGGTGCGGTTTCGGGCAATGCCACGGCCGCGGCCAGCAGCGCGGTCACCGGTCAGGCCGGTCGTGCCACCGACACCGCAACGGCTGGCAAGGAGGAGGCGCCCGCCTCGTCCAGCACCACAGCGCGCGACCGCCGCGCAGAGCGCAAGGCCGCGCGACAGGACGAAGCCAAGCGCAATCCGGATCATCACGAACGCTGATCGCGGCTTCGATGCGCAACCACTGCGGCCCGGTCATCCGGGCCGCATCTTTTGAGGCTGGAGCCATGGGTGTTTAGACCTTCGTCCAATCCTGCGCGGTGGCGAGCGCGCATTTGAGACGAATCAATATGCGGCCCCGTGCGCGCCATCACACTCGCGCCCCCACCCACCGCGAGGAACCCCACGTTGTCCGACCAGTACTTCGATCTGCAGCAGAGTTATGGACGATGCCTGCAGAACAAGCAGTTCATTGAACGCTTCTACGAGATTTTCATGGCGAGCAGCCCGCGCGTGGCCGAGATGTTCGCCCAGACCGATTTCCAGAAGCAGCGTCTGGCACTGCGTCGCGGCATCAGCGTCGCCATCTTCCACGCCGCCGGCAGCAACGTGGTCAAGCGCACCATCGACCAGATGGCAGACGTGCACGCCTGTCCGGGCCGTGCGCCGGTGCCGCCGGAGCTCTATCCGTTCTGGATCGAAAGCCTGATCAAGGCTGTGGAGGAGTTCGACCCCGAGGCGGGCCCGTTGCTGATCAACCGCTGGCGCGAGGGCATGACCTCGGTGGTGGACACGTTCAGCCACCGCTACCCCGGGCACTGACCCAACCCGCCGGGGCCGCCGTCACGGCGGTTCCGGCCGGTCAGCGGAGGGGCGGCGGCGGGCCGCCAAAGTCAACCGGTCGCGGCCCGGGCCGCCGTCCGGTAAACTACGGCTTTCCAGCGCCCCCAATTCCATGACTCCCCTGATTTTTGTCACCGGCGGCGTGGTGTCCTCGCTTGGCAAGGGCATTGCGGCAGCCTCGCTGGCAGCCATCCTCGAAGCGCGCGGCCTGCGCGTGACGATGATGAAGCTTGACCCCTACATCAACGTGGACCCGGGCACCATGAGCCCGTTCCAGCACGGTGAGGTGTACGTCACCGACGACGGCGCCGAGACCGACCTGGACCTCGGCCACTACGAGCGCTACCTGCGCAACCGTCTCAGCCGCAAGAACTCGGTCACCACCGGCCGGATCTACGAGAACGTGATCCGCAAGGAGCGCCGTGGCGAGTACCTGGGCGGCACCGTGCAGGTCATCCCGCACATCACCGACGAGATCAAGCGCTGCATTGTTGAAGCCACCGAAGGCTACGACGTCGCGCTGGTCGAGATCGGCGGCACCGTCGGCGACATCGAGTCGCTGCCGTTCCTCGAGGCCATCCGCCAGATCCGCACCGAGCGTGGCCCGGACAAGGCCATCTTCATGCACCTGACCCTGGTGCCGTGGATCGCCGCCGCCGGCGAGCTGAAGACCAAGCCGACCCAGCACTCGGTCAAGGAGCTGCGCTCCATCGGCATCCAGCCGGACATCCTGCTGTGCCGCTCCGAGCAGCCGCTGCCGGACAGCGAGCGCCGCAAGATCGCGTTGTTCACCAACGTGCCGGAGCGCGCGGTCATCTCGGCCGTCGACCTGCCCAACATCTACCGCATGCCCGAGCGCTTCCACGACCAGGGCCTGGACGACATCGTCATCGACCGCCTGCGCCTGCAGGCGGGCCCGTGCGACCTGTCCGAATGGGACGCCGTGGTGGATGCCAGCGAGCACCCGGTCGACGAGGTCACCATCGGCGTGGTCGGCAAGTACGTCGACCACCAGGATGCGTACAAGTCGGTGGGCGAGGCGCTCAAGCACGGCGGCCTGCGCCAGCGCACCAAGGTCAACCTCAAGTGGCTGGAATCGACCGACGTTGAAGAGCAGGGCGCCTCGGTGCTGGATGGCATCGACGGCATCCTGGTGCCCGGCGGCTTCGGTGACCGCGGCTTCGAAGGCAAGGTGCTGACCGCGCAGTTCGCCCGCGAGCAAGGCGTTCCGTATTTCGGCATCTGCTACGGCATGCAGGCCGCGGTGGTGGACTACGCCCGCCACGTGGCGGGGCTGGAAGGCGCCAACAGCACCGAGAACGACAAGGCCAGCCCGCACCCGGTGATCGGCCTGATCACCGAATGGCGCACCGCCACCGGTGAGGTCGAGCGCCGCAGCGAGGAAAGCGACCTGGGCGGCACCATGCGCTTGGGCCTGCAGGAGCAGCGCATCAAGCCGGGCACGCTGGCCCACGCGATGTACGGCAAGGACATCGTCGGCGAGCGCCATCGCCACCGTTACGAGTTCAACAACCGTTACCTCAACCAGCTGGAGAACGCCGGCCTGGTGTTCAGCGCCAAGTCGATGGACGAGACGCTGGTGGAGATGGTCGAGCTGTCGCAAGACAAGCACCCGTGGTTCCTGGCCTGCCAGGCGCACCCGGAGTTCCTGTCCACCCCGCGCGACGGCCACCCGCTGTTCGTCGGCTTCATCCGTGCCGCGCGTGAGCGCAAGGCCGGTGGCAAGCTGCTCAAGGAAGCGATTGCATGAACCTGTGTGGCTTTGAAATCGGCCTCGACAAGCCGTTCTTCCTGATCGCCGGCCCGTGCGTGATCGAGTCGATGCAGCTGCAGATCGACACCGCCGGCACGCTCAAGGAGATCACCTCCGAGCTCGGCATCCCCTTCATCTTCAAGTCCAGCTTCGACAAGGCCAACCGCACCTCGGCGACGAGTTTCCGCGGCCCGGGGATGGAGGAGGGACTGAAGGTGCTGGCCGAGGTGAAGCGTCAGCTGGGCGTGCCCGTGCTGACCGACGTGCATGAGTACACCCCGATGGACGAGGTGGCCGCCGTCGTCGACGTGCTGCAGACCCCTGCCTTCCTGTGCCGCCAGACCGATTTCATCCAGAAGGTGGCGCGCGCCGGCAAGCCGGTGAACATCAAGAAGGGCCAGTTCCTGTCGCCGTGGGAGATGAAGCACGTCTCCGAGAAGGCGCTGGCCACCGGCAACGCCGACATCATGGTCTGCGAGCGCGGCGCCAGCTTCGGCTACAACAACCTGGTCAGCGACATGCGTTCGCTGGCGGTGATGCGCGACACCGGCTGTCCGGTGGTGTTCGACGCCACCCATAGCGTGCAGTTGCCCGGCGGCGCCGGCGGCAGCAGCGGCGGCCAGCGCGAATTCGTGCCGGTGCTGTCGCGCGCGGCGATGGCGGTGGGCATTTCCGGCATCTTCATGGAAACACACCCCAAGCCCGAGGAAGCACTCAGCGACGGCCCCAATGCGTGGCCGCTGCCGAAGATGCGCGCGCTGCTGGAGACCCTCAAGCAGATCGACGAGGTCACCAAGCGCAACGGTTTCCTCGAGGCCAGCCTGTAACGGCTCGCGCTGCCCTTCCTTTCGAATTCCACTTCAAGACAAACCGGAACCGTCCGTCGACATGACCACGATCGCCAAAGTCCACGCCCGCGAGATCCTCGACAGCCGCGGCAACCCCACGCTGGAAGCCGAAGTCACCCTGGCCGACGGCAGCTTCGGCCGCGCGATGGTGCCCTCGGGTGCCTCCACCGGTACCAAGGAGGCCGTGGAGCTGCGTGACGGCGACAAGACCCGCTACCTGGGCAAGGGCGTGCGCAACGCCGTGGCCAACGTCAACACCACCATTGCCGCCGCGCTGGCCGGCTTCGACGCCGCCGACCAGGCTGGCCTGGACAAGCGCCTGATCGACCTCGACGGCACCGAGAACAAGGGCCGCCTGGGCGCGAACGCGCTGTTGGGTGTGTCGATGGCCAACGCGCACGCCGTCGCCGCCTCGCGCAAGCAGCCGCTGTGGCAGTACCTGGCGGGCGGTCGCGAGGCCGTGCTGCCGGTGCCGATGATGAACATCATCAACGGCGGCGCGCATGCCGACAACAACGTCGACATGCAGGAATTCATGATCCTGCCGGTCGGCCTGCCCACCTTCGCCGAGTCGCTGCGCGCCGGCACCGAGGTGTTCCACGCGCTGAAGTCGGTGCTCAAGGGCCGTGGCCTGGGCACGGCGGTGGGCGACGAGGGCGGTTTCGCCCCCGACCTGCGCAGCAACGAAGAGGCGCTGGAAACCATCCTCGAAGCCATCGGCAAGGCCGGCTACAAGGCGGGCGAGGATATCCTGCTGGGCCTGGACGTCGCCTCCAGCGAGTTCTTCGAGAACGGCAAGTACAACCTCACCGGTGAAGGCAAGCGCCTGACCAGCGAGCAGTTCGTCGACTTCATGGCGGGCTGGTGCGCGCAGTACCCGATCATCACCATCGAAGACGGCATGTCCGAGCACGACTGGGCCGGCTGGAAGCTGCTGACCGAGCGCATCGGCAACAAGGTGCAGCTGGTCGGCGACGACCTGTTCGTGACCAACCCGCGCATCTTCAAGGAAGGCATCGACCAGGGCGTGGCCAACGCCATCCTGATCAAGGTCAACCAGATCGGCACGCTGACCGAGACGCTGGAAGCCATCGCGATGGCCGACGCCAACAAGTACGCCGCCATCGTCTCGCACCGTTCGGGCGAGACCGAGGACACCACCATCGCCGACATCGCGGTGGCCACCACGGCTACCCAGATCAAGACCGGCTCGCTGTGCCGCAGCGATCGCGTGGCCAAGTACAACCAGCTGCTGCGCATCGAGGAGGCCCTCGGCGCCGCGGCGAAGTACGCCGGTCGCGATGCGTTCGTCTCGCTGAAGCGCTAAGGGCAAAGTCGCCGCATGCACTGGGTCCGGGTCCTGCTGGTGGCGCTGCTTGCGTTGCTCGCGTTCCTGCAACTGCGCCTGTGGTTCGGAGAGGGCGGCCGCCGCTCGGTGGCCGACCTCCAGCAGAAGGTCGACGCGCAAACCCGCGAGAACGGCGGTCTGGAGCAGCGCAACAGCGCGCTCGCGGCCGAAGTGGAGGACCTCAAGTCTGGCGAGGCCGCGGTCGAGGATCGCGCGCGCAGCGAGTTGGGCATGATCAAGCCCGGGGAGACCTTCTACCGCGTGGTGGAGCCGCAGACGGGCGATCTCTCGTCCGACACCGCCAGCAACGTTGGCAATGACCAGGCCGCTGACTCGGTCGAAGGCAACCCCGCGCCGTGAGCGGCCCCCTGGTCTGGGCGGTGGTTCCGGCGGCGGGGCAAGGCACGCGCTTTGGCGGCGAGGTCCCCAAGCAATACCTGCACTCGGCAGGCAAGCCCCTGATCGAACACGCCCTCTCCGCGCTGTTGGCGCATCCGCGGGTGGCCGGCGCGATGGTGGCGTTGGCTGCCAATGACGCACGTTGGCCCGGCTGGACGTCGTTGCACGGCAAGCCGGTGCTGTGCTGCGTGGGCGGCGGCGAGCGCGCCGACTCGGTGCTTGCCGCGCTGGAGGCATTGCCGGCCGACGTGCCGGCCGATGCCCTGGTGCTCGTGCACGACGCCGCGCGCCCCAATCTGGCCACCGCAGACCTGGATCGGCTGATCGACGCGGCCACCGCCCATCCCGACGGCGCCATCCTCGGTGCCCCGGTGCGCGACACGCTCAAGCGCGCCGCGGTGGAGGGAACCATCGTCACCACCGAGCCGCGCGACGGCCTGTGGCGCGCCTTCACCCCGCAGGCATTCCGGCGCGATGCGCTGGGCAATGCCCTGCGCGCCGCACGTGCCGCGGGCGTGCTGGTCACCGATGAGGCCATGGCCATGGAGCGCGGTGGCGCGCGCCCGCGCCTGGTCGAAGGGCGGGAGGACAACCTCAAGGTCACCACGCCAGCCGACCTCGCGCTGGCGGACTATCTTCTTTCGCACAGGACGTGAGCCGCCCCCGGCTTCGCGGCGGCAACGCCGAACTGGGGATGTCGCACTCGCCTCCGGCACCAGACAAGGGCACACCATGAACATCCGCATTGGCCAGGGCTTCGACGTGCACACCTTCGGCGAGGGTGACCACGTCATGCTCGGCGGCGTAAGGGTGCCCCACGAGCGCGGCATCGTCGCCCACTCCGATGGCGACGTGGTGATCCATGCCCTGTGCGATGCCATGCTGGGTGCACTCGCGCTGGGCGATATCGGCCGCCATTTCCCGCCCAGCGACCCGCAGTGGAAGGACGCGGACAGTCTGCTGTTCCTGCGCCACTGCACCCGTCTGCTCGATGGGCAGGGAGGCTGGCGCGTTATCAACGCCGATATCACCGTGGTCTGTGAACGGCCCAAGGTGGGCCCCCACGCCGATGCGATGCGCGAGCGATTGGCCCGTGAGCTGGGCATCGACGTGAACGCAGTGAGCGTCAAGGCCACCACCAGCGAGCGCATGGGATTCACCGGCCGCGGTGAGGGTATTGCGGCCATGGCAGTCTGCCTGCTGGGCAAGGCGTGATCGCTGCATGATGGCCATCTACCCCGGCGCCCCCGAGTCGCCCACGCCGGAAGCCGATTCCGATGCGCCGACTCCCGAGACGATGTCGTTGGACTCTGCGGCGCCCCTAAGTGGCGACGCCGCCCCCATCCCGACCGTGGACGAATTGCCCGCGGCCCATGGCGCCCCCGTGTTGAGTGCGCACATCCGCACCACTGCCGAGGACTTCTTCGTCGAGGAATTGCCGGGTTTCGAACCCTCCGGCGCGGGCGAGCACCTGCTACTGACCATCGAGAAGCGTGGCATGAACACCGCGTTTGCCGCCAAGCGCATCGCGGCCTGGGCGGGTGTCGGGGACATGGCGATCGGCTATGCCGGATTGAAGGATCGGCACGCGGTGACCCGTCAGCGCATCAGCGTGCACCTGCCGAAAAAGATCGCACCGGACCTGGCATCGCTCCAGTCGGATGACCTGCAAGTGCTCGATCACCAGTGGCACTCGCGCAAGTTGCCGCGTGGGGCGCTGGCGGGAAACCGCTTCGTGCTGGTATTGCGGGCAGTGGAGGGTGACCGCGACGCCATCGAAGCCCGATTGCAGGCGATCGCCGCACTGGGCGTCCCCAATTATTTTGGCGAACAGCGCTTCGGACGCGATGGCGATAACGTCGCGCAGGCGCTGGCGATGTTCCGTGGGCGCCGCGTCGCCCGGGAAAAGCGCGGTCTCCTGCTGTCGGCTGCGCGTTCGGAGTTGTTCAATCGCGTGCTGGCTGCACGGGTGCTGGACCGCACCTGGAACCGTCCCTTGCCAGGCGAGGTCTGGATGCTGGACGGCCGCCGCAGCGTGTTCGGACCGGAGCCGTTGACCGACGATCTGCTGCGTCGACTGGACGCCTTTGATATTCATCCCACCGGTCCGCTTTGGGGGCGGGGTGAGCTGCGAACCCAGGATGCCGCTGCAGTCCGTGAGCAGTCTGCCTTGGCTGAGGGCGATGCGCCTGCCCTGAAGCGGGGCCTGGAAAAGGCCGGCCTGGAGCAGGAGCGCCGGGCCTTGCGCCTGCGTCCGGCGGGGCTGGCGTGGCGCTGGCGCGAGGAGGGCGTGCTCGAGCTCACTTTCGCGTTGCCTGCCGGCGCCTATGCCACTTCGGTGTTGGCCGAATTGGGCGACGTCACCGACGCCCCGCGAGCCTCGGCGCCGCAATGAAATCCGGCGCCGACGACCGCTCGTCGGCTGGCAGCCGACGACACTGGTGGCGTCTGGGCAGCGGCGTATAAGCGTAGAGGTAACCCGGAATCATGCCGGGCTGGAGGTGTGACGCCTCCCAACCTAGGAGTCGCGGTCATGCATGCGAATATGCGCCTTGTGGTGCTGTCCCTCGCGGCCGTTGTGGTCGCCGGTTGTGCCAGTTCGATGGAAAAAGATTCCGCCGCCTTGACGCCTGCCGCGAAGCCTGGCTCGGTCGTAGTGGACGCCGAGTACATGGCTGCGGTCGAGCAGGTTGCGCGTCGGCGCAACATCGGCGTCGTCTGGGTGAACCCGCCCAGCAAGCGCGTTGCGGGCGACCCACGCCAGGCCATGCGCTGACGCTCAGCGTCGCTTCGAGGGCGCCAGCAACACCACCACCGCGCCGGTGCCGCCCTGCGTGGGCGGCGCCGAGTGGAATGCCAGCACGTCCGCACGGTGTCGTAGCATTCGGTCGACCAGGTTCTTGAGCACGGGCATTCCGTCGCTCTGCAGCCCCTTGCCATGGATCACCCGCACGCAGCCGACGCCGTGCCGGCGTGCGTCGTTGAGGAAGGCACGCAGCAACGCTTCGGCGGTGCGGGCGTCGGTGCCATGCAGGTCGAGCTCCTCCTGGGCGGACAACTCGCCCCGCTTCAGCCGCTGCCAGGACCGTGACGGCAGTTCGTCGCGACGGTAGGCAAGGGTGTCGCCGGCTTCGAGCAGGCTGGCATCCAACGCATGGCGGAACGTCTCCCGGGCGGCCGCCTCGTCCTGCTCGGCCATGCGCGCGCGCGGGCGTGGCTTGGGCGTCGAAGGCGGCTCGGGTGCGTCTTCGAGCCGCCGCACGTCGCCAATCGCGCTGAGAAACAGCGCGTGGTCGTCTTCGGCGGGCTCATGCTTGCGTGCCATCCGTAAAGCCTAGCGCGGCGAGCCGGCAACGCAAGGCGAAGGGCGCGCGCTGGCAGGACGATCATCCCTCATCGGCTATCATGGGCCCAACGGTCCGCCGCGGCGTGTGTATCTGAGCGCGGTCGCCTCCATTCCCCGCCCACGTGAGGTTTTTCGCGAGTCCATGCGAGTACTGGTCAGCAACGACGACGGCGTAGACGCACCCGGCATCCGTGCGTTGGCGCAGGGGCTGCGCGCAGCCGGCCATGAAGTGCTCGTGGTCGCGCCGGATCGTGACCGCTCGGGGGCCAGCAATTCCCTGACCCTGGACGGGCCGATCCGCGTGGTCCAGCTGGACGCGCAGACCTGGCGCGTGCATGGCACCCCCACCGACAGCGTGCACGTGGCGCTGACCGGCATGCTGGAGGCCGAGCCCGACATCGTCGTGTCCGGCATCAACAGCGCGTCCAACATGGGCGACGACGTGATCTATTCCGGCACCGTCGCCGCCGCGATGGAAGGCCGCTTCCTGGGCCTGCCGTCGGTGGCCATGTCTCTCGCGACCCGCGACCACGATGGTCGCAATTACGAAACCGCCGCCCGCGCCGCGGTCGAGATCATCGCGCGGTTGGCCAGTGATCCGCTGCCGGCCGACACCATCCTCAACGTCAACGTGCCCGATATCCCATGGGATGACGTACGCGGCTTCGAAGTGACCCGCCTTGGCAACCGCCACCGGTCCGAAGCCTGCGTGCCGCAGCAGGATCCCCGCGGCCGCCAGTGGTGGTGGGTCGGCGCCGCCGGCCCCGAGCAGGACGCAGGCCCGGGCACCGATTTCCACTCCGTTCGCACCGGCCACATCTCCATCACCCCGATCCAGATCGACCTGACCCGCTATCAGGCGCTGGAGCAGGTCGCGAGCTGGGTCGATGGCCTGTCCGGTGCGTTGCGCGGCGGCGCGGAGGCGGCCTCGTGAGCGTGCGCATGCGGCTGCAACCCGAAGCCATCGGTTCCGGCCTGACCTCGCAGCGGGTGCGCGACCGGCTGGTCGAGCGCCTGCGCGAGAACGGCATCCGCGACGAGCGGGTGCTCAATGCCATCCGCACCGTGCCGCGCCACCTCTTCATCGACGAAGTACTCGCCAGCCGCGCTTACGAGGACACCGCGCTGCCCATCGGGCAGGGCCAGACCATCTCGCAACCGTGGGTGGTGGCGCGGATGACCGAGGCGCTGCTGGCCTGCGAGCCGAAGAAGGTGCTGGAAATCGGCACCGGGTCCGGGTACCAGGCCGCGGTCCTGGCCGCGCTGGGCCTGGAGGTGCATACCGTCGAGCGCATCGGCGAACTGCTGCGCACCGCGCGCAAGCGGTTCCGCCAGCTGGGCCTGAACATCCGCAGCAAGCACGACGACGGCCGCATCGGCTGGCCGGAAAACGGCCCGTTCGATGCCATCATCGTCACCGCTGCGGCGCCTGCACTGGTCGATGCACTGACTGAACAACTGGCCGTCGGCGGCATCCTGGTCGCTCCGGTTGGCGCGGCCAATTCCCAATCCCTGTTATGCCTCCAGCGCGACGCGGACGGCCGGATCACCCAGCAGACCCTGGGCCCGGTGGTGTTCGTGCCGTTGCTGTCGGGCATGGTCGACTGAACATGAGCCAACACCACACTTCCGCGGGCGCGGCCGACGCTCCCGCATCGGTCTCGCTGGGCGAACAGCTGGCCGCCATCATCCGCAACCTGCCCGAGGACAAGCTGACCCTGGGTGAGTTGCTGGAGGTCTTTGGCGACGAAGGCCTGCTGCTGCTGACCATGTTGCTGACGCTGGTGTTCCTGATTCCGGTGTCGATCCCGGGGGTGAGCACCGTCTTTGGCGCGGCGATCCTGCTGGTGGGAGTCAGCCGCCTCAGCGGCCGCCCGCTGTGGGTGCCGGCCCGTGTGCGTGATCGCGGATTGCCGGCGGACAAGCTGCGCCCCGGTTTGACCGGCGGCCTGGAGTGGGTGCGTCGGCTGGAGAAGATCAGTCGCCCGCATCGTCTGCGTGCCCTCGTGGAGGGGCGCGCACAGAACGTGTTCAACAACCTGGCCTTCATCCTCGCGGCCCTGTTGCTGATGGCGCCATTCGGTTTCGTGCCGTTCAGCAATACGCTCCCCGCGCTGGCGCTGCTGTTCTACGCTGTGGGCCTGGTGCAGCGCGATGGCGGGGCGATGCTGCTGGGGCACCTGTCCAACGTCGGCACCATGATCTATTTCAGCGTCCTGATTGGTGGGGGTGGCGTTGCACTCCACCAACTGTGGCAGCGTGTGTCGGGCTGAGTGCACACCGTTGCCCAGCCGTCGGGTCGCCTCGTCGGTTCGGCATGAAGACATGGAGTAAATCACGAGGCGCATGACCATCACGCTCATTTCCCGTCATACCGTGGCCCGGACTGCCATCCTGTGCCTCGCCGTGGCCACGCTGCTCTCGGCGTGCGCCAAGACCACCGTGGTGCGCGAAACCCCTGCGCCTTCCATCGCCAAACCGGGAGTGACTGCCGTCGTGAAGCGGGGCGATACGCTCTATCGCATCGCCAGCGCCAACGGTGTGCAGGCCAAGGACCTGGCGGCATGGAATGGCATCGCCGAGCCGTACACCATCTACCCCGGGCAGCGTCTGAAGCTTTACCCGGGGAGCAGTGGCGCGGTGGCAAGCGCGCCCGTGGCTTCGAGCAAAGCGCGAAGCGAACGCCCCTCGGTGCCAGTGGCCGGCACAGCGAAACCGGTCACGTCGACTGCCGCCGCCAAGCCCGCCGACACCAAGCCGGCGGCCCCAAAGCCGGCCGTCCCCAAGCCCGCACCGGTGCCCGCCGAAAGTTCCGTCAAATGGCGTTGGCCGGCCGACGGGGAGCTCATCAGCCGCTATGTCGCAGGCGAGCCCACGAAGCAGGGGATCGGCATTGCCGGCAGCAGCGGGGCCGCCGTGCGTGCCGCAGCCGATGGAGTGGTGGTCTACTCCGGTTCCGGCCTGGTCGGCTATGGCGAGCTGGTGATCATCAAGCACAACGACGAATGGCTGTCGGCGTATGGCCACAACCGCACCCGCCTGGTCAACGAAGGCCAACTGGTGAAGGCGGGGCAGCAGGTCGCGGAAATGGGGCGCAGTGGCGCGCCGCGCGACATGTTGCATTTCGAAGTCCGTTACAACGGCAAGCCGGTCGACCCGCTGCTGTACCTGCCCAAGCGCTGAGCAGGCGTCCGCCGGACCTCAGCCCGGCAGGATGAAGCCCGCCACTACTTTGCGGTTCTCGCCGGCAAGCACGTTGAAGGTGCGGGCCGCGGCGGCATTGGACATGACTTCCAGGCCGACACCGCGCCCCAGGCACGCCGCCATCACTGCCGGGGACGGAAACACCTGGTTCGCGCCAGTACCCAGCAGCACCACTTCCGGCGCCAGCGCCAGCAGCGGTTCCAGCTGGTCCACTGTCAGGGCCTTGGCATCCCGCACCGCCCACGCTTCGATCAGCGTGTTGGGCGCAAGGACGAAGCTGCCGGTCAGTCGGATGTCGTTGACGAGCGCGGAGATGCCATCGGCACCGCGCAGGAAGAACTCGTGGTCAGGGCGTTCGAGCGTGAGCTGCACGGCGCGCTCCGTAGGCGTGTCCCGGGCTCAGGCCCGCGGCAACACGATCTGGCGCTTGTCCTTGCTGGGGCGGTACAGCACGGCGGTGTGGCCGATGCGCTGCACCAGCGCCGAGCCGGTCCGGTCGGTGAGATCGTCGATCATCGCATCGCGTGCTTCACGGTCCGCGGCGCCCACCTTCACCTTGATCAGCTCGTGGTGCTCCAGCGCCAGGTCCACCTCGGCCACCAGCGCGTCGGTGATGCCCTTGCCGCCGACCTGCAACATCGCTTTCAGGTCATGGGCCTGGCCCCGCAGGAAACGGGTCTGGGCAGAGGTCAGCACGGTCGACATCGGGGCACGCAACAGGGGTGTGGCAGGGCGCTCAGGGTATCATGACGGCCTTCCCCCACCCGCATCCCCATGGCCACCCGCAGCAAAAGCAGTCAGCGCTGGTTGCAGGAGCACGTCTCCGACCCCTTCGTGAAGAAGGCGAAGAAGGAGGGTGCCCGTTCGCGCGCCATCTACAAGCTGGAGGAGCTGATCGACCGCGATCGCCTGCTCAGGCCGGGCATGACCGTGGTCGACCTGGGCTCGGCACCGGGCAGCTGGTCACAGCTGGTGCGGGCGCGCCTGGGCGACAGCGGCCGCGTCATCGCCATCGACATCCTGCCCATGGCGCCGATGGCCGGGGTGGAGTTCCTGCAGGGTGACTTCCGGGACGATGAAGTCCTCGTCCAGCTTGAGACCATGGTCGGTGACAAGCCGGTGGACCTTGTCCTTTCCGACATGGCCCCCAATAAGAGCGGAATGGACGCGGTGGACATGCCGCGGGCGCTGTACCTGTCGGAGCTGGCCATGGACTTCGCCGACAAGCACCTGCGCACCGGCGGCACGTTCCTGATCAAGCTGTTCCAGGGTGTGGGGTTCGACGACTACGTGCGTGAGCTGCGCAAGCGCTACGACAAGGTCGCGATCCGCAAGCCGGAGGCGTCGCGCAAGCGATCGCCCGAGGTGTACGCGCTGGCGCAGGGCAAGCGGGCGGTGCCGAAGTAGGGCATCCCTGCGCGTGGGTACGGTGGCGCCGTTCAGCGAATGGCGGGTTTTGACAATGTTTCGGCGAACGGTTGCGCGTAAGGTAGGCACATGAACGATTTGGCCAAGAATCTGCTGCTCTGGGTGGTCGTCGCCGTCGTGTTGATGGTGGTGTTCCAGGCATTCGGTCCGCGCACTGCCGTCAGCGAGACGCTGGCGTACGACCAGTTCGTGCAACAGGTGCAGAACGACCGCGTCGCCAAGGTGTCCATCGCCGAGGACCGGACCACCATCGATGGCCAGTTCAAGGACGGCAAGTCCTTCACCACCTACAACCCGGGCGACAAGGACCTGGTCAACGACCTGATCCAGCACAAGGTCGCCATCGAGCAGACCCCGCCGGCCAGCGGTCCGTCGCTGATGTACATCCTGATCAACATCCTGCCGTGGCTGCTGTTCATCGGCATCTGGGTGTATTTCATGCGCCAGATGCAGCAGGGCGGCGGCAAGGGCGCGATGAGCTTCGGCAAGTCGCGGGCCAAGATGCAGGGCGAGAACGAGGTCAAGGTGACCTTCGCCGACGTGGCCGGCTGCGACGAGGCCAAGGAAGAGGTCGGCGAACTGGTCGAGTTCCTGCGCGACCCGAGCAAGTTCCAGAAGCTGGGCGGCAAGATTCCGCGCGGCGTGCTGATGGTCGGCCCGCCGGGCACCGGCAAGACCCTGCTGGCGCGTGCCATCGCCGGCGAGGCCAAGGTGCCGTTCTTCAGCATCTCCGGTTCGGATTTCGTCGAGATGTTCGTGGGCGTCGGCGCCAGTCGCGTGCGCGACATGTTCGAGACGGCGAAGAAGCATGCGCCGTGCATCATCTTCATCGACGAGATCGACGCCGTCGGCCGCCATCGCGGTGCCGGCCTGGGCGGCGGCCACGACGAGCGCGAGCAGACCCTCAACCAGTTGCTGGTCGAGATGGACGGCTTCGAGGGCGGCGAGGGCGTGATCGTGATCGCCGCGACCAACCGCCCGGACGTGCTGGATCCGGCGCTGCTGCGCCCCGGTCGCTTCGACCGCCAGGTGGTGGTGGGCCTGCCGGACGTGAAGGGCCGCGAGCAGATCCTGCGCGTGCACATGCGCAAGCTGCCGCTGGACGCCGACGTGGAGCCGATGACGATTGCCCGCGGCACCCCGGGGTTCTCCGGCGCCGATCTGGCCAACCTGTGCAACGAGGCCGCGCTGTTCGCCGCGCGCGAGAACGCGAAGGAGGTCCGCATGGACCACTTCGACCGTGCCCGCGACAAGATCCTGATGGGCGCCGAGCGTCGTTCGATGGCGATGAGCGAAGAGGAAAAGCGCAACACCGCGTACCACGAGGCAGGCCACGCCATCGTCGGCCGCCTGGTGCCCGAGCACGACCCGGTCTACAAGGTCACCATCATTCCGCGTGGCCGCGCCCTAGGCGTGACCATGTACCTGCCGGAAGGCGACAAGTACTCGCTCAATCGCGTGGCGATCGAGTCGCAGTTGTGCTCGCTGTACGGCGGTCGCGTGGCCGAGGAACTGATCTTCGGCGCCGACAAGGTCACCACGGGCGCATCCAACGACATCGAACGCGCTACCAAGATGGCCCGCAACATGGTCACCAAGTGGGGGCTGAGCGACGCCATGGGCCCGATCGCTTACGGCGAGGAAGAGGACGAGGTGTTCCTCGGACGTTCGGTGACGCAGCACAAGAACGTGTCCAACGAAACGGCTGCACGCATCGATGAAGTGGTGCGCGACATCCTGGACCGGGCGTATGCGCGTACCACGCAGATCCTCAAGGACAACCTCGACAAGCTGCACGTGATGGCCGACGCGCTGCTGCAGTACGAGACCATCGACGCCCGGCAGATCGACGACATCATGGCCGGTCGCGTGCCGGGCCCGCCGGCGGAGTGGACCAAGTCCGGCCGCGCGTCCAAGGACGATGCGGAGACCCCGGGCGGCGCGATTGGCGGGGCTGCGGCGCAGACCTGAGGCACGACGCCAACGAGAGCATGAGGGAGGCCGGACTTGTCCCGGCCTTTCGCGTTTCACGCCCAGCGCGCCAGCCGCCGCACGCGGCGCCGCTCCCCGCACCTCGCCCGGTACCGCATGGCGGGTGGCGCTTGGTAGTCTGCGTGCCTACGTTTCCGAGGTGTCTGCCATGTTCGACATTGCCCCCACGTTTGACTGCAACGGCTGCGCGTTGGTGCTCGACCGGCCGCGGGTGATGGGCATCGTCAACGTCACCCCGGATTCGTTCTCCGATGGCGGCGAGTACGACACATTGGAGGCGGCTGTCGCGCACGGCATCTGCTTGGCCGGGGAGGGTGCGGACATCCTCGACGTTGGCGGTGAATCCACGCGGCCCGGGGCTGAAGAGGTTTCGCTGGAGGAGGAACTGCGCCGCGTGGTGCCACTGGTGCGACGACTGCGCGAGGCGACTTCGCTGCCGATCAGCGTGGACACCTACAAACCGGAGGTCATGCGCGCTGCGGTGGAGGCCGGCGCAGGCATGATCAACGACATCTATGGGTTGCGTCAGGAAGGGGCCCTGGACGCGGCCGCGTCGCTCGGCGTGCCCGTGGTGCTGATGCACATGCAGGGCGAGCCCCGCTCGATGCAGGCGGCGCCACAGTACGACGACGTCGTGGGCGAGGTCCACCGCTTCCTGGCCGAACGCATCTTTGCTGCCGAAATGGCCGGCATTCCGAAGAAGCGGCTGATTGCCGACCCCGGGTTCGGATTCGGCAAGGACACGACGCACAACCTGACGCTGCTGGCCCAACTGGAGCGCTTCGTGGAACTGGGCGTGCCCGTGTTGGCCGGCCTGTCGCGCAAGCGCAGCATTGGTGAGATCACGGGCCGCGACATTCCGCGCGAGCGCGTGGCCGGCTCGGTGGCCGCGCACCTGATTGCCGCGCAACGGGGCGCCAAACTGCTGCGCGTGCACGACGTGGCCGCGACGGTGGATGCGTTGAAGGTGTGGAATGCAGTTGCCGCCCAGCCCGTGCCGCGTACGCGCAGTGCGGTGCCTTCCATTCGCTGGCCGGATGAGGAATGAAGATCGCGTGCAGGTTCGACGCGTCTGTCAAGAAAAATCGTTGCTTTCCTGCGTGGTGAAAAAATAGCCAAACCTGTTGACACGCCCATCCCGCAAGGGCTGCATGCCGTTGCCCACATCGTCATCCAAATGGTTGTCCACAGGCTGTGTGCACAACTGAAGGTGGGCCGGAAATCGATGTCATCGGGTGTGGTGAATTTTTCACCAAACCTCTTGCGTCCCCCGCCGTTGCTGGCCCGTGGCGTTTGCTCCCCAAGCTTATCCCGCCGCTTGTCCACAGGCGCTGTGTACAACTGCGCGGCGCGCTGCCGGGCGGGGCGTTGTGCGTTGCCGCATCACCCAGGGGCCGCGAGGCGCGCCTGCCACGGGCGCCCTGGGGTAAGCTCCGGGCCTGACTCAGGGGAAAGACGCACATGACTGCCAGCACGCCGCTGCTCGTGACCTTCGGGCTGTACCTCATCGCCATGGTCATGATCGGTTTCATCGCTTGGCGGTCCACGCGCAACTTCGACGACTACATCCTCGGCGGGCGTTCGCTGGGCAGCTTCGTCACCGCGTTGTCGGCGGGCGCGTCTGACATGAGCGGTTGGTTGCTGATGGGCCTGCCCGGCGCGCTGTACCTGACCGGCCTGTCCGAGGCTTGGATCGCCATTGGCCTGACCGTGGGTGCGTATCTCAACTGGCGCTTCGTGGCCGGGCCGCTGCGGGTGTACACCGAGCGCACCCACAACGCGCTGACCCTGCCGGATTACTTCACCCACCGCTTCGCCGACAACCGCCGGGTGCTGCGCATCTTTTCCGCGCTGGTGATCCTGGTGTTCTTCGCCGTCTACTGCGCCTCTGGCATCGTGGCGGGCGCGCGCCTGTTCGAGAGTGTGTTCGGCGTGCCGTATGCACAGGCGCTGTGGTACGGCGCGGCGGCCACCATTGCCTACACCCTGATCGGCGGCTTCCTGGCGGTGAGCTGGACCGACACCGTACAGGCCTCGCTGATGATCTTCGCCCTGGTGCTGACGCCGGTCATCGTGGTTGTCAGCAACGGTGGCATCCAACCGAGCCTGGCGCTGATCGAACAGGTCGACCCCACCCGCCTGGACTGGATGGGCGCGGGCGGCCTGATGGCGGTGGTCTCGGCGGCCGCATGGGGCCTGGGGTATTTCGGCCAGCCGCATATCCTGGCGCGCTTCATGGCCGCCGACCATGTCAGCTCCATCCCCAAGGCCCGGCGCATCGGCATGACGTGGATGGTGCTGTGCCTCGCGGGCGCGATTGCGGTGGGCTTCTTCGGCATCGCGCACTACGCCGCACATCCCGAGGCGGCCGGTCCCGTGAGCCAGAATCCGGAGCGCGTGTTCATCACCTTGGCCGAGCAACTGTTCAACCCGTGGATCGCTGGCGTGCTGCTGTCGGCGATTCTGGCGGCGGTAATGAGCACCCTGTCGTGCCAGCTTCTGGTGTGTTCCAGCGCCGTCACCGAGGATTTCTATCGCGGTTTCCTGCGGCCCAACGCCGGCCAGCGCGAATTGGTCTGGGTAGGGCGTGCCGCAGTGCTGGCCGTGGCGTTGCTGGCCATCGCCATCGCGCGTGATCCGGACAGCCGCGTGCTGGGCCTGGTGAGCTACGCCTGGGCCGGCTTTGGCGCTGCCTTTGGCCCGGTCGTGATCCTGTCGCTGGTCTGGCAGCGCATGACGCGCAACGGTGCGCTGGCCGGCATGCTGACCGGTGCACTCACGGTGATCCTGTGGAAGCAGACCGGCAGTGCGATGTACGAAATCGTGCCGGGCTTCATCGTGGCGACGATCGCCATTGTCGTCACCAGCCTGCTGGACAGGGCGCCCCCGCACGAAGTGCAGGTGACGCACCAGCAGGTGCGGGCGTCGCTGCGCGAGAATCCGCACTGAACCGGCCTGGTGAGGGGGGAACCCCCTCGCCGCTGCAGCCCGCCACCATGACCATCGAGCATCTGGACCATCGCCCCGTTGCCATCGCGTTGATGGGCCCCACCGCGTCCGGCAAGACCGCACTGGCGCTGGACTGGGCCGAACAGTTGGGGGGCGAGATCGTCAGCGTCGATTCCGCGCTGGTGTATCGCGGGCTGGACATCGGCTCGGCCAAGCCCACGGCGGCCGAGCAGCGGCGAGTGCCGCACCACTTGATCGACGTGCGCGATCCCTGGCAGCCGTACTCGGCCGCCGAGTTCGCACAGGACGCGCGACGGGCACTGGACGACATTGCCGCCCGTGGTCGCGTGCCGGTGCTGGCGGGTGGCACCGGACTGTATTTCCATGCCTTGCTGCACGGACTGTCGCCGATGCCGGAGGCTGACCCCGGGATGCGTGCACGCCTGGAGGCGGAGGCAGCCGAGCGCGGTTGGGCGGCGCTGCACGCAGAGTTGGCGGCAGTGGACCCGGAAGCGGCCAAGCGCATCCATGCGACCGATGCCCAGCGCATCCAGCGCGGGCTCGAGGTCTACCGCGTCTCCGGACGCACGATCACCGACTGGCGGCGCGAGGGGCTGTCGACGCCGCGCCTCCCGTTCCGCGTGCTCAAACTGGTCCTGGCCCCGGTCGACCGGGCCGAGCTGCACGCGCGTATCGAGCAGCGTTTCGATACCATGCTGGCGTCCGGGTTCCTCGACGAGGTGCGCGCCCTGCGTGCCCTGCCGCAGTTGAAGGCGCACCCGGCGCCGTTGGAACTGCCGGCCCTGCGGGCGGTCGGTTATCGGCAGGCATGGGAGCATCTGGACGGGCGTGCCAATGCCGCCGAGTTCCGCGACCGGGGTGTCTTCGCCACCCGCCAACTGGCCAAGCGCCAGCTCACGTGGCTGCGCGGCGAACTCGATAGTCGCTGGTTCGACCCGGCCACCCAGCGCGAAGCGCTGGACCAGGCATTGGCGATGTTCCTGCCGCCAGCCCGGCGTCCCTGAACCGGCGACTGCAACCCACGTGGCGTAATCGCCGTCACGGGCAACTTCCCAAAACGCGGGTTTGCGTTACCATCGGCCCGTCGCCGCTGTGGGGACAGCTACCGGCGACGCGGACGGCCAGGGAGGCCCCGCCCATAACTAGAACTCATAATTGTTGGGGAACACTCTGATGTCCAAGGGACAGTCCTTGCAGGATCCTTTCCTGAACGCCCTGCGCCGCGAGCGCGTGCCCGTCTCGGTTTACCTGGTCAACGGCATCAAGCTGCAGGGCACCATCGAGTCGTTCGACCAGTTCGTGGTGCTGCTGCGCAACACGGTCAGCCAGATGGTCTACAAGCACGCCATTTCCACCGTGGTGCCGGCGCGCAATGTGCGCGTGGGGCCCACTGGCGGCCAGGTTTCGCCGGGTGAAGGCGGCGAGGGCGCCGACGAGGCAGAATAACGGCCTGTTGGCAGGCCGTCCCGGGAAGTGAGCACGCGTGTTTTTTGAAAGATCCCGCAAGGGCGAGCACGCGCTGCTGATCCAGCCGCATGCCGGCGGTCCGCCCGACGAGGGGCTGCTGGAGGAGTTCACCGACCTGGCCCGTTCCGCCGGCGCGACCATTGCGGCGGTGGTCACAGCGCGCATTGACCGCCCGAACGCCGCGACGCTGATTGGCAGCGGCAAGCTGGAAGAGATCAAGGCGGCGGTCGAGGCCACCGGTGCCGACCTCATCCTGGTCAACTTCACGCTCACGCCCACGCAGGAGCGCAATCTGGAGCGCGCGCTGCAGCGCCGCGTGGTGGACCGCACCGGGCTGATCCTGGACATTTTCGCCCAGCGCGCGCACAGCCACGAGGGCAAGCTGCAGGTGGAGCTGGCGCAGCTGCGCCACATGTCCACCCGGCTGGTGCGCGGCTGGACCCACCTGGAGCGTCAGCGCGGCGGTGCGATTGGCTTGCGTGGCCCGGGTGAGACGCAGCTGGAACTGGACCGGCGCATGCTGCAGGCCCGGCTGGAGTCGCTGCAGCGGCGGCTGGCCAAGGTGGAGGTCCAGCGCACGCAGATGCGCCGCGCGCGCCTGCGAAGCGAGATGCCGCGGGTGGCGCTGGTGGGCTACACCAACGCTGGCAAATCAACCCTGTTCAATGCGTTGACCGGCGCCGAGGCCTACGCCGCGGACCAGTTGTTCGCCACGCTGGACCCGACGGTGCGCCGCATCGACCTGTCCGGCGGCAGTGTGACCCTGGCCGACACCGTGGGCTTCGTGCGTGACCTGCCGCATGCGCTGGTGGCTGCGTTCCGGTCCACCCTGTCGGAGTCGCGCGAGGCCGACCTGCTGCTGCACGTCATCGATGCCGCCGACCCGCTGCGCGATGAGCGCATCGCCCAGGTCAACTCGGTGTTGGCGGAAATCGGCGCCGGCGACATCCCGCAGGTGCTGGTGTTCAACAAGATCGACCGGATCGAGGGTGCCACGCCCCGGCTGGACCAGCCGGGCGAGGGGCCGGTGCGGGTCTGGCTGTCGGCGCGCGATGGCGTGGGGCTGGACCTCCTGCAAACGGCGATGGCCGAGGCGCTGGAGCTGCGCCACGTGCAGGGCGAGGTGCGCATTCCGCCACAAGCGGCAAGGTTGCGCGCGCGCCTGCACGAGCTGGGCGCGGTGCGCAGCGAGCAGGGCGACGAGCATGGCTGGCGCCTGCAGGTCGACATCGCGCTGGCCGACGCGCAGCGGCTGTTTGCCCAATCGCACGGGGAGCCGTTGCGGCCCTTGCTTGAGGCGGCGGGAGCCCCCACCTAGAATCGACCCGCGCCTGCAGATCGGCTCCGCCGCCCCTGCCGGTTCGTTTCACTACATGGAGCAGGCATGGCCTGGAACACCCCTGGCAGTAGCAATTCGGGCGGCTCGAGCGGCCGTTCGCCGCGTCGCGGTCCCGGCGGACGCGGTCTGGACGCCCTTCTGGACCCGTTGCGCGGTCTGTTCGACGGTGGCGGCGGCAACGGTGGCATCCTGCGCTGGGTTGCCATCGTCATTGGCCTGTGGCTGGTCTTCAACTGCTTCGTGCTGATCACCGAGCAGCAGCGTGGCGTGGTGCTGCGCTTTGGCCAGTTCGCGCGCGTGATGCAGCCGGGCCCGCACTTCAAGCTGCCGTGGCCGATCGAGCGCGTCACCAAGATCAACGCCACCCAGATCAAGACCTTCAGCGAGAACGTGCCGGTCCTGACCGCTGACGAGAACATCGTGCTGGTCGAGATCAACGTGCAGTACCGCGTCAGCGATCCGCAGATGTACCTGTTTGGCACCCGGGACGGTGACGCCATGCTGGCGCAGGCGGCGCTGAGCACGGTGCGTGAGCAGGTGGGCCGCTCCACGCTGGACACGGTGCTGGGCGCGCGCAACGCGCTGGCGGTGTCGGCGCGTGACCAGCTGCAGAAGTCGCTCGCCGCCTACCGCACCGGTCTGGCGGTGACCGAACTCAACCTGCCCAACGCGCGCCCGCCGGAAGAGGTCAAGCCGGCCTTCGACGACGTCAACAGTGCCCAGCAGGACAAGGACCGCCTGATCAGCGAGGCCCGCGCCTACGCTGCGCAGGTGGTGCCGGAAGCCCGCGGCCAGGCCGCACGCGTGCGCACCGTGGCCGAGGGCTACAAGACCGCGACGATTGCGCGGGCGCAGGGTGATGCCGACCGCTTCTCGTTGCTGGTGGACCAGTACCAGGCGGCCCCCGAGGTCACCCGCAAGCGCCTGTGGCTGGAGACGGTGCAGGAAGTGCTGGCCGACAACCGCAAGGTGGTCGGTGGCGACTCGCGTCAGTTGATCTATGTGCCGATGGAGCCGGCGAAGGGCTCCACTGCGGCGGGTGGCGCGCTATCGCCGGAGACCTTGGCGCCCACCGTGACGGCCATTGAGCAGGCCGCCGAACAGTCCACCCGCAGTGGCCGCACGCCACGCCCCACCGGCCGTGAGGAGGTCACCCGATGAAGGTCTCGTTCTGGGTAGCCACCGCCGTGGCCATGCTGCTGGCGCTGATGGGCTCCGTGTACGTGGTCAATGAAGGGCAGACCGGCATGGTGCTGCAGTTCGGCCGTGTTGTGCGCAGCGACATCGGCCCCGGTCTGCATTTCAAGTTCCCGCTGGTGGAGACCGCGCGCGTGTTCGACCGCCGCCTGCAGGTGCTGGACGCCGAGCCGGAGCGCTACCTGACTTCCGAGCGCAAGGACGTCAGCGTGGACTTCTTCGCCGTCGGCATGATCGAGGACCCGCGTGCGTTCTACCGCGCCACCGGCGGCGACGAGTCGGTGGCCGTGGCGCGCCTGGCGCCGATCATCAAGGATTCGCTGCGCAACGAGATCAACGCGCGCACGCTGTCCCAGGTCGTTTCCGGTGATCGTCAGGAAGTGATTGGCAAGCAGCTGAAGGGCATCAATGACGGTGCGGCGACGATGGGCATCCGCATCGTCGACATGCGCATCAAGCAGATCGATCTGCCGACCGACAGCCAGGTGATCCAGGATGTCTACCGCCGCATGCGCGCCCAACGCCAGCAGGTGGCCAGCCGACTGCGCGCGGAGGGTGCCGAGCAGGCCAACACGGTGCGCGCCGAAGCGGACCGCGAACAGGCGGTGATTGCTGCCGAGGCCGAGCGCGATGCGCAACGCCTGCGTGGTGAGGGCGATGCACAGGCGGCCAAGGCCTATGCCGCCGCCGCCAACAAGGACCCCAGCTTCTACGCCTTCCAGCGCAGCCTGGAGGCCTACCGCAAGTCGTTCGCGGACGGGCAGGGCGTGATCGTGCTGGACCGCAATGATCCGTTCCTGCAGTACCTGAACAAAGACCGCTGACCGTGTCCGAAGAGTTGATGTCGGCACTGTGCCTGGTGGCGGTGCTGGAGGGGCTGGTGCTGTTCGCGACGCCCCAGGGCTGGAAGCGGGCGGCGGAGCAGCTCTACGCAATGCCCAACCAGCGCCTGCGGGCGATGGGCGGGATCGTGGTCATCCTGGGCCTGCTGTCGCTGATGTGGGTGCGGCACAGGTTCTGACCGTGGGCGGGGGCGCGTGGAGGTGATTCGCCTCCGAAAGGGCTGGCCCCCGCCCCCCAAAACCCGGATAATGCACAAAAGCCGGCCGGGGGAATCCCCGCCGGCTTTTTCCGTGTCTGGGGGGCCCTCTGGCCCTTCACCTTTTCTGCCTGGCCTTCCCCCTACGCTATCGGCCCGGCGGTACCTGATTGGAGCGAGTCATGGGTCAGTCTGTGGTGGTGTTGGGTGCCCAGTGGGGCGATGAAGGCAAGGGCAAGATCGTCGATCTGCTCACCGAGGAAATCGGTGCCGTGGTGCGCTTCCAGGGCGGCCATAACGCCGGCCACACGCTGGTCATCGGCGGCAAGAAAACCGTGCTGCACCTGATCCCGTCGGGCATCCTGCGCGAAGGCGCGCTGTGCTTGATCGGCAATGGCGTGGTGCTGAGCCCGGCCGCGCTGCGCAAGGAAATCGACGAACTGGAAGCCACCGGCGTGGACGTGCGTTCGCGCCTGAAGATCAGCCCGGCCACGCCGCTGATCATGCCGTACCACATTGCGCTGGATCAGGCCCGCGAGAAGGCCGCCGGCAAGGGCGCCATCGGCACCACCGGTCGCGGCATCGGCCCGGCGTACGAGGACAAGGTGGCGCGCCGCGGCATTCGCGTGGCCGACCTGCATTACCCCAAGGAGCTGGCCGAGAAGCTGCGCAGCACCATGGATTACCACAACTTCGTGCTGACCAAGTACCTGGGCGTCGATGCGGTCGACTACCAGAAGACGCTGGACGAGGCGCTGGCCTTCGGTGAGTACGTCGAGCCGATGAAGTCCGACGTCGCCGGCATCCTCCATGACCTGCGCAAGCAGGGCAAGCGCGTGCTGTTCGAAGGCGCGCAGGGTTCGCTGCTGGACATCGATCACGGCACCTACCCGTACGTGACCTCGTCCAACACCACGGTCGGCGGCGCATACGCCGGCACCGGCGTGGGCGCGGACGCGATCGATTACGTGCTGGGCATCTGCAAGGCCTACGCCACGCGCGTGGGCGGCGGTCCGTTCCCGACCGAGCTCAATGATGAAGTGGGCCAGGGCATCCGCGACCGCGGCGCCGAGTACGGCGCCACCACCGGCCGACCGCGCCGTTGTGGTTGGATGGACATCGTGGCGCTCAAGCGCGCGGTCGCCATCAACGGCATCACCGGCCTGTGCATCACCAAGCTGGACGTGCTGGATGGCATGGACAAGCTGAAGGTCTGCATCGGCTACAAGTACGGCGGCAAGACCACCGAGTACGCGCCGCTGGATGCCGCGGGCTGGGACGAGTGCGAGCCCGTGTACCTGGAGTTCCCGGGTTGGACCGAGAACACCCACGGCGTCACCGAATGGGACAAGCTGCCGCCGGCCGCGCGCGCCTACCTGCGTGCACTGGAAGAGCTATCGGGTTGCACGCTGGCCATCGTCTCGACCGGCCCGGACCGCGAGCACACCATGGTGTTGCAGGATCCGTGGGCCTGATCGATCCGCAGCCGCTTCATTGGCAGGCCCCGCATCGCGGGGCCTTGCCTTTTTGGGGCGGCGTCGTGGACCTGAAATGGCCTGTGGTTGTTGACAGGTCATCCCTTGGTCGAACTTCAGCATAATGTCCTGCTGATGCCCCCTGCCGCCCCATCTTCGTCGGGAAACGCCGCCCAGCTGCCCATCACCATCCGCACCTTGGCGATCCTGCTGGGTGGGCTGGCGATGTTCGGCCCGTTTTCCATCGACACCATCTTCCCGGCCTTTCCGGCCATGGGAGCCGCGCTGGGCGCGGACAAGGTGGCGATGCAACAGACCATCAGTGTTTATCTCGCGGCCTACGCGTTGATGAGCGTGGTGCACGGGCCGTTGTCGGATGCGATCGGGCGGCGCAAGGTGATCCTGGGCGGGCTGGCGGTGTTCACGCTGGCCTCGGTGGGCTGCGCGCTGGCGCGCGACATGGGCACGCTGCTGGCGTTCCGCGCGCTGCAGGGGCTGTCCGCCGGCGTGGGCCTGATTGTCGGCCGTGCGGTCATCCGCGACGTGCTGCATGGCGAGGACGCGCAGCGGCTGATGAGCCAGGTTTCGATGATCTTCAGCGTTGCCCCAGCTATCGCACCGGTGATCGGAGGCTGGATCCTGGGCTGGAGCCGTTGGCCGGCGATCTTCTGGTTCCTGGTGTTGTTTTCCGCGGTATTGCTGCTGGCTACCTGGCGCGTGCTACCGGAGACGCATCCGGTGGAGGCGCGACTGCCACTGGTGCCGCGGCAACTGCTGCGCGACTACATCGGCATCTTCCTCAACCCGCGGTTCCAGCGCCTGGCCGCGGCATCGGCGTTCAACTTCGGTGCGCTGTTCCTGTACATCGCTTCGGCGCCTGCGTTCGTCCTGGATCTGCTGAAACTCAGTGAGCAGCAGTTCGCCTGGTTCTTCGTGCCGACCATCGGTGGCATGGCGGTGGGGGCCTGGCTGTCGGGGCGCAGCGCGGGCCGGGTGGGTGGCGCGAGGTTGATCGCGATCGGGTTTGCCGCGAGCGCGCTGGCCATGGTCTACAACCTTGGCTACAACCTGCTGGTCGACGTGCCGCGCGTGCCGTGGGCGGTGTTGCCGATGAGCCTCAATGCATTCGGCATCGCGCTGGTGTTCCCGGTGATCACGCTGGCCATCTTGGACATGTTTCCTCGCCAGCGCGGCTCGGCATCGTCGTTGCAGGCGTTCACCAGCCTGGTGTTGAATGCGTTGATCGCAGGCGTGCTGTCGCCATTGATCAGTGACAGCGGCATGACGCTGGTACTGACGGCCACGGCGTTCCTGGCGGTGGGCTGGGGCTTCTGGCGATGGGAGGTCGCCGCGATGGCGCGGGTACCCTCGCTACCGCGCTCGCCCGACGGGATGTAGCGGCTCCAGCTCGCTTTTGGTGAACCCGCCGGGATCTGCATCCGACCCAAGGTGTCCAGCTTCTGCTGGCCCCGCTCAAAGCGGCTCGAACTCCACCGTGTACTGCCCGGCACCGTTGGGTGCGCGCACGATCTTGCATTCGTATTGGCCCAGCTCGCGCAGCGCTTCCTTCACCGCGGCGTAGCGGGCGAGTTCTTCTTCGCGAAGCGACAGTCGCGCATTGGACGACCAGCGGCTGGCCATGTCATCAAGCTCGGCCAGCAGGCTGGCGCAATCGGGAGCGTTCAGGGAGTACGGCACAGCGTGGCTCCATGAGGACGAATTTCAGCGTGCTCTCTGTCACGTTTTCATTGCAAACATGAATAGGGACTCTGGCACCACTCGGCCGACAGGCGGCTATTTTCATGCGATGACCTGCTCCATTTGGGCCGTCAGCGGGGTGGTCCTCGTTTCACGGGAGGATAGGAGGCCCTCATGGACGACTCCCAGCGTTCACGGTGATGCGACCCCACGGACGGAGCACCGCACCGGCGGCCGGCGCGCCTCCGACCATGCGACGGGCTTCTCGCGTATCGCTTGTCTGGCGTCTGCGCTCGAGCACCTTTCCCACCGCACTTTGCTGTTGATCCCCGGCGTTCCAATGCGCGTGTGGTACGCGAACGCGGCGGCGCGAGTGCCATTGGAGGTGCCGGCGATGCGGCTCCGCGACGGCGTGCTGGAGCTGAGCGACGGTGGGGCGCGGCAGGCTTTGTATACCGCCGTCCGGCACGTGACGGTGGAAGGCCCCGGACACCCGGTGCCACTGGCACTTTGTGGCGGCGATGCGATGCAGCATGTGCTGGACGTACATCTGGAGGCGCTCGATGTCGGCGCGGACGCGGATGCGCCGACATTGCGTCTGGTGCTGATGCGCTGGGTGAGCGGCGCAAGCTTTGACCTGCACGCCGGATGCCTTACGTTGGCACCATGACCGACCCTTGGAGCCCCGGATGATGCGTGAAGCACTGCTTGCCTTGAGCCTCGCGGTGACCGCGACCCTTCCCGCGCAGGCCACCGAGCCGCTGCCGATCATCGACGTGCACCTGCACGTGGGCGAAGCCGCGCCTGGCGCCATCAACCCCGCCACCGGCAAGCCGACCACTGCCAACACCGCTGCGGAGCGCGAACGACTGACCCTGGAGCAGATGCGCAAACACAACATCGTGCTTGGCCTGGTCAGCGGGCCGGACGCGGCAATGGCCAGCATGCGCCGCGCGGGGGGCGACAAGATCTGGGCGGGTGCATTCCTCGACGACGGCGGCAATGCGTTGCCGCCCACGGACACATTGCGCAAGGCGTTCACCAGCGGCGATCTCAAGGTCATGGCCGAGATCGGCGCGCAATACCACGGCCTCAACCCGAGCGATCCGTGGTTCGAGCCGTACCTGGCGTTGGCGGAAGAGCTCGACATTCCCGTGGGCATCCACACCGGGCTGGGGCCGCCGGCGTCGCCCTACACCTGCTGCCCGAAGTTCAGCGTCAACCTCGGAAACCCCGCGCTGCTGGAGCCCATGCTCAAGCGGCATCCGAAGCTGCGTGTGTGGATCATGCACGCCGGCTGGCCGTACCTGCAGGAGACCAAGGCCATCCTCTACATGTACCCGCAGGTGTATGCCGACGTGGCGGTAATCAACTGGATCATTCCGCGCGCGGAGTTCCATCAGTACCTGCGCGAGCTGGTTACGGCTGGTTTTGGCGATCGGCTCATGTTTGGTTCCGACCAGATGATCTGGCCGGAGTCGATCGGGCTGGCGGTGGAGGGCGTGACCTCGGCCAATTTCCTGAGTGAGGCACAGAAGCGAGACATCTTCTACAACAATGCAGCGCGGTTCTTTCGGCTGGACAGGACTGCGAGTGCGTCAGTGGACGTGGTGAGGTGACGACGCGAGCGTGACGAGCGGAGGGCATCGCGGCTGCATCGCGCCCCTCCTGATGTGTGCGCTTACGCTGGCCGCGCCACCGATGCGGCTAGCGTAAGTTGCGCCGCGTAATACAACGGCAATCCCCACGCCTTGTTCGCGAGGGCATGGCCGATGAAACGGTCGCGCGCCACCGAAATGTCGGACGCAGCGAAGGCCAGCGCCGCCACCGCCAGCCACCACGCACCGCTGCCGACGCCCGCGCCGATGGCCAGCGTGCACATCGCACCAATGGCCACCACGTACGCGGGCACCGCAATGCGGTACGGCGTCTTGAGCCGTGGCCAGAACGCGCGCAATACGAGGACCCCGACGACGAACATCAACGCCGCGCCCGCCAGCAACGCGCCGCCATGCAGCGGCCCGCCGGCAAACGCCCCCGCATACACCACATGCGCCAGCAGGAATGCGCCCAGCCCCGCGAGGAACACCGCACTGCGATGCGCGAGCAGCAGCACGTCGCCCAGCCAGCTCAACACCAGTGCGATCAGTATCAGCCGGCCGTATGGCGTGGCCGCCGCGTCGGCGGCCAATGCGACGGCGATGAATGCACTGCTGGCGACCGTCTTGAATGCTGCCCGCGGCGCGCGCGCCTGTCGCGCTTCGGCCCACAGAAGCCCCAGAGTGGCGAATGCGCAGATCGCCATAGCGAGCAGGGCGGAAAGTGGCAGTGTGGGCATCAATGGCATACGACCTCCTTGTGACAATGGGTCTCATTCTGCCTGTCCACCACCTGCCGCCTATACTGCCGGCCCCACACCCCACCGGAGCGGCGCCATGCCCACCCTTCCCCCGTGCCCGCAATGCGCCCTGGAGAACACCTATCCGGACGGCGACAACTATGTCTGCGCCGACTGCGGCCACGAGTGGCCGATGGCGGGTAACGCGGCCGCCATTGACGAGGATGACGCGGTAGTCAAGGACGCCAACGGCACCGTGCTCGCCGATGGCGACGCGGTGGTGCTGATCAAGGACCTGAAGGTGAAAGGCTCTTCGATCACCCTCAAGCAGGGCACCAAGGTCAAGAGCATCCGCCTGGTCGGCAGCGGCGACCACGAAGTGGACTGCCGCATGGACGCCGGCAATTTCATGCTGAAGGCGTGCTACCTGAAGAAGGTGTAAGCGCGTCGCCGATGCGGAAGCGGCACACGTGGCCCCCGCGTACGATGCACTCCATGTGGTGGATGCGGTGACCGGTGGCAGCCTCCATGAACGCCAGGTCGAAGCGGCACACCTGGGGGTGTCGCCTCGCCAGCGCATGGAACACGCAGTTGAAAGCCTCCACCTGCCACTCCTCGCCGTGGCGCGCAGGCACCGCCTCGTAACCCAGTGCATCCAGTTGCCGTGCCAGGGCGCGGGCCAGGCCATCGGCGCCCGCTTCGGGCTGCAGCGGCGGTTGCGTGGCGGCCACGCTGCGGCCCAGCTCATCGAGGAAGGCGGCGGTTGCCGCGTCGCCCAGGCGGTCATGCAATTGCGCCAGCAGGGCGCCTGCGATGGCGCCATAGTTGCGCGGGAACAACTCGCGTCCCGATGCAGTGAGTGCATAGCGCATCTGCGGCCGCCCGCCACTGGCCAATGACTGCACCCGCTGCACCCAGCCCTGGCCGATGAGCGCGGTGAGGTGCTGGCGCACCGCGTTGTGGCTTACGTGCAGCCGGTCGCACAGCATCTCCACCGTGCAGCCGCCCACGTTGAGCAGCAGCTGCCGGAGCAGCCGCTGCTGGGTGTCGCCCAATTGATGCAGAGGGTGGGTCATGGACTCAGTGCACCTTGTTCATGGGCCTGGCGCCATGGGGCGCCTCAGCTGGCCTTGTGCGGGAACTGCCGGGCGATGGCGCCCGCCAGTGCGTCGGCGAGGGTGTCCATGTGCGCCTGCATTGCCTTCCACGTAACAGCTTCGGCTTGCATGTCGTCGGCCATCACCTGCTGGATCTGCGCGGCGTGGTGCGCGCCATGCGCCACCAGCAGGCCATTGACCGCGCTCTCGGACAGGTACGGGTTGGCGCCGGACAGGAACTTCGCGATCTCGGCGGCGTTGGCGGTGAGCGCGGCCATCGCGGCCTGCTGCGCTGTGTTGTCGCCACGGGCCTGCGCATCGGTCATGGCTTTCACCGCGCCCCAGTGCCCGGCCAGCAGGGTCAGCATCTGCTGGCCCGCGGCGGGGCCGTAGTAGCTGCCCACCGCATCGGCCAGTTGCCTGGCGTTGGCGACCACGCCTTCGGCGGCCTGTTCGGCGTGGGTGGTGTTGTGGTCCTGCACGGCCAGCGCATAGGCGCGGGTCTGCACCACGTGGCCGTGCCACAGGCTGCGCAGCGCGGCCTGCAGCTTGGGCGCGGGGACGGCGGCTTGGGGCGTGGCGGCAGCGGCGTGGCGGGTGTGTGATGCCGAGGGAGCGGTCGCGCCCAGCGCGAGGGCCGGTGGCAGGGTGAGTGCGAGCAGGGTGAAGGCGGTCACCAGGTTGCGAGGGGCAAGTGGGCGGTTCATGGGCGTCTCCTGAAAGGTCGCGGGAGGGCGACGCCTGTAGGGTCCGCAGTATGGCCTTGGAAACAATAAGCTCATGTGTAAAGCATCAGTTGCGACAGCGAGATGAGGGGCGGGGAGCGCCAGCGCCGTTATTCGCGCCTGCCAGCCGCGCAAGGCCACTGGCAGCGCCCTGCGGGTCGCCCCCTGCCTGAGACACATGAGGGGCTCATCACCGGCGTATTACGTCATTACGGTTAGCGTCCGCCAGTCCCCCCGACGCTAGGTCAGCCATGGGCCCGTCCCGTCCTTCCGAACCCGCCGCCACCGCCCGTCGCGACGCCGTGCGCTGGGAGCACAAGCGCACGCAGTCACGCGCCCTGTGGGAGCGCGACAAACACGCCGTCGACCATGTCTGGCCGGAGACACCGCGCCTCACGTGGCCGATGGCGGCGACGACGCCTGTGTCTCGTGATACCACGCCGCCGGACACGCGGTCGCCGCTTCCGCCCAGGCGAGGCGCGATCCGCCCTTGAGGCAATCCCAGTCGCGGATCGCGTTTTCCGCGTCGAGCTGCGAGCACACTCCATTGTTGGACAAGGGCGCGGCGGCCAGCGGGGCGACCTCAGCGTTTGGGCGCAACGGATGGAGCGCGGGCGTACGGACGGGTCACCCGATTGGGGGGTGGTGCTTTGCGTGCGGGGAAGCGGCCATTCAGGGGGCGAGTGGCGATTCTTCGTCAATTGCGGCGATCTGAGTGCCGTGCGTCGTGCTCGCCCCCGGCGAGAAGGTCGACCAGAGCGTACTGGCCTCGCACGTGGTGCGTTGCGCGCGAAACCTGCGCGGCAGGCAACAAAACGGCGGGGCCGATGGCCCCGCCGCGGATGTCTCACTTCAGGCAACCCTGCCTGAGGCAAGTGTTACTGCCTGGTCGGAATATTGACCTTGTCGATGCCGTGGATGAGGCCGTTGGTTGAACCGATGTCGGGCGACGTGACCTGCGCTCCATCGATGCTGACGCGGCGGTCAACCAGCTTGATTGGCGCGCTCTGGCCGTTGACCGTCTTGGCCTGCTCCCACTTGCCCAGGTCGGCAGTGGTCTTGCGACCGCGGATGACGTGGTAGTTGAGCAGCGAAACCAGTTCTTCCTTGTTTTCCGGCTTGAAAAGCATGTCGAGCTTGCCGGAGGGCAGCTTTGAAAACGCCGCGTCGGTTGGCGCGAACACGGTAAAGGGACCCTCGCCACGCAGGACGTCGGTCATCCCCGCTTGCTGGACGGCGCGGCCGAAGGTCTTGAACGAGCCGTTGGCGGCTGCGGTGTCGACCAGGTCGAGGGTGCTGGGAGCGCTGGGGGAGTTGGAAGCGCTGGGGGAGTTGGAAGCGCTGGGGGTGGTGTTCATGGTGTTCATGGAATTTGTGCCTTGTGTGCGATCCGCAGGACGCGAATCGAAGACGGTCGAAACCGTGACCCCTGCAGGGTGCAGGGGTGCGAGGCTCAGTGCGGTTTGGGAGGGGGACGTGCTGCGCGGCTGAGTGGCCGTTACGACCTTGCGTCGTAGTGCAAGGACACCATGCGCCTTGTGTTGTTATTTGGATGTAACGCAGGCGTGACGACGGCTCACATCGATGCGCGGTGCTTCCCGCGTGGGTACGCATGCAGAGCGATGAAGGCGCGCCCGCCGTTTTGGCACGAACGCGCGCTCACGCTTACGGGCACTTCACTCCGGGGTTGAAATCGGCGAACAGCCCCGATGCGTTGTGCTTCCAGACCCAGGCATGCAGGACCCATGCGTTGATGCCGGGGTTCAAGTGGAACGTCTGCCCGAACAACTCCGGCGGGACGGGGTTCAACTGGGTGAACACGATGTACTCCACGGCCACGAGTTGCAGGCCACCGCCCGGCTTGGGCGCATAGACCAGCACCTCGGGCCGCAGCGGGTCCACGGTGCCGTCGGCCAGTTCGGTTTCGTTGGCGTAGTGGTAGCCCATGCCGCCCACCGCGGGGTCCGGGTGGGCGATGCAGCCGGTCAACGGCGTGGCCCATCCTGCGGCGCCGGCGGCGTCGATCGAATGGAACGGTGCGGTGGCGTGGCGCAATTCATTGACCAGGGAATTCAACCGGTCATCCTCGCCTGCGACCGCCACGGGGGCGCAGAACGCGCCCGCAACCAAAGTGGCGGCCAGCAGCAGCGATTGCCTTTTCATCGTGTAGTCCTCGTCGCGAAGGTGGGGGCCGAGCATCGCTCGTCGACCAAGCCAACGCCGGCCCTCCACTCTTGCGGTCAACGGGCGCCCCGTTCATCGTCGGGCGCGCGACAAACGGGTGTCAGGCCCGCACGCGCTCCACCGGCATTCCGTGTGCGTGCCACGCTTCGAAGCCACCGGCCAGCGGCCGCACGCGTTTGAACCCGCGCTGCTTCAGCTCACGCGCCAGCTTGGCCGCGGACGCTTCGTTGGGGCAATCGCAGTACACGATCACTTCATGCTGCGGCGCGACGTCCAGCTCGGCCACGTGCGCGGCCAGCACCGCGCCGGGAATCCAGCCCGACGCCTCGCGCTGCGCGCTGGGGCGCACGTCCAGCACCAGCGGCACGGCGCCATCGTCGAACAACTGCTGCAGTTCCGGCACCGAGATGCGCGCCATGCGGATCAGGCGGATGAAGCGTTGGCGCTTCCACAGTTTGTAGGCGATGAACAACACGACGGCGCCCAGCAACACAAGCAAGCCGATGTGGCCGAGTGATTCCAGCTGCGCCAGCACATCGTTCACCGCGTCATGGAACAGCGCGCCGGTACCCACTGCCACCAGTGCCCACAGTGCGGCACCGAGGCCGTCGTAAAGCGCGAATCGCGCCAACCCGGTGCGCGTCTGCCCGGCCAGCGTGGTGGCCAGCGCGGCGAAGCCGGGGATGAACTTGGCCACCACCAGCGACGGTGCGCCCCAGCGCGCATAGGTGTCGCGCGTGGTGGCCACGCATGAGTCTGGCGATAGCGACATCCGGCACATCAGCCGCACCAGGTGCGCGCCGAAGCGGCGCCCGCCGGCATACCACAGGCCATCGGCCAGCAACGCGGCCAGCGCCGCCACCAGCACGATGGGCCACAGCGGCTGCTGCGACTCCACCGCCATCGCGCTGGCCACGATGATCGGTGGGAACGCGGGCACCGGCAGACCGCCCTGGTCCAGCAGGACGGCGATGAAGACGACCCATAGGCCGTAGTGCTGGATCAGGTGGAGCAGTGCGTCCATATGGGCGGCACGCCGTGGTCGGGGCGACCAGTGTCACCCAGCGCGCGCGACGATGGTGTGCCGCGCGCGGATCGGTGCGGTGCGTGGGCGGAACGCTCAGCGCAGGCGCTGCATCACCGCCTCGGTCATGCGGTCGCAGCGCGCGCCGAGGAACGGGAACGCGCCGGCCACGGTCGCCGCCAGGGTGTCGTGCAGCGCGGCGCGCAGCAGCCGGCGGGCGCGGTGCAGGCGTGTCTTCACCGTCTCCGAGCGCAGGCCGAGGCTGGTCGCGGTTTCCTCCACCGTGCATTCCTCGATCTCGCGCATGACGTACACCACTCGGAACGGTTCGGGCAGGGCGTCGATGGCGCGCTCCAGCAGCCGGCGCACTTCCGCGCGGGCGGCGGCGGAGACCGGGTCGTCACCGCCGCTGCGCCCGGGGAAGGGGATGACGCGGCTGTCGTCGTGGAGGGTCTTGTCCATCGCCTCGATGTCCATCGTGGGGCGCCGCTGGCGCAGGCGGCCATGTGCTTCGTTGAGCACCACGCGCGTCAGCCACGTGGCCAGCGAGGCATCGCCACGGAAGCTGGCGATCTTTTCGTACGCGTTGACGTAGGCGGCCTGGACGACGTCCTCGGCTTCGGCATCGTCATGCACCACGCTGCGCGCCACGCGGAACAGGCGTTGGTTGCAGCGGCGCATGATCTGGCGGAAGGCGTCGCGGTCGCCGGCCTGCACGCGGTGGGCCAGCGCGGTGTCGTCCAGCGCGGCGTAGTCGAGGGCGAGCGGGGTGTCGGACGGGTGCATGGTGGGGCCTCTTGTGTGCATTGGACGCGGGGATGGGCCTGGGGTTCCCGGCCGGGGTTCCCGCTCACACCGCCAGCGCGGCGAGGACGTCGGTGCGGTAGGGCTCCTGCTCGAAGCGGCCGAGCAGGCGCCGGGTCACCATCGCCACCCCGTGCATGCCCACCCCGCGCGAGGCGATGCAGTCGTGGCTGGCCTGCACCACCACGGCCACCCCGCGCGGCTGCAGCACGTGCTGCAAGGTGTCGGCGATCTCCGCGGTCAGCCGCTCCTGGATCTGCAGGCGGCGGGCGTAGGCGTCCACCAGCCGGGCCAGCTTGGAGATGCCGACCACGCGCTCGCCCGGCAGGTAGGCGACGTGGGCGACGCCGCGGATCGCGGCCATGTGGTGCTCGCACACCGAGCGTACCGGGATGTCGCGCAGCAGCACGACGTCGTCGTAGCCGGCGCGGTCGAAGTGGCGACCCAGGATCACTTCCGGGTCGAGCGCGTAGCCGCCGAACCACTCCTCGTAGGCGCGGACCACGCGGGCGGGGGTGTCGAGCAGGCCTTCGCGGCCGGGATGGTCGCCGGCCCAGCGGATCAGGGTGCGGACCGCGGCCTCGGCTTCCTGGCGACTGGGACGCGGCTCGCCCGCCGCCGGGCCCCGCGCGGGGACGGTGGAATCGACGGAATGCAGGCGGGCATCGAGCATGGCGGCGTGACCTCAATGGCAAGGATATTCCGGTAGATGCAGCAGGGCAGGTGAGGTTCCCGCGGGCGCTGGCGTGCTGGCGGGAACCCTGACGCCACTGGTGCATCCAATCCATGCAGCCCGGAGATGCGGCCGCGTCGTGGAATCCGCGCCTGACCCACCGTAACCCGATGTCCCCGAGAAAGGAGTCATGCCATGGCACACACCGATACCCCACCGCCGGGCCCCGACCTGACCCTGGGGGTGCTCCTGTCGGACATTCCCGCCGCGGGTGCGCTGGCCGGACACGTCGATGGCGAGCCTGTGCTGCTGGCGCGGCTGGAGGACGGCCTGCACGCCGTCGGCGGCCGCTGCACCCATTACGGTGCGCCGCTGGCCGAGGGGCGTGTCTCCGACGGCGAGGTGCGCTGCCCGTGGCACCACGCCTGCTTCAGCCTGCGGACGGGGGCGGCGCTGCATGCACCGGCCTTCGCCGGGTTGCCGGTGTTCCGGGTGGAGGTGGTGGGCGACACGGCCTTCGTGCGCGGACAGCAGGCGGTGGCAGCCGCAGCTACGGTGCGCGCCGCAACGAAGGACGCGGCGCCGCGTCCTTTACCGCGGCGCATCGCGATTGTCGGCGGCGGCGCGGCCGGGTACGCGGCCGCGCTACGATTGCGCGAACGCGGCTTCGATGGCGACCTGACCATGTTCAGCGACGACCACGCGGCGCCGTACGACCGGCCCAACCTGTCCAAGGATTACCTGGCCGGCACCGCGCCGGAGGACTGGATTCCGCTGCAGGACGCGCAGTTCTACGCCGACCACGGCATCGACCTGCGCCTGGCGTGCACGGTGGGCGCCATCGACGCGGACGCGCGCGAGGTGTTGACCACCGACGGCGCGCGCACCGGCTACGACGCGCTGCTGCTCGCCACCGGCGCGGAGCCGCGTCGCTTGGCATTGCCAGGCTTCGACCGAACCAACGTGTTCGTGTTGCGTTCGCTGGCCGACGCGCGCGCCATCATCGCCGCCAGCGAGGGCGCGCGTTCGGTGGCGTTGCTCGGCGCGGGCTTCATCGGCATGGAGGCCGCCGCCGCACTGCGCGCGCGTGGGCTGGCGGTGCACGTGGTGGCGCCCGAGGCGGTGCCGATGGCGCGTGCGCTGGGCGGCGAAGTGGGCGGTTTCGTGACGGACCTGCACCGCGAGCAGGGCGTGGTGTTCCACCTGCAGGCCAGCGCGGTCGGCTATGACGGCCGCACGTTGACGCTGGGCAGCGGCGAGCAGGTGCCTGCCGATGTGCTGATCGTCGGTGCAGGTGTGGTGCCGCGCACGCAGCTGGCCGAAGCAGCGGGCGTTGCGGTGCAGGATGGCGTGCTGGTCGACCAGCGGCTGGAAACCTCCATCGCGCACCATTACGCCGCCGGCGACGTGGCGCGCTATCCCCATCGCGGCGACCTGATCCGCGTGGAGCATTGGGTGCACGCGCAGCGACAGGGACAGGCCGCAGCCGCCAATCTGATGGGCGCCGACGAGCCGTTCATCGAAGTGCCGTTCTTCTGGACCCACCACTACGGTGTGGAACTGCGTTACGTCGGCCATGCCACCGACTGGGACGATGTGCGGATGGACGGCACGCTGGCTGGCCGCGACTTCACCGCGCGCTACCTGCGCGGGGGCGAACTGGTGGCCGCCGCGTCAGTGGGCCGCGATGTGGAGAACCTCGCGCTGGAGGCGGAGCTGCGCGAGGCCACGCGGCGCGGCGCGGGCCAGCGGGCCTGACAGCGCGGCTTGGACGGATGACATGCACGCCACCGCGCCCGCGAAGACCGCCTTTGTCCTGACCGGCGGCGGCAGCCTCGGCGCGGTACAGGTGGGCATGCTAAAGGCGCTGCACGACGCCGGCATCGCGCCCGACCTGGTGGTGGGGGCATCGGTGGGTGCGATCAACGCGGCGTACTTTGCCGGTGCGCCGGATGCCGAGGGCATCGCGCGATTGGAGCGGCTGTGGTCTGGCGTGCGCCGCGAGGACGTGTTCCCGTTCACCTATCTGCGCGCATTGGCGTGCCTGCTGGGGCATCGCGATCATCTTGCCGTGCCGTCCGCGCTGCGGGCGCTGCTCGAAGCGGAGCTGCCGTATCGGAAACTGGAGCAGGCCGCGCTGCCGTGTCATGTGGTCGCGACCGACGCACTGGACGGCACCGAGGTGACGCTATCGCAGGGTGACGCGGTGGAGGCGCTGCTGGCGAGTGCGGCGGTGCCCGCCGTGTTCCCGTCCGTGACCATTGGTGAGCGCCCGCTGATGGACGGCGGCATCGCAATCGGCACGCCGATCGCGGTGGCCGTCGGACTGGGCGCCACGCGCGTGGTGGTGCTGCCAACCGGCACATCGTGTGCGCTGGAGTCGCCGCCGCGCGGTGCGCTGGCGATTGCCCTGCACGCGCTGAATTTGTTGACGATGCGACAGTTGCTGGCCGACATCGACCGGTACGCGGCGCGTTGCACGCTGGTTGTAGTGCCGCCGCTGTGCCCGCTGGACATCCACGCGTACGACTTCACTCAGTGCCGCCACCTGATCGAGCGCGCCGACACGGCCACGCGGCACTGGCTGCGCCATGGCCTGCCGGAGCAGGATCCACATTGGGCGTTGACGCCCCACCGACATGCCAGGAGGTGATGCATGGCCCCGATCTTCGCCCTCCAGCGGTTCGTCGATGCCCAGCGGGACACGTATGACGACGCGCTGGAGGAGCTCCGCGGCGGTCGCAAGCAGTCGCACTGGATGTGGTTCGTGTTGCCGCAGTTGCGTGGCCTTGGGCGCAGCCCGATGGCCGAGCGCTACGGCCTGGCCGACGCGGAAGAAGCACGGGCGTACCTGGCTCATCCGGTGTTGGGGCGTCGGTTGTTGGAATGCGTGCAGGCCATGATGGGCCATCGCGGAGCCACTGTGGAGGAGATCCTTGGTGCTGTGGACGCGATGAAGTTCCGCTCGTGCCTCACGCTGTTCATGAGCGTGGCTCCGCATGTGCCGGAGTTCGCGCAGGCCATGCGCCAGTTCTACGACGGCGTTCCCGATGCGCGCACCTTGGAGCTGTTGTCCGATCACAAGCATTGAGTTCATGCGCGCTCCTGACACGTTCCGCGCTGAAGCGACGAGACGCTCCCTCCGCGAAGGCCACTTCACGCAACTGAACCGGCAGCAATCGTTAACGCGAGGTCGCGAGCTTCGCCGCATTCATATCACCGGGCCTTTCCGCGTTGATCCGTACCTTGGATCGCGTCGCCATGTGCGGCTTCGCTGCAATCGCAGCGGCCCTGTCCAGCCATGGACCCAGCAGCAAAGGAGTCTGACCTGATGAAGCACAATACCTACACCGAGCACTTCCAGAAGACGTACAACAACACGCCGTACTACCGTAAGGACATGGCGTGGGATGATTACGAGCCGGCCTACCGCTACGCCGAGAAAAGCTACAACACACGCGCTGGTCGTACCTTCGACCAGATCGAGAACGATCTGGAGCGGGGTTGGGACAAGGCCCGGGCCACCTCGCGCCTGGCCTGGAATGAAGCCAAGGAGGCCGTGCGCGATGGCTGGCACGTGCTGGAGCGCGCGATGCCAGGTGACGCCGACCGCGACGGTCGTTGATCCTGCACGACCGCCAAGAAGAAAGGCGCCCTTGAGGCGCCTTTCTTCTTGTGCCTCCCGCCGTTCAGATCATCGTGCTGCGGGCCTGTTCAGTGCGTGATGCACTGGTTTCCGCCTGCGTGGATGCGAAGGTGAGTGTGTTCGTGCACGTGTGCTTGCCTGTGCGGCGGACGAGTGACTCGCCCGCCGCACCCGCTATTTATGTCACCAGCAGGCGATTCACCCGCTGGATGAACGCGGCAGGGTCGTCCAGCGCGTTGCCCTCGGCCAGTTGCGCCTGTTCCAGCAGCAGCAACGCGAGGTCCTCGCGGCCCATGCCGTCCTGCTGGCCCTCCAGCCGCTTCAACAGCGGATGGCCGGGGTTGATCTCCAGCACCGGCTTGCTGACGGGCACCGGCTGTCCAGCCGCGCGCAGCAGTTGCTGCAGGTGCAGCGAGACGTCGTACTCCTCCAGCACCAGGCAGGCGGGGGAGTCGGTCAGGCGGGTGGACACGCGCACGTCCTTCACCCGGTCGCCCAGCAGGCCCTTCACGGCCTCGACCAGGGGCGCGGCGGCCTTGGCGTCGGCTTCGCGCTTTTCCTTGTCCTGCGGGCTGTCCAGGTCGCCCAGGTCGAGGTCGCCCTTGCCGACGTGGCGCAGCGGCTTGCTGGCGTACTCGTGCAGGTGGCCGATGGCCCAGTCGTCGATGCGCTCGTGCAGCAACAGTACCTCGATGCCGCGGGCGCGCAGCGCTTCCAGCTGCGGGCTGTTGCGCGCGGCGTTCCAGCCATCGGCGGTCAGGAAGTAAATCGCCTTCTGGCCCGCCTGCATGCGCTCCACGTAGGCATCCAGCGAGGTCAGGTCGTCCGCCTTCTCACTGCGCGTGGAGGCGAAGCGCAGCAGCTTGGCGATGCGTTCGCGGTTGCCGTGGTCTTCGGCGAGGCCTTCCTTCAGCACGTTGCCGAACTCGCGCCAGAAGCCCTCGTACTTGTCGGCCTCGTCGCGCGCCACCCTGTCCAGCAGGTCCAGCGTGCGCTTCACCAGTGCGGACTTCAGCTTGTCCAGCTGGCGGTTGCCCTGCAGCAACTCGCGCGAGACGTTGAGCGGCAGGTCGTCGGAGTCCAGCACGCCGTGCACGAAGCGCAGGTAGGCCGGCAGCATTTGTTCGGCCGCGTCCATGATGAAGACACGCTTGACGTACAGCTTCAGGCCGCGGCGCTCGTCGCGGTTGTACTGGAAGTCGAACGGTGCCTTGCTGGGCAGGTACACCAGCGAGGTGAAGTTCTGGTTGCCTTCCACCCGGTTGTGGGTCCACGCCAGCGCCTCGTTGAAGTCGTGGCTGATGTGCTTGTAGAAGGCCTGGTAGTCGGCGTCGCTTAGTTCGGCCTTGGGGCGGGTCCACAGCGCGGAGGCCTGGTTCACCGCTTCCAGTTCGCTGACGTCCTCGGCCTTTGCTTCATCACTGGCATGCTCGTCGTTGCCCCACTTTTCCTTGGGCATGCGGATCGGGAAACCGATGTGGTCGGAGTAGCGGCGCACCAGCTCGCGCAGGCGCCAGCCGTCCAGATACTCGTCCTCGCCATCCTTGAGGTGCAGGGTGACGGTGGTGCCGCGGGCGACGGTGTCCGCCGGTTCCAGCGCGAATTCGCCTTCGCCGCTGGAGGTCCAGCGCCAGGCCTCGTCCGTACCGGCGCGGCGGCTTTCCACCACCACCTTGTCGGCTACCACGAACGCAGAGTAGAAGCCCACGCCGAATTGGCCGATCAGCTGCGCGTCGGCCTTCTGCTGTGCGGAAAGCGCCTCGATGAACTTGCGCGTGCCCGAGCGGGCGATGGTGCCGAGGTTGCCGATCAGCTCGTCGCGGCTCATGCCGATGCCGCTGTCGCGCAGGGTGAGCGTGCGCGCGTCCTTGTCCCAGGTGATGTCGATGGCCAGCTCGGGCTGGTCACCGTACAGGGTGGCGTCCTGCAGGGCTTCGAAGCGCAGCTTGTCGCAGGCGTCGGCGGCGTTGGAGACCAGTTCGCGCAGGAACACGTCCTTGTTGGAGTACAGCGAATGCGTGACCAGGTGCAGGACTTGCTGGACCTCGGCCTGGAAACGGTGGGTTTCGGTCTGGGTGGTCATGGCCTTTGGGGGCATGGAGGGATCTGCCGTGAACGTGGGTGCCGGCAGGCGGATTTCAAGCGCCAGAAAGCAGAAGCCCCGCACGGGGCGGGGCTTCTGTCGTGTTGCGGGCGGGTGGCTTACGCCTCCACTTCGTCCTTGTACGCATCCACCGGGATGCATGCGCACATGACGTTCTTGTCGCCGTACACGTTGTCCACGCGCGAAACCGGCGGCCAGTACTTCTGCTGCTTGAGGGTGGCCAGCGGGAACACGGCGGCCTCACGGCTGTAGCCGTGGGTCCACTCGGCGCCCATCACCATGGTCGCGGTGTGCGGGGCGTTCTTCAGCGGGTTGTCCTCGGCGTCGAGCTTGCCTTCCTCCACCGCGCGGATCTCCTCGCGGATCTGGATCATCGCGTCGATGAAACGGTCCAGCTCGTACTGCGATTCGCTTTCGGTCGGCTCCACCATCAGCGTGCCCGACACCGGGAAGCTCAGGGTGGGGGCGTGGAAGCCGAAGTCGATCAGGCGCTTGGCCACGTCCTCGGCACCGATGCCGGTGGCGTCCTTCAGCGGGCGCAGGTCGAGGATGCACTCGTGCGCCACCAGCCCGTTGCGGCCGGTGTACAGCGTCTTGTAGTGCGGGGCCAGGCGCTTGGCGATGTAGTTGGCGTTGAGCAGCGCCACCTGGGTGGCCTTGCGCAGGCCTTGGCTGCCCATCATGGTCACGTACATCCAGCTGATCGGCAGGATGCTGGCGCTGCCGAAGGTGGCCGCCGACACCATCGCGCCGTTGCCCACGCCTTCGGTGCGTGCGCCGTCAGCGCCAAACGCCTTGGGCAGGTACGGGGCCAGGTGCGACTTCACCGCGCACGGGCCGACGCCCGGGCCGCCGCCACCGTGCGGGATGCAGAAGGTCTTGTGCAGGTTGAGGTGCGACACGTCGCTGCCCCACTTGCCGGGCTTGGCCACGCCGACCAGCGCGTTCATGTTGGCGCCGTCGGTGTACACCTGGCCGCCGTGGTCATGCACGATCTTGCAGATCTCGACCACGTCCTCCTCGAACACGCCGTGCGTGGACGGGTAGGTCATCATGATCGCGGCCAGGCGGTCGCTGTACTTCTCGGCCTTGGCGCGGATGTCTTCCACGTCCACGTTGCCGTTGCTGTCGCACTTGGTCACGACCACGGTCATGCCGCACATCTGGGCCGACGCCGGGTTGGTGCCGTGCGCCGATTCCGGGATCAGGCAGATGTCGCGCTGGGTCTGGCCGTTGGCCTGGTGGTAGGCGCGGATGGCCAGCAGGCCGGCGTACTCGCCCTGCGCGCCGGAGTTGGGTTGCAGGCTGACATTGTCATAGCCGGTGCACTCCACCAGCATCTTTTCCAGGCCGTCGATCAGCTCGAAGTAGCCCTGGGTCTGCTCGGCCGGGGCCAGCGGGTGGATGTTGCCGAACTCCGGCCACGTCACCGGGATCATCTCGGCGGTGGCGTTGAGCTTCATGGTGCACGAGCCCAGCGGGATCATCGTGCGGTCCATCGCCAGGTCCTTGTCGGCCAGCGAGCGCAGGTAGCGCAGCAGCTCGTGCTCGCTGTGGTGCGTATTGAAGACCGGGTGGGTCAGGAACGCGCTGGTGCGCAGCAGGCCGGCCGGCAGTTCGTCGGCGGTGCTGGCGTCCATCACGTCGATGTCGGCGATGGTGGCGCCGAACAGCCCGGCGATGGCGACGACGTCATCGCGGGTGGTGGTCTCGTCCAGGCTGATGCCCACGCTGTTGCCGTCGATGCGACGCAGGTTGATGCGCGCGGCCTTGGCCTTGGCGTGGACGGCCTCGGCATCGACGCCCAGCACGTGCAGGGTGTCGAAGAAGTCCGGGCCCACGGTGACGCCGGCAAAGCGCAGCGCGCCGGCCAGGATGCTGGCCAGGCGATGGGTGCGGCGGGCGATGCGGACCAGGCCTTCCGGGCCGTGGTACACGGCGTACATCGAGGCCATGACGGCCAGCAGCACCTGCGCGGTGCAGATGTTGGACGTGGCCTTCTCGCGGCGGATGTGCTGCTCGCGGGTCTGCAGGGTCAGGCGGTAGGCCGGCTTGCCTTCGGTGTCCACCGACACGCCGATCAGGCGGCCCGGCATGGAGCGCTTGTAGGCGTCGCGGCAGGCCATGAACGCGGCGTGCGGACCGCCGAAACCGAACGGCACGCCGAAGCGCTGGGTATTGCCGACCACGATGTCGGCGCCCCATTCGCCCGGCGCGGCGATCAGGGTCAGCGCGAGGATGTCGGTGGCCACGGCGACGAGGCCGCCGCGCGCGTGCACGGCATCGGCCAGCGCCTTGTAGTCGTTGACCTGGCCGAAGGTGTTGGGGTACTGCAGCAGCACGCCGAACGCGTCGGTGGTGATGGCGTCGGCGTCGTCACCGATGACCAGCTCGATCTCCAGCGGCTCGGCGCGGGTCTTCAGCACTTCCAGCGTCTGCGGGTGCACGCCGTTGGAGACGAAGAAGACATTGGACTTGCTCTTGCACGAGCGCTTGGCCAGCGTCATCGCCTCGGCGGCGGCGGTGGCTTCGTCCAGCAGCGACGCGTTGGCGATCTCCATGCCCGTCAGGTCGGCGCACATGGTCTGGAAGTTGATCAGCGCCTCCATGCGGCCCTGCGAGATCTCGGCCTGGTACGGCGTGTACGCCGTGTACCACGCCGGGTTCTCCAGCACGTTGCGCAGGATGACGTTGGGGGTGTGGGTGCCGTAATAGCCCTGGCCGATGAAGCTGCGGAAGACCTGGTTCTTGTCGGCGACGGCGCGGATCTTGGCCAGCGCTTCGACTTCGGTCACGGCCTGCGGCAGGGCCAGCGGCGTGGCGGACTTGATGGACGCCGGGACGATGGCGTCGGTCAGCGCTTCCAGCGAGTCGTGGCCGACCACCGACAGCATTGTGGCGATTTCGGCGTCGTTGGGGCCGATGTGGCGCTCGATGAAGGCATCGTGGTGCTCAAGCGCGCGCAAAGAGGGGTTCTGGCTCATGGAAGGGCGTCCGAAGGCATACGTGCGGTGCCGCACGCGAGGCGCCCCTCTGTCCTTTTGCCTGAGAGTTTGCAGCACCCGGGGGAGGGTGGAGACGCTGCTTGCACCTTCGGCGCCGGGTTGGACCGGTCTCTCCAGAGTTGCTCGCACGGAGTGGTACGGGGGCCTGAGCGATTACGGGCGTTACGCCTTCGGCAGCGGCCGGCCCGGTCAAACCGGGTTGCCGCTTCTCCCACCGCGTGCATGGAGCTTAGTGATTATACCCCGGCCGGAACGGTGGGGAGTTCGACCGCTAATTCGATGGCGTCCCCGCCTTCCGTACGGCAGGTCAGGGTACCGCCATGGGCCTCGGCGATGGCTCGGGCGATCGGCAGGGACAGGCCCAGGCCGCCATCGCCGGGCTCGGGCCACGGGTGCAGCAGCAGTTGCTCGCAGTCCAGGTCGCCCGCGTTGCTGAACGGGATCAGCCGAGACAGTCGCACCCGGTTGGGAGACGGTACCGTGACATACACATCACCGGGCTGCCGATTGGGGTCGAGGTGCTGGGTCAGCAGGATGCGCAGCAGTTGGCCCAGGCGCAGCGAGTCGCTCCGCACCACCGCGGACTCGGCTTCCGGCGTGACATGCACGACCGGCGGCGGGCGCAGCCCGAAGGTGACGTTGGCCAGCAGCATCTGCAGTTCGTGCGGTTCCTGGCGGACGATGAGGCGGCCCTTCTCGGCGCGCATCCAGTCGCTGACCTCGTCGATCATGCTGCCAAGACGCGCGCATTGGCGGTCCACCACGTCCAGCAGCTCGCGACGGTCGGCCTCGGCCAGGCCGGGATCGCGCAGCAGCCTCGCCGCCGTGGTCAGCGGCGAGAGTGGTCCGCGCAGGTCGTGGGCCAGCCGATCCATCCAGGCGGAGCGTTCGGAGGTGGTCAAGGGGGCGCTCATTCGGGCAGGGGATGGCCCGCAAGGATCCGCCGGATGGCGTCAACGTCAGGTGGTTTCACCACATGGGCCTCGAAGCCGGCCTCGCGGGTGCGGGCCCGGTCCTCCGGCTGGCCCCAACCGGTGATGGCCACCAGCCGCAGCGTATCGCCATGGCGGTCCCGCAATGCACGGGCCACCTCATAGCCGCTGCGGCCGGGCATGCCGATGTCGAGGAAGGCAAGGGTAGGTGCGTAGTTGTCCACCGCCGTCTCCACCGCCAGGGGGTCGTACAGGGCGATGGCGTCCTGTCCCAGGACGCGCAGCATCATCGCCAGCGTGTCGGCGGAGTCGCGGTTGTCGTCCACCACCAGGATGCGGTGTCGAGGCAGCTTCGCGGGAGAGGGGGGCACCGGGGCATCGGTTGGTTTGGTGCTGTTGCACAGGGGCAGCAGCACCTCGAAGGTGGTGCCCTTGCCGGGGCCCGGGCTGGTCACGCTCACCTTGCCGCCGTGCATCTCGGTGAGCTGGCGCACAAGGGTGAGGCCGATTCCCAGACCGCCACGGGTGCGTTCCACGCCGGTGTCGACCTGACGGAACAGCTCGAACACGGTGTCGAGCTGGTCGGCGCTCAGGCCGATGCCCTGGTCGCTGATGCGGACCACGGCGGTGTCGTCCTCGCGATGGGCCTCCAGCTGGATCTGACCGCCGGGATCGGAATACTTGGCCGCATTGTTGAGTACGTTGGCGAAGACCTGCGCCAGCCGCTCGGGGTCGGCATGCAGCGGCAGTGCGTCAGTGGGCAGGATGGAGGTGAAGCGGTGGCGGCCGGTCTGGATGGCGGGGGTGGCGATCTCGATGGCGGTGGCCAGCACGTCGGCAAGGGTCGTGTCGCGCAGGCGCAGCACCAGCTTGCCGCGGGTGACGCGGGCCACGTCCAGCAGGTCGTCGATCAGGCGCACCAGGTGGTACATCTGCCGTTCCATGGTGTCCTGCAGCGGATCGGCGTGGCCGTCCAGTCCGATGCGTCGGATGGACAGGGCGTTCTGCAGTGGCGCCAGCGGGTTGCGCAGCTCGTGCGCCAGGGTGGCGAGGAACTCATCCTTGCGCTGGTCCGCATCGCGCAGTTGCTGCTCCATGCGTTGACGCTCGGCCACCTCGACCTGCAGCTCGGCGTTGCGCAGCGCCAGCGCCTCGTTGGCCTCGCGCAGCGATTGGTTGAGTGTCTCCAGTTGCGCGGCCTTTTCGCGCTGCAGGGCCTGGTTGTCCGCCGCCAGGCTCTCGTTGAGTGCCTGCAGTTCGCGCCGCTTGCGGTGCAACTCGGCCAGCACCTCCACCTTGCTGCGCAGGATCTCAGGGATCACCGGCACCATCACGTAGTCCACCGCGCCGAGCTTGTAGCCGCGCAGGCGGTCCATGTCGGTCACGTTGACCGCGGTGACGAAGATGATGGGCGTCTTCTCGAAGCGCGGGTGCTGGTGGATCAGGCTGGCGGTCTCGAAGCCGTCCATCTCGGGCATGTTGACGTCAAGCAGGATCACCGCGAAATCGTCAGCCATGAGGCGCTTCAGCGCCTCCATGCCGGAGTTGACCGACACCAGGGTCTCGTTCAACGGCTCTAGGATCGTGCGGTACGTCAACAGGCGTCCCGGCTGGTCATCGACCAGCAGGATCTTCACCGGCGCCTGTGGCGCATCGGTGCCCATCGCGCTGGTCGGGGTCAGCGATGCAGCCATTGGCGCAGTACTCCCAACAACTGGTCGGTGACCACTGGCTTGGCCAGGTAGTCGGATGCACCGGCCTCCAGGCATTTCTCGCGGTCGCCGGACATCGCCTTGGCCGTCAGTGCCACGATCGGCAGGGCGCGCAGGTCGGGGTTTCGACGGATCTCGCGCATCGTGTCGTAGCCGTCCATGCCCGGCATCATGATGTCCATCAGCACCAGGTCGATGTCGCCATCGCTGGTCACCTTCTCGATGGCCTCCTGTCCGTTGCCGGCGCTGACCACGTGCATGCCGTGACGCTCAAGCACGCTGGACAGGGCGAAGATGTTGCGCACGTCGTCGTCGACCACCAGCACGCGCTTGTCGGTCAGTGCTTCGTCGGACTCGTGCAGGCGCTGCACCATCTTCTGCTTGCCCGGCGGCAGGTCGGCGATGACGCGGTGCAGGAACAGCGCGGTTTCATCCAGCAGGCGCTCGGGCGATTCCACGCCCTTGATGACCACGCTGCGCGCGGCCTTGCGCAGGCGGCGGTCCTCGTCGGCGGTCAGGTCCTTGCCGGTGAACACCACGATGGGCAGGTCGTGCAGTTCCGGTCGCGCCTGGATGCGGTCGATGAGTTCGAAGCCGTCCATGTCGGGCAGGCGCAGGTCGAGCACGGCGCAGTCGTAATTGTCGTGTAGCAGACGCTCGAGTGCCTCCGTGCCCGTGCCGACCGTGTCGACGGAAATGTCGTCGTGGCGGACCAGTTCTTCGATGCTCATGCGCTCGCCAGCATCGTCTTCCACCACCAGCAGCTTCTTGACCCGGGGCAGGGTGAACTGGCGGATGCGCTCCAGCGCTGCGCTTATGGTCTCCGACGTGGCCGGTTTGGCCAGGTAGGAGAACGCACCGCGCTCGATGCCCTGGTGGCGCTCCTCTTCGACGGTGACGATCTGCACGGGGATGTGGCGCGTGCCGGAGTCCTGCTTGAGCTTGGCCAGGACGGTCCATCCGAGCATGTCGGGCAGGAAGATGTCGAGTGAGACCGCCGTGGGATGGTAGTCATGCACCAGCTGCAGCGCTTCGGCACCGGTGTGTGCCACCAGCACGCGGAAGCCGCTGTGGCGGGCGAGGTCGCGCAGCACGGTCGCATAGCGCGCATCGTCTTCCACGATAAGCAGCGTGGGCTCGCCTTGCGTGACGAACTCGCGGTCGTCCGGCACCGCTTCGCGCGGCGGCGCCGGGGGGAGTTCCGGCAGTGGCGATAGCGCCTGCGCATTGGCTGCGCGCACGCTGTGGGTGTGGTCGGCGCCCACGTAGTTGAGCGGCAGGTACAGGATGAACGTGCTGCCTTCGCCCACCTTGCTGGACAAGGTCAACTCGCCTCCCAGAAGGCCGGCGATTTCGCGGCTGATGGCCAGGCCAAGGCCGGTGCCGCCGTACTTGCGCGACGTGCCGGCGTCGGCCTGCTGGAAGGCCTCGAACACGATCTTCTGCTTTTCGGGAGAGATGCCGATGCCGGTGTCGGTGACCTCGAACGCCACCACCATGGGTACCTGCGACAGGATGTCGTGCTCGGGGTGCCAACCGCGTTTGGCGGGGTAGGCGCGCAATCGCACGCTGCCTTGTTCGGTGAACTTGAAGGCATTGGACAGCAGGTTCTTCAGGATCTGTTGCAGGCGCTTGGGGTCGGTGCTGAGCGAGGAGCCCAGCGCCGGATCGATCTCCACGCTGAAGTCCAGCTGGCGACGTTCGGCCTCGTGGCGGAAGCCGCGGAGCAGGTTCTCGCGCAGGTGGGTGAAACGCAGGTCCTCGCTTTCGACGGTGACGGTGCCGGATTCGATCTTGGACAGATCCAGGATGTCGCTGATCAGGTGCAGCAGGTCGGTGCCCGCAGCGTGGATGGTCTTGGCGAACTCGATCTGGCGGCTGCTGAGGTTGCTTTCCGGATTCTCCGCCAGCTGCTGACCGAGGATCAGGATCGAGTTGAGCGGCGTGCGCAACTCGTGCGACATGTTGGCGAGGAACTCCGACTTGTAACGCGAGGTGAGCGCCAGCTCCGCGGCCTTTTCCTCCAGCGCGCGCCGAGCCTGTTCGATCTGCAGGTTCTTCTGTTCCACCTCCGCCTTCTGGTCGGCCAGCAGGGTGGCCTTGAGCGCGATTTCCTCGTTGGTCTGCTGCAGTTCGGTCTGCTGCGACTGCAGTTCCTTGGCCAGCTGCTGGGACTGGGCCAGCAGGTGCTCGGTCCGCATCGTCGCTTCGATGGTGTTCAACACGATGCCGATACTGCCGGACAGCTGTTCGAGGAAGGCGCGCTGCGAGCGGGTGAACTCGCCCAGCGAGGCCAGTTCCAGCACGGCCTTGACCTGGTCTTCGAACAGCACGGGCAGCACGACTACGCTGCGCGGCACCGCGCTGAGCAGGCCGGATTCGATCTGCACGGTGCCCGGAGGAACGTCCTCCACCAGGATCAGACGCCCCTCCGCGGCGCACTGGCCGATCAGGCCTTCGCCAATGCGCAGCGTACGCTGCGCGGGGGAAGTGGTGGCGTCCGCGTAGCCCGCGAGCTGGCGCAGATAGGGTGTGTGCGACCCGCTGTCGCCTTCCACCACGTACATCACGCCCTGCTGGGCGTTGACCAGCGGCGCCAGTTCCGACAGCAGCATGCGGCCCAGTGTGATCATGTCGCGCTGGCCCTGCATCATGTCGCTGAAGCGGGCGAGGTTGGACTTCAGCCAGTCCTGCTCGCGGCCGCTTTCGGTGGTCGCGCGCAGGGTGCCGATCATCAGGTTCATGTTGTCCTTCAGGTCGGACAGCTCGCCGCGCACGTCCACGGTAATGGAGCGGGTGAGGTCGCCTTGGGTCACCGCGGTGGCGACCTCGGCAATCGCGCGTACCTGCGTGGTCAGGTTGGCTGCCAGCTGGTTCACGTTGGCGGTGAGGTCCTTCCAGATGCCGGCGGTGCCGGGCACATTGGCCTGGCCTCCCAGGCGGCCTTCCACGCCCACCTCGCGGGCTACCGAGGTCACTTGGTCGGCGAAGATGGCCAGCGTGTCGGTCATCGAGTTGATGGTGTCGGCCAGCGCGGCGATTTCGCCCTTGGCCTCCACGGTCAGCTTCTGGTGCAGGTCGCCGTTGGCGACCGCGGTCACCACCTTGGCGATGCCGCGCACCTGGGTGGTGAGGTTGGTGGCCATCGAATTGACGTTGTCGGTCAAGTCCTTCCACGTGCCCGCGACGCCGGGTACGCGTGCCTGGCCGCCGAGCTTGCCTTCCGTGCCCACCTCGCGCGCCACGCGGGTCACTTCCGCGGCGAAGCCGTTGAGCTGGTCCACCATGGTGTTGAGGGTGTTCTTCAGCTCAAGGATTTCGCCCTTCGCATCCACCGCGATCTTGCGCGAGAGGTCGCCCTTGGCCACCGCAGTGGCCACTTCGGCGATGTTGCGCACCTGCGTGGTCAGGTTGGACGCCATCGAGTTGACGTTGTCGGTGAGGTCGCGCCACGTGCCTGCGGCGCCCGGCACCTCGGCCTGGCCGCCCAGCTTGCCCTCGGTGCCCACCTCGCGCGCCACGCGCGTGACTTCCGAGGCGAAGCCGTTGAGCTGGTCCACCATGGTGTTGATGGTGTCCTTGAGCTCGAGGATCTCGCCCTTTACGTCCACGCCGATCTTGCGCGACAGATCGCCCTTGGCCACCGCGGTGGTCACCTCGGCGATGTTGCGCACCTGCGCGGTCAGGTTGGAGGCCATCTGGTTGACCGAGTCGGTCAGATCCTTCCAGGTGCCGGCCACGCCCGGAACCTCTGCCTGGCCGCCCAGGCGTCCCTCGGTGCCCACCTCGCGTGCCACGCGCGTGACCTCCGATGCGAAGCCGTTGAGCTGGTCCACCAGCATGTTGATGGTGCTCTTGAGCTCCTGGATCTCGCCGCGCACGTCCACGGTGATCTTGCGTGAGAGGTCGCCCTTGGCCACCGCGGTGGTGACCTCGGCAATGGCGCGGACCTGCGTGGTGAGGTTGGAGGCCATCGCGTTGACCGAGTCGGTCAGGTCCTTCCACGTGCCGTCCACGCCGGGCACGACGGCCTGGCCGCCCAGGCGGCCTTCGGTGCCTACTTCGCGCGCCACGCGCGTCACTTCCGCGGCAAAACCGTTGAGCTGGTCCACCATGGTGTTGATGGTGTTCTTCAGCTCCAGGATCTCGCCGCGCACGTCCACGGTGATCTTGCGCGACAGGTCGCCGCGCGCCACGGCAGTGGTCACGTCGGCGATGTTGCGAACCTGCAGGGTCAGGTTCGAGGCCATCGAGTTGACGTGGTCGGTGAGGTCCTTCCACGTCCCGGCGACGTCGGGCACCTGCGCCTGGCCGCCGAGGCGGCCCTCGGTGCCCACTTCACGGGCCACGCGCGTCACTTCCGAGGCGAAGCCGTTGAGCTGGTCCACCATGGTGTTGATGGTGTCCTTCAGCTCCAGGATTTCGCCGCGCACGTCCACGGTGATCTTGCGCGACAGGTCGCCCTTGGCCACCGCGGTGGTCACCTCGGCGATGTTGCGCACCTGGCTGGTGAGGTTGGAGGCGAGCGAGTTGACCGAGTCGGTCAGGTCCTTCCACGTGCCGGCCACGCCGGGCACGATGGCCTGGCCGCCCAGCTTGCCCTCGGTGCCTACTTCGCGCGCCACGCGCGTGACTTCCGAGGCGAAGCCGCGCAACTGGTCCACCATCGTGTTGATGGCCTCCTTCAGCTGCAGGATCTCACCGCGCACGTCCACCGTGATCTTGCGCGACAGGTCACCGTTGGCCACGGCGATGGTGACCTCGGCGATGTTGCGCACCTGGGCGGTCAGGTTGGACGCCATCTGGTTGACCGAGTCGGTGAGTTCGCGCCAAACGCCCGACACGCCCTTGACCTTCGCCTGGCCTCCCAGCAGTCCAGCGGTGCCCACCTCCAGCGCCACGCGCGTGACCTCGGAGCTGAATTCGCCCATCTGGTCGATCATGCGGTTGACGATCGTGGCCGACCGCAGGAACTCGCCCTGCAGCGGGCGGCCGTTGGATTCCAGCGGTACGGTGCGGGTCAGGTCGCCCTTGGCCACGCCGGCGATGGCCTCGGTGATGGTTTCCACCGGACGCAGCAGGTCGTCGACCAGTTCGTTGACCGAGTGTTCCATGCCGCCCCATGCACCTTCACGGTGGTGTAGCGCGATGCGCTGCCGAGTCTGGCCTTCGCGACCGACCTTCTGGCCGACACGATCCAATTCGGTGGCGAGGCGACGGTTGGCCAGGACGATGTCGTTGAAGGCTTCGGCCAGCTTGCCTTCGATGCCGTCCCAGTGGGCGGGCAACTGCACCGAGAAGTCGCCGTGACGCACCGCCTGCATGGCGGCGAGAATCATCGGCAGCGGATCCTGGTGCGGTTTGGAGGGAGCGCGAGGCCGCGTCGCGCGGCGGGGTGTGGCGGTTTGAGTCACAAACGTCCCCTGGAAACAACGCTGTTGTTCAGGTAGGTGAAATTACCCCTATGGTCGTGAGGGTGGTGTTCACGGCGGGTGATGTCCGGGCCGGCCCGGAATACGTCGAAGCGGACTGTTGGTCGCCGGCTATTGCAGCGCTCTCGCTGGCACGCGATGCACTCGATGGGGTGGATCTTGCGCCCCTTCTCGGAGGCACGGGGCAGCGCCTCTGGTCGGGGAGGGGTTCGGGGTCGAACAGTCGCGACAGCGAAAGTCCCAAGGGGTTCCCCCGGCACGGAATGCCGACGGTATCCGCTCCAACGCGGCCGGGCCCGTATTCGGCCAGCCGGTCGAAGCGGCTCAGGTCGCCCGTTGCAGGACCAGGGCGTGGATGCGCGAGCCGGGCCGTAGCTCGCCGACGTGCAGGCATCCGCCCAGAGCGAGCACCCGGTCCCGCATGGTGGTCAGCCCCCGGCCCTGCAGGAAGCAATCGGCGCCGCCGATACCGTCGTCGCGCACGTCGATGAAAAGCCACAGCATGCCGTGGCGCTGCTCAGCGCGAAGGCGCACGCTGCAGCGCGACGCCCGCGCATGGCGGACCACATTGGTCACCGCTTCCTGCACCAGCCGGTAGGCGGCAATCAGCTGCGTGTCACTGAAGTCGCCGAGCAGCCGCGCATCGCCGGCCAGGTGGGTCTCGAAATGGAGACCGGCATCCTCGGCGAGCCTACGCACCGCACCTCGTTCGATGGCGGCATACAGCCCCATCTGGTCCAGCGCCGCAGGGCGCAGCGATTCCAGCACGCCGGAGATGTTCTGGCGCATGGCCTTGGTGAGGTCGAACAGCGGTGCAAGCGCGGCGGGCCTGCCGGCAGCATCGAAGTCGCGCTCGGCCAGCTTGAGGTGGGTCTGCAACGCAGTCAGGTTCTGGCCGAACTCGTCATGCAGCTCGCTGGCCAAGCGTCGCCTCTCGCGTTCCTCGGTGTGCAGGTTGCGCGCTGCCGCCAGGTACAGGTCGCGTGCCAACAGGTCGCTGCGCTCCCGCGCCTCGCGCAGTGTGCTCGCCTGCTGCCGGAGGTTGTCCATGCTTGCGCCCAGCAACAGCCCCATCGTGCCGGTGATGCCCAGGTAGGCCTGCATGCGGATCGGGTTGTACGCCGGTCGACCGAAATGGTCCTCCAGTGCGATGACCACGCTGGTGGCCAGGGTAGTCAGCAATGCCCCCCGCCAGCCATGCCGCATCGCGAATACCACCGTACCCACCAGCAGCAGCACGCGCAGCAGCTCGGACAGGTTGCTGCCGGGCTGTCGCAGCGCGACAAACAGGTACAGCGCGACCGCCGGCACGATCCACTGCAGCGCGCTCTGAAGGATGCGGGTTGATCCACCTCGGTTCTCCGCCGAAGTCAGCCAAGGCACGAAGGGCGCAACCAGCAGGATTGCGATGGCAGTGCCGAGCGCGTGGCTGATGACGAACGTGCCCAGGATCGCCACGTCGTCAGGGCCACCCAATGCGACGTAGTTGCCGCGCAGGTTGGCGCGAACGTCGCCCACGCGGCCTTCGGAAAGCACGTAGGCCAGATCCTTGCACGCCACCATCAGGCCGGAGACCAGGCCCCCAAGCAGCAATTGGACGATCCGCTCCGGTGGCATGGGGCCGGAGGGTGGCACTGCCAGCCTCCGCAGCACCAGCACCCCGGCCATCACCAGGAATGGCTCGAGCACGTTGCCGAGCACGTATTGCACCGGTCCTGGCCAATAGCCCAGGAAGCCATCCAGGATGTCTCCTGTGTGCAACGCGACGATGATGCCGTTCACATGGCGGGCCGCGACGGTGGCGGCGCACAGCCAGGGCCACCAGCGTCGCGGCAGCCACCACAAGGCGGCGAAGAGGGCGCCATTGGCCATCAGCCAGTGGAAGAAACCCACCTGCAAGAGCACCAGGTACAGCGTGCCCATCACGAAGAACAGGCCGCTGCCATACACCCAGTAGCGGGAATGCGGCACCGGCGTGTGATGCCAGGCGGAGTCCACTGGAGGGAGCGGCGGGTTCATCCCGCTAGCCTAGCGTGACCGGCCATGAAGGTGGATCTCGGGCCCGGAAAAGCGGAAGGCCGGCGTGTGGCCGGCCTTCCGAGAAACGCTGGGCCGATCAGCCCTGATTGGCGGGCGCCGCCGGAGCCGGCGTGGGCGCCTTGGCCGGCGCGGCGCTGGTAGCCGAGGCCTGCCAGCCGCAGGTGCGGCCTTCGTTCTGCTGCTTCAGCCAATCCTGCAGCGGGGCGAAGTACTCGAGCACGGCGGACGCATCCATCTTCTCGCCGCCAGTCAGTTCCTTCAGCGTCTTCTGCCAAGGCTGGCTGGCGCCCTTCGCCAGCATCGCCTGGAAGCGCTTGCCCGCCTCCGGATTGCCATAGAAGGAGCACTCGTGCAGCGGACCCTTGTAGCCGGCCGCATCGCACAGCGACTTGTAGAACTGGAACTGCAGCACGTGCGCCAGGAAATAGCGGGTGTAAGGCGTGTTGCCCGGCACGTGGTACTTGGCGCCCGGATCGAAGAAGTCCTCGCCGCGCGCGGTGGCCGGAGCCACGCCCTGGTACTTGGCCTTCAGCTCCCACCACGCCTTGTTGTAGTTGCCCGGCTTGATCGAGCCGTCGAACACGCCCCAGCGCCAGCGGTCGATCATCAGGCCGAACGGCAGGAACGACACCTTCGCCAGCGCCATGCGCATCTGCGCATTCACCAGTGCCTCGTTGCTCTGCTGCTGCTCGCCGACCAGGTCGATCGACTGCAGGTACTTGGGCGTCATCGACAACACGATGGTGTCGCCGATGGCCTCGTGGAAGCCATCATGCGCGCCCTGCTGGAACAGCGGCGGCAGCTTGTTGTAAGCCGTGTAGTAATACACGTGGCCCAGCTCGTGGTAGATCGTGGTGAAGTCTTCCTCGTTGGGCTTGATGCACATCTTGGTGCGCACGTCGCCGGCCATGTTCATGTCCCACGCGCTGGCGTGGCAGACCACGTCGCGATCACGCGGCTTGATGAACTGGGTCTTGGACCAGTAGCTCTCAGGCAGCTTGGGCATGCCCAGCGAGGTGTAGAAGTCCTGCGCGCGCTCGGTCATCGAACGCGCCACCGCGGTCTGCGCGGCGTGCTCGATCTCCGCCAGGTCCGTCGGCGAACGCTCGCCGGGGCGCTTGGCCAGTTCGGCATCGTAGGCCGTGCGGTACTGCGCCTGCAGCGCGCTGGTGATGTCCAGGCTGCCGGCGTTGGGGTACGGCGCCAGCACGTCCCAGAGGTTGCCCCAGTCCTGCTGCCACATGTTGCCCATCAGGTGTGCGGGCAGCATGCCGCCAGCCACGTGACCCTTGTCCGCGCCGTATTTGGCATCCAGGCGGGTGCCGGCGTAGCAGTGCAGCTGCTCGTACAGTGGCTTGACCTGGCCCCACAGGCGGTCGGTTTCCGCCGCGATCTCGGTGGGGGTCATGTCATAGCCCGAACGCCACATCTCGCCGGCGTCGGCAAAGCCCATTTCCTTGGCGCCCTCGTTCACCAGCTCGACGAAGCGGGTGTAGTCCTTGCGCATCGGCTGGGCAATGGTGTGCCAGCCCTGCCAGGCATCGAGCTGTGCGGTGTAGTCGCGGCTGTTGCGCAGTACGTCCTCAAGCTCACCCAGTTGGCGGCACTGCTTGGCTTCACCTTCACCCGTGCAGTACGTGCCCGAGCCGTACATACCCTCCATCTTGGTGGCGATCTTGGTCAGCTCGGCCAGCTTGGCCGGGTCCTTCGGCGCAGGCATCGCGGTGGCCAGCTTCAGCAGGTGGATGGCGCGCGCGGTCTCAGGCGACATCTCCTTGCCTTCGAACTTGCGTGCCTGCTCGATCCAGCTGTTGAGCTGCGTCAGGTAGCGCTCGTTGGCCTTGGCTGCCAGCAACTGGCTGTCGTCATTGATGTAGGTGGACGACAGCCATTGCGCGGCGGTCAGCTCCGGGTACATGGCCAGGTACTCGGCATTGACCCGGGCGATGAACTGGTCGGCGGTCTCGCCGGCTGGCGCGGTGGACGCGGCACCGCTCGGCGAGGGTTCCTTCTTGCAACCGGCCATGCCCAGCACGGCGGCGGTCACGCCGAGTGCTAGCAGCGTACGAATCGGGGTCATGCGCATGTTCCTCAAGGTGCGGACGCGCCGGGGCGCTGGTCCGCGAAGGCTAGAGGGCACTGGAGGATGGCGCAAGTCGCGCGGCGGCGGGGGCGGGGTAGCGTGACGCGGGGCACGTCGTGACCGTGCCTTGCATGATGCCCGCTGCGATGGGCATCACGTTGGCGCTACGTGTTGGCCGTTGGGTCGGGGCGGATCACGCCGGCAGGCTGGCGCGGCGGGCTTCGCGGTCGGCGAGGCCGCGTTCATGCAGCCAGTCCCAGGCCAACGCGGCGTCATCGTGGAAGTAGGCCGATGCCGAGCCCAGTCGGAACGTGTAGCCCCAGGCGTCCATGTCCGCGAGCACCCGTTCACGCCCCACGCCGGGCAGTTCATCGCCCAGCAACGCCTGCAGCACGCACACCGCATCCTCCTCCTCGATGGAATCGGTGGCGTCGGTATGTACCTGTGCCCGGCGCTCGGGGGGTAGCACGATCAGGTGGCAGGCTTCGTGCAACAGCGAGTGCACCGGCGTGTCCGCGCGTGCGTAGACCTGTGTGCCGATCAGCCCTGCTTCACATTCGCCCCAGTAACTGCCAGGAATGGGCTCGCCGTCCCCGACGCGATGCAGCGTCAGGCCATAGCGGGCAAGCAGGGCGACGGGCGCCTCGAAGCCGATGTCGGCCAGGGTGAGCATGGGACGGGGCGGTGGTCTCGAACCACCGCCTTGATCAGTCAGGCCTGCGCGGGGGTTTCCGGCAGTGCCACGGAGATGTCGAGCACCTTGTTGTCGCCTTCGCCGATCAGGTCCACCTTGACTGCCTCGGCGTCAACCTTCACGTACTTGCGGATCACTTCCAGCAGCTCGCGCTGCAGCATAGGCAGGTAATCGGGGCTGTTGCCACGACCGGAGCGCTCGTGGGCGACAATGATGCGCAGGCGGTCCTTGGCGACCGATGCGGTCTGCTTCTTGGTCAGCAGGAAATCGAACAGACCCATCATCAACCTCCGAAGATCTTGGCCAGGATGCCCTTCTTCTCAACGGTGACGAAGCGCATCGGGCGGCTGTCACCCAGCAGGCGGGCGACTGCGTCGTCGTAGGCCTGCGCGGCGTCCGACGTGGTTTCCAGGATCACCGGTTCGCCCTTGTTGGAGGCATTGAGCACGTCGCCCGACTCGGGGATCACGCCGACGGTCTTGAGGCCCAGGATCTCCTCGACGTCGCCCACGCTGAGCATCTCGCCGGTTTCCACGCGCTTGGGGCTGTAGCGGGTCAGCAGCAGGTGTTCCTTCACGCGGTCGCCGTTCTCGGCCCTCTTCGTCTTGGACGAGAGCAGGCCCAGGATGCGGTCGGAGTCGCGCACCGAGGACACTTCCGGGTTGACCACCACCACTGCCTGGTCGGCGAAGTACATGGCCAGGAACGCGCCCTTCTCGATGCCGGCGGGCGAGTCGCACAGGATGTAGTCGAAGCCTTCGTCGGCCAGGTCCTTCAGAACCTTCTCGACGCCTTCCTTGGTCAGTGCGTCCTTGTCGCGGGTCTGCGACGCGGCCAGCACGAACAGGTTCTCGAAGCGCTTGTCCTTGATCAGCGCCTGCTTCAGCGAAGCCTCGCCGTTGACGACGTTGACGAAGTCGTACACCACGCGGCGTTCGCAGCCCATGATCAGGTCGAGGTTGCGCAGGCCCACGTCGAAATCGATGACAGCGACCTTGTGACCGCGGCGCGCGAGGCCGCAGGCGATGCTGGCGCTGCTGGTGGTCTTGCCGACGCCGCCTTTGCCCGACGTGACTACGATGATTTCGGCCAAGTGATGTTCCTCCGGTGAAGCGGCGTCAATCCAACGCCGCGAGTTTGAGTTGCCCGTCTTCGAGCCAGACCTGCACGGCCTTGCCGTAGAGGTCCTTGGGGATGTCTTCCAGCACCTTGTAATGCCCGGCCACCGCGACGAGTTCCGCATGGAACTCGCGGCAGAAGATCCGGGCCTTCTCATTGCCTTGCGCGCCGGCCAGTGCGCGACCGCGCAGCGGGCCGTAGATGTGCACCGAGCCGTCGGCAATGACTTCCGCACCGGCCCCCACCGAAGACAGCACGGTCAGGTCGCGGTTGTCGGCGTAGACCTGCTGGCCCGAGCGCACCGGTGCAGCATGCATCATCCCGGGCTGGCCTGCATGCGGCGCTGCGGTGGCCTTGGCGGGGGCAGGTTCGGGTTCCGGGTCGCGCCGGGCCGGAACCGGGGCGGGAGGCGCCTCGTCGCCGCGCTCGTACTGGGCGCGGAACTTGGCCAGCAGCGGCAGGCCCAGGGCCTCGGCCAGGCGTTCGGTTTCGCTGGTGCCGTAGGCGATGGCCACCGGCAGGACGCCTGCCTCGCGCAGGCCATCCATCAGCGCCTGCGCGGTCGCCGCGTTGGGCACCTGCGGCAGGCCACCGAAGTCCAGCACCACGGCGGCGCGCTGGAACAGCTTGGGCGCGCGCTGCACCCGGCTGCGCATTTCCTCGACCAATCGCGGCACATCCAGCGTGCGCACGCGCAGGTTGGCGATGCCCACCTGGCCGATCTTCAGTTCGCCTGCCTGTTCGTAATCGAACGCGTTTGCACTCATGGGCACGTCCCCGTGAGCCGCCGCGCGGTGATCGCACTGCGTGGCTGGGTGATCCAGGGCTCATGGGGAAGGGCATCGCCGTAGGTCTCGTGGACCCACGCATAGCTGCACAGGGGCTTCATCAGCATCGCGGCGCGCACGCCGGTTTCCTCCATGAGGTGCTGGCCGACTTCGCGGAAACCGAAGCTGCCGTGGAACAGCAGCACCGGGTCGTTGGTGCCTTCGAGGAACACTTCGCACGCCATCTGCGGGTAGCGCAGTTCAGCGTAGCTCTGGGCGTCGGCATAGAACGCGCGACCCACGCCGCCGCCGCGGCGACGGCTGGCCACCACGATGCGGTCGATGTAGAAGAACTCCGGGTACCGCTCGCGGAACCAGCGGAAGTTGCTGCTGTCGTGGTTGGCGTGGCTGCCGAACCCGATCAGGAAGCCGGCGAGCGTGCCATCGCGCTCGGCGACGCGGAAGTACTCGGCGTTCTCGTAGAGGTGGCGGAGTCTTGCGGCATCCAGCGGTAGGATCGCAGGTCCGGCGGCATTGTTCAGTGCTAGGACGGAATCCAGCTCGTGCTCACGCACGTCGCGGACGACGATCGACATTCCGGGCTCCAGTGTTTCGTGGGGCGGGGCATGGTGCTGCCCGGCGGTCGCGATTATCGCATGGTCCCAGAACCGGAGCGACCGGGGCGTGGGCGCCCGTCCCGGGAAGATTTCCCTGTTCAGCCATGACTTTCGGGCGGCACGGCGGCGCCGGGATGCCGCTACGATGCGGATATGCTCGCCCGCCTGAACCATTCCCGACTGCTCCGCTACGCCGGTCTTTTCACCTGGGCGATGGTGGGCTGGTGGCTGTTGTCGGTGTGGCTGGATCCGGCCTTCTTCTCGCCCGAACTGGCCGAGCCCGGCGAGCCGGTGTTCGACCCCCGCGGCCGGGTCCTGCGCTGGGTCGCCGCCTATCTGGCCTTTGGCGGCGTGTACTGGTGGATGACCCGGTCATTGGGCCAGCGCGTGGCCGGCTACGTCGACCACCTGCTGCTGCTGGTGTTGACCGTCTGCGCCATTGCCGTGGGCTTCTTCTCCGGCTCCGGGCTGGGCAGCGCCCTGCTCATGGTCATGGCCGGCCTGCTGCCGTGGCTGCTCAACCTGCGGGTGGCCATTGTGTGGCTGGTGGCCAGCAACCTGGCCATCATCCCTGTGTTTGTCGAGGCGCTGGACTTCCCGTTGCTGATCGCAGTGATCCAGTCGCTGCTGTACATGGGTTTCTCCAGTTTCGTGTTCGTGACCGCGCTGGTGGCCAAGCAGCAGGCGCAGGCCCGCGAGGAGCAACGCCGCCTCAACGCCGAACTGCGTGCCACCCGCCTGCTGCTGGCCGAAAGCGCCCGCATCAACGAGCGCACGCGCATCTCGCGCGAGCTGCACGACCTGCTGGGCCACCACCTGACCGCCCTGAGCCTCAACCTGGAGGTGGCCGGGCACCTGTCGGAGGGGCGGGTCAAGGAGCACGTGCAGCAGGCCCACACCCTGGCGCGCCTGCTGCTGACCGACGTCCGCGAGGCGGTCAGCACCCTGCGCGAGAGCGGCTCCATCGACCTCTCCGCCGCCCTGCGGCCACTGGCCGAGAACGTGCCGGCGCTGGACATCCGCATGGACATCGAGTCGCCGTTGACCCTGGATGACCCGGAGCGCGCCCACGTGCTGCTGCGCTGCACCCAGGAGATCATCACCAACACCGTCCGCCATTCCGGTGCCCGCCACCTGTGGATCGAGGCGCGGCGCGACGACGGCTGCGTGCACATCAAGGCCCGCGACGACGGGCATGGCGCCGACGCGCTGGTGGCGGGCAATGGCCTGCGGGGCATGCGCGAGCGCATCGCCCAATACGGTGGCACGATCGAAATTGAAACCCGGCCCGGGGCAGGCTTCCGCCTGGATCTCCGGTTGCCGGCCTCGGCGACGCAGGTCGCTGCTTGTGAAGGAGTCAGTGGATGATTCGCGTGTATTTGGTGGACGACCAGACCCTGGTGCGTCAGGGCGTGCGCTCGTTGCTGGCGCTGGCCGAGGGCATCGAGGTGATTGGCGAGGCCAGCGATGGCAAGCAGGCCGTCGAGGTGATTCCGCAGGCCAAGCCCGACGTGGTGCTGATGGACATGCGCATGCCGGTGATGTCCGGTCTGGAGGCGCTGCAGGCGCTGGCGCGCATCGGCCAGCTGCCGCCGACCATCATCCTCACCACCTTCGACGACGACCAGCTGGTGCTGGCTGGCTTGAAGGCGGGCGCCAAGGGCTACCTGCTGAAGGACGTGTCGCTGGAGCAGTTGGTCGGCGCGATCCAGACCGTGGCCGACGGCGGCTCGCTGGTGCAGCCGGCCATGACCCAGCGCCTGCTGTCGGGGCTGGAGCACATGCGCAACGATTTCGTCAGCCTGGACCGCCCGGACCCGCTGACCGAGCGCGAGACCGAGATCCTGCGGCTGATGGCCGGCGGCTTCTCCAACAAGGAGATTGCCAATTCGCTGGGCGTGGCCGAGGGTACGATCAAGAACCACGTGTCCAACATCCTGAGCAAGCTGGGCGTACGGGACCGTACGCGGGCCGTGCTGAAGGCGTTTGAACTGCAACTGGTGTGACCCGGGCGTGAAGTCCCGCGTGGCCATGGCCGGAACGTGAACCATGACCGCATCCGGGTATCTCGCCTCACCGCCCTGCGCTTGATACGATGGCAGGTCTGTGCCCAGACCCGCCCCGGGCAACGGCCCTGGAGAACCTGAATGACCCGTCTGCTTGAGATTCTGATTTCGCTGGCGATTGTCGCCGCGCTGTTCCTCGTTGTCGGCATCGTGCTGCCGTCGAGCCGCCACCTTGAGCATTCGGTGGAAACCAACCGCAAGATGTCGATCGTGTATGACACGCTCAACAGCCTGCGCCGCTTCAAGGACTGGAACCCGCTGGTGCTGCGCGACCCGGCCGTGAAGCTGTCGCTGTCGGGCCCGGAAGCAGGCGTCGGTGCGCGCCTGGACTACGACTCGCAGGAGCGAGGCATTGGCCAGGGCAGCTGGACCCTGGTCGAGAGCGAGAAGAACAAGCGCATCGCCTATGACCTCGAGACCGTCGAGCCGGGCCGCAACAAGCGGATGGAGTTCCTGCTGCAGCCGACCGGCCGCAACAACCGCAACGTGCAGATCACCCAGACCTTCGATATCGACTACGGCTGGAACCTGCTGGGCCGTTACGCCGGCATGTACGTCGGCAGCAACGTCGGCGAAGACATCAAGATGGGCCTGACCCGCCTCAGCAACATGCTGGCGACCGTGCCCAACTATGACTACAACGAGCTGGCCAAGGTTGATGCCGCCGCCGCGCCGAAGCTGGCCGAACGTGGTGCCGAGAACGTCCTTGTCGTGACTGCTGCCGTCGAGCGCAACAACGAGAAGGTGCAGTCCACGATGAACAACAACATGCAGTGGATCACCAAGGTGATGGCCGCCAACGGCCTCGAGGCCGCCGGCCCGGTGCGCGTCGTGACCAACGAGTTCGGCTCGCAGACCTACTCGTTTGACGTGGTGCAGCCGGTCCGCAAGGCCGGTGCCACCGGCAAGCTGGACATCAAGCTCGAGGGCCCGGTGACCGCCAACTACACCGAGCCGACCAAGATCGCCGTGACTCGCTTCAAGGGCCACATGGCCAACCTGAACCGCATCCGCGACGCGCTGCGTGGCTGGGTCATGACCCGCGGTTACGAGACCACCGAGCGTCCGTACGAGAACTGGATCGGCGGCCTGGACAAGGGCTTCACCGAGGATGGCGAGTTCGAAGTGGTCTGGGCGGTCAAGTAAGTCCTCCACTCCGGCTCCCGGAACCAGAACGCGCCGCGCACTCCGCGGCGCGTTTTGTTTTGGGCGATGGAAAGTGCGCGGGGCTTGTTATCGTGGTCGGTGGAAACAACTGGAGTGGAAGCGATGCAGGCAAACCAGGGCGGGTTGAAGGCGCCGATGCGCGTGGTGACGGGACGTTGGTTGGCCGCTGCCGGTGCGGTGATGGCCGCACTTGCGGTGGGCCTGGCGGCCTATGCCTCCCACGGCGCGGAAGGCGAGGCGCAGGCACGATTGCAATCGGCGGCCCTGTTCCTGTTCGGGCACGGCGTTGCGCTCGCAGCACTGGCTCCGCTCGCGGCGGGTCGCCCGTGGCGGGTGCTGGCATTGGCGGGCCTGCTGCTGGGCACGGTGCTGTTCTCCGGGAGCCTGGTCATGAACGTGCTGCACCAGTGGCCCACGGCGCTGGCGCCGATGGGTGGAACGCTGATGATGGCGGGTTGGCTCGCTTGGGCCGTGGCCGCCGTACGGCAGTGAGGTTGGCATGGCACGCATCGCACGCGGATTCGACACCGAGGCGGCCTTCGACCACCTGGCCCGGCGCGACCGCAAGCTGGGTGCCTGGATGCGGCGAATGGGACCGATCCCGGCCGACCCCCGCTGGCGCAAACCCTTTGACCCGGTGGATGCGCTGGCACGCGCGATTCTCTACCAGCAGCTGAGTGGCAAGGCGGCCGCGACCATCGTGTCGCGCGTGGAGGCCGCCATCCAGAACGACCGATTCCACTGCGACACCTTGGCGCGCTGCGACGACGCGACCCTTCGCGCGTGCGGGGTGTCGGGAAACAAACTGCTGGCGCTGCGCGATCTCGCGTTGCGCGAGTCGCGGGGCGAAATTCCCGATCTGCGGCAAATGGCCGGCATGGACAACGACGCCATCGTCGCCGCGCTGGTGCCGGTGCGCGGCATCGGTCGATGGACGGTGGAGATGATGCTGATGTTCCGGCTGGGCCGGCCTGACGTGCTGCCTGCGGATGACCTGGGCATCCGCAAGGGCGCGCAGGTCGTGGACAGGCTGGACGAGATGCTCAAGCCCAGGGAGCTGGTGGAGCGTGGCGAGAAATGGGGGCCTTATCGCACCTATGCCAGCTTGTATCTGTGGCGCATCGCCGATGCGGACACCAAGGCTGCAGCGCCGACGAAGCGGTCCCAGGATTGAGTGCGAGGGTTGTCCGAGTCGCGGCGTTCAGCGCGGGGGCCACTCCGGCGCGTGTCGCGGTACCAAGGCATTGAGTGCGGCCAACAGGGCCTGTGGCTCTTGCAGTGAAAGCAGGAGGTGCGGGCCGTCGCGTTCGGGCAGCCACAGCACGCGGTGGCGCTCGGTAAGTAGATAGAAGCCTTTGCCCCATTGGCGGGTGCGAAACCAGCCGGTCTGGTATCCCGGCAGGGACGCCCCGAGGGTCATGCGGCCGGGGAGCAGCTCGCGTCGTGCGTCCAGGTCGATGATGCGCGCCCGCTCCAGTTCGATTGCCATGGCCGGCACGCGGCGGGTATTGAGCCCGGCCTTGATCACCAGCACACCGGCCTCAAGCGCGACCGAGCGGCGGAAAATCACCGCCCACAGGCCGATGAGCGCCAGCGCGACGCAACCGGCTGTCGTCCACTGCAAGTACCTTGGCATGTGGTCGGTGAGAGGTTGTGCGTTCGCGATCGACAGGGTCAGCGTGAGCGCGAGACTTCCCGTGAGCGCCGTCGCGGTGGCTGCGCGCCGCGGTTGGACCACGGCATGGCATTTGCGGCTGGCGCTGGGCGTGGTCATCGTGCGGGTCCCGTGCATGTCCTGAGCAGATTGTGGCGGGGGTGCGTCAGGAGCGTTGGCGCGGAGTTCAGTTCTGCGAAGCGCAAGCGCAGTGCCGCATGATCGCCATCACAATGTCGGCGGGTCGGTTGATCGCCAGCGCCAAGGCCACCGCCACCCCTCGCATGGAAGCCCTGTGCGGGCTGCGATAGCTGGACATGGTTTCCACGGACCCACGTTGACGCGCAACGCGCCAGCGCGGCTACGGGATTGGCGACGCCGGTGCCTCCATGCGCGCGGACTGCCGGCGTCCCTTCAGTGCCAGTGCCGGCTTCTCAATGAGCCACCACGAGGCGGCGGCGAGCGCCAACGCCGCGCCGCTGGCCAATGCGGTGTTCGCCGCCACGCCGGTAGCGCCAACCAGGAACGCCAGTTGCTGGGCCGGCCAACCATACAGGTACAAGCCGTAGGACAGGTCGGTGTGTCGAATGATCGGGCGCTGCCCGCGAAACGCCAGCCAGAACGTGCCGTAGGCCACCAGCGCGAAATAGGCCGGAATGAAGGCAGTGCCGCCGCGCGTGAGCGCCGCGACCGCCAGCAGCGCCAGTACCCACTTGCCATTGAGCGCGATCCGGTCGCGCAGCACCCAAGCCAGCGTGCCGGTGATGAAGAACGAGGTGACCCAGATCAGGTACACGATGTGCTCTGGCAGCGGGGCCGCGCGCCATGCATATGCGGCTGCACCGCCGAGCGCCAGCGCCCATGCGGGTAGGTAGCGGCGCGGGGCCAGCATGCCCAGCGCGCCGGCGACCAGCAGGGCCAGGTACAGGCGTCCTTCAATGGGCAGTGTCCAGAGCGAGCCGTTAACCGCCGTGCGCGGTAGTGCCTCGAACACGCCGGGCAGCCAGAATTCCGCACGCCACAGGGTCAGGTTCGAGAACAGGTATCGCCAGGTTTCGGGGTCGTGCCAATACCCGGCCGAGGTGGTGAGCCGCGGGCCGAGTACGAGCACGGTCAACGCCACGCAGACCGCCAGCGCGGGATAGATGCGCAGTGCGCGCGCAACCAGGAAGTCGCGTACCGAGTGGCGCGACAGGCTGGCCGCCACGAGGAAGCCGCTGATCAGGAAGAACACGTCCACCGCGAGGGCGCCCGCAGTACGCACGTGGGTCAATTGGCCGACCACGTCGCTGCCCGGGGTGCCCGTGATTGGCCAGGCATGGCTGTAGATCACCAGCCAGGCCGCAGCCAGGCGGATCAGGTGGAACTGGTTGATGCCCGTCTGCCAGGCGTCGCCAATTCGGCGGCTCATGCGACAGTCGCGCCGTGGCCGCGCCACGCCCAATGCCAGGGCTCGTAGACGATCCCGTACGGATTTTCCCGGGGGTAACTCATGTGGAACCCATATTCATTGGCATGCGCGCGCAGCCACGCGAACGCACCGGTGTGTTCAAAGGATTCTTCGGCCGGCGGTTCACCGGGCGTGCCGATGTCCAGGGCCAACCCGGAGTGGTGTTCGCTGAAGCCGGGCGCGGCGTTGACGTTGAGTATCTCATCCACCGAAAGGCCGCGCGCGCGTTTGCGTTCAAAGATGCCGAGCTGGTAGTCGTGGCTGCGGTATCCGGAAATGGCCTCCAGGAGCACGCCGTCGCGCATTGCGCCGTCGCGCATGTGCGCCCACGCGCGGGCTGCATCGTTGTGCAACCACAGCGGGCGGCGATAGCGGTCGAAGCCGGCGAAGGCCAGCCAGTCCGGTTCGGCGACAAGTGACAGGCCGGTACGCGTGGCATACGCGTCTTCCATCAGGCCCAGGAGGTCGAGACGCTCATGCAGGCGCTCCAGCGGCAGCGTGCGGACATGCTCCAGGCCCGCACGGCGATGCATGACGTCCGATGCCATCGCCTCGAGCGCGGCGTTCAGCCCCGGCTCCTGGCGCAATTGCCAGACCAGGGGCAACAGGCCCTCGGGCAGGTCAGCCGCGAGGTAGCGGCCGTCGCGCTTTCGACGCAGTACGTGGCGCGCCCGTGCGATGGCGCGCGCATCGTGGTTGCCATGGGCCTTGAGCAGGCCTGCGGGCCAGATCTCGATGTCCGGCGTGTTGATCAGGCGTTGGGGCAGGCCGCGCATGGGGGCAGGGTAGTCCTGGGTGCGCGCCAAGTCACGCCCGCCGGCCCGCTGACGGCTGGGTCACCTGGCGCAGCGCGTCCAGCAGCGCATCAGGGCGCTCCAACGACAGCATCAAAGACTTGCCCGTGCGTGTCGGCAACCACAGCACGCGGCGACGCGTGGTAAGCAGGCAGAAGGCGCGGCTGCGGTCGCGCAGCAGGAACCAGCCGGCCTGGAAGCCGGGCAGAGCCATGCCAAACGCCTTCAGGATCGGCTTAAGTTCGGTGCGCTCGTCCAGGTCGACGATGCGCGCGCGCGCCATGTCCAGCTCGCTGGCATCCACGCGGTGGTTGAACATGGCGGCCTTCACCCGCAACTGGCGTGCATCCAGTTCAACCGCGCGACGCCCAAGTCCCCAGAAGGTGAACGTGGCCACCGATGCGACTGTCAGCAGGCCGAAGCCAAGTCCCGGCATGTCCGCTGCGTGCTCCGGACCCGACCAAGTTGAGCCGAAGGCAATCGCGATGACCACAACCGGGATCGCCAGCAAGCCGCCGAGCAGCCAGGCGGCGTGTGATGGCGGCGGTGTGACGGGAAATGCTTGGGGCATCGCAAACTCCGGGTCGTGTTGCACCCAACGGGTGCACTCCGATGCGGGGGGGCTGCAGGTCGCGGGAAGCGTCGGCAGTGGTCAGGCTGGCTTCTTGAAGAACAGCCGCGCGTAATCCGTCAGCGTGGGCACCTGCACTACGCTCACCAGCTCCCAGCCCTCCGCGCCGAGGCGGTCCAGCTCAGCCTGCAGGCGTTCGGGCATGGCTTCGAACATGCGTGGTGGCAGGTCTACCACGTGGTATTGCCAGTGTTGGGTCATGGGGCATCCTCCTCCTGGTCGGGTGCGGGGTGGGCTGGGCCGGGCAGGCGCCCGGCCTTGCGAAGTGCATCGCGCAGTACATATTCGATCTGCGCGTTGAGGCTGCGGAGCTCGTCGTCGGCCCAGCGCTGCGCCGCCGCCAGGACGTCGGCGTTGATGCGCAGCGGATAGGCTTTCTTCTCGGCCATGTCAGTCCCGGCGACGGCGCGCCATGCCCACGCCAATGGCGACGGTCAGTACGACGATCAGCGTGGCGATCATGGCGCGGGCCTCAGTACAACGTGCCGGCGTTGACGATGGGCTGGGTGGCGCGCTCGCCGCACAGCACCACCAGAAGGTTGCTGACCATCGCGGCCTTGCGTTCCTCGTCCAGTTGCACCGTGCCGTTCTTCTGCAACTCGGCCAGTGCCATCTCGACCATGCCCACCGCGCCGGCGACGATGCGCGTGCGTGCGGCGATGATCGCGTTGGCCTGCTGGCGCTGCAACATGGCCTGGGCGATTTCCGGCGCGTAGGCGAGGTGGCTGATGCGTGCGTCGATCACCTGCACGCCGGCATCGGCCAGGCGTTCGGCCAACTCGCTCTGCAGGTGGGCGCTGATCTCGGTGGCGTGGCTGCGCAGGGCCAGCTGGCCTTCCTCGTGCTGGTCGTACGGGTAGCTGGTGGCCATCGCGCGCAGCGCCGACTCAGACTGGATGTGCACGAAGCTCTCGTAGTCGTCGACGTTGTAGACGGCCTCGGCGCTGTCGACCACCTGCCAGACGATGACGGCGGCGATCTCGATGGGGCTGCCATCCAATTCGTTGACCTTGAGCTTGCCGCTCTCGAAATTACGCACGCGCAGGCTGACCTTGCGCTTGGCGAAGAACGGGTTGTTCCAGCGCAGGCCGTTGTCCTTGACCGTGCCCACGTACTTGCCGAACAGGCTCAGCACGGCGGCCTGGTTGGGCTCGACCATGTACAGGCCGGCCATGGCGAAGCCGGCCACCGCGGCCAGCAGGGCGCCGCCGACAATGTGCAAGGCACTGGCTGCCTGGGCGCCGTTGATCGCCACCCAGATGCCTGCCAACAGCGCGGCGAGCAAGGCCAGCAGCATGGGAATGCCGGGCAGGGAACGGATGGGGTTCTCTTTCATGGCCGTGCTCCTTGAGGTTCTCGAAAATATTGATATCAATTTGATATCAAGTCAACTTCCGTTCGTCGGGCGGTGCGGACGGCCCAGCCGTATCGGCCCGGCCACTTCCCGGAGGCGCTGCTGGCTCTGGCGACCTAGCCGTGGCGCAGGGCGCTAGTACCGGACGCGGTAGAGCGGAGCGGGCACGAACTCCCCAGTGGCGTACACACTGTCGCCGTCCAGCGCCCAGCCCATTGCCTCGGCTTGCGGCAACCAGGGCAGGATGCGGGTCTGCGGTGCGCGCGCGACGGCGCGCCCCCAGCCTTGGCCGCGCGCGGTCGGGTAGAACAGCAGGTACCGATAGGTCATGACTGCCAGGGTACGGCCGTCCGGCGAGACGTCGGCCGCGGTCACATGGGCGTCGTAGCGGGCACGCTGCGGACGCTGGCGCAGGTCATCGGCGGAGGGCTGCGGCACCCCAGCCAGCGGGCCCAGGGCGCGGGCGGTCTGCACGCCCTTGTCGCGAGGTCGCAACGGCAGCGCGAACAACTCGGGGGGCTGGCGCTTCTTCGACACCAGCAGGATTTGGCCACGCTTGGCATCAACGGCCACGGCTTCGCAGTCGCGGGCACCATCCGGCCAGCGGAACGCGATGGACCAGGCGGGGGTCAGGCGGCCGTTCTCAAGCGTTCCTGGTTCCTCAATCACATGCAGCTGCAGTGTGCGACGCAACCCGCCGTTGTCGCCGGTATCGGCCAGGAGCAGGTAATCGCGGCCGTCGAGGCGGAAAGCGGCAATGTCTTCCCAGTCGGTTTTGTTGACGCCTTCCACGCGGTATGTGGCGCGGCGCAGGCCGCGCGTGCTGACAGCGAACAACCGCGCCGGGTTGCCGCCGTCGTCGTGCAGCCACAGCGTCCCGGGGTGGCGGCGCGATGTGGCCAGACCGCTGATCTCGCTGAGCTGCGGGTCCAGCAGGAAGCCGGAAACGGCCGTGCGTGCCGGCGCGTCATCGGAGCGGGCGCACGCGCCCACGACGACGATAAGTGGCGCCAGCAGCATCGCTCGCCAGATTCCGTGCGCGCATGTCCGCACCGGCCGTGCGGCGTGCGTGGCGCCCGACAGGGCGCGCAACCCTGCAGTCGGGACGCGGAAGATTCGCATGGGCACAGGATGGCCGGCACCATGGGCCACCGCAACCGTCCCGTCAGGACAGGGCGGTACAATGCCGCTCCTGTCCACAGCCCCTGATGCCCATGACCACGATCGGTACGCCGTTGTCCTCGTCCGCCTTCCGCGTGCTGCTGCTGGGCTCCGGTGAGTTGGGCAAGGAGGTGGCGATCGAACTGCAGCGCTTCGGCGTGGAAGTCATCGCCGCCGACCGCTACGCAGACGCGCCGGCCATGCAGGTAGCCCACCGCAGTCATGTCCTGGACATGCTGGACGGTGCGGCGATCCGCGAACTGGTGGCCAAGGAGCGCCCGCACCTGATCGTGCCGGAGATCGAAGCGATCCACACCGAGACACTGGTGCAGCTGGAGCAGGAGTTCACCGGTCGTGGCAGCCATTGCCGGGTGATCCCCACCGCGCGCGCCGCGCGCCTGACCATGGACCGGGAAGGCATCCGCCGGTTGGCGGCGGAGACGCTGGGCGTGCCGACCTCGCCGTATCGCTTCGTCGACACCAAGGACGAATACCTCGCGGCGATCGATGCCGTTGGCCTGCCGTGCGTGGTGAAGCCGGTGATGTCGTCCTCGGGCAAGGGCCAGAGTCTGGTGCGCAGCGCGGCCGACATCGATGCCGCATGGGATTACGCGCAGACCGGCGGCCGTGCCGGTGCCGGCCGTGCGATCGTCGAAGGATTCATCGATTTCGATTACGAGATCACGCTGCTGACCGTGCGCCATGCCGGCGGCACCACGTTCTGCGACCCGATCGGCCACCTGCAGCGCGACGGCGACTACCGCGAGAGCTGGCAGCCGCAACCGATGTCGCCGCTGGCGCTGGAGCGCGCGCAGGAGATCTCGCGCAAGGTCACCGATGACCTGGGTGGGTGGGGCGTGTTTGGCGTGGAACTGTTCGTGAAGGGTGACGAGGTGTGGTTCAGCGAGGTTTCGCCGCGGCCGCACGACACTGGCCTGGTCACGCTGGTGTCACAGGACTTGAGCGAATTTGCCCTGCATGCCCGTGCCATCCTCGGGTTGCCGATCCCCGTGATCCGGCAGAAGGGCGCCGCGGCGTCGTGTGCGGTGCTGGCCGAAGGTTATGGCGTGCCGGTGTTCAGTGGCGTGGACAAGGTCCTCGTGCACGCCGACACGCAATTGCGTCTGTTCGGCAAGCCGCGGGTGGAAGGCTCGCGCCGCGTGGCGGTGACGTTGGCACTGGGCGACGACGTCGAGCAGGCGCGCGCCATAGCGCGTGACGCGGCGGCGGCCTTGCACATCGACCTGCGTTGAGGAGTTCCATGGGTGACGTGACTGGATTTGCGGTCTTCTTCTTCCCCCAGGCGCTGGAGGCGTTGGGGGAGGCCATCAAGCCTTACCTGCAGGAAGGTCCGGCAGGCCCACACATCCTGTGCAGCGAGATCGACACTGGTGGCGCGCTCATCGAGATGACCATAGAGGCGCGCGACCTGGACGGGAAAACGGTCGAGCTGCAGCTGATGGTGCCGGTAAGCATGGTGCGGATGATCGTGTCCGCGCGTGGCGAGGCGGCGTTCGGTTTCGGCCCGCGCGTCGGCGCGCCCGTGCCGACCTTGCCGCCGGTCGGGCCCACGGCGGAGCCTGCGGCGGCACCGCCGCAGGCCGTGCCTTCACCGGCAACCCCCCAGACGCCGTCGCAAGTTCCTCCGTCGGGCCCGCCGGACACGTTGGGCGACCCGCCCAAGCCGGAGTGACCTGCCCCGTGCACTGACGGGAGGGGCGGGCGCAGGCATCAGCGCTGACTGGACAGCCGCGCCGCCGCAGGACGGTCAGTCGAGGGCGTGGTTGAAGTCCACCCACACCAGATGGTGGTCGCTGGCGCCGGCAAGGGCCGCATCGGGATCACCGCTGGCTGGCCAGAACACGCCATCGGCGAGCACGCGCAGGCCACGCGACGGCAACACGTAGTCCAGCCGCAGCGTGCCTGCCTTGGGCCCGAAGTCGCCGGTGTGGGCGGCGGTGTCGCCCTTGCGTGGAAGGCCTCCATCGGCGGCTCGTTCCACCGCACCCGCGCTGCGGGGAATGTGGTTGCCTTGCACGCGGGGATGATCGAGCAACTGGCGGATCGCGCCCGGCATGCCATCGCCGTCGTCCGGATCGGCGTTGTAGTCGCCCACGATCACGAACTGCGCCTGCGCCGGCAGGCCCCCGCAGCGACCAGCGTCGTCGCACAGCCACGGCTGGCTGTCACCCGACACGTATTCCTTCCACAGGCGGATTTCGTCGAAGTTGCGCGCGCCGTTGCGGTTCTCCGGGCCATCGAACACCGGCGGGGTGGGGTGCGCGGCCAGCAGGTGCACGGTGCCGCCAGGCGTGCGGATCGGCACGTCCCAGTGCGACTTCGACGACAGGCGCAGCTTCGTCCATGTCGCGGGTGCGTACCAGGCCTTTCCCGTGCGCGGATCACGCGGTTGCAGGGCTCCGGGCATGGTGCTCCAGCGCAGGTGCTGGAACGTGCGGATGGCCTCGCTTTCGATCGGGTAACGCGACAGCACCAGCATGCCGTACTGGCCAGGGTGCAGGCCGTAGCCCCAGGCATCGTTGCCGCGGCCCCGGCCATTGCCGCCGGCGGTGCCGTTGTTGTCCAGGTCCAGCCCGCTGGGTACGCCGGTGTTGACCGGCGCGAGGTAGCGGTACGGGTAGCGCAGGGGTTCGCCGCCCGCCTGCGCGACTTCCAGGTACTGGCGCTGGAACAGGTCCGCGGCGCGATGCGCGGCGTCGTAGTCGAATTCGTTGAGCAGCACGATGTCGGGGCGAACACGTTGCATCACCGCGGCAATGTTGCGCGCGTTGGCGTCCCCCGACTCCAGACGGCGGATCAGCCCGCCTTCCTCGTTGTCATACAACGATGTGTTGTAGGTCGCCACGCGTACGGGGACCACCGCGCCCATCTGTTCCGCCATGCTGTTGGCCCATGCCTCCGGGTTGCCTTGGATGTTGACCCGCATGCAACCAGCGGCCAGCGCAAGGATGGCCAGCGCCAGCAGCCATTGCGCGTGCCGGCGCAGTCCGCGGGATGTTGCGTGGGTCATGCATAGTCTCCGAAATCCAGGTCGCGCCACCTGCGACCGTCGAAGCCTTCGAGCGGCCGGAAGCGGCGCTTGTAATCCATCTTGGGGTGCCTGGCGATCCAGTAACCCAGGTACAGGTGGGGGCGGTGCTCGCGTCTTGCCCACTCCAGTTGCTTGAGGATGGCCAGCGTGCCCAGTCCGCGCTCGCGCAGGTCTGGGTCATAGAACGTATACACCGCGGACAACGCGGTTTCGATGACATCGGTGACAGCTACGGCCAGCAGCCGGCCGTCCTCGCGCAGTTCGATGAAGCGGCCTTCGTTCCAGCTCCCTACCAGGAATTGGTCGAATTCCATCGCGCCGTGCGTGTCCATTCCGCCATCGTGGTGGCGTGCGGACAGGTAGCGGCGGTAGAGCGCGAAGTGTTCGTCGGTGCGCTCGGCGGGGCAGACGCGCATCTCCACCCGTGCATTGCGCGCCAGGCAGCGGCGCTGGCTGCGGTCCGCGGTGAAGCGGGCCACCGGGATGCGCACCGCAACGCACGCGCGGCAGCCGGGACAATGCGGGCGATAGACGATGTCGCCGGAGCGGCGGAAGCCCCAGCCAAGGGCGAGCGGGTAGTGCGCGGCCATGCGTGGGTCGCGCGGGTCGAACACCAGGTCGCGGGCGATGCGGTCGGGCCAGTAGCCGCAGGGATGCTCGCCGGTGTGGAACAGGCGGAGGTCATCCGGCGGCGGCACGGGATTGTCGCGCATGGCATGAGCATAGCGCCGCGCGCGGGGCTGTGTGGCGTGCCGATTGCGGCAGCCAGGATGGCACGCATTCAGTCCCGGATCCCAACGACGGACGCAGTCCGATGTGGTCGACTGCGCTGCCCCCGGGGTCAGGTCGATACGTGGCGCAGCGTCTTCACCACCTTCCACTGGCCGTCGACGCGGCGCACTTCGAAGGTCTTGTAACGGGCCCACATGCGGTGGTGGTACGCGCTGAACTCCACCGTGCCGGCATCTGGCGCGGTGGGCCGGAAGGCGGTGACCTCGAGGATCTCCGCGTCCTTGCCCGAGGTGCCGTGGTAGCTGCCCTTCTCGACGTCGGGCACGCGCGCGCAGTGGGTCCCCGGTACGATCAGGTGGTCCTGGCTGCCCACGCCGCGCATCACGTCCGGCAAGGGGTTGCGGCCGTCGACCGACAGGCACACCACCGGCATCACCGTCTTCGGAATCTCGGCGTTGAGCACGGCAATGGCGATACCATCCAGCGTGGGGGCGACGGAGCCATCGAACGGTGGCGAAGCCAGTTCCGGGGCCGGGGTCGCCGCCTGCTTGAGCGAATGCACCATGGCCAGGCCAAGGATCACGGCGATGCCAAGCATCAGCCCGACCTTGATCCGCCACGCGCGCTTCTCGGCCGGGGATTTGCCATAGCGCTCCTCCTCGCTCCGGAACGTGGGCGTGAGGAAGCTGGATTCGCCGGGACGGGTGGAGTCGAGCAAGCCGGCCTGGCGCAGCAACTCGCGCGCGCGCACCTGGTCCTCCGACTGCACCACCCACACCGCCGGCCGGACCGCGCTGTCCTCGCGGTAACTGAAGGTGCCGCGACGGTTGCCCTTGTAAGAGCGACCGTCGCTGATGCGCACCTCGATGCCGTCGTCGCTGAGCAGTTTGGCAACCGCCTCGACGTTTTCGATGCGGGCACTGCTGAAGACCTGCCGCACCGGTCAGTCCTTGCCAGCGGCCGGCGCGGCGGGCTTCTGCACCACGCGGATCAGGCCTTCCTGCGCGGTACTGGCCACCAGGTGGCCATCGCGGTCGAAGATCTGCCCGCGGGCCAAGCCGCGACCGCCCTGCGCGCTGGGGCTGTCGATGGAATAGAGCAGCCAGTCGTCGGCACGGAACGGACGATGGAACCACAGCGCGTGGTCCAGCGAGGCCATCTGCACGTTGGGCTGGTAGTAGCTGATGCCGTGCGGGAAGGTCGCGGTGCCCAGCAGGTGGAAATCCGAGGCATAGGCCAGCAGGGCGCGGTGCAGCTCGGCCGCGTCGCCCACCTTTTCGGTCAGGCGGAACCAGACCTGCTGGTAGGGCGGGCGCTTGGGCGGGTTGAGCTCGTCGCGCGGGTACACGTGGCGGAACTCGAACGGGCCCTGGCGGGTGAGCCAGCGCTGCACCTTGATCGGCAGGGTCGCCATCACCTCCGGAGGCACGGCCGCCGCCGGCTCGATGTCCTCGGGCTTGGGCACCTCGGGCATCGACAACTGGTGCTCGCCGCCGTCTTCCTCCTTCTGGAACGAGGCGGCGAGGAAGAAGATCGGCTGGCCGTGCTGGATGGCGGTGACGCGGCGCACCGAGAAGCTGCCGCCGTCGCGGGTGCGGTCCACCTGGTAGACGATGGGCGCCTCGATGTCGCCGGCCTTGAGGAAGTAGGCGTGCAGCGAATGCGCCGTGCGCGGGTCCAGCATGGTGGCCTGCGCGGCCGACAGCGCCTGGCCCAGTACCTGCCCACCGAACACGTACTTGGTGCCGATGTCGCGGCTCTGGCCGCGAAACAGGTTGTCCTCGAGGCGTTCGAGCGAAAGCAGTTCGATCAGCTCGGAGACGTGGGATGTCATGGGCGCGGGTGCCGTGGAATCTGGTCGGCCAGTATAGCGGGCGGGTCAGGGGCCTTTCCGTGGCGCTGCCCGGGCGGGTCAGGGGGGCGTCAGTGAGGGTTGCAGCCGCTCCAGCGGCACTGCCCGCAACACCTGCGCCCACGGAAACCAGGGACCGGGGTCGCGTTTGCGCGGGACCATGCGCGACGGGTCGTCGCTGGCCTCGACCTCGGTGGTGTCCAGGTCCTCGTGGCCGGCGATCATTCGCAGGCCGGGATTCTCCGCGCCCAGCTGCCGTAGCAGCGCGATCAACGCATCGATCTGCACCGCCGGATAGGGCTCGTCCATGGTCTGGTGGCCGGCGGCCAGCCAGTCCGGATAGCGGCCGCGGTTGACCAGTTCGATGCCGATCGAGCGCGGGTTGTAGCCGCGGGTGTGGTGGGCTACACGCTCCACCGACACGTACTGGTGCACGCTGCCATCGCGGTCGACGTAGTAATGACCGCTGTTGCCGGTGCCCGAAGTGGGGTACAGCACCTCCTCGCCGTACTGGCGCGCCATCGCCAGGTCCGGCAGTTCGGTGCAGTGGATCACCACCAGGTCCACCTGTTCGCGCGGACGGGCGTCCAGCCGCGCTTCATAGGGCAGCAGGTCGACGTGGATGTGCAAGAGCGGCAGGTCGGGCGGCATGGGCCGGATGCTACCATTCGCCCCTGCACCGGAGCCTGCCGCGACGCGGCGCCCCCACGCCCGCTGCCCGTACTGCAGGCCCGACCTCGTCTCCCAGCCGGACCCTTCATGCGCGGACACTGCATCCTCTCCCACGGTTTCGAAAGCGGCCCCGACGCCACCAAGGTCACGGCGTTGGCCGAGGCGGCCGAGCGCGCCGGCTGGACGCACGAACGCCCCGATTACACCGACCTGGACGCCATGCGCGAGGTCACCGAGCTGGGTGACGTACCCGCGCGCCTGCGGCGCCTGCTGGCGCTCGCCCGCGCGGCCGCCGCCCGCGGCCCCGTGGTACTGGCCGGCTCCAGCCTGGGCGCGTACATCTCCGGCCTGGTCTCGCTGCAGGTGCCCGTGGCTGGCCTGTTCCTGATGGCGCCGCCGGTCCGCATGGGGCAGGCGCAGCCGTTGGCCGCCGCCGCGGTGCCCACGGGCATCATCCACGGTTGGCACGATGAGCTGATCCCCGCCACGCACGTGGTGGAGTGGGCCGCACCGCGCGCCGCCCGCCTGCTTTTGGTCGACGATGGCCACCGCCTGTCCGAGCACGTGGACACCAGTGCCAGTGAGTTCGGCGCCCTGCTGGCCAGCCTGCCATGAAGTTCTTCGCGAGCTGCGGCAAGGGCCTGGAATACCTGCTGGCCGATGAGCTGGTGGCGCTGGGCTGCACCCGCGCCACTGCTGCCATGGCCGGCGCCAACGTTGAAGGCACGCTGCAGGATGCGCAGCGTGCGGTGATGTGGTCGCGCCTGGCGAGCCGCGTGCTGTGGCCCATCACTGAATTCGACTGCCCCGACGAGCTGGCGCTGTACGCCGGTGTCGCGGCGGTACCGTGGCCCGAGCACCTGGCCTCCGGCCACACCCTCGCGGTGGATGCGCACGTGTCCGGCACCGCCATCACCCATGCCCGCTACGCTGCACAGCGGGTGAAGGACGCGGTGGTGGACGTGATGCGCGCGCAGACGGGCGCGCGCCCCGACGTGGACGTCGAAACGCCCGACCTGCGCCTCAACCTGGTGGTGCGCAAGGGGCGCGCGATCCTGTCGATCGACCTGGGCGGTGGCCCGCTGCACCGGCGCGGCTGGCGCCTGAAGCAGGGCGAAGCGCCGCTGAAGGAAAACCTGGCGGCCGCGGTCCTGCTGCGCGGCCAGTGGCCCAAGCGCCATGCCGAGGGCGGCGCATTGCTGGACCCGATGTGCGGCAGCGGCACGCTGCTGATTGAAGGCGCGCTGATGGCGGCCGACGTGGCGCCGGGCCTGCTGCGGCACGAGGGGCGCAGCCCGACGCGCTGGCGCGGCTTCGACAACGCCGCCTGGAGCGCACTGGTGGATGAGGCCCGCAAGCGCGAGACCGTGGGCCGCGCCGCCCTGAAGCCGGTGTTTTTCGGCAGCGACCTCGATCCGCACGCCATCCGTGCCGCGCGCGACAACGAAGTCATGGCGGGGCTGGTTGGTGTGATCCAGTGGAGCGTCGTCGATGTGTCGCAGTTGCCGTCGCGCGTGCGGGTGACGGGCGCCGCGACGTCGCCGGCGGATGCCGCGACACACGAGGGCACGTCGCTGCCTGCCACCGGTCTGGTGGTCTGCAATCCGCCCTACGACGCGCGACTGGCCGCCGATCCGGCGCTGTACCGCGCGCTCGGCGACGCGATGAAGACGGCGGTGCCGGGATGGACCGCCAGCCTCCTTTGCGGCGATGCCGAACTGGCGCGTGCAACCGGACTGCGCGCCTCGAAGACCTACCAGTTGTTCAACGGTGCGATCGAGTGCGCGCTGATCGTGGTCGATCCCATCCGTTCGGCGCGCGAGATGGCCCGCGAAACCGCCCTCGCCGAAGGCACCACTGAAGTGCGCCCGCTGTCGGAAGGCGCGCAGATGGTGGCCAACCGCCTGCGCAAGAACCTGCGCAAGCTCAAGGCGTGGCGCGAGCGCGAGCAGGTGACCTGTTACCGGGCTTACGACGCGGACCTTCCCGAATATTCAGCGGCCATCGACGTATACACCACCGATGAACCTACGCCGCGAACTTTCCTGCACGTGCAGGAATACGCCGCGCCCGCGACCATCCCCGAACCCGTGCAGCGTCGTCGCCTCAACGAGTTGCTCGCCGCCGCGCGCGAGGTGTTCGGCGTGCCGCGCGAGCATGTGGCGCTGAAGACGCGTGCCAAGGGCAAGGGCGGCAGCAAGTACGGCCACTTCGACAGCCGCGGCGAGTTCATCGTCGTACGCGAAGGTGACGCGCGTCTGCGCGTGAACCTGTTCGACTACCTCGATACCGGCCTGTTCCTCGACCATCGGCCGATGCGCCTGCGCCTGGCGGACGAAGCCCAGGACACGCGTTTCCTCAACCTGTTCGCCTACACCGGCGCGGCCACCGTGCACGCGGCGGTGGGCGGCGCGCGCAGCACCACCACCGTGGACCTGTCGGGCACGTACCTGCAGTGGTGCGCCGACAACCTGCAGGAAAACGGGATCGGCGGGCCGCGCCATCGCCTGATCCAGGCCGATGCGATGCGCTGGCTGGAAGAGGACAGCGGCGAGTACGACCTGGTGTTCTGCGACCCGCCCACGTTCTCCAACTCCAAGCGTGCCGACGACTTCGACGTGCAGGCCGTGCACGTGACGCTGCTGCGCGCCGCCATGGCGCGGCTCGCGCGCGATGGCGTGCTGTATTTCTCCAACAATTACCGTCGCTTCCGCCTGGACGAGGCTGCGGTGGCCGCGTTCGCCGAGTGCGTGGAGATCACGCCGCGCACCATTCCGCTCGATTTCGAGCGCGACGCACGGATCCATCGGTGCTGGCGACTGCGGCACCCCGGGGCGCGCTGACGTGACCCGCAGCCGGCCGCGGACGCACCGGACGCCTTGGTGGACCTTCTTCCGCCAGTGGCTCCGCAATCCGCGCCGGACTGCGGCGGTGGCGCCGTCCAGCGCCGAACTCGCCAGGGCGATGCTGCGTGAGTTGCCCGCCGATGCGCGGCGCGTGATCGAGCTCGGTGGCGGTACCGGTGCGGTCACCGCCGCGCTGCTGGAGGCCGGCATCGGCAGCGACGGGCTGCTGGTGGTCGAGCTCAACGAAGAGCTGCATGCCCACTTGAGCGCGCGCTTCCCACGGGTTCGCATCGTGGAGGGCGACGCGAGCGACCTGTCGCACATCGCGGCCGACTACCTGGCGTCGGGGCCTGCGGATGCCGTGGTGTCCGGGCTGGGGCTGTTGTCCATGCCGCGCGAGGTCCAGCGCGGGGTCATGGCCGCGGCGTTTGAATGCATGCGCGCGGACGGCCGCTTCATCCAGTTCACCTATGGCCCCGCGGCACCGGTGGCCGAGGATGTGGCGGCGGAGCTGGGCCTGCAGGTACGACGTGGCGCGTTCGTGCTGCGCAACGTGCCGCCGGCGACGGTGTATGTCTACACGCGCTGAATTTCGTCCGGACAACCTCGGGCTGCCCGGCAACTGATCACCAGGCCGCGTCGATCGACGCGGCCAAGTGTCGTGCTTGCATCAATTGCTGCTGAGCCGCTCGGTTTGGAAGCGAAGGCTCCGGGCCGTGGCGATCTCTTCCTTGAGTCCTTCGGCCGAGCTGGCCTGCAGCCAGATATGCGCCACGCGGCCGTCTGGCAGTTCCACCAGCGTCTCGCGTGTTTCCACGTTGGGCCGGCCGGCAACTTCGCTGCGGTACCAGTAGATGGCATGGCCGTCGATGGTGTCCTGCTCGACGCGGTTGCCGCGCTTGGGCTCGAACGGCGCCTTCGCCGCGATGTACACCCCGAATGCTTCCGTGCCATCGGCCCGCAATGCGCGGCAGAAATCGGTGCCGGCACCGGCGCGGTGTTCCCACGCCAGGACCGCGTTATCGGGCAGTTTCGGACAGCCGGCAGCCTCCTGCGCCTGGACGGCCCCCGCCGCAACCAACAAAGTCAGACAAAGGATTGGCTTGATCATGGTCGTTCCCCCTGGACACAGCCGCGACGCGGTTGTGATTTCGACCATAAAGCACAAATGGGGTCATTGACAAATAGCTAACAATCAGTTTCGGGTGCAACCGCCGGGGCAGTCCCCCGGCGCCGGTCAGCGGTCGGGCAGGGGGATGAACTCGTCGTCGCCCGGGACCGGCCCGAAACGGCCTTCGACCCAGTCCTGCTTGGCCTGTTCGATCCGTTCACGGGACGATGAGACGAAGTTCCACCACAGGTGCCGGGGACCGTCGAGTGGCTCGCCGCCCAGCAGCATGGCCTTGACCGGGCTGCGCGCGAACAGCCGGTGGGCGACGCCAGGATCCAGCACCACCAGATGCCGTTCGGGGATGTCGGTGCCGTCGAGTTGCGCGTCCCCCTCCAGCACATAGAGCGCGCGTTCGGCGTGGCCCGCGTCCAGACGGACCTCCGCGTCCACGTCCAGATCGATGGCCACGTACAGGGTGTCGTTGAACACCTTCACCGGCGATTCCTCGCCGTAGGCGCGGCCGGCAACCACGCGCAACCAGGCGCCTTCGCGGCGCAGGTGGGGCAGGGTCTCGGCCGAGTGGTGGAAGAACGCCGGGGCAACCTCCTCCTGCGACTTGGGCAGGGCTACCCAGGTCTGCATGCCGTGCAGGGGGTGCTCGCCTTCGCGCAGGGCGGCCGGGGTGCGTTCGGAATGGGCGATGCCGCGGCCGGCGGTCATCCAGTTCACGTCGCCGGGACTGATGTCCTGCAGGCTGCCCAGTGTGTCGCGATGGGTGATGGTGCCGGACCAGAGAAAGGTGACCGTGGCCAGGCCGATATGCGGGTGCGGGCGCACGTCGATGCCGCGGCCGGGCTCGAACACGGCAGGTCCCATGTGGTCCACGAAAACGAAGGGGCCGACCGAGCGCGCCTGCAGGCTGGGCACCGCGCGGCGCACCTGGAAACCGCCAAGGTCATGGACGCGGGGGACGATGATGGTGGTCATGGCACTGCTCCGTCGGGGAGACGGACAGCATGACACCATGCGCGCACGATTGCCGCCCGGAGAATGGAACGCCGCATTGCCCGGGGCAGGGAGTGGTGGCGATCAGGGCTGGGTGGAGTCGATCTGGAGGGTGGCCTTGGGGTGTTCGCCGAACTCCAGTGCCAGGATGCGCAGGGTAAACGCGCCGACTGGCGCGGTCGGTGCTTCGGGCAGGTTGAGGGTGAAGCGTCGCGCGCCGCCGCCGCCGGCCGGCCGATGCTCGAACACCACGTCGGCATCGCCTGCGCGGATGCATTGCACATTGGGCGGGCAGCGGGAGTCCGCGGCCACGGTCACGTAGGTGAGGGTGGCCTGGTCCGGCAGCACGGCTTGCTGGCCCGGTGCCATCACCGTCGGTGTGCCACTGGCCATGCGCAAGGAAGAACTGGCGCAGCCGGCCAGTGCGGCCGCCGCCAGCAGCGCGGCAACGGCGTGGCGCGGCGATCGTCGGGTGGCATTCGGCATGCGGCGCTCCGGCGGGCAGGTGGCTGCGGTGATCCTACGTTGCAGACCAGCCGAACAGCTTCACCTCGTCGTCGCGGGACAGCGCCAGCATCCGCTCGAAGCGGAACCCCAGGCCTTCCAGCAGGCGCGCGGAACTGGCGTTGCCCGGCGAGGTAATCGCGACGATGCGCTGCAGTCCAAAGTCGCGTGTGGCGTGCTGCAGCGTCGCGTGTGCGGCCTCGCGCGCATAGCCGTGGCCCCAGTACTGCGGTAGCAACGCGTAGCCGATGTCCACGTCGTCCAGCGTGTCGCGCTTGATCAGGCCACACATGCCCATCGCCGCGCCGTCGTTAGCGCGCTCGATGCAATACAGACCAAAACCGTGCTGCTCGTACATCGCCAGCGGGCCGTTGCGCAGGTAGTCGCGTGCCCCGTCCAGGTCGCGTACGCCCTTGTCGCCGATGTTCTCCAGCCACGAAGGCTGGTTCACCAGGTCGAGGATGAAGGGGGCGTCATCCAACGTGAGGCGACGCAGGCGCAGGCGGTCGGTGGTGAGGGGCGTCAAGGCCAAGGCTCCGGAGAGAGGAGGGCACAGCATACGGTGCGGGGAGCTGGACCCGCACGGCGGTGCAGCCGCGTCGGGTGTGCCGCCGCCGAGACGCGATCAGCCGGGCCGCAGCGTGGTGAACAGCCCGCGCGCCGCGTTGATCCGCGATGCCGCGTCTGGCAGCTCCAGCTTCAACCGCAACTTGTCCGGTCCGTCCATCTGGTAGAGCTTGGGTTGGCCCTGGATCATGCGGATGATCGCCATCGGATCCACGTTGGGCTTTTCCACGAACTGGATACGACCGCCGGAGGCGCCGATGTCCAGTTTGCGGATGCCCAGCGCGGTGGCCTGCAGCTTCAGCTCGGCTACGGCGAACAGGTGTTTCGCGGGATCGGGGAGCAGGCCGAAGCGGTCGATCATCTCCACCTGCAGTTCGCGCAGTTCGTCCGGGTTGCGCGCGCCGCTGATGCGCTTGTACAGCGTCAGGCGCGTGTGCACGTCGGGCAGGTACTCATCGGGAATCAGCGCCGGCACGTGCAGCTCGACGTCGGCGCCGCGTGCTTCGTGTCCGTCCACGTCCGGCAGCTTGCCTTGCTTGATGGAGTTGACCGCGCGTTCCAGCAGTTCGGTGTAGAGGCTGAAACCGACTTCGGCCATCTGCCCACTCTGGTCTTCGCCCAACAGCTCGCCGGCGCCGCGGATCTCCAGATCGTGCGTGGCGAGGGTGAAGCCGGCGCCCAGTTCGTCCATGGCAGCGATGGCGTCGAGGCGCTTTTTGGCGTCGGAGGTGATCGACTTCTTGTCCGGCACCACGAGGTAGGCGTAGGCGCGATGGTGGCTGCGGCCCACGCGGCCGCGCAACTGGTGCAATTGCGCCAGGCCGAACTTGTCGGCGCGGTTGATGATGATGGTGTTGGCATTGGGGATGTCGATGCCCGACTCGATGATGGTCGAGGCCAACAGCACGTTGAAGCGCTGTTTGTGGAAGTCGAGCATCACCCGCTCCAGCTCGCGCTCGGGCATCTGGCCATGGGCCACGCCGATGCGCGCCTCCGGCACCAGCTCTTCCAGCTGGCGCTGCATGCGGCCGATGCTCTCCACGTCGTTGTGCAGGAAGTACAGCTGGCCACCGCGCGACAGCTCGCGCTGGAAGGCCTCGCGCAACTGCGCGTCGTCCCAGGGCACCACGAAGGTCTGTACCGCCAGGCGATGCGCCGGCGGGGTGGCGATGATGCTCAGGTCGCGCAGGCCGGCCATCGCCATGTTGAGCGTGCGCGGGATCGGGGTCGCCGTCAGGGTCAGTAGGTGCACGTTGGCGCGCAGTGCCTTCAGCGCCTCCTTCTGGCGTACGCCGAAGCGTTGCTCCTCGTCCACGATCACCAGACCGAGGTCCTTGAAGCGCACGTCGGGCTGCAGCAGGCGGTGGGTGCCGACGATCACGTCGATCTTGCCCTCGGCCACCTTGGCCAGCTCGACCTCGATTTCCTTCTTGCTCTTGAACCGCGACAGCACTTCCACCTTCAACGGCCAATCGGCGAAGCGGTCGCGGAAGTTGCGGTAATGCTGCTCGGCCAGCAGTGTGGTCGGCACCAGCACCGCCACCTGCTTGCCACCGGCCGCGGCGGTAAACGCCGCGCGCACCGCGACTTCGGTCTTGCCGAAGCCCACGTCGCCGCAGACCACGCGGTCCATCGGTTGGCTGGAGGCCAGGTCGCGGATCACCGCTTCGATGGAGGCGTGCTGGTCGGGCGTCTCCTCAAACGGGAACGCGGCAGCGAATGGCTCGTACATGGCGCGATCGATGTCGATGGCCAGCCCCGCGCGCGCCTGGCGCTTGGCCTGGATCTCCAGCAGTTCGGCCGCCACGTCGCGCACCTTCTCGGCGGCCTTGCGCTTGGCCTTGGTCCATTGTTCGCCACCCAGCGAATGCAGCGGCGCGGTCTCCGGCGAAGCGCCGGAATAGCGGTTGATCAGGTGCAATTGTGCGACCGGCACGTACAGCCGGTCGCCCTTGGCGTATTCGATCTCGAGGTACTCGCCCTTCTCGCCGCCGGCCTCGAGCACGATCAGGCCGCGGTAGCGGCCGACGCCGTGGTCCTCGTGGACGATGGGTGCGCCTTCGCTCAGTTCGCCCAGGTCGCGGATGATCGCTTCTGGCTCGCGGCCGGCACGCTTGCGGCGTCGCGGCTGCGAGGCGCGGTCAGGGAACAGCTGGCGCTCGGTAAGCACCGCGATGGCGGGCGTGTCGATGGCGAAGCCGTCGTCGAACGGCGCGACGGCGATGGCAAAGCGCGGAGCGCCCTCGGTGCCGGGGGTGGACGTGCCGCCATCAAATGGCGTCGCCGCCGCAAACGCGGCCCAATCGGCCAGCACGGTCGGCTGCAGTTCGGCTGCGGCCATAAGCTCAAGCAGCGCCTCGCGGCGGCCGGGCGAGTCCGCCGCCACCAGCACGCGACCGGGATAGCTGCCCAGGAACGACTTCAGCGCGGCGCCGGGCACGGCATCCTTGGCCGCGATCGGCAGCGCCGGTGCCGGCTGGTCGCCGAGGGCGTGGGCGCGTTCGCGTTGCGGATGGCCTTCCCCGCACAGCTCGACACGATCGCCCTGGTTGAGCCGCTCGCGTAGTTGCTGCGGCGAGAGGTACAGCGCATCCGGCGGCAGGATGGGGCGCTCGATGTCGTGGCGGCGCTGCTCGTAGCGCTCACCGGTCTGGTGCCAGAACTGGTCTGCGGCCTCCAGCGCGCCATCGGCGATCACCGGCAACGCCGACGTGAGCAGGTAATCGAACAAAGTGGACGTCTGCTCGAAGAACAGCGGCAGGTAGTACTCGATGCCCGCTGGCGCGGCACCGGCCTTCAGGTCCTGGTACAGCGCACTGCGCCGCGTATCCAGGTCGAAACGGTCGCGCAGGCCGTCCATCGCGCGCTTGAGCGCGGCTTCGTCCAGCGGTACCTCGCGGCCGGGCAGCAGCTTGACCGCGTCGATCTTGTCCAGCGAACGCTGCGATTCGGGATCGAAGCCGCGGATGGTGTCGATCTCGTCGTCCAGCAGCTCCACCCGGAACGGCATGTCCGCGCCCATCGGGTAGACATCGAGCAGGCCGCCGCGCACGGCAAAGTCACCCGGGTCCAGCACCTGCGGCACGTTGCGGTAGCCGGCGGATTCCAACCGGCGTTTCTCCGCATCCAGGTCCAGGCGCTGGCCCACGCGCACGTCGAAGCTGCCACCCACGACATGCCGCACCGGCGCCAACCGTTGCAGCAGCGAATGCACGGGGACCACCACGATGCCGCGCTGCAGCGAGGGCAGGCGGTGCAATGCCGCCAAGCGCTGCGACACGATGTCCGGGTGGGGACTGAAGATGTCGTAAGGCAGCGTCTCCCAGTCGGGGAACGCCAGTACCGCGATGTCCACCTGCCCGGCCAGCAACGTGTGCAGGTCGGATTCCAGCTGGTGCGCGCTGTGGTTGTCCTTGGCGACCACCAGCAACGGCCCGGCATGCGCCGCGGCGGCGGTCGCCAGATGGAAGGCCAGCGCCGACGGCGAAGCCGGCTGCTTCCACCAGGCGCGGGACTGGCCCGGCTTCGGCAGGGGCGGGGTGGGGAAACGCGGCTTGGACATCAGGTGCAATCCCGGGAAAGCATCAGCGCCGCCGGCGGACTGGCCGCCAGCGTCAAAGGCGCCAGTTTACGCGAGCGGCCCGAGTGAGCCGCCGCCATTGGATCGGGCGGACGCTGATCGAGCTGCCGTAGGCCACGGGACGGACACCGACGGGCCTCGCCCGCGGCGAGGGCGGACGTCGCCTCAGTCTTCCTTCGCGTCGTTGAGGTTCAGCACCACGCGCACCAGCCCCGGAGCATCCTGCTGGAACTCGCGCTGGAACCCGAGCGACTCCGCCAGTTGCAGCATCGGCAGGTTGTGCTCGAACACGTCGCCGTAGATGCGCTCGACCTTCTTGCCGCGCGCCCATTTCACCAGTCGGGTCATCAGGTAGCGCCCCAGGCCCATGTGCGAAATGAAGTGGCTGACCAGGATCGCGTATTCGGCGTCCTTGCCATTGTCATCGATGGCGATGCGCGCGACCGCGCCGACCAGGGCTTCGCCCGGCGGCAGTGGCTCGGCCGCGACGAGCGCGAACTCGGTTTTCGGGTTGAGGCGGGTGAAGCGATCCGCCATCTCCGAGGTCAGTTCGGTCAGTGAGTACAGGAACCGCTGCCGGACCTCCTCGGGCTGCAGCAGCCCGAAGCTGGCGCGAATCGGCTCGGCGTCCTCCGGACGGATCGGACGGATGAGCACTTCGCGACGATTGGGGAGCACGATGCGTTCGTGCCAGGGGGGGAGTCGTTCTCGCGCAGCCATGGGCGGATATTGGCACACTAACGGTTAATCCGATCTTCATCTGGTGCTTACACATGGAAGGCGTTGCGCTGTCGGCCCAGGACCGGGCGCGACCGCCCACCCTTGGCGAGGCGTTGCGATTCTGGTGCCTGCTCGGCTGGATCAGCTTTGGCGGGCCGGCGGGGCAGATCTCGATCATGCACGCCGAGCTGGTCGACAAGCGTCGCTGGGTGGATGAAGCGACGTTCCTGCGGGGCCTCAACTTCTGCATGTTGCTGCCGGGGCCGGAGGCGATGCAACTGGCCACGTGGCTGGGGTGGCGACTGCATGGCGTGCGCGGCGGCGTGGTCGCCGGCAGCCTGTTCGTGCTGCCGGCGGCCGTGCTGCTGGCGGCACTGTCGTGGGCGTACGTGCGCTTTGGCGAGGTGCCTGCGGTGGCCGGCGTGGTCTTCGGCCTGCAGGCCGCCGTGCTGGGCCTGATCGTGCATGCCGTGCAGCGGGTCGGCAGCCGAGTGCTGCGCACGCCCTTCGCATTTGCATTGGCCCTGCTGGCCCTGGTGGCTATTGGCTGGCTGCGCTGGCCCTTCCCCCTGTTGCTGTTCGTGGCGGCGCTGGCCGGATGGGGTGCGTCGCGCTGGCGCCCCGGATGGCTGGCCGGGACGGGGCATGCAATGCCGTCGGGCCAGGTCGCCATTGGGGCGGGGGCATCGGGCCGGGCCGCAGTGCGTACCGGCCTGGTCTGCACGCTGCTGTGGCTGGCGCCCATCGCGCTGCTGGGGGTGGTCCTCGGTTGGGACAGCACCGCCTTTGGCATGGGCTTGTTCTTCAGCAAGGCCGCGTTGGTGACCCTGGGTGGCGCGTATGCGGTGCTGCCCTACGTGGCCGAGCAGGCCGTGCATCAGCACGGTTGGCTCGATGCGACCCAGATGCTGGCCGGCCTCGGGCTGGCCGAGACCACGCCGGGGCCGCTGATCCTGGTACTCGAATTCGTCGGCTTCGTCGGCGGGTGGCAACATCCGGACTTGCCCTCACCGCTGGCGTCGGCGCTGCTCGGGGCTGCGGTGACTCTATGGGCCACCTTCCTGCCCAGCTTCCTGTTCGTGCTGACAGCGGCACCCTGGATCGAGCGCATCGCGACGTGGCGGTGGGCGGCGGCGATGCTGTCAGGGATTACCGCCGCCGTCGTCGGCGTCATCGCCAGCCTCGCGCTCTGGTTCGGCTGGCGACTCGGTATGTCGCAGTCGTGGCAGGAAAACGTTCTGGCCGGCGCGATCGCGCTGCTGGCGTACCTCGGCCTGGCGCGGTGGCGTTGGCCGGTACCGCTGGTGGTGGCCGGGGCGGCACTTACAGGATGGATGGTGCAGTCGCTATAGCGACCCCGCAGGCGCCGACTCCCGCGAGTCTCAGCGCTCGGTCTTCAGCCACTCCACGCGCGCACTGGCGCCGGCGGTTTCCGCCAGCACGTTGGCCACCTTCGCCAATGCCGGCTTGAGTTGCTGGTCCAACTGCCACGGCGGATTGACCACCAGCATGCCGCTGCCGTTCATGCGCAGCGGCGAATCGTCTTCGCGCACCATCAGTTCGGCTACCAGCGACGACTTCGCCGGCAGAGTCGCGGCGCGCCGGAAGAACGGCTGCAGCGCGCGCCGCAGTTTGATCGGGTACCACACTGCGAAGATGCCCTGCGGCCAGCGGGTCAATCCATCGCGCAGTCCGCCGATGATCGCGTCGAACTCGTCCAACTGGGCTTCGTAAGGAGGGTCCACCAGTACCAGGCCGCGCGCGAACTTCACCGCACCAATCCGCGGTGGCAGCATGGCCTTCATGGCTGCGTAGCCGTCACGCTCATGCACGGCCACGCGGGGTTCACGGGCGAAATTGGCCTTGAGCTGGCCGGCTTCTTCCGGGTGCAGCTCGCAGGCGGCGATGCGGTCCTGTTCGCGCAACGCGTGCGCCAGCAGCCAGGGCGAGCCCGGGTAGGCGGCTGCGCCGTGCTCGTTGCGGCAGGCGCGCACGGCTTGCAGGTAGCGCTGTACCAGTGGGTCGGCCGGGGCTTCGGCCACCAGCCGTCCGATGCCGCCCTGGGCCTCGCCGGTGCGCTGGGCGGAGTTGCTGTCCAGCGCGTAGAGGCCGCGGCCGGCGTGGGTGTCGAGCGCGAAAATCGGTGTCGGCTTGGCGGTCAGCGCATCGCAAAGGGCCAGCACGGTCAGGTGCTTGAGGACGTCGGCATGGTTGCCGGCATGGAACGCGTGGCGATAGTTCATGCGCATAGGGTAGCCCGTCGGCCGCCGGGCTTGCTCTAATGCGGGCATTACCCACCGTTGAGGGGCACGATGCCGCGGATCCTGCTGGTCGAAGACGAGGCGGCGATCGCCGAGACCGTGGTGTACGCCCTGCGTGCCGATGGCCTGGCCGTTTCCCATTGCCTGAGCGCTGGCGATGCACTGCGCCTGGCGGGCACCGAAGGCTTCGATCTGGCCATCCTTGACGTGGGCCTGCCCGACATGGGCGGGTTCGCACTCTGCCGGGAGCTGAGGCGCGAGCGGGACCTGCCGGTGATCTTCCTGACCGCGCAGGCGGCCGAGGCGGATCGTGTCCTCGGGCTGGAGATCGGCGCGGACGACTACGTGGCCAAGCCGTTCTCGTTGCGCGAGCTGGTGGCGCGGGTGCGGGTGGTGCTGCGGCGCACGCAGGCGCCGGCACCCGAGGGGTTTCGCTGCGTTGCAGGGTTCGAACACGATACCGAGGGCCATCGAATCCGCTATCGCGGCCGTGTGCTGGACCTGACGCGCTACGAGTACGGTCTGCTGGCTCAGTTGCTGCACCGTCCCGGCGCGGTGCTGTCGCGTGCACAGCTGATGGACCGGGTGTGGGGTGATGCACTCGACAGCGGTGACCGCACCATCGACACCCACATCAAGACCCTGCGCGCCAAGCTGCGCACGGTCGATGCGGACACGCCCGATCCGATCCGTACGCATCGCGGGCTGGGCTATTCGTTGGTGGTGGACTGACGTCGCCGTGAAGATTGGCCTGCGGATCTTCCTGGGGTACTTCCTCGTCGTCGCGATGGCGGCGCTGCTGTTGGGGCGCGTGTTCGTCGCCGAGGTCAAGCCGGGCGTGCGCCAGGCGATGGAGGACACGTTGGTGGACACGGCCAACGTGCTGGCGGAGTTGGCCACCGATGACTTGTTGGCGGGCCGGATCAACGACGGTCGTTTCGCCAGCCGGTTGCGGGGCTTGTCCGGCCGTGATTTTGGTGCGCAGATCTGGGGTTTCCAGAAGCGCGACAGCCAATATCGGGTGTACGTGACCGATGCCAAGGGCATCGTGGTGTTCGACACCGATGCACGCGACGGCCGTACCGGCGCCTTGGGCAAGGACTACTCGCGTTGGAATGACGTCTACCTGACGCTGCAGGGCCGTTACGGCGCGCGCTCGACGCTGGCCGACCCGGACGACCCTGACTCCAGCGTGATGCACGTGGCCGCGCCGATTCGCGATGGCCAAGGCAGGATCGCGGGCGTGCTGACCGTGGCCAAGCCAAACCGTTCGATCGCGCCCTTCATCCAGCGCAGCCAGCTCAAGGTGTTGCGCTGGGGCATGGTGCTGATGGGGATGTCGCTGCTGATCGGTCTACTGGCAGCGTGGTGGTTGTCCCGCCAACTGGGGCGCTTGCGCCGCTACGCACAAGCCGCCACCGCCGGTGAGCGCGTCGTGTTGCCGGACGTGCCGGGTGAGTTTGGAGAGCTGGGGCGCGCGCTGGAGACCATGCGCGTCCGCCTGGACGGCAAGCAGTACGTTGAGCACTACGTGCATACGCTGACGCACGAGTTGAAGGCGCCACTGGCGGCGATCCGCGGCAGCGCCGAGTTGCTGGAGGACCCGATGGCGGAGGCCGATCGGGCCCGCTTCATTGGCAACATCCGTGGGCAGGGGGAGCGGATGGCGCAGATGATCGAGAAATTGCTCGCGCTTGCCGCCATCGAACACCGCCAGCAGCTGGAGCGGCCGGAGCCGGTGATGTTGTCGACCCTCGCGCAGGACGTGTTGGAGCAGTGCGGCGGCCCCGGCGCGAAGGGGGACGGGCGGATTCGCTTGTCATTGCCGTCGACCGGGTTGGCCGTGCTCGGCGATGCCTTCCTGCTGCGCCAGGCACTGCTCAACCTCGTCGAGAACGCACTCGATTTCTCGCCAGCGGACGGCCTGGTGGAGGTGCATCTGCAGACCAGCGCGGGGCGCGCGCGCTTTGAAGTGTTCGACCGCGGCCCGGGCGTACCGGACTACGCCCGCGAGCGGGTGTTCGAGCGCTTCTACTCCCTGCCGCGCCCCGGCGGTGGTAGCCGCAGCAGCGGCCTTGGCCTGTGTTTTGTCGCGGAGGTTGCGGACCTGCATGGCGGGCGCGCATCCCTGGACAACCGTGAAGGGGGTGGGGCGGTCGCAACGCTTGAGCTGCCCCTGGCGTCGCAGGGATGAGCTGACGCTGCAGCGTCCCCCGCCCCGTCGCTTGCCGCGTGCCGGGAAGGCGCGTGACGCGCACTTCACTCCCACTTCACCGTCGCGACATCGGCCACGCACCAACAGCAGCGATCCTGACCGCCAACCCACGCAAGGGGGCGGGACATGCGGTTCTGGATCAAGTTGGTTTTTGTATTCGCGATGACATTGGCGATCCTGGTGCCTTTGGCGCTGATCGATGGCGTCATCGACGACCGGCAACGCAATCGGGCCGAGGCGGTCGAGCAGATCTCCGCGACCTTCGCTGACGCGCAGGTGTTCGGCGGGCCGGTGCTGGTGGTGCCCTACACCGAGTCGGTGGAGGTCGACGTTGCCGCTGCCGAGGGCGGCACGCGCAAGGTGCGCCGCGACGAACAGCGTCAGTGGGTCTTCTTCCCGGATGCGCTGGAGGTGGGCGGGCCGATCAAGCCGTCCACCCGTCGGTTGGGGCTGCATGCGGTGAGGGTCTATGAGTGGGCAGGGCGGGCCGACGCGCGTTTTGCCGTCGATATTCCCGCCACCAGCGACCCTCTCGCCAACCGGCGCATCGGCCGGCCCTGGCTGAGCTATGGCGTCGCCGATGTGCGCGGGCTGGTGGGGGCGCCACGGTTGAGCATCAATGGCGCTCCGGTCGCAGTCCTGCAGGGCCAAGGCGCGCGCGATGAGGCTGGCGTGCATACGCGACTGTCGGCGCCGCTGCCCGGGTCGCGGATGCAGCTGTCAACGCGTCTGGACCTCGTGTTGGGCGGTACCGAATCGTTGTCTCTGGTGCCCATGGGCCAGCAGAACCGCTTCGCATTGGCGTCCAGTTGGCCGCATCCGCGACTGGCCGGCAAGTTCCCCGCGCGCCAGCCGCGCATTGGCGCCGACGGGTTTTCCGCCCGGTGGGAGATATCCGCATTGGCGGCAGATGCGCAGCGCCAGTACCTCGGCGGGCGCGGCCTGGTCAGCGGCGTCGATGCTGTCAGCGTGTCCCTGGTCGATCCGGTCAACGCTTACACGCAGGCCGATCGCGCCATCAAGTACGGCATCCTTTTCGTACTGCTGACCTTCGTCGGCTTCTTCATGCTCGAATTGCTGCTGCAGTTGCGCATCCACCCCATCCAGTACGGGCTGGTTGGACTCGCATTGTCGATCTTCTTCCTGCTGCTGGTCAGCCTGAGCGAGCACATTGCGTTTGGATTGGCGTATGCACTGGCGAGTACCGCATGCGTGGCGCTGATCGGGTACTACCTGTGCCACGTGCTGGGCAGCGTCCTGCGCGGCGTCGGGTTCGCGATGATGCTCGGCGCACTGTATGCCGCCCTGTATGGCCTGCTGATCTCCGAGGACAACGCGTTGCTGATGGGCTCGCTGCTGCTGTTCGTGATCCTGGCCGCCATCATGACCGCCACCCGGAAGGTGGACTGGTACCGGGCCGGTGCCACGGCGCCTCTCGCCGCCGGCTGACCTAGAATCCACGCCATGAACGCACGATCGATCACGGTCCGCACTCTGGTGGGCGATGCCATCGCCCCCTACGTGGACGACCTGGCGCGCCTGCGCAGCCAGGTCTTCCGGGAGTGGCCTTACCTGTACGCAGGCAGCGCCGCCTACGAGGCCGAATACCTGCAGGTGTATACGCGCAGCAAGCGCAGCGTCGCGGTACTGGCCTTCGATGGGGCCCGCGTCGTCGGCGCCTCGACTGGCCTGCCGCTGGCGGAGGAGTCGGGTGCCTTCATCCGCCCCTTCGCGGCGGCAGGCTACCGGCCTGAGTCGACCTTCTATTGCGGTGAGTCGGTACTGTTGCCGGCCTACCGTGGCCAGGGGCTGGGTCACCGCTTCTTCGATGAGCGCGAGGCTCATGCGCGAGCGCTGGGTGGTTTTGCGTCGACGGCCTTCTGCGCGGTGGACCGCGATCCGGCCGATCCACGCCGGCCCCAGGCGCATCGCGACAACGATGTCTTCTGGCGCAAGCGCGGTTACGCCCCGGTGGCCGGCATGCAGGTGGCGCTGCCATGGCCCGAGGTGGGGGCCGACGGTGACGTCGCCCATACCCTGACCTGCTGGACCCGGCCGCTGGAGGTGTTCTGGTGAGAGTTGCCGTAGCCAAATACACGATCGATGCCCCGGCCGACTTCGAGGCCTTCGCCGGCAAACAGACGGCCTGGCTGGAGGAAGCGCGCTCCGCTGGTGCGTCCCTCGCGGTGCTGCCCGAGTACCTGTCACTGGAGCTGGCGGCCAGCTTCGACGCCAGTGTGCGCAGCGATCTGATCGCGTCACTCGCCGCCACGCAGGAATACCACCCGCGCTGGATGGCATTATTCTCCGACTTGGCCCAGCGCGTGGGACTGCACGTGATGGCGGGCAGCTTCCTGCTGGACACGGGGCTGGCCCGCTACCGCAACCGGAGCTACCTGTTCGCACCCGATGGCACCCACGTCTGGCAGGACAAACTGCAACTGACGGGGTTCGAGAAGGCGACGGGTGTCATCGAGCCCGGTGATGCGCTCAAGGTGTTCGACGTGGGCGAGACGCGTGCGGCCACGGCCATCTGCTACGACAGCGAATTTCCGCTGCCGGTGCGAGCCCAGTGCGAGGCTGGCGCGCGCCTGCTGCTGGTACCCAGCTGCACCGACACCGAGGCCGGGGCCACGCGGGTGCGCGTGGGATGCATGGCCCGCGCGCTGGAGAACCGGTGCTTCGTCGCGCAGTCGGTCACGGCCGGTCAAGCCTCCTGGAGCCCCGCACTGGACGAAAACACCGGTGAGGCCGCCCTCTATGCGCCGATGGATGTGGGCTTGCCGGCCGATGGCGTGCTGGCACGCACCGACGGCGCGCAGCGCTGGGCGGTGGCGGACCTGGACTTTGGCGCCCTGCAGGCCTCCCGCGCGCAGGCGCAGGTGGCCGTGGACCGCGACTGGCCCGGCCAGTGGCGGCCAGAGATCGCTCGCGCTCGGCTGGCGCCCTTCGGGTGAGGCGGGGGCCTCAGGCGAACAACGACACGCCCGGCACCAGCCACAGCGACAACGCGGCCAGGGCAGAGCCAATCCCGGTCGCCGCCATCACGTCGCTCGGGTAATGCAGGCCCAGCGCCACGCGTGAGGTAGCCACGCTCGCGGTAAATGGCACCAGCAACCAGCCCAGTCCCGGGTAATGCGCCATGGCCACCAGGGTGAAGGCCACCGCGTGCAGGGTATGCCCCGAGGGGAAGCTGAATTCATCCAGCGGCGCCACCCACGCCTGGATGCGCCGATCCGAGGCGAACGGACGGGGCCGCCGGGTCCACCGCTTCAGCAGCCGGTACAGCGCGAGCGCGATGACGCCCGTCGCGGCCAGATGCGCGGATGCCGCCAGCCCGTCCATGCCCTCGGCCACCACCAATGCGCCCATCAACACGTACCAGAAGACACCGTCGCCCAGTCGGCTGATCGCGGAGAAGTACGCCCGGGACGCCCCCTTCGCGCACAGCCGGTTGATCCGCAGGCACCAGCCGGACTCGCCGGCCACGAAACGCTCACGCCACGGCTGTCGATGCATTGTGTCCTCCCGCCCGTAGGCTTTGCAGGATGTCGTCGAAATCGGAGGCCACCTGTTCGGGGCGCAGGCCCTCCACCGCGCGTCGGGCGGCCTGCGCCATCGCATCGCGCAACGAATCGTCACTTGCCATGCGCACGGATTCGCGGATGAAACGCGCATCGTCGCCTCGCGCTACCGCCGCACCGTGCACGCCATCCTTGATGTGCTCGCGCGCGGCGCCGTAGTCGAAGGCCACCGTTGCCACGCCACTGGCCATCGCCTCCAGCGTGACGTTGCCGAACGTCTCGCTGTGGCTGGGAAACAGGAACAGGTCGCCGCTGGCGAAATGCCGGGCCAGCGATTCGCCACGCTGCACGCCGGCGAAGACGAAGTCTGGATTGGCCTGCTGCAGCCGTGCCTGCGCGGGTCCGGCCCCGACCCAGACAAACCGCGCTTCGGGTCGCAACGCCCGCACGGCTCGGAACGCCTGCACGGCCAGTTCGAGATTCTTCTCCGGCGCAATGCGCCCCACGTAGATCACGGCCAGTCCCTCCGTGCCCACGCCCCATTCCCGCCGGAGGCCCTCATCGCGGCGCATGGGGTGGAACAGGGCGGTGTCCACCGCGCGCGACAGCCGCACTACGTTGGCGAAGCGCTGCCCGCCGAGGAAACCCGCCAACTCGCGCGTGGGCACCAGGGTGGCGTTCGCGGCATTGTGGAACCGGCGCATCCATCCCAGCGCAGTGCCTTCGAGGAAACCCACGCCGTAGTCGCGCATGTACTCGTCGAAGCGGGTATGGAAACCGGTGGCCACCGGGATGCCAAGCCGACGCGCCGCCCTCACGGCCGACCAGCCCAGCGGCCCTTCCGTGGCGACATAGATGGCGTCGGGGCGCCGCGCGCGCCAGTGGCGGAGCAGGCGCCCGGTGATTGGCAGGCCGAAGCGCAGGCCCGGGTAGCGGGGGATCGGCAGGCCGGGTGCGAGCAGTTCATCGCCGCTGTCGCGAAGCTCTGTCGCCTGGCGCGGACGCACCAGGGCCACGTCGTGCCCGCGGGCGCGCAGGCCGTGCTCCAACCCCTGCACGGTCAGCGCCACACCGTTGACTTCCGGTGGGTAGGTCTCGGTGACGATGGCATAGCGCATGCGCGGCTCCCGGTTTGGGAGAGCGTCGCGCGGTCCGGTTAACCGGTGGTGTCAGCCTCATGACCGCGCGGTGACCGCGGTCGTCTTGAGGTCACGCAGTCACGCCATCTCGATGCGCAGGGCGATCCCGAGCCCGGCCATGTCGTCGGGCTCACCCAGCAGGTCGGCCTTGAGCAGCGGGCGGGCGTCGAGCCAGCGCTTGGACAGCGTCAGGGTCAGGCCCGTCGGCGAGGCGACTGCTTCCAGCGTGGGGATGGGCGTGGCCTCGTGGGCGCGGTGGATCAGCACGGCCAGTCGCAGCAGGACCGCACTGCGCCGCGCCGCGGACAGCAGGCGGTCGGGCAGTGCATCGAACGCGCTCTTGGGTACCTTGCGGCGATGCGTGCGCACCAGCGCGGCCAGGAACTGCTGCTGCTGGCGCGAGAAACCCGCGATGTCCGAATGCTCGAGCACGTACGAGCCGTGCACGTGGTACTGGCTGTGGGCGATGACCAGGCCGAGCTCGTGGAGCATCGCGGCCCGGCGGAGCAGCACCCGGTCGTCCTCGTCCAGCTGCCACGCCTCGGCTACCTGGTCGAACAGGTGCATGAGCGTTGCCTCCACGCGCGCCGCCTGCGGTCGGTCGATGCCGTAGCGCTCCATGAGCGCTGCCACCGCCGCATCGCGCGGGTCGTGGGCGCCGCCACGGCCGACCATGTCGTAAAGCACGCCTTCGCGCATTGCCGCCTTGCTCACGGCCATGCGCTCCAGGCCCAGCGCGTTGAACGCCGCCTCCAGGATCAGCACGCCACCGGCAATGATTGGCCGGCGATCCGCCGAAAGCCCCGGCAGGTCGATGGCGTCGATGCGATCGGCCTGCAACAGGCGGTCGCGGACCACGGGCAGTGCCTGCGCGGTCACCGCGCCTTTCGTCAGCTTCATCGCCGCGCAGATTTCGCCAATGGCCTTGTTGGTGCCCGAGGCTCCCAACGCCTCCTGCCAGCCCAAGGCCCGGTACGTGCCGGCGAACTGCTGGAACTCCGCGGTCACCTCCGCTAGTGCATCCTTCCAGCGCTTGCGCGTCAGCTTGCCGTTCTCGAAGAAACGGCGTGTGGTGGCGATGCAGCCCAGCTGCAGGCTCTCGCGCTCCAGCGCGTCGAAACCGCGGCCGATGATGCACTCGGTCGAGCCACCGCCAATGTCGATCACCAGGCGCAGCTGGCCATCCTTCGGGGGCTGCGCGTGTGCCACGCCAAGGTAGATCAGGCGTGCCTCCTCACGGCCCGCCACCACTTCGATGGCATGCCCCAGCGCACTTTCGGCCGGCATCAGGAATGCCTGCGGTGCCGCCAACCGGCGCACCGTGTTGGTGGCGATGGCCCGCACGTGGGAGGGCGGCACGTCGCGCAGCCGCTGGCCGAAGCGGGCCAGGCATTCCAGCGCGCGGTCGCGGACCTCCGGGTCCATCCCGCCCTTGCGGTCCAGGCCCTCGGCCATGCGCACGGTCTCGCGCAGGCGGTCCACCACCCGCAGCTGCCCCAGCAACTGCTGGGCCACCACCATGTGGAAGCTGTTGGAGCCCAGGTCGACGGCAGCGAGGAGGTCGCCGTCCTTCAGCGGGAGGCGAGCAGCATGGAGGACGGCATTCATCCGCAGATTTTCGCCAATAAAGTGGCCTGTGCGGAATGGGGGGGCTCGCCCTCGGCGGGCTGCAGGCGCTCGTAGCGGCCATCCGGCTGCAGCATCCAGGCCGACACATTGTCGCGCAGGTAGTTGTCCAGCGCCTCGTCATACACGCGCTGGGCCTGCGACGGATCGCGCACCGGGAAGCACGTTTCCACCCGCCGCAGCAGGTTGCGTTCCAGCCAGTCGGCGCTGGAGCACAGCAGGTCCGGCTCGCCGTCATTGGCGAACCAGTACACCCGGTGGTGCTCAAGGAAGCGACCCACGATGGAACGCACGCGGATGCGGTCGGACACCCCCTCGACCCCGGGGCGCAGGGTGCAGGCACCGCGCACGATCAGGTCGATTTCGACGCCCGCTTGAGAGGCGCGGTACAGCGCGCGGACCACCTGCGGTTCGTTGAGGGCGTTCATCTTGGCGATGATCCGCGCCGGCTTGCCCGCCCTGGCGTGCCGGGTTTCGCGGTCGATGCGCTTGAGCACGCCCGAGTGCAGCGTGAACGGCGATTGCAGCAGGCATTTCAGCTTGGTCGCCGGCGCCAGGCCCGACAACTGCTGGAACACCATGTGCACGTCGGCACCAATGTCGGCGTCCGCCGTGATGAGGCCGATGTCGGTGTAAACCCTGGCCGTACCGGTGTGGTAGTTGCCGGTGCCCAAGTGCACGTAGCGGCGCAGCTTGCGCCCTTCACGGCGCACGATCAGCAGCATCTTGGCATGGGTCTTGTAGCCCACCACGCCGTACACCACCTGCACGCCGGCCTCCTGCAGCCGGTCCGCCAAACCCAGGTTGGCCTCCTCGTCGAAGCGCGCCCGCAGCTCCACGACGGCGGTCACGTCCTTGCCGTTGCGAGCCGCCTGCACCAGGTGCTCGACGATGGGCGAATCCTTGCCGGCGCGGTACAGGGTCTGCTTGATCGCCAGCACGTTCGGGTCTTCGGCCGCCTGGCGCAGCAGTTCCAGCACCGGCGTGAAGGCATCGAACGGGTGGTGCAGCAGCATGTCGCCCTGCGCCACCGTGTCGAACATGGCTTCGGTGCCCACCGGCAGCCGCGCCTGGAACGGGGTGAACTTCAGGTCTGGCCGCTGCACCAGGTCGTAGACCTGGATCACGCGGTTGAGGTTGACCGGCCCGTTGATGCGGTACACCGCGTGTTCGGGCAGGTCGAAGTTCTCCAGCAGCGTGCGCACGATGGCGTCCGGGCACTGCTCGGCGATTTCCAGCCGTACCGCCCGCAGGTAGCCGCGGCCGACCAGTTCATCGCGCAATGCCAGCGCGATGTTGTCCACTTCCTCCTCGTCCACCAGCAATTCGGAGTTGCGGGTGACGCGGAACTGGTACGCACCCTTGACCCGCATGCCCGGGAACAGTTCGTCGACGAAGGCCGACAGCATGGCCGACAGGAACACGAAGTCATGCTCGCCGCCGGAGACTTCCTGCGGGATCTGGATGATGCGCGGCAACGAACGCGGGGCGCGCACGATGGCGAGGTGGCCGGCGCGCCCGAACGCGTCCTTGCCTTCCAGCACCACCACGATGTTCAGCGACTTGTTGAGGATCTTCGGGAACGGATGCGCGGGGTCCAGGCCCAGCGGCGACAGCACCGGCATGATTTCGTCACGGAAGCAGGTGCGCAGCCACTCGGTCTGCTGTTCGCTCCACGCCTCGCGCGCCAGCACGCGCACTCCCGACTCGGCCAACGCCGGGCGCAGCGTGTCGTTCCAGCAGGCGTACTGCTGCTGCACCAGTTCGGCCGCACGGTCATGGATGCGGGTCAGCACCGTCGCCGGTGCCAGCCCGTCGGCGCCCGGTGCCAGCCCGAGGTCATGGGCGTGGTGCAGGGTGCCGGCGCGGATTTCGAAGAACTCGTCCAGGTTGGTGCAGGAGATGCACAGGTAACGCAGCCGCTCCAGCAGTGGCACCTGCGGGTCCATCGCCTGGGCCAGCACGCGGAAATTGAAGTCCAGCTGCGACACTTCGCGGTTGAAATACAGCGAGCGGTCACGCAGCGGATCGCGCTCGGCGGTCGGATCCACCGGCGCGACAGACGGCAGCTGGATGTTCATGGCAATACCTCCAGGGCCTCGCGCGGGCGCACGCGCTCAGCGCCGAATTGACAGGAAAACGTGCTGCCGCGGCCCACTTCGCTGGTGACCAGCAGGCGTGCCTGGTGCAGGTTGAGCACGTGCTTGCAGATGGCCAGGCCAAGTCCGGTGCCGCCGCTCTCGCGCGAGCGACTGGTGGACACCCGGTAGAAACGCTCGGTCAGGCGTGGCAGGTGATGCGCCGGGATCCCGTAACCGGTGTCGCTCACTTCCAGTACGGCGCCAGGCCCTTCGCGCCGAAAGCGGATGTGCACGCTGCCGCCTGCGGGGGTGTAGCGGATCGCATTGCTGACCAGGTTGGAGAAGGCGCTGTGCAGTTCCTTGTGGCCGCCCCACAGGTCCACGCCGGCGGTGTCCTCCACCGTGACCTGGTGGCGGCCCTGGCTCAACGCGTTGGCCTCGCGCGCCAGGGTGTTGAGCATCGCGCTCATCGCCACCGACTCCTCCTCAGGCAGGCTGCCCTGGGACTCCAGCCGCGACAGCGTCAGCAGGTCTTCCACCAGTTGGGTCATGCGCTGTGATTGCCGTTGCATCTCGGCCAGCATCGGTGCCCAGTCGGGGTGCTCTTCCGGGTCGAGCATGTCGAGGTACCCGTGCACCACCGTCAGTGGCGTGCGCAGTTCGTGCGAAACGTTGGCCACGAAGTCGCGGCGCATCTGTTCCAGGTGAAGCAGCCGGCTCACGTCGCGCGCCACCAGCAGCCACAGGTTCTCGGAGTAAGGAATCAGCCGCAGGCTCAGGGTTACCGACGAATTGACGGGGGAGGGCACCTCCAACGTCTCCGCGTGGCGGCCGGCAGCCAACCAGTGCGCCAAGGGCAAGGGGTGCAACCGCTGTACGAGGGGCGCCCCCATGTCCTTCGGATATTGCATTCCCAGAAGCGGCTTGCAGGCCTCGTTGAACCACAGCACCCGCTGGCTCAGCCGGTCCACCACGACAATGCCGTCGGGCAGCGCGGCGGCCGCGGCGCGGTAGGCGCGGAGCATCTCGATCAGGCGGCGTTTGCGCGTGCGCATCTCCGACTGGCTGCGATACAGCAGCCGGTCGAGCTCGTTCCATACGCCTTCGCCCAGGGGAGGGGTCAGTCGCTGCCGTGCGGTGAGCCGCAGCAGCACGTTGCGCAGTCGCCAGTAGTGCCAGGCCACCACACCCAGGGCGGCCAGGGTGATCACCGGCCAAGGGTGGCCAATCGCCAGGCCCGCGGCGGCGGCCGCGAGCAGGATCAGGGTCAGCTGGCCCAGTGTCTTCAGCCAGGCGGAGCGCGTGCGAGGAGGCATGCCCCGAGTTTAGACGGCCAGCGACGCGGAAAACCGGTACCCGGCGCCTCGAACCGTCTGCACCATGCCGTCGAGCTGGTGCGGCTCCAGCGTCTTGCGCAGGCGGCGGATGTGCACGTCCACCGTGCGCTCCTCCACGTACACACTGCCGCCCCACACGTGGTCCAGCAGTTGGGTACGGGTGTACACGCGTTCGGGGTGGGTCATGAAGAAGTGCAGCAGCCGGTACTCGGTCGGACCGATCTGCACCGGCTGGTCGCCAGCGAACACGCGGTGCGCCGCACCGTCGATGCGCAACGACCCCATGCCCACGCTGCCGTCCTCGTCGTCCTCGCGCGAGCGGCGCAGGACGGCGCGGATGCGTGCCAGCAGCTCGCGCGCCGAGAATGGCTTGACCACGTAATCATCCACGCCGGCCTCCAGGCCGCCCACGCGGTCATTCTCCTCGCCGCGCGCGGTGAGCATGATGATCGGGATTTCGCGGGTCAGCGATTCCTTGCGCCAGCGCCGGGCCAGTTCCAGCCCGCTGGTGCCAGGCAGCATCCAGTCCAGCAGGATCAGGTCGGGCACGTGGTCCGCAATGGCCGCCTGCGCCTCGCGCGCGTCGCCGGCATGCACAGGCTCGTATTCGCCCTTGCGCAGGGCGAAGGCCACCATGTCGCGGATGGCGGGCTCGTCTTCGACAATCAGGATGCGCTTCTGCACGCGGTCACCGGGGGAGTGTGGGCTGTGACGGCTTCCGGTGACCGCTGCGCCAGGGCCGGCGCACGATCACCTGCGATACGTCCTGTACCGCGAGAGCCCGCTTGCGGGGCTCCCCGAAGTGGTGTCAGTACACTACCGTTTTGTGACGTCCCTGTGACAGCGTCGCATCAGTGTCATCGACGGTCCAGGACCTCGTCACGTACGCCCTGGCGCCGCAACTCCAGCACCACCGGGGTGATGGCTGCGATCCGCGACTCGATCCGCGCCCGGGCGTAGTAGTCCAGTTCCGGCCGCTTCTTCAGCGTATTGAGCTGCACCAGCGCCTGCTCCGGGCGACCGCCCAGGTAGGCGGCTTCGGCATACGCTTCGCCTGCCCGCACCGGATCCTCGGCGATCTCGCTGGCACGGGCAAACGTCTGCTGGAACACCGGGTCCTGGGCCGAGCGCGGCAGCAACGGGCGCAGCAAGGCCTGTGCGCGTTTGCCCGCGGCCACCGTATTGCGCTCGCCCAATGCACGGGCATAGGTCAGGGCAATGGCGCGGTCATTCGGGCCGCGATGTACCAGCGACTCAAAGCGGGCATCGGCAGCCGCGTGGCGGCCGGCTTTCGCCTCGGCTTCGGCCAGCGCCAGTTCCAGCCACTCGTCGCGTGGCTGCTGCGCCAGCAGGCCCTGCAGCAGGTCGATGGCTGCCGCCGGCTCATTGGCGCGCAGGTGGGCGATGGCCTTGCCATAACGTTGCGCGGGATCCAGTTTGCCGGTCTTGGCGAGGCGCTCGTATTCCTGCACGGCGTCCCGCGGCGTGTCTGCACTGAGCGCGCGCAAGCGCTCGCGCGCGAATTCGAACCGCCCGGTGCCGCCGGATTTCAGTGCGCCCCCGCTGACCTGCAATCCCTGGGGAAGCAGCGGGTTGTTGCTGGTGCCGGGCGCGATCACCGCTGCATGCGAGTTCCCCGCGATCAGCCGGGCGCGGTCCTTGGCCTCGCTGATGCGGGTGATGGTGACCGGGTGGGTCATCAGGAACTCCGGCGCCTCGGTGCCGTAGTAACTGGCACCGTTGGCGCGTGAGCGCTGCTGCAGCTTGCCGAAAAAGTCGGCGATGGCCATCGGATCGTAGCCGGTGCGTGCCAGCGACTGGATGCCGAGCCGGTCGGCCTCATGCTCGTTCGAGCGGGTGTAGTCGATCTGCCGTTGTTGCATCAGCCCCATGGCCGACACCATCGCCGCCTGGGCCGCGTCGTCGGACGAATTGCCCCCGGCCGACTGCGCCACCACGATTGCCCCCAGCATCGCCAGCAGGATCGGCAGCTGGTCCTTCTGCGCCCGTTCCACCGCGCGCAGCACATGGTCCTGGGTCACGTGGGCGATTTCATGCGCCAGCACGCCCGCCACTTCGTCTTCCCGGTCCGCAGCCAGCACCAGTCCGGCATTCACGCCGACATAGCCGCCCAGCGTGGCGAAGGCGTTGATCTCGCGCTGCCGCATCATGAAGAAGGTATACGACTGCCGCGGGTTGTCGCTGCTGGCGCCCAGCCGTGTGCCCAGCGAGTCCAGCCAGCCCTCCACCAGCGGGTCGTCCAGGATGTAGTCGTAGTGGCGCAGCTGCGCCAGCAGCATCCCGCCGTATTCCTCCTGCTGTGCCGGGGTCAGCAATTCACCGGCCGAGGAGCCGATGTCCGGCAGCCGGGCCTCCTGCGCAGGGGCCCCAAGGCTGGCCAGCGCGTAGGTCAGGGCGGCGGTGAGCGGTAAAATGCGGCGCAAGCGGGCATCCTTTCGGTAGGGCGGGATGGGTGCGTGCCAGCATGCCGTCCCCCGCGGTCGGGCGGGTGAATAGCCGATTAAGCACTCCGGTTAAGCACCCCAGTGTTCTACTGGCGATATGGAAAGCCCGCCATGGCAGGCCCATATTCGACCACAGCCCTCCCCATGAGTTCACGGAGACCCTCTTGAGCCAGTCCACCGCCCCCGAGATCACCATCTATTCCACGGCCGTCTGCCCGTACTGCGTGGCCGCCAAGAACTTCCTCAAGAGCAAGGGTCAGTCGTGGACGGAAGTCCGCATCGACCTGGACCCGGCCGAGCGAGAGAAGATGGTGGCCCTGACCCGCCGCACCAGCGTGCCGCAGATCTTCATTGGCCAGACCCACGTCGGTGGCTACGACGACATGATCGCGCTGCACCGCGCCGGTGGTCTGGAGCCGCTGCTCGCCGGGGCATCGGCGTGAGCGGCGCGCAGGACAACGGCGGCCCGGTCGAAGGCGACCGCGTCGCCGAGTTCACCGCGTTCCGCAAGCGGATGAACGAACGCATCCTCGCCGAGCCCAACCAGGTGGTGCGGCGCTTCTTCGCGCTGGATACCCAGACCTACCAGGCCGGCGCATTGGACGTGAAGACCAAGGAGCTGCTGGGACTGGTCGCTTCGCTGGTGCTGCGCTGCGACGACTGCATCAGCTACCACGTCGCGCAGTGCAAGGAAGCCGGCGTCAACCGCGACGAGATGTTCGAAGCCTTCTCGGTGGGCTTGGTGGTGGGCGGCTCCATCGTCATCCCGCACCTGCGTCGCGCCGTGGATTTCCTCGACCGGCTGGAGCAGGGCGACGTACAGGCCCCTGCCGGGCACGACCACGGCTGATCGAGGGCGGGCAGCCCTTCGGTCATTCCACGGTGGGGGCGGCAGTTGCATTGGCCCGCGTGAAGCCAGGGTGGCCGCTGCAACAGTCACGGCCGCCCCTGCAGCGCTTGGGTGGCCGTCTCGCCGCTTTCCGCGGCGACCGGCTGGATCCCTTGCGCAGCAAGGCCTCCAGCGCCATCTCCGACCATTGGCCAATGGTTGCGCCTGAAATGAAGGTGGGTTTTCGGGCATAATTCGCCGGTTAACCATCCGGCGCCGTATTTCCCCCTTGGCGCCCATCAGTCGGAAGAAGACCCCCTATGACGCAGACGATTACGGTCATCCGTGGCGACGGCATCGGCCCGGAGATCATGGACGCCACCCTGCACGTGCTCGACGCCATGAACCTCGGCCTGCAGTACGAGTTCGCCGACGCCGGCCTGGTCGCGCTGGAAAAGCACGGCGAGCTGCTGCCGCAGGCCACCATGGACTCGATCCGCAAGAACCGCATCGCGCTGAAGTCGCCGCTGACCACGCCAGTGGGCGAGGGGTTCTCCTCGATCAATGTCGAGCTGCGCAAGCGCTTCGACCTGTACGCCAACGTGCGTCCGGCCAAGTCGTTCCCCAACACCAAGTCGCGCTTCCCGTCGGGCGTGGATCTGATCACCGTCCGCGAGAACACCGAGGGTGCCTACATCGGTGAAGGCCAGGCGCTGTCCGAAGATGGCGAAGTCGCCACCCTGACCCAGAAGATCACCCGCCGTGGCTCCGAGCGCATCGTGCGCTACGCCTTCGAACTGGCCCGCAAGACCGGCCGCAAGAAGGTCACCGTGGTGCACAAGGCCAACATCCTCAAGTCGACCTCGGGCCTGTTCCTCAAGACCGCGCGCGCCGTGGCCACCGAGTACCCGGACATCGAGTGCAACGAGATGATCGTGGACAACACCTGCATGCAGCTGGTGATGCGTCCGGAGCAGTTCGACATCATCGTCACCACCAACCTGTTCGGCGACATCATCTCCGACCTGTGTGCCGGCCTCGTCGGCGGCCTGGGCCTGGCCCCGGGCGCCAACATCGGCACCGATGCGGCCATCTTCGAGGCCGTGCACGGCACCGCCCCGGACATCGCCGGGCAGGGCAAGGCCAACCCGTGCGCGCTGCTGCTGGGCGCCGCGCAGATGCTCGACCACCTGGGCATGCCGGAGAAGGCCACCAAGCTGCGCGAGGCGATCATCGCCACGCTCGAGGCCAAGGACAACCTGACCCCCGACCTGGGCGGCACGGGTACCACGCAGAGCTTCGCCGAGGCGATCGCCAAGCGCGCCACGGCCTGAGGTCAATGCAACCCAAGGGAGCCAGCCATCGGCTCCCTCTCTCACGGGGCGCCTTCGGGCGCCCCGTGCCGTTTTCGGCGGCCCACAGGGGCCTTGCCGGCGGTCGGCCACGAGGGCGTCCCCGCGCGTCCGTGAATGACCCAGTCGGGAGCGGACACTGTTCTGTCCGTGGCCTCGACACGCCCGGACTCGGCCCTCAGAATGGCAATCTTTGTTCCGTCCATTCGGATGAAGCGATGAATGATGCCGTCCGCCCCAGCGCGCTCGCGCTGACGCCCCTGCTGCTGTTCCTCGCCCTGTTCTTCGGTGCGGGCCTGTATTTCACCGCACAGGGCGAAGCCATGGGTTTCTACCAACTGCGTGCGCCCGTGGCGATCCTGCCAGCGCTTGCACTGGGCGCGTGGCTGGCATGGCGCCGCGGGGTCCGTCCGATCGAAGCACTGCTCGCAGGCATGGGGCACGCCAACATCATGTTGATGTGCCTGGTGTTCCTGTTGGCGGGTGCCTTCGCCACCGTGTCCAAGGCCATCGGCGCCGTCGACGCCGTGGTGGCCATCGGCCTGGGCAGCCTGCCGCCCGCGTTGATCCTGCCGGGCCTGTTCCTGGTGGCGGGTTTCGTGGCACTGGCCATCGGCACCTCGATGGGCACCATCGCGGCGGTCGTGCCGATTGCACTGGGCGTGTCAGACGCTGCCGGCCTGGATGCGGGCCTGGTGCTGGGCGCTGTCGTGGGCGGTGCGATGTTCGGCGACAACCTCTCGGTGATCTCCGACACTACCATTGCCGCCACGCGCACCCAGGGATGTCGCATGCGCGACAAGTTCCGCGAGAACTTCAAGATCGCCCTGCCGGCCGCCATTGCCACGGTTGCGCTGATGGCCGTGCTGGGCGATACCGCGCCGGTCGCCCCACCCGACAGTGTTGCCAGCGGTTGGCTGGTGCTGCCCTATGTCGTCGTGCTGGGGCTGGCCCTGGCGGGCCTCAACGTGGTGCTGGTGCTGGCGATCGGCCTCGTGTTGTCGGGCCTGTCTGGCCTGTTCGTCGGCGACGGGTATGACCCGGTCACCTTTGCAGGCGACATCTACGCCGGTTTCGACAGCATGGTCGAGATCACCCTGCTGTCGATCCTGATCGGCGGCCTGGCGGAACTGATCAAAGTGACCGGTGGCTTGGCCTGGTTGGCACAGGTCATCGCGCGCTTTGCGCGGGGGCATACCGGCCGACGCTCGGGCGAGGCCAGCATCGCGGCACTCGCTGTTGGTGCGGATGCGCTCACCGCCAACAACACCGTGGCCATCCTGGTGGCTGGCAGCCTGGCCAAGGACATCGCCGAGCGCCATGACATCAGTCCACGTCGCAGCGCCAGCCTGCTGGACATCTTTTCCTGCGTCACCCAGGGGCTGTTGCCGTACGGTGCGCAGATCCTGCTGGCGGCGTCGCTGGCCGGGCTGTCGCCACTGGCGATTGCCGGCAAGGTCTACTACTGCTGGTTGCTCGTCGCAGCCGCTGTGGTCTTCATGATCCTGCCCTCGCGGCATGGGGCCGCTGCGTCGGACTCGCCAGCGCGTCCCTGACACTCCCGGGACAAGGAGGTTGCCGGAAGGGAAGGGCGCCAGTGAGGGCAGTGCGCCCCCTCGCGCCCAGTTTCAAGAAGTAGGGGCGCCCGCAGGCGCCCCTCGTGCTGTAACCCTTGTGTGGCTCCCCAGTCCGGGTCGGCTGTCTCAGTCGCGGGACTGCAGTTTCGACAACAGGCGCAGGATCTCAAGGTACAGCCACACCAGCGTCACCAGCAGGCCGAACGCGGCATACCACTCCATGTACTTCGGCGCACGCTGCTCCACGCCGCTTTCGATGAAGTCGAAGTCCAGCACCAGGTTCAACGCAGCGATCACCACCACGAAGCCGGAAAAGGCGATGCCCATCAGGCCGCTGTCGTGGATGAACGGCATCGACTTGCCAAAGAAGCCCATTCCGATGTTGACCAGATAGAGCAGGGCGATGCCGCCCGTGGCGGCGACCACACCCAGTTTGAAGTTCTCGGTGGCCTTGATCAGGCCGCTGCGGTACGCCATCAGCAGTGCCGCCAACGTGCCGAAGGTCAGGCCCACCGCCTGCATCACGATGCCCGGGAACTTCAGCTCGAACATGGCCGAGATCGCGCCGATGAAAAGGCCTTCCAGTGCCGCGTACAGCGGGGCGGTGACCGGCGCCCAGGTCTTCTTGAAGATCGTCACCAGCGAGATGACGAAACCGCCCAGCCCACCGACGAGCACGTAGGGCAGCAGATTGGCGGTGCCGTTGCTGTTGAAGAACAGCGACCAGGTGTACAGCGCGCCGGCCAGGGTCAGCACCAGCAGGAACGCGGTCTTGTTGACCGTGCCGTTCAGGGACATCGTGTCCTGGGCGCCCGTGACGACGCTGCCGGTGCCGAGGTCGAGGAACGTGCTGTCCTTCAAAGCGGGATTTCCACTGCGCATGTTGGCTCCTTGTTTGCCTTGCGGCGATCCAGCCGCGAGCATACAGGCGGGGCGACCGGGCGAGGGCCGGAAATCGCGCATTGACAGCCCGCCCGGCGCAGCCGAGAATAGTCGACCTTTCGCGGCGCTGGCGCGCTTCGGAAGACTGGCCCGGGGCATAGCGCAGTCTGGTAGCGCATCTGGTTTGGGACCAGAGGGTCGGGGGTTCGAATCCCTCTGCCCCGACCATTTGAGTTGCGCGCCTCGGCTAAGATGTCCGCCACGCGCCCGTAGCTCAACTGGATAGAGCACCGGCCTTCTAAGCCGGTGGTTGCAGGTTCGATTCCTGCCGGGCGCGCCAGAGTCGGCGGATCTGTTTCATGTGGTGGCTGTAGCTCAGCTGGTTAGAGTACTGGATTGTGATTCCAGATGTCGGGGGTTCGAGTCCCCTCAGCCACCCCACCTATTTGCGAAGTGAAAATTTTCTGGTAAAGTTTCGCTTCTAAGTTGTTCCGGGCCGTTAGCTCAGTTGGTAGAGCAGTTGACTCTTAATCAATAGGTCCAAGGTTCGAATCCTTGACGGCCCACCAATCCCGGAAAGGCACCTGGCAACAGGTGCCTTTTTCCTTTTCCGAAGCCCGCCTAGAATGGCGGCCCGGATGATCGGCAAGGTCCGGTCGACATTGCGAAAGTGGCGGAATTGGTAGACGCCCTGGATTTAGGTTCCAGTGCCGCAAGGCGTGCGGGTTCGAGTCCCGCCTTTCGCACCACGCCTCCTCAGTAATAAATAGCCCGCACCGCCCAAGCGAGCCGTCGCGAGGGAAAGCCGTTCCGTCGGCAGGCTTTTCCTCCTGCCCCATCCCCAAGCGAGCCGTCGCGAGGGAAGGTCGTTCCGTCGGCAGGCTCTTCCCTTCAGTCCCTCCCCAAGCGAGCTGTCCCTGGGTGGCGCTGCTGCGTCGCCAGGCGTACCCGTGCCCTTCGGAACGGTGGCAGCCCGGCCCGGAATCAGCCAAACTAGCAAGTTCGCAGGAACCCGTGGCGCGTTGGCGTGCCCGATCCTGACGCCAGATCAACAACATCGTGCCGCGGCGGGTGCCGTGGTTGCAGGAGTGGATATGCAAGTTTCGGTCGAATCGCTGGGCAACCTTGAACGCCGCCTCACCTTCACCCTCCCGGCCGATCGCTACGAGTCCGTCGTGGGCGGTCGCCTGAAGGAGATCCAGCGCGGTGCCAACCTCAAGGGCTTCCGCAAGGGCAAGGTGCCGGCCAGCGTGATCGAACAGCGCTTCGGACAGCAGGTGCGCGCCGAAGTGATGGACGGCCTGCTGCGCGAAACCTTCGGCAATGCCGTGCGCGACAACGCGCTGCAGATCGCCGGCAACCCGCAGATCGCGCCGGGCGAGGGCGAGATGAATTTCGTCGCCACCTTCGAGGTGGTGCCGGACTTCGGTGACGTGGACGTCGCCAAGCTCAACGTCGTGCGCCACACCGCCGAGGTCACCGACGCCGACATCGACACGATGCTCGACAACCTGCGCCTGCAGCGCCGTACCTGGAACAAGGTCGAGCGCGAGGCCAAGGACGGCGACCTGGTGGGTCTCGAGACCTTCTCGATGGTCGACGGCGAGCGCCTGCCCGCCGAGGGCGCCGAGCGTGGCGCCACCGCGATCGGTTCGGGCGTGATGTTCCCGGCCGTGGAAGCTGCCCTGGTTGGCATGAAGGCCGGTGACGAAAAGACCGTGGAAGTCGACTTCCCGGCTGACTGGCGCGTGCCGCAGTTCGCCGGCAAGAAGGTTGCCGTGACCCTGCAGGTGAAGGAAGTTTCCGAGCCGGTGCTGCCGGAGGTGGACGCGGGCTTCATCAAGAGCTTTGGCGTGAAGAGCGGCGATATCGAGCAGTTCCGCAAGGACATCCGCAGCAACCTGGAGCGTGAGCTCAAGGGTGCGCTGATGACCCGCCTGCGCCGCGAGGTTGGCGAGCAGCTGATCGCCGCCTACGCGCACGTTGAAATGCCGCCGAAGCTGGTCGAAGGCGAGGCCCGCGGCATGGCCGCGCAGGTGGTCGAGCAGGCCCAGCGTGCTGGCCGCAATGTCGGCGACGTGCCGGCCGACATGTACCAGAACTACCTGGAGGCCGCCCGCAAGCGTGTGCTGGTCGGCCTGTTGGTGGGTGAAGTGGCCCGCCGCAACGAGCTGCGACTGGACCCGAAGCGCGTTAACGAGACCCTGCAGCTGATCGCCTCGACCTACGAGGAGCCGCAGCAGGTCATCGAGCTGTACCGCAACGACCAGCAGCTGATGGCCGGCTTGCAGAACCGCGTGATGGAAGAGCAGGTGATCGACTGGATCGCCGAGCGCGCCCAGCACACCGAGCAGCCGATGTCGTTCAGCGAGGCGATCCGCCAGTAAGGTCTGAGCGGGCCGGGGGCAACCGCCGCCTGCCCGTCGTTGCTCCACCACCCGGCGCCTGCTGGGTGGCCGGGCAGGCGGGGTGCCCGCAAGGCGCCCCAGTCCTTGCCCACCGGCTGCCTGACCGTGGGCTGCCTCACATGCAAGGCACCACTTGCGCTTTCTTCCGATCGGCCCCAATTTGATCGGAACCGCCCCACAAGCCAGTCACAGGTGCCATTCAATGGATTACCGAACCCAAGCCCTGAACCTCGTCCCGATGGTGGTCGAACAGACCAGCCGCGGCGAGCGCGCGTATGACATCTATTCGCGCCTGCTGAAGGAGCGGGTGATCTTCCTCGTCGGCCCGATCGACGACTACATGGCCAACGTGATCGTGGCCCAGTTGCTGTTCCTCGAGGCCGAGAACCCTGAAAAGGACATCAGCCTTTACATCAACTCGCCGGGCGGTATCGTCACCGCGGGCATGGCCATCTACGACACCATGCAGTACATCAAGCCGGACGTGAGCACCATCTGCGTCGGCCAAGCCGCCTCGATGGGCGCGTTGCTGCTGGCCTCGGGCGCACCCGGCAAGCGTTACGCGCTGCCGAACTCACGCGTGATGATCCACCAGCCGCTGGGTGGTTTCCAGGGCCAGGCCACGGACATCGACATCCACGCCCGCGAGATCCTGTCGCTGAAGCAGCGCCTCAACGAGACCCTGTCCAAGCACACCGGCCAGCCGCTGGAGACCATCGCGCGCGACACCGAGCGCGACAACTTCAAGAGCGCCGAGGCGGCCCGCGACTACGGCCTGGTGGACCAGGTCCTGGAGCGCCGTCCCGACGAGTCGATCCAGGCAGGCTGATCCGCCGGCCCGCCACACGGAATGGATGGCACGGGACGCTTCCTCGCCAACCCGTCCCGCGGGACTTTCCACCGTTTTCCCGGCCCGGGAGCCGGCCCCTTGGCGGGCTGGGACGCTGTGCTATTCTCGGGCCGAAGCACCCTCCCGGCCCCCTCGAAAGGGCGGGGAAGGGGACTTGAGCAACAACAGGCAGAAGCATGAGCGACGAGCGACAAAGCCGCGGTACCGGCGACAGCAACAAGATCCTTTACTGCTCGTTCTGCGGTAAGAGCCAGCATGAGGTCCGCAAGCTGATCGCGGGCCCGAGCGTGTTCATCTGCGATGAATGCGTCGAACTCTGCAACGACATCATCCGCGAGGAGCTCGAGGAGAAGGCTCAGTCGGCGCGCAGCCACCTGCCCAAGCCCAAGGAGATCCTTGAGGTCCTCGACCAGTACGTGATCGGCCAGTCCCGCGCCAAGAAGACCCTGGCGGTGGCGGTCTACAACCACTACAAGCGCATCGAGAGCCGGCAGAAGAACGACGACGTCGAGCTGGCCAAGTCCAACATCCTGCTGGTGGGCCCGACCGGTTCGGGCAAGACGCTGTTGGCCGAGACGCTGGCGCGCATGCTCAACGTGCCGTTCACCATGGCCGACGCCACCACGCTGACCGAAGCCGGTTACGTGGGCGAGGACGTGGAAAACATCATCCAGAAGCTGTTGCAGAAGTGCGACTACGACGTCGACAAGGCGCAGCAGGGCATCGTCTACATCGACGAGATCGACAAGATTTCGCGCAAGAGCGACAACCCGTCCATCACCCGCGACGTGTCGGGCGAGGGCGTGCAGCAAGCGCTGCTGAAGCTGATCGAAGGCACCGTCGCCAGCGTGCCGCCGCAGGGCGGTCGCAAGCACCCGCAGCAGGAATTCCTGCAGGTCGACACGCGCAACATCCTGTTCATCGTCGGCGGCGCCTTCGCCGGCCTGGAAAAGGTTATCCAGCAGCGCAGCACCGAAGCCGGCGGGATTGGCTTTGGCGCCAAGGTCAAGAGCAGCGAGCGCAAGGTCGAGACCGGCAAGATCCTGGCCGAGGTCGAGCCCGAGGACCTGATCAAGTTCGGCCTGATCCCTGAGTTCGTCGGCCGCCTGCCGGTGGTCGCCACGCTGGAGGAACTGGACGAGACCGCACTGGTAAAGATCCTGACCGAGCCGAAGAACGCCATCACCAAGCAGTTCAAGAAGCTGTTCGAGATGGAAGGCGTGGAACTGGAGTTCCGTGCTGACGCGCTGACCGCGATCGCCCGCAAGGCACTCAAGCGCAAGACCGGCGCACGTGGCCTGCGCACCATCGTGGAAGGCGTGTTGCTGGACACCATGTACGACCTGCCGTCGCTGGAGAACGTCAGCAAGGTGGTGGTGGACGAGTCGGTGATTGACCACAAGACCGACCCATACCTGATCTACCAGACCCCGGTCGCCGCTCCCAAGGCTGCCTCCGCCGAGTAATCGGCGGCGCCCCGTGCCCTGAAAGGCGCGCGGGCTGGGCTCTACGTCAAACGGCCGCGCAATCTGCGCGGCCGTTTGCGTTTGTGGCTTGAACGCCGAATGCGCAAAACAGGCCTTCTGCGCCCATGGCTCATTGCGTGGGCTGCTGGGCCCAGTGGCCAGAAGCTGCAAATATCAATCTGGATGTGTGATTTGCTTCGCATTTGGCAAGGCACGGTTACGGTTGAAACAAATTAGATTGGATGCCCTATGGAGTTGGGGGCTGAGGGATCGAGGGGAGCCCATCATTCAATCTTCGGGGAAAACACAATGAAGCAACGCAAGCTCGTGCGCATGTTGGGGCTGGGCCTGGTGACCATGATGGCCGCCACCGCCACCGCCGCCAACGCCGCACAACCGGATCCGAACCGGGTCTTGGTCAAGTTCAAGCCGGGCGCCAAGGCTGCCGTGCAGCAGGCCCTGGCTTCGGCCGGTGGTCGTTTCCACTACACGTTCGACGGCCTGGATACCTTTGCCGTCACCGTGCCGGCGACCGCGCTCAAGGGTCTGCGCAACAACCCCAACGTCGAGTACATCGAGGCGGACGTGCCGCGCTATTCCAGCGCGCAGACCGTGCCGTACGGCATTGACAACGTGCAGGCCCGCGACGTGTGGGACGTCAATCGTGATGGCGCCATCGATGCGGGCGCGCCTACCGGCAGCGGTATGAAGGTCTGCGTCATCGACTCGGGCATCAATGCCAACCATGAGGATTTTGCCGGCATCTCCATGACCGGCTATCCGACTGGCTGGAACACCGACACCTGCGGTCACGGCACGCACGTCGCCGGCACCATCGCTGCTGCCAACAATGCCACCGGCGTGGTCGGCGTCAGCCCGGGCAAGGTCTCGCTGCACATCATCAAGGTGTTCAGCGGCAGCAGCTGCGCCTGGACGTACAGCTCGACGCTCCTCGATGCCGCCAACCGCTGCCAGACCGCAGGCGCCAAGGTCATCAGCATGAGCCTGGGTGGCGGCGGCAAGTCGATGACCGAGCAGCGCGGTTTCGACAAGCTCAACACCGCGGGCATCCTCAGCATCGCGGCGGCCGGCAACGACGGCAACACCACGTTGTCGTACCCCGCCTCGTACGCGAGCGTGATGTCGGTGGCGGCGGTGGACCAGAGCAACGCACATGCGAGCTTCTCGCAGTACAACAGCGCGGTCGACATCGCGGCGCCGGGCGTGGGCGTGCTCAGCACCTATCCCATCACCTACTTCCCGCTGCAGGTCGGCAGCCAGTCGTTCGCGCAGGTCCCGGTGACGGGCGGTGCCGCGGCGGCGGTGACCAGCAACATCGTCGACGGTGGCCGTTGCGCCGCGGCCGGCGCCTGGAGCGGCAAGGTCGTGCTGTGCGAGCGTGGCGACATCAGCTTCCTGCAGAAGACCGACAATGTCATCGCCGGCGGCGGCGTGGGCGTGGTGATCTACAACAACACCACCGGTGAGCTGCACGCGACGCTGGGCGATGGCGTGACCCGCAACATCCCCGCCGTGGGCATCACCCAGGCCGACGGCCAGGCGATCGTGGCCGGCCTCCTGGGCCAGACCACCGTGGTGGACGGCGCGCCGCACACGACCAACACCGGCTACACGGCGATGGACGGCACCTCGATGGCGACCCCGCACGTCTCGGGTGTTGCTGCCGTGGTGTGGAGCGCCGCGCCGACCAAGACCAACGCGCAGGTTCGCGATGCGCTGCTGGTCACCGCCCAGGACATCGACGCCGTCGGCTTCGACAACAAGACGGGCTGGGGCCTGGTCCAGGCGGCTGCCGCCATCGTTGAACTGAAGAAGTAAGCCGCGGATTCCACCCAGCCCGTGCACACGGGCGGGACACCGGATCCGCACCGAAAGGCCCGTGCGCAGTCACGGGCCTTTCCTTTTGCCTGAGCTTGGGCCGACTGAACGCGGGGTGGCAGGCGCTGCCATGGTTAAGTGGTTGATCAGTAGCGTTTTTTTTCGGGAATGACACAAAGTGAACAACCACGCTTGCATCATGCGGGTCGCAGCCCCATAAACGACTCAAAGGCCAGTTGCTGGCCTGCCGTTCACCGCCGGGTCCATGCCCGGCGTCTTACATGGAGTCGCCATGACCACTTCCCCCGCCCACGAACCACTCGACCTGCCGGTGCTGCCGCTGCGCGACGTCGTCGTGTTCCCGCACATGGTCATTCCGCTGTTCGTGGGCCGCGACAAGTCGATCAAGGCCCTCGACATGGCCATGGAGGCTGACAAGCGCATCCTGTTGGTGGCGCAGAAGGCCGCCGAGACCGACGACCCGGGCGCGGATGACCTGCACCGCGTTGGCACGCTCGCGCACGTACTGCAGCTGCTGAAACTGCCCGATGGCACCATCAAGGTGCTGGTCGAAGGCGTGTCCCGTGTGGCGGTTGACGCCGTCAGCGAGACCGACGGCACACTCACCGGTCGCGCGCACGAAGTCGCGCCCGAGACCGACCGTCCTGAACGCGAGCTTGAGGCGATCGCGCGCTCGCTGATGGGCCTGTTCGAACAGTACGTCAAGACCAACCGCAAGCTACCGCCCGAGCTCATGCAGACCCTGCAGGGTATCGAGGAACCGGGTCGGTTGGCCGACACCATCGCCGCGCACCTGGGCGTGCGCCTGGTCGACAAGCAGAAGCTGCTGGAGACCCATGCCATCGGTGCGCGCCTGGAGCAGCTTGTCGGCCTGGTTGACGGCGAGATCGACGTGCAGCAGCTGGAGAAGCGCATCCGCGGCCGCGTGAAGTCGCAGATGGAGAAGAGCCAGCGCGAGTACTACCTCAACGAGCAGATGAAGGCGATCCAGAAGGAGCTCGGCGAGAGCGACGAGGCGCCCAACGACATCGATGAGCTCACCCGCAAGATCGCCGAGGCCGGCATGCCCAAGCCGGTGGAAACAAAGGCGAAGGCCGAGCTCAACAAGCTCAAGCAGATGTCGCCGATGTCGGCTGAAGCCGCCGTCGTGCGCAACTACCTCGACTGGCTGCTGGGCGTGCCGTGGAAGAAGCGCACCAAGATCCGCAAGGATCTCAAGGCCGCGCAGGACGTGCTCGACGCCGACCACTTTGGTCTGGAGAAGGTCAAGGAACGCATCCTCGAGTACCTCGCCGTGCAGTCGCGCGTGAGCAAGATGAAGGGCGCGATCCTGTGCCTGGTGGGTCCGCCGGGCGTGGGCAAGACCTCGCTGGGCCAGAGCATCGCCAAGGCCACCAACCGCAAGTTCGTGCGCATGTCACTGGGCGGCGTGCGCGACGAGGCGGAGATTCGTGGCCACCGCCGCACTTATGTCGGCTCGATGCCGGGCCGCATCGTGCAGAACCTCAACAAGGTTGGCAGCAAGAACCCGCTGTTCGTGCTCGACGAGATCGACAAGATGTCGATGGACTTCCGTGGCGACCCGTCGTCGGCGCTGCTGGAGGTGCTGGACCCCGAGCAGAACAACGCGTTCAACGACCATTACCTTGAGGTCGACCTGGACCTCAGCGAGGTGATGTTCGTCGCCACCTCCAACTCGCTCAACATCCCTGGACCGCTGCTGGATCGCATGGAAGTCATCCGCATCCCCGGTTACACCGAGGATGAGAAGCTCAACATCGCCATGCGCTACCTGCTGACCAAGCAGATCAAGGCCAATGGCCTGAAGCCTACCGAGCTGAAGGTGGAGGAGAGCGCGGTGCGCGACATCGTGCGCTACTACACGCGCGAATCCGGCGTGCGCAATCTCGAACGCGAGATCGCCAAGATCTGCCGCAAGGTGGTGAAGGAGATCGCGTTGGCTGGGCCGAAGGCGAAGAAGGCTGGCGCGGTCAAGGTCACGTCGAAGAACCTCGAGAAATACCTCGGCGTGCAGCGCTTCGACTTCGGCCGTGCCGAGGAGCAGAACGAGATTGGCCTGGTGACGGGGCTGGCGTGGACCGAAGTCGGCGGCGACTTGCTGCAGATCGAATCGACGCTGGTGCCGGGCAAGGGACAACTTCTGCTTACCGGCCAGTTGGGCGACGTGATGAAGGAGTCGGCATCCGCCGCGCTGTCGGTGGTGCGTGCGCGCACCGAGCGCCTGGGCATCGATCTCGACTTCCTGCAGAAGCAGGACGTGCACGTGCACGTACCCGAGGGCGCGACGCCGAAGGACGGCCCGAGTGCGGGCATCGCGATGGCCACGGCCCTGGTGTCGATGCTGACCAAGAATCCGGTCAAGGCCGACGTGGCGATGACCGGCGAGATCACCCTGCGCGGCAGGGTGCTGCCGATCGGTGGCCTGAAGGAAAAGCTGCTCGCCGCACTACGCGGCGGGATCCGCACGGTGGTTATCCCGGATGAGAACAAGAAGGACCTGGTCGACCTGCCCAAGGCGGTGACCCAGGGGCTGAAGATCATCCCCGTCCGCTGGATCGACGAAGTGCTCGACATCGCGCTGGAACGCCCTGTGGGGCCCGCCAAGCCACCGACCGGTGATAAGTCGGCGGGGGTGAAGCGCGCGCGCAAGTCAGGGACGCAGGCGAGCGTCAAGCACTGACGCCGCCTCTCGTCGCGAGCGAGAAAAAACCTCTGGAAGCCCCGTCGTTATTGGCTTTGCGGCTTGCGGGGGCAATATGCCGCTGGTATAACGGGCGCAACCGCGCATCCCTATGGCGTGGCAAGGTCGATCGGGGCCTGCACTGCCGAGGCAGGCAGCCCCGGTTCTCAAGAGAATGCGGTCACATCCGCACACGGAGTCCAAAAGAATGAACAAGGCCGAATTTGTTGCTGCTGTCGCTGACGCTGCCGAGCTGTCCAAGACCGACGCCGCCAGCGCTGTCGACGCAGTCATCAGCGTGATCACCAAGACCCTGAAGAAGGGTGAGACTGTCACGCTGGTTGGCTTCGGCACCTTCGAAGTCCGCAAGCGCGCCGCCCGCCAGGGCCGCAACCCGAAGACGGGCGAAACCATCAAGATCAAGGCTTCGAAGAATCCGTCGTTCAAGGCTGGCAAGGCGCTGAAGGACGCTGTAAACTAAGCGGCTCGCTGACCGGGCATGGTCCGGTCAGTCAGTTGGGTGCTTAGCTCAGCGGTAGAGCGTCTCCTTTACACGGAGAGGGTCGGGGGTTCGAAACCCTCAGCACCCACCACAGCATCCGAAAGGATTTTTGCAAAAAATTCTGAATCGGGCTCTTCCCAAATCAGAAAAAGTACTGCAGAATATTGGTCTCAGGTTTGAAGCGCGGAGTGGTAGTTCAGTCGGTTAGAATGCTGGCCTGTCACGCCGGAGGTCGCGGGTTCGAGTCCCGTCCACTCCGCCAGTTTTGCCAAAGGCGCCCGCAAGGGCGCCTTTGTTTTTGTGTCACGTAACCTAACGTGGCCTCGGCGCAGACTCACGATCGAGGTCACCTCAATTATGGCCCGGGACTTAGGGGTATTCGTGGTGACCCGGCCGGGGGTCTGAGTCTTTCGGCGCGGCCGTTCTCTATTCGGGACGTACAGCCGACCATGCCGCTACGTGCCCAGCAAGACTTGCGGCAAACGCCGTCAGGCCGGTCGTGGGAGACATGCTGCCAAAAGCACCGTCGATGAGCGCTTCCCGCGGCGAGGTCAGCACGCTTGCCTGCGTATAGAGTTGCTCGCGCATCAGTCGCTGGCACAGCACGTCGTAGCGTCCCAAGTAGGAGGCCCCTTGGAACTCTGGGAACACTCGGAAATGGGGAGAGCGATCTCGCACGGGCGTGCGAGATTTGACGCAATCCTCGACCAGAATCAACCACCCTAGGAAGGGGCGTGGTTGTTCTCCAAGCGCACCCTCACGAATAGTCGTCCATAGGTCGTGTGCTGTGCCGATGGCTTCTTCAGTGCGGTTATTGAAGTTGTTCCCGAATGAGGGGCCAACCTGACTTTTGAGTTCAATTGCGGCGACCAACGCTCCTCGATCGATTACAAGCACATCCCACAGCTTGGTCGGACGGAAGTACCCAGGCAAGGTCAGCAACGGACGACTCGCAGTGTGAATCTGGGCATGGGGCAATCCGTTGCGACGTACTAGCTCTTCGACAATCGCCAAGAACCCGTCCATGTTCTTCCCGCCCAGCACGCTAGTACGTTCGCCTCCTTGACTGCCTTCGCCCACGCGCAGCGACTTGCTGCGCCCTGTCCAGAAATGCCGAATGCCCACTCGTGCAAGTGCTTCGTGCTCTGCCAAATCCAGTGCCATGTATTCTCCCTCGTCAGGCCGACGTGACTAGCGCGCGCTCGGCTTCGCTTAATCCGTACAACTCGAAAGTTGCCCTGTTGGCGGCCTCGTAGTCGCCAGAAATTGCCGCTGCACGTAGCGATTTACGCAGATGTCGCGGTACATCGTTCCAAGACGGCACGCGTATCCGGCGCAGGTACTGCGCTTGGAACCGCAGAAAACCCCCACGCATACTCGTGGAGTAAGTTGCAACGAACAACCGTGCAATGCCCGACAGCAGTACCGCCTGAAGCGCACGCAGGTCCCAATCCCTTGCGGTGATGTAATACAGGTTGTGGTGCGGGTAAAACTCGCCATGCTCGTACACCACATGCGCGTCTCCCTTGATATCAGGAATCAGTAGCTTTGGTGTAGAAGCTAAGTCCGGATTGATTCGATCGATCGTGCGAAACCAACGCGCGGGATTCTTCTTCGCGACATTGCGTGCTTTGATCGCTTTGGCATGCTTTTTCAGATATGCGGCAAACAACGGGTATCGCTCTAGATCGACCATCCGGCCGTCGGCTTCAAAGGGGTTGAGAACGCCCATTCCGTGCCATTTGACGGACCCGCTGCGCAGGTCTTGGGTTCGCACCAGCGGCAGCTTGCGTGATTGCTCCACATCCAACGCAGCCATAGAGCCGATATAAACGCCATCATTCCCAGTGGCTACGCCGATACCGACCTTGCAGCCCGCGCCCTCCAGGGTGGGTAAGGCGGCCTCCAAACGACGCACCAGCGCCAAGCGATCAGGCTCGTGAAGGATCCACGGTTCAGCACCGTTCACCACACCTTGCATGCTCACCACGCCTGACGCTTTGTTGAGCTTGGCTGCGGTCATGGCGCGCGCCAGCGAGGCGAGTGCGGCGACTTCGATCGCGGGTTTGTAGGCCACGCGGGTGAACGACCGCTTGGCCTTGGGCGTTGGGCGCTCGATAACCGTGATAGCCGGGTAGGTCATCACATCCGTCAAAAAAGCGGGGGTGTCTACAAGGTCCACGAAATGAGTCAGGGCAAAGTCGTCAGCGATCATGGCCCTGAGTGGCCCACCGTACTTGTTCTTGGTCCAGCGGTCAGTGCAAATAAAACCGAGTCGCCCCCCTTGCGTCAGCGAGCCCAAGCACCGCTCAAAAAACGGCACGTAAAGGTCGGCGCGATCATAGAGCGTGCGAAAACGGGCGCGATATTCTGTTAGCAGCGGCGCGGGGATCAGTTCTTGGCGGACATAAGGTGGGTTACCGACCACAAAGTCGAAATTGCCCTCCAGTGGCGCCAAGAGGAAATCGCCGCCCACTAGCCAACGCTTGGCCAATGTGTGTGCCGCTGGCTTGCTGATGCCCAAACCGACCAATTCAGCAATCACGGCCGCGCGACCGGTAGCTAGGCTGTCTGGGTGGACTTCAAACGCGAGCACGGCAGATGCGAGGGAATTGGCTGCCTCTGCTAGGGAGCCTCCGTGCCCCACGAAGGAGCGTACTAGTCGGCCGATTGCCGGCAGCAGAAAATCGGCATGGCCGGCGGCGGGCTCTAGGAGGCGCAGGGACCATAGCTGCCGGTCCTGGGTGTAGCCCACCAAGTCCAAGATGAAGTCCACAACCTCGCGCCGGGTGAAGACTGCGCCGCGCTCGTCAGTGCCGGCATTTGAGAATTGGCGGGCTGCTTCGCTTACGTCGTCGGACAAGTTGCCGGTAATGCCGACATTTTCAAAGTTCACGGGAGGGGAGATCTCAGGTGGCGTACAGGGAGGGCGGGTCCCGAAATGGAAACACTATCCGGTCGCGGAGTGTGCGACCAGCGCGGCTGCCAGATCTCAAGGAGCTGGTTGCATTTTTTTGGGTCACAAGTATGGTTAATATATTGAATTAATTGATATTTCTTCACTTTGACAGCTCCTGTCAGCGGTGTTGGCAGGCGTGCTCTTGACGCCATTGTTGATTTTTTTGGGACGCCGGCAGGCCAAGGCAGGCCGTAACAACGCCTTTTGCACCGCGCCAAATTCCGCGGTTCAGGCGGGTTACACTCTCCCGCTTCCGTATCCATCGTTCCCGGACATGCTGCAAACACTCCGCGACAAGACTTCCGGCTGGTTCGCCACCATCATCCTCGGCCTGCTGATCGTTCCCTTTGCCCTGTTCGGCTTGCAGGACTACATGGTGCAGCGCACCGACGACGCCGTGGCCAAGGTCGACGTCCCGCCCACTTGGTGGGCCAGCGCACCGGCCTGGTGGCCTGCTTCGATGCTGTGGCATCACGACAAGATCACGTCCGAAGAATTCCGCACGCGTTTCGAGCAGGAGCGCCAGCGCCGCCGCCAGCAGGATGGCGAAGCGTTTGACGCCAAGGCATTCGAAAGCGTGGCCAACAAGCGCGAGATCCTTGAGTCGATGATCGACGAGAAGCTGCGCAGCATGGCGTCCGAACGCGCGGGCCTGGAAGTCAGCGATGCGCAGGTGCGCAAGGCGATCCAGGATGTCCCGGCGTTCCAGGTGGACGGCAAGTTCAATGCCCAGCGATACCAGCTGGCGCTGGCATCCGGCGTGCCGCCGCAATCGCCGCGCCAGTTCGAGGACACCGTGCGCGACAGCCTGCGCCAGTCGCTGGTGGTCGCTGGCATCGCGCAGAGCAATTTCGTCACCGATGCCGAACTCGACCGCCTGATGCGTGCGTTGGGTGAAACCCGCGATGCCAGCGTGCTGATGATGCCGCCGCCGGCACCGGATGCCGCGCCGGTGACCGATGCCGAAATCAAGTCCTGGTACGACGGCCACACCGCGAGTTTCCGCGCCAAGGAAATGGTGAGCCTGGAATATGTGGTGCTGGACGGTGCTTCGTTGCCGCCCCCGCCGCCGGCCGACGAGGCCACGCTCCGCCAGCGCTACGAGCAGGAGAAGGGCAAGTTCGCGGCGGCCGAGGAGCGCCTTGCTTCGCACATCCTGGTGCAGGTCGCCGAAGGCGCCGACGCCGCCACGCAGAAGGCCGCCGAGGCCAAGGCCACCAAGCTGGCCGCCGAGGCCAAGGCCGCGGGTGCGGACTTTGCCGCCATTGCGCGCGCCAACAGCGACGACACGGGTTCGAAGGCCACCGGCGGTGAGCTGGGTTGGGTGTCGAAGGGCATGATGGACCCCGGCTTCGAGGAGGCACTGTTCTCGATGAAGGCCGGTGAGATCAGCGGCCCGGTGAAGTCGGCGTTCGGCTGGCACGTGATCCAGCTGCGCGAGGTGAAGGGCAGTGCGCAGCAGCCGTTCGAAGCCGTCCGTGACGCGCTGGCTGCCGAGCAGGCGCAGGCGGATCGCGAGCGCGCGTTCAACGATTTGTCCACGCGTTTGGTCGACCTGGTCTACAAGAACCCGTCGGCACTGGCGCCGGCCGCACGCGACGTGGGGCTGCCGTTGCAGACGATCGGTCCGGTCGCGCGCGATTCCAGCGAGGGGATCTTCGCCAATGCGGCGGTCAAGCGCGCGGCGTTCTCCGAGGTGCTGGTACAGGATGGCACCGTGAGTGATCCGATCGAGATCGGGCCCAACAACAGTGTGCTCATCCGCGTGACCAACCACACTCCGGAGCGGGCCTTGCCGCTGGCGCAGGTGCGCGAGCAGGTGATCGCAGCCATTCGTGTGGACCGCGCGCAGAAGGCGGCGCTGAAGGAGGCCGAGGCCCTGGTGGCACGCATTGCCGCTGGCGAGACCCTGGAGGCCGTGGCGGCTTCGAAGCAATTGGCCGTGCAGACGCTGCCGGGCCTGCGTCGTGGCATGCCGATCCCGGACGCGAAGGTCGTCGCGGACATCTTCGCGGCCAAGGCGCCTGCCGGCGGTGCGCCGACGCCGGGCAAGGTCGCGCTCGACGACGGCCGCATCGCGCTGTTCGCGGTGCAGGCGGTGAAGCCGGGCAACCCGGCCGAGGCATCACCGCAGGAGCGCGCGATGCTGCGCCAGCAGCTGTCGCAGGCGCACGGCATGAGCGACGTGGACGCGCTCTCGCGCCACCTGCGCAAGCAGATGAAGGTCACCGTGGTCGAGGCCAACCTCTGAGTTGGCTTGGCCCCACGCTCAAGCGTGAAGCATGACGAGTGGCCCGGCAGTGATGCCGGGCCATTTCATTTGCGGTAGCAGGCGGCGCCTGCAAAAACAAAGGCCCGCCATCTAGGCGGGCCTTTGTATCCGGCGACGGCAGCGAGGCCCGTCGCAAGGGGATCAGTCTTCGTCGCCGATGCCGGTCATGCCGAGGATGTTGTAACCCGAATCCACGTAGGTGACTTCGCCGGTGATGCCGCCGGCCAGGTCCGAGCACAGGAAGGCGGCGGTATTGCCGACGTCCTCGATGGTGACGGTGCGGCGCAGCGGGGCGTACTTCTCGAAGTGCCCCAGCATCTTGCGGAAGTTGGCGATGCCAGCGGCGGCCAGGGTCTTGATCGGGCCGGCCGAGATCGCGTTGACGCGGGTACCTTCCGGACCGAGGTTCAGTGCCAGATAGCGCACGGTGGCCTCGAGGCTGGCCTTGGCCACGCCCATCACGTTGTAGTTCTGCAGTGCACGCTCGGCCCCCAGGTAGCTCAGGGTGAGCACCGAGCCGTGGCGGTCCTTCATCATCGGGCGTGCGGCCTTGGCCAACGCGGCCAGCGAGTAGGCCGAGATGTCGTGCGCGATGGCGAAGTTCTCGCGGGTCAGGCCGTCCAGGAACTCGCCGTCGATGGCTTCGCGCGGGGCGTAGGCGATGGCGTGCACCAGGATGTCGAAGCCTTCCGGCCAGTGCTTGCCCAGTTCGCTGAAGCACTGTTCGATCTGCTCATCGGACGCGACGTCGAGCGGAATGACGATGTCCGAGCCGTTTTCCTTGGCGCAGTCCTCGACGCGCGACTTGAGCTTCTCGGTCTGGTAGGTGAACGCCAGTTCGGCGCCCTCGCGGCGCATCGCTTCGGCAATGCCGGTGGCGATGGAACGTTGGCTGGCGACGCCGGTGATGAGTGCACGCTTGCCTTGCAGGAAACCCATGGACTTACCTCTTAGTGGGGCGATGACCGTCAGCACGGTCGAGCAAAGGCTCTAGTTTGCCCTGCCGGCGGGTCGGGGGCTACCTATTCGCTGGCGTCTGGCGCCGAGGGGCCGGCCGTCGGGGCCAGGATGCGGCGCTCGGCGGCACGCAGGGGGCCAGCCGCATGGGCGGGATTGAGCCGGGCGAGCAGGTCCGGGTCCTGCCCGGCGCCGCGTGCCCATTCGCGAAGGTCGGTGGCGTCGTCGGGCAGGGTCACTTCGGCCAGGCGGAGCACCTCGCGGTCCATCGCGTCGCGCCACCGGTCGCGGTCGTCGGCCTGTTCCAGCAGGCACGACAGGGCGTGCAGCTTGCGTGGGTAGGCGCGGGTGATGTCGGGAATGCCTTCCAGTGCATCGGGATCGGCGGACGACGCCTTGTGGCCGCTCCGCTTCACCGCGCCGAGGATGCGGTGCTCACCGGCGTTGTACGCCATCACCACCAGCTGCCAATTGCCGCCGAACGTCCCATGCAGGGTCTTGAGGTAGCGCACGGCGGCCCGGGTGGAATCGACGGGGGAGAGGCGGCCGTCGTAGCCGGCGCGGATGGTCACGCGGTGGTGGCGCGCGGTCCGGGCGATCATCTGCCATAAGCCCGTGGGGCCCGCGGGGTTGCGCGCGGCGGGCTTGTAGCCGCTTTCGATGAAGGGAATCAGTGCATATTCGGTGGGCAGACGGGCGTCGCGCAGGGTGTCGACGACGTAGCCGAACAAGGGCAGTGCGTCGTCGCCGCGGTTTGCGAGTCGCTTGGGCGCGCTGGCGAAGTGCTGCTTCCAGCGTGCGCTGGCGCCGGGGGCACAGGTCTTGTCGGCCAGACCCTCGCGGAAATCCCGGTAAATGGCACTTCCGCTGATGGTGGCGGGCGGTGCCGACCTGGGCGTGCCGTCTGGGCCGTTCCCGGAGGGGGCGCCGGACATGGCCGGGGCCGCCCGAGTCGCCGCCATGGCCCCACACAGTACGACCATCAGGGCGCCGGCCACGGCGCGGCGGATGCGGCCCGGCCCCCTCATGCGGTGAATCCGTCCTTCCAGCGCCGCAGTTCGGCGAAGGTCTCCACTGCGTCGTGGGGTTCGCGGCCCAATCGCCGCGCCACCGCAGCCCCGATGGCGGGCGCGTCCGTGCGCAGGAACGGATTGCAGGCCCGTTCGCTGGCCAGCGTTGCCGGGAGCGTGGGCTGGCCCTGGTCGAGTTGGCTCCGGGCCTCGGCGGCGCGGCGCAGGAGGTCGGTATTGCCCGGGTCCACGGTCAGCGCGAACGCCGCGTTGGCGAGCGTGTATTCGTGGCCGCAACACACCTGGGTGGTGCTCGGCAGCGCGCTCAGTCGCGACAGGGAGGCGTGCATCTGCGCCGGAGTGCCTTCGAACATGCGCCCGCAGCCCAGGCTGAACAGCGTGTCGCCGCAGAACACCAGGCCATGGCCGTGGAAGGCGATGTGGCTGCGGGTGTGGCCGGGGATCTCCAGCACTTCGAACGTCCAGCTGGCCACGTCCACGCGCTCGCCATCGCCCACGCGCCGACTGGCGTGTGGAATACGTTCGTCCACCGGGGCGATGACGGGCAGGTCCGGCCAGTGCGCCAGAAGCTCGCGGGTGCCGCCAATGTGGTCGTGGTGGTGATGGGTAAGCAGCACGCCCGCCGGCTGCAGCCCGTCGGCGATGACCGCCAGTACCGGTGCCGCCTCGCCGGGGTCCACGAACAGCGCGCGGCCGGACTCGTCGGCAAGCGCCCAGATGTAGTTGTCGGCGAAGGCGGGCAAGGCGCGGAGCTGCATCAGCGGGGTCCTGGTGTGGGGCGGGGCTGCGCACGCGCGTCGCCTCCGCGGTCTAGACTGGGCGGCCACCCCCTCCCTGTGGACGCCCCGCCGACCATGCCTTTGCCCGCGCATTCACGTCAACCCGCGGACCGGGCTGGGTTGAACTGGTTCAGCACGCTGGATGGACAGGGGCTGTTGGCCGCGGAGTACCCGATCGGTTCCCTGGTACTCGCCGGCTGTCCGGCGCTGCCTTGGGCCTGGATTGGCGTGGCCGCAGCGGAGCCGCCGCCCAACGACAGCCGTCGCGGCTTGTTGCTGCACCGGCGCGACGAGGGATTCTCTGGCGCGGTGCGCTGTGGCCTGCCGCTGCCCCTGGCCAGCGAGTCGATGGGGGCATTGCTGGTGCAGCACGCGCTGGACGATGGCCTTGCTGTCGAGGAAACGCTGGGCGAATGCGAGCGCGTGCTGGCGCCCGGCGGGACGCTATGGCTGACAGCGCTCAACCCCTGGAGCCCTTACCGCATGCGTTGGGCGGGGGAGGGACTGCGCGCCCGGCATCCCGGCGCCTGGCAGGCCGCACTGCGCCGCGCGGGCTTCGCCTTCGATTCCGTCAGCCTGCAATGGCTGGGGCCGCGCTGGCGCGCCGCACATGGTGACGGTGGCATCGGCGCGGGGGACCGGTTGCGCGCTGGCATCGCACTGACCGTCAACAAGCGCGTGCGGGCACTCATCCCGCCTTCGCCGCTGCGGAAACTGCGTTGGCAGACGGGTCATCTGCGACCGTCCGAGCCAGTGCGACGCGAGCCGGCGATAATGGACCCATGACCCAATCTTCAAGAAAAGCCATTGAGGCGCACACCGATGGTGCCTGCCTTGGCAACCCCGGTCCCGGCGGCTGGGCCGCACTGCTTCGATACAAGGGCAAGGAGCGCGAGCTCAGCGGCGGCGAGCCCGACACCACCAACAACCGGATGGAGCTGATGGGCGCGATCATGGCGCTGGAGACGCTCACCGAGCCGTGCATCGTGACCCTGCAAACCGACTCGCAGTACGTGCGGCAAGGGATCACCGAGTGGATGAAGAACTGGGTCCGCCGCGGCTGGAAGACCGCCGGCGGCGACCCGGTCAAGAACCGCGACCTCTGGGAGCGGCTGCACGCCGCCACGCAACGCCACCAGATCGAGTGGAAGTGGGTGAAGGGGCATTCCGGTGATCCGGACAACGAGCGCGTGGATGTACTCGCGCGCGACCAGGCCATCCGCTTCAAGGCGCAGGCGGCCAAGCGCGCCTGAGCGCGGTGGTAACCTGTTCTCGCACCGCTGTTCCGTCTTTTTTCACCGGGTAACCACCGCCGCATGCGCCAGATCATCCTCGACACCGAAACCACCGGCCTGAACTGGAAGACCGGCAACCGGGTGGTGGAAATCGGCTGCGTGGAACTGGTGGAGCGCCGCCCGACGGGCAACCACTTCCACCGCTACCTGAAGCCCGATTGCGACTTCGAGCAGGGCGCGCAGGAAGTGACCGGGCTGACGTTGGAATTCCTGGCCGACAAGCCGGTATTCACCGACGTGGTGGACGAGTTCCTGGAGTTCATCCGCGGCGCCGAGTTGATCATCCACAACGCGGCCTTCGACGTCGGCTTCCTCGACAACGAGTTGGCGCTGGCGGGCGCGCAGTATGGGCGCATCCTCGACCACGCCACGGTGGAAGACACGCTGCTGATGGCCCGGCAGCGCTTCCCCGGCCAGCGCAATTCGCTGGACGCGTTGTGCAAGCGCCTCGGCGTGGACAACAGCCACCGCCAGTTGCACGGCGCGCTGCTCGATGCGCAGATCCTGTCGGACGTCTACATCGCGCTGACGTCGGGGCAGGGGGAGATCGGGTTCGACGAAGGGGCCAGTGCGGCGCAGGCGCAGGCCACGACCAGTTTCAAGGTGACGGCCCCGTCCGCGCGCCCGCGCGTTCAAGTGTCGGGCGACGAACTGGCCGCCCACGAGGCGCGGCTGGAGAAGCTGCGCAAGAAGGCCGGCAAGGCCGTGTGGGACGTGATGCTGGAAGAAGAGGCCGCGACAGCGGTCGCCTGAGGCGGAAAAGGGGCATTTGCGCGCTCCGCAAGACCGCTCAAGCAGGCGCCCCGAGGACGCATGCCTGGTCCGGACCGGCCGTCGCCCGCGGCGTATCAGTGGTTGCGCACCAGCACCACGGTGACGTTGTCCGAGCCGCCCCCGTCGAGGGCCGCTGCGATCAGGCTGTCCACGCACTCCTGTGCGCTGCAGTCATTGCGTGACAGCACCTGGGCGATGTTGCGGTCCTCGACCTCCTCGGTCAGGCCGTCGCTGCATAGCAGCAACTGCATCCCGGGGCGCAGCTCGCCGGTCATGGTCTCCACGTTGAGGCTGGTGGGGTCGGTCACCCCCAGCGCCTGCGTCACCACGTTGCGGTGCGGGTGGCTGCGCGCCTGTTCCTGGGTGAGCGCCCCGTTGGCGATCAGTTCCTGCACGTAGCTGTGGTCCTGCGACAGTTGCGCCAGGTTGCCCTCGCGCCACAGGTAGACGCGGCTGTCGCCCACCCACGCCACTTCGAACCGGTTGCCGTTCACCCGGGCCGCGACCACGGTGGTGCCCATGGGCAGCGCGTCGTTGCGCCGCCGCGAGGTGCGGATGATCTCCTCGTCGGCGATGCGGATGGCCTGGGCAAGCGGGGTGCCGTCGCGGACCTCGCGGACGATGGTCTCGCGGGCCAGGGCGCTGGCTACCTCCCCGTAGTCGTGGCCGCCCATGCCGTCGGCCACCAACCACAGCCCCAGCTCGCTGTCGCCGTAGTAGGTGTCCTCGTTGAGTTCGCGGCGAAGGCCGACGTGCGTCAGGTGTCCGAATTCGATCATGTCCAGTACGCGTGGTCGGGCTCTGCTGCCTATAACGCGATCATCATGCCCCGTCGGCCGCGAGGCAAGGGTGGCGACTGAATTGCCACCCCGGACCGGGGGGCAGGAAGGCTTCAGGCCGGTGTTACGCACACCGCCACGACCTTGTATTCCGGTGCCGACGTCACACAGTCACGCACGGGGCTTGTGACCTGGTTCAGGGCCCGCGCCGGGTCGTGGAAGCTGGCGAACAGCTGGCCAGGTGCGACGGCATCGGTGATTCGCAGCCGTAGTGCCGCCTGTCCATGCCGGCTTGCCACCCGGACCTGGGTGCCATCGTCCAGTCCGAGTTGCCCTGCGTCGTAGGGGTGCATGTCGAGCGTGTCGGTCGGGCGCAGCAACTGCTGGCCCGTGCGGCCGGTCATCGTGCCCACGTTGAACTGGTGCAGGTTGCGCCCCGTAGTGAGCAGGAACGGGAACTGAGCGGTGGTGTACTCGGTCGTCGGTTGGTAGTCGATGCGCTCCAGCACGGCACGTTTGCCATGAGCGAAATGCTCCGCGTGCAGCAAGGCGGTGCCGGGATCGTCAGGGCCACGGCAGGGCCATTGCAGCCCCTGCTGGTCGATCCGCGTGTAGTCGATGCCCGCCACTGCGGGCCAGGCCGAGCGGACCTCGTCCCACACGTCCTCGGCCCGGTGGCGGGAGAACCACGCGCCGCGGCCAAGCGCATTGACCAGTCGGCAGAGCGTTTCGGCGTCGCTACGCGCCTGACCGCGTGGCGTCAGTGCCTGTCGCACGCGCTGGATGCGGCGTTCGGAATTCATGAACGTGCCGTCCTTCTCGAAGCTGGACACGGCCGGGAGGAACACATGGCCAGACCTGCGCGCGGTTTCGTTCAGGAACAGGTCCTGGACGATGACCAGTTCCAGTCGTTCCAAGGATTTCGCGGTCTCGGTGGCGTTGGCCAGGCTGGCAAGAACGTCGAAGCCGATGACGTACAGGGCTTTCAGTGCGCCGCTGCGTGCGGCATCCATCATCTCCAGTACGTTCAGGCCGCGTGACCGGGGCAGAGGGACGCCCCAGGCCGTCTCAAAGCGCGCGCGCGCATCGGCCAGCCGCTGCGAACCAGTCAGTGTGCCGGGTTCGCAGCCCATGACCGCGGCCCCCTGCACGTTGTTCTGGCCGCGCAACGGGTTGATGCCCGTGCCCGCAAGGCCCAGGTTGCCGGTGAGCAAGGCAAGGTCGATCAGCGCCATCACGCCCTGCGTACCTTGCAGGTGCTCGGTCACCCCCAGGCCGTGCAGGCACATGGCCGGCCGTTCCTGGGCGTAGAGTCGCGCCGCGCGCCGGATGTCGTCGGCAGGCACGCCGCACAGTGCCGCTGCACGCTCCGGTGTCCAGGCTTGGATGAACGAAGCGAATGTCCCCAGGCCATCCACGCGGGCGTCGACGAACGCGTGATCGACCAGGTCTTCGGCCAGCAGTACGTGTGCCAGCGCGTTGAACAGCGGGACATTGGTGCCGGGCTGCGGGGCCAGGTGGATGTCGGCGATCCCGGCCAACCCCGTGCGGCGCGGGTCGATCACGATCAGGTGCGCGCCATGCTTCGCCCGCTGCCGTATGCGTGCACCCACCACCGGATGGTTCTCGAGTGGGTTGGCTCCCACGACGAGCAGGGTCCTGGCCTGCTCGATGTCGTCGAAGCTGTTGGTGCCCGCGCCCGTGCCCAGCATGTGCTTGAGCGCGGCGGCGCTGGGCGTATGGCAGACCCGCGCGCAGCAGTCGACGTTGTTGGTGCCGATCGCCACGCGCGCGAACTTCTGGATCAGGTAGTTCTCTTCGTTGGTCGCCCGCGCGGATCCGAGTACGCCCACCGCATCGGGACCGTGCTCGGATACGATGCGGCGCAGGCCTTCGGCTGCGAAGGCGATGGCCTGGTCCCAGGTAGCGCGCTGCCACTGCCCGTCGCGCCTCAGCATGGGCGCGCAAACGCGGTCGTCGGCGTCAACGTAGTCGTATGCGTAGCGCCCCTTGACGCAGAGGTGCCCTTTGTTCGACGGGCCATCGAGCGCCGGGCGGGTCGCCACGATGCGGTCGTCGGCGGTGCCGATGTCGAGCACGCAGCCAACGCCGCAGTACGGGCAGACGGTTCGCGTCCACGTCGTGGCGGGCGGTTCGCGCCAGGCCGATGCGTCGGTCAATGCGGCGGTGGGGCAGGTGTCGACGCAGGCGCCGCAACCCACGCATGGGCTTTCGGCCAACGGTACGCCGCCGCCGGTGGCCACGCGCAATGTCTCGCCGCGGCCGAATACATGCCAGACCGATTCGCCCTGGAGATCCTCGCAGATGCGCACGCAGCGGCGGCAGGCGATGCAGCGCTCCATGTCGACCCGGATATGCGGGTGAGACACGTCGATCGCTTCGGGAGGCGAGGCGTCGGCACGTGGCAGGATGTCGAACTCGCGCAGGGCCTGGTGCAGCGCCTTGTCGGGAAAGCGCTCCATTTCGTCGGGCGCGGCGCGGGTGGCAAGCTGCTCCAGCAAGTTGCGGCGGAATTCGTCCAGCGCGGCGCCATCCGTGCGTATCGAGCAACCATCCAGCAATGGTTCGCGACAGGCCGGGCGATGATGGGCGGGCAGGCCGGTGGCCGGTACGAGCTCGACCGCGCAAGCCCAGCATTCGCCTACGGGCGCGAGACGGTCGTCGTGACACAGCGTGGGCACTTTGATACCCGACATCCGCAAGGCCTGTAACACGGTAAGGCCTGCCGGAAACGAGAGTTCCCGGCCGTCGATCGCGACCCTGACCTGTGCGGCATCCATCGGTCTGACCTTTGGAGCGTCTTTGCGAAGTATGGCGCAGGTAATCGAAGCACGCTGACCGCAGGTCGTGCCATCGGCAATTTCGGTGTCTGCTCCCGCGCAGGGTGTCCGCCTCATCACGACGGCGTTGTAGCGGAGAGGGGCGGGCCAGTGCTGAAAAAGAAAAAGCCCCTGAAATCAGGGGCTTGATCTTTGTGTCTGGCGGAGAGGGAGGGATTCGAACCCTCGGTACGCTATAAACGTACGCCTGATTTCGAGTCAGGTACATTCAACCACTCTGCCACCTCTCCGGGTGCAGTGAGCCGGGAATGATACGGGGCATTCGGTGCTTCGGCAAGCCCGGGCGTGGCGGCGCTACACTGTTGCCCTTTCCCCTGAACGAATGGCGGCGTCATGTCCGAAATCCTGGTCCCGGTGTCCTTTGGCGAACTGCTCGACAAGATCGCGATCCTGCAGATCAAGAGCGAGCGCATGTCCGATGAGGCCAAGCTGGCCAACGTCCGCAACGAGCTGACGGCGTTGGAGAAGACCTGGATGGCACATCCGGCGGCTGGCCACGACATCGCCAAGTTGCGCGCCGACCTGAAGGCGGTGAACGAGCGCCTGTGGGTGATCGAGGACGACATCCGCATCAAGGAAAAGGCGCAGGCCTTCGACGACGAGTTCGTGCGCCTGGCGCGCAGCGTCTACTTCGAGAACGACGAGCGGGCGCGGATCAAGAAGGAAATCAACCTGGCTCTGGGGTCGAGCTATGTCGAGGAGAAGTCGTACGAGGATTACAAGTCGGGGGCTGCGGCGCCCTGATTTCTTGGTTTCCGAGGCGGGAGCCAGCCTGCGCAGGCATTGCTCCAGCCCTCCGTCGCGGCGCCCTGCCGCGAGTCGGGCCGCCGGCCATCCATGGCCGGCTTTTGCGCAATACCTGCGCAGGCCGACTCCCTTGCGCAGCGGAATCGGCGTTCCAGGCTGCTGAACTGTCGATGCGATGACGCGCCGGCCCCGTTCGAGGTCAGCGCGCGCAATCCGCCACGTAGCGCTCGAAGGCGGCGATGGCGTCTTCGACGGTCACCAGGTCCATCACGCCCTCGTGCTCGATCTTGGTGCCCCACTTGAGCTCGGCCGCCGGCCTGCCCCGGTACTTGCGCGCGGCATCGTCGTAACGGTCCACGCAGTAGCGGCGCGTGGTGTATGGGCCGCTGCGCTCGGGGTTGCTGGCCGCGTGCAGGCCCAGCACCCGGGTGCCCATCGCGTTGGCGATGTGCATCGGCCCCGAGTCGGGCGTCATCAGCAGGTCGGCGCGCTGCAATAGTGCCGGCAACTGCTTCAGGGTGTCCTTGCCCACCAGGTCCAGTGCCGCGCCTTGCATGGCGGCGAGGATGGCATCGGCGGTCTGGCGTTCCAGCTCGCTCCGGCCGCCGCACAGCACCACCCGCCAACCGCGGGCGATGGCGTGGTCGGCCACGGCGGCGTAACGCTCGGCGCGCCAGTTGCGCAGCACGTGGCTGGAGCACGGCGAGACCATCAGGGTGCGGCGGCCGTCGTCCGGCCATTGCGCCTTCGCCCATTCGAACGCGTCCGCCGGCACCGGCAGGTCCCAGCGCACCTCGGTCTGGCGCAGGCCCAGTGGCTCGCAGAAGCTGCCCAGTGCATCGAGGACGTGGATGCCCGGTCGGTCGGGGATGCGCTCGTCGATGAAAAGGCCATGCAGGTCCTTGGAGCGTGACTTGTCATAGCCGATCCGCCGACGGGCCGGAATGAAGGCCGACAGCAGGTTGGCGCGCGCGGCCACCTGCATCTGCAGCAACACGTCGAAGCGACGGCCTGTGAGCTGCCGCCGCAGTGTGCGCATGCCGGCCAGGCCGGACTTCTTGTCGTATTCGACGAACTCCACGCCCTCCAGTCCCACCAGCAGGCGATGCTCGCCCTTGCCGATCACCCAGGTGATGGCGACATGGGGCCAGGCGGTGCGCAGCGTGCGCACCAGCGGCACGACATGGGTGACGTCGCCCAACGCCGACAGGCGCAGGATGCAGATCGAGGCAGGTGCAGATGCGGCGTGAATTGTTAGACTCCAAAAGATATGACGGGCTACGACGCCGCAGAAGGATTGGTTCCGTTCCGCGAGGACAGCGGGTACGGCGCGATTCTGTTCGACACCACACGGGTGCGGCAAGCCGCGCCGGAGTGGTTTTCGCCACAGCATTGGGGCACGCGCGCGCGCCCGGTGGAAAGTGGCGGACGCGGCGGAGCGTGGTTCATCGATGCCCCTTTCGGTCCGGTCCTGCTTCGACGCTACCTGCGTGGCGGCGTCGCCGCCAACTTCAGCCGGGATCGCTACTGGTGGCGCGGCGCCGCGACCACGCGCAGCTTCGCGGAATTCCGCCTGACCCGCGCGGTGGCCGCGCGCGGCGTGCCCGTGCCGCGGCCGGTGGCAGCCTATTACCGCCGCGAAGGCCTGTTCTACACCGCGGCGATCCTGCTGGACCGGCTGGAAGACGTGCGTTCGCTGGCCGATCGCGCCGCCGTCGCGGGTGATGGGGCTCCGTGGGAGGAGGCCGGACGGCTGATCGCGCGCAGCCACCGCGCCGGCCTCGACCATGCCGACCTCAACGCCCACAACCTGCTGTTCGACCCTGGTGGTAATGGATGGGTGATCGATCTCGACCGTGGGCAGTTGCGCATCCCGGCCACCGGCTGGCGCCGCGGCAACCTGCAACGCCTGCATCGCTCGCTGATGAAGCTGCGTGGACAACGCTCCGAGGAAGAGGTGGAGCGCGACTTCCAGCGCCTGCGCAGCGCCTATGACATGGCATGGAGCCGGGGTACCTGATGGGCTGGCATCTGCGGTTGCACGGCGTGGGCAATGCCTCGGCGGTCGAGCTCGGCTCGGCCATGTCCACCATCGAGTGCGACGGAGTGCCGTGGCTGACCATCGACTGTGGCGCCGAAGGCCTGACCGCATTCCTTGGGCGTTACGGCCATGCACCGCGCGCGTTGTTCATCACCCACACGCACCTGGACCATGTGGCCGGTTTCGAGCGGCTGTTCGTGGAGAGCTTCTTCAACCCGTCGTTGCGCGGCAAGGTGCGGGTGTACGTGCCCGCCCCGCTGGTGCCGCTGCTGCACCAGCGCGTGGGCGATTACCCCAATGCGCTGGCCGAAGGCGGCGCCAATTTCTGGGATGCGTTCCAGGTGGTGCCGGTGGGCGCGGCGTTCTGGCATGACGGCGTGCGGCTGGAGGTGTTCCCGGCGCGCCACCATTGGCCGGACACGGCGTTCGGCTTGCGGCTCAAGGGCAGCGTGGTGTGGACCGGTGATACGCGGCCGATCCCCGAGGTATTGGCGCGCGTCGCCGATGATGGCGAGCTGATCGCGCATGATTGCGCGCTGCATGGCAACCCGTCGCACAGCGGAATCGAGGACCTGGAGCGCGAATACCCGGCGACCTTGTTGTCGCGGTGCATCCTGTACCACTACGCCAGCCGTGAAGAAGGTGAAGTGCTGGCCGCGCGCGGCTACCGTGTCGCGCATCCGGATGATTGCCTGCCCCTGGCCGAGCCTACGGCCATGCGAGCCGAGCCGGTCTGACTGGCGCCGGGCGCGTGGGGGGCTGAAAAGGCGGTAGCCCCGCCGGCTGGCCTCGGCACCCGCGTCAGTCGATACCGTTGCTGCCTTCCGGCCCTGGCGGGGTTTTCGACCTAGCGTCGCGAGGGGCCGACGGGGCCACCATAGGCGACTGCGGGGCTTCGCTTTGGCAGGCGGGCGCACGGGCGCTGCCTGATGGGCGGGACTCGCATTCAAGAATCTGGCGGAGAGAGGGGGATTCGAACCCCCGAAGCGCGGTTTAGACGCTTACACACTTTCCAGGCGTGCTCCTTCAACCACTCGGACACCTCTCCGGGTCCCGGGGCCACGGCGCACGGCTGCGGCCTCGGGGTCGCAAAGTCTAGCCTTCGCGGGGCTTGCGGACAAGTCGACGCGGTGGATGCGATGCGCCGTGGCACAATGTCGACGAGTCCGATCACCCGGTCCTCCGCGCCGCGCTCCCCGCTGCGCCACGGCCCGCCGCACTGCAAAGGATCCGATGTCCTACCTCGTCCTCGCCCGCAAATGGCGCCCCAAGCGCTTCGCCGAACTGGTCGGGCAGGAGCACGTGGTGCGTGCGCTGACCAATGCGCTGGAGACCGGCCGCGTCCACCACGCCTTCCTGTTCACCGGTACCCGCGGGGTGGGCAAGACCACCATCGCGCGCATCTTCGCCAAGTCGCTGAACTGCGAGCAGGGCACGTCGTCCGACCCGTGTGGCGTGTGCGCCACCTGCCTGGACATCGATGCCGGCCGCTTCTTCGACCTGATCGAGATCGACGCCGCGTCCAACACCGGCGTGGACGACGTGCGCGAGGTGATCGAGAACGCGCAGTACATGCCCAGCCGCGGCCGGGTGAAGGTCTACCTGATCGACGAAGTGCACATGCTGTCGAAGGCGGCTTTCAATGCGCTACTGAAGACGCTGGAGGAGCCGCCGGGGCACGTGAAGTTCCTGCTGGCCACCACCGATCCGCAGAAGCTGCCGGTCACCGTGCTGTCGCGCTGCCTGCAGTTCAATCTCAAGCGGTTGGACGAGGCGCAGATCACCGGGCAGATGAACAGGATCCTGGAGGCCGAAGGCATTGCGGTTGAGCCGGGCGCCATCCGCCTGCTCAGCAAGGCCGCCGACGGCAGCCTGCGCGACGGTCTGTCGCTGCTGGACCAGGCGATTGCCTACACCGGCGCCAACAGCGGCGGCGGGCAACTGGCGGAAAGTGGCGTGGCGACCATGCTGGGCTCGGTGGACCGTACGCGCGTGGGGGCGCTGCTGGCGGCACTGGCCGATGGCAATGGCGAGGCGCTGCTGGCCGAAGTGGCGGCATTGGCCGATTTTTCCCCCGACTGGGGCACGGTGCTGGATGCGCTGAGCGACGCCATGCACCGGATCCAGGTGCGCCAGCTGGTGCCAACCGCGCCGGTGGAAAGCGACGGCGTGGACATCGATGGCCTGGCCGCACGCATCCGTGCCGAAGTGATCCAGCTCTGGTACCAGATGGCGCTCAACGGACGTCGTGACCTGCCGATGGCACCAAGCCCGCGCGCGGGCTTCGAGATGACCCTGCTGCGGATGCTGGCATTCCGGCCGGCGGACGGTGGCGGCGGTGCTCGGGCCGCGCAGGTGGAAGGCGACGCCACGCGGGGTAGCGCGCAAGCGGGCGTCGCCGCGAGCGCGGCGGCATCGCGGCCTTCAGCCGAGGCCGCCCTGCGCGAGAGCGAGGGCCTGCCGAAGAGCCCAGTCCAGGGCAAGAGCGAGGCCCAGCCCGTAGTGCAGGCGGAAGCCCGTGTTGTACGCCCCACCGGGCCGGCACCTTCAACCCCGCAGGCGAGGCCGGCGGACGACGACGTGCCGCCATGGGCCGAGGATGCCCCGATGGGCGCCCCGACACCCACGCCGATGGCCGTCGCCGCAGTGGCGGTTGGCACGTCACCCATCGTGGTAGAGCGCAACCAGCCGCCGCGCGCCGTCGTTTCCAACAATCCCATTTCCGCTGTGCCGGAACCGGTGCCCGTGGCAGCCCCGTCCAGCACCGCCCTTGCCGACGCCGACCTGGGCGCCAGCATTGCCGATGCGGACGAATGGCACGCGTTTGTCGCGGCCAGTGACCTCAAGGGCCCCGCGCGCCTGCTGGCCGAGCATGCGGTTTTCGGCGGCTACGCTGACGGTGTGCTGACCCTGGCATTGCCGGAGGCCGACCAGCACCTGGGCGTCCCCAACCTGGTCAAGCTGGTGGCCGAAGCGTTGGTGCCCCGGCTTGGCAGCGCGCCACAGATACGCTTCACCACGGCCGCTCCCGGCGAATCCATCCGCGAGCGCAACGACCGCGCGCGTGACGAACGGCAGGCCGCGGCCGAAACCACTTTCATGGACAACGCCGACGTGCAGCGCCTGATCGCGCAGTACGGCGCGCGCGTCGTCCCCGACTCCATCCGCCCCCTGGAAGACTGAAACATGCGTGGAAACATCGCCCAACTGATGCAGCAGGCGCAGCGAATGCAGGAAAACGTGCAGCGCGCGCAGGAAGAACTGGCCAAGATCGAAGTGACCGGCAACGCCGGCGGCGGCATGGTCAGCGTGACCCTGACCGGTCGCATGGAGTGCCGCAAGGTGCGCATCGACCCGAGCGTGATGAGCGACGCCGAAATGGCCGAGGACCTGATCGCCGCCGCATTCAACGATGCGGTCAACAAGGTCAACGCCGAGTCGCAGTCGAAGATGTCCGCTGCCACGGCCGGCATGCCGCTGCCGCCCGGCATGAAGATGCCGTTCTGATCGGGCCGGGTGGCGTCGCGGAGCGGGTACGCCCGCCTCGCGCGCGCCCGTGTCGCCTGCAATGAGCACTTCGCTGCTTGAACAACTGATCGACGCGTTCCGCGTGCTGCCCGGTGTCGGACAGAAGTCAGCGCAGCGCATGGCCTACCACGTGCTCGAACGCGAGCGCGAGGGTGGCCAGCGTCTGGCCGACACGCTGGCCCAGGCCATCGAGCGGATCGGCCACTGCAAGCGTTGCCGTGACTTCAGCGAGACCGAGGTCTGCGCAACCTGTGCCAGCGCCTCGCGCGATGCGCACCAGCTGTGCATCGTCGAGTCGCCGGCCGATCGCCTTGCCATAGAACAGGCCACTGGCTACCGCGGCCTGTACTTCGTGCTGCAGGGCCGTCTGTCGCCATTGGATGGCATCGGCCCGCGCGAGCTGGGGCTGGATGCGTTGTCCACACGCCTGGCCGAAGGCGAGGTGCAGGAGCTGATCATCGCCACCAACCCGACGGTGGAAGGCGAGGCGACGGCGCATTACCTGGCGCAACTGGCACGGCAGCATCAGGTGCGCCCCAGTCGGCTGGCCCATGGCGTGCCGTTGGGCGGCGAGCTGGAATACGTGGACCGCGGAACCCTGTCGCATGCCTTTGGCAGTCGCAGCGAAATGCCGGACTGAGCGAGCCGCCGCGTGCGGGAGTGCCTCGCGGGTCGCCCTTGCGACGCGGCAACCCCAGAACCCTGGACCCTTTGAGGATGCATCGATGAGCGACGACACCATCTTCCACAAGATCATCCGCCGCGAGATCCCGGCCACCATCGTCTACGAGGACGAGTACCTGATCGCGTTCCGCGACATCGCGCCGCAGGCGCCGGTGCACGTACTGTTCGTGCCCAAGGTGGCGGTGCCCACCCTCAACGACCTGCAGCCTTCGCAGGCCGAGGTGCTGGGGCGGCTGGCGATCGCGGCGGCGGATTACGCCAAGCGCGAAGGGTTTGCCGAGGACGGCTACCGCATCGTGATGAACTGCAATGGCGACGCGGGGCAGACCGTGTTCCAGATCCACCTGCACCTGCTGGCGGGCGCGCCGCTGGGACGTTTCGGCACACCGCACTGACGCCGGTTGGTCTTGCTTCCGATACGACGACGCCCGGCCAGGCCGGGCGTCACGTGTTCTACCGGTGCGAGGTCACCACCAGCCCCACCAGGGCCACGGCGCCGGGTACTGCACCACATCCACGTGTTCGCGGATGGGCCACAGGTAGACCACGTCGGCCTCCACCACCGGGAAGCGGTAGTCGTACTCACCGATCTTGCGCGACTCGTAACCGCTGATACGGCCGGCAAACGTGACCTCGCGGTTGGGCTCGAAGAGCGCCGGATCATAGAACCCGTTGCGGCAGGCGATGAAGCGGCCGCCCGTGTCGTCGCTGGAGGCCAGAGGCCGCGCGGTACTGCCCAGTCGGGTGGAGATCATCTGGAAGCAGGTGCGGTTGCTCTGCGGCTCGACCTCGACCACACGCCCGCCCCAGCGCACCACGGCACCGGTGCGGTCGGTGGCAACGGCATCCTGCGGGCTGATTTCGGCGAAGACACCCTGCAAGGGCTGTGGTTGCGAGACACACGCCGCCAGCACGGTGGCGCTGCCCACGGCAAGGACAAAGGAACGGAGCTTCATGTGCGTTCTCCTGGTGGTCGTGGACGGTGGGCCTGGAGTGCACGGACCAGTTCCTGTCGCTCGCGCGAGGCCGTTCGCCCGGTTCGAGGCCCAGCGTAGCGCCAATTACTGAAACGCAGGCTGAGTTCCGCGAGGTCGGCCGTCAGGTCCGGACGGTCGTTTGCCACCCGGTGTACCCAGTCGTCGGCGGTCTCATAGGGTTCCCGGCCCAGGCCCACTCGGCGGTAGCGCCGGTTCAGCCGATGCCAAGCCCGCAACACAGGATCGGTTTCGGGCGGGCCACGCGTGCTCAACCACAGCATCCAAAGCAGGGCGAGCCCGGCGGTCATGCCAAACAGTGCAATCAACCCCCGGGTGCCGAGTCGCTCCAGGCCCAACGGCTTGAGCAGGTCCTGCTGGCGGGTGGCATTGAAGCCAAGCACGAAATCGTTCCAGCCGCGGCGCAGCCAGTCGGTGACATTCAGCAGCGGCGTCATGCCGCCCGCTGCTCCGAACAGGCCGGCACCGGGCGCGCGGTCGGCCAGCGTGTCGTAGATGCGCTCGGGCGCCACCGCCGCGGTCGGATCCACCCGCACCCAGCCGCGCTCCGGCAGCCAGACTTCCGCCCAGGCGTGGGCGTCGGAGCGACGCACCAGCCAATAGTCGCCATAAGGATTGCGATAACCGCCCGCGTAACCGGTGACCACGCGTGCCGGAACGCCTGCGCCGCGCATCAGCACCACGAACGCGGAGCTGAAATGCTCGCAGAAACCCTGTTGGTAATCGAACAGGAATTCATCGACCGCGTGCCGTCCGGGGAGCGGGGTGTCGAGCGTGTAGGCGAATTCAGCGCGGATCCAGGTCAACGCGCGTTGCACGATGGCACCGTCGTTGGCGCCCGCTTCGAGGCGCCACTGGCGGGCGAGGGCGAGGGTGCGCGGGTTGTAGCCGGCCGGTAGTTCCAAGGCGACTTGTCGCAGGGTCTGGGGCAGCCGCGGCTCATAGCGCCGGGGCGCTGCGGATTGCATCCGCCAGCGCCCCAGGGACGTCTGCGGACGCTCTGCCCAGAGGCCGTGATCGATGGAGAGCCTCGTGCCTTGCGGGGCCGCCAGCGGCAGATCCAGCGCCACCAACTGCCGGCGGTCGGTGGGCTCGATCTCCACCTCATAGTCCCAGCGAGTGTCCGCCGGTTCGGTGTCGGCCACCGGCAGGTTGCGGAACCAGCGAGGCTGGGTCCAGCTGCGACCGTCGAAATGCCACAACACCGGGCCACGCCAGTACATCTCCTCCTGGCGCGGCGTGGCGCCGAAGAAGCGCGCACGCAACGCTGGCGTGTCGTCGTTCATCAGGTCGACCCATTCGCCGGGCGTCATGGTGTCCGACAGCCCGGGGCGGGCGAGTGCGCGCTCGGGCACGCCCCACAGCGGGGTCGCCATGCGTGGGAACAGCCAGAACGCGGCCAAAGTCAGCGGTACGCCCATCGCCAGCAAGCGACCGATCGCGGGCAGGCGTTGGCGCAATGGAACGGCATGTGCGTCGCCCGCCTCCACATCGGCAAAACGTTGCAGTGCCCCCAGCGAGATCAAGGTGGCGACCAGCCCCAATGCGAGGCTGAGCGGCCCTTGGTCCAACAGGAATGTCGCGAACGGCGCGAAGAGGGCGAAGCCGACCAGGCTGCGGGCATCACGCAAGGTGGCGGTTTCGGACGGCTTGATCGCCAACATCGCGGCGAGCAACGCACAACCGGTGTCGCGACCAAACGAGAACCGGGTGAGCACCAGCACGGTGCCGACCAGCGATACCGCCAACAGCAGGCGGATCAGTCCATGTGCCGGTTGCCGCCACGCCAGCGCGGCCACCGCGGTGGCACATGCCGCTATCGTGCCACCGAGGGTGCCCGGCAACTGGAGCAGCATCGGCACCAGGGACGCGGCCCCGGCAGCAAAGGCCCAGTGGCGGCTGGTCGGGTCCAGCGTCGGCGGGGGGCGGTGCGAATCAGCCATGTGGCATCAGCGCGAGTGCGCGCAGGCAGGCGTGGCGATGATGGGGGCCGTGTGCAGGCCCCAGGATCGGTTGCCCCGGCAGCGCCAGGAAGTAGCGACGGCCGGCACGTTCCGCCTCGTCGACCCAGCGGGCCAGCCGTGCAATGCGTTGCTCATATGGCAGCGCGCGCAATGAGCGCCAATCCAGGGCGATTTCCGCCCCCTGCGGCTGCTCGTACTCGCGCACGATGAGCTGGTCCCGTCGCGCCGAAGGTTTCCAGGCAATCGCGCGTCGTGCGTCGCCCGGGCGATAGGCGCGCAGATGGTGCACATCCTCGCCTGCGGGCTGCAGGCGGCTGTCGGCGCGATCGCCGCGACCTTCCGGCAGGGGTGGGCCGGCGGCTTCGGGGGCGGGATACACCAACAGCGGCGACTCGGGCCAGACATACGCCCAAGCCCTGGCCAACCCCAAGGGCCGGGTCGTGGCGACGGTCAAGCGCGGTACGTCCAGCCAGCCTCGCTGCTGGGTAGGCAGGGAGAGGTCGGCTTCGCCGCGTCCCTGATCCAGATGCAGGACCGTCGTGGGAACAGGAGCCTGGGCGAACGCCACCTGCAGCCCTCGGCGCGCACGGTCAACAGCTGCCTTGGCATGGACCCGCACGGACATGGGCTGGCCGGCGGCGACGGCTTCAGCTTCCACTGCCACGATCTCCAGTCCGGTCAGTTGCAAGTGCGCCGCCACGAGGCTGGCCAACCCGGTGCCGGCCAGCAGCAGCGCGAGCAGGAGCGCCGGATTGTTGTTGTAGTTCAGCGCGCCCAGCAGCATGGCCAGCAACAGGACCGCGTAGAAGAGTCCGAAGCGCGTGGGCAGCACGTACACGCGATGGCGGTCCAGCCGGGCAGGCAGCGATTCGGGATGACGCGGGCGTGCCAGCGCCGCGGCCCGGTTGCGCAGGGATGCCCGCCAGGCGGCCGTCATCGGGATCAGTCGACGGGGACCGAATGAAGGATCGACTTGGCAATCGCCGCCGGATCGCCGGCATCGGCGTCGACGGTGAGACGGTGTGCCGCGACCGCACCGAACAGGGCCTGCACATCGTCGGGCAGCACATGCTGACGGCCAAGCAGCAACGCGTACGCACGCGACGCACGCAGCAGCGCGATGCCGGCGCGCGGCGAGAGCCCCACGCGCACCCCGGGGTGGCGGCGGCTTCGGGCCAGCAGCGCCTGGACGTAGCCGATCAGTGCGTCGCTGGCGTGCACGGCCGTCACTGCCGCGCGGGCCGCCAGCACCTCGTCTGCTCCCAGTTGCGGCAGGCTGCGGGTGATCAGGTCCCGGCGGTCGCTGCCGGCCAGCAAATCGCGCTCGGCGGTTTCGCTGGGGTAACCCAGCGCGAGTCGTAGCAGGAAGCGGTCCAGCTGAGAATCCGGGAGCGGGTATGTGCCGGACAGATCGACAGGATTCTGCGTGGCAATGACGAAAAAGGGCGCCGGCAGCGCATGGCTGACACCGTCGACGGTCACCTGATGCTCGGCCATTGCTTCCAGCAATGCGCTCTGGGTCCGCGGCGGGGCACGGTTGATCTCATCGGCCAGCAGCACCTGGGTGAATACCGGGCCGGGATGGAATTCGAAACGCCTTGCCTGCGGGTCGAACACCGACACCCCCACCACGTCGGCCGGCAGCAGATCGGAGGTGAACTGCACCCGCTGGAACTCCAGTCCCAGCGTGGCTGCCAGCGCGTGGGCCAGCGTCGTCTTGCCCAGGCCGGGCAGGTCCTCGATCAGCAAGTGGCCGTCTGACAGCAGCGCAACGAAGGCCAGGCGCACCTCATGAGGCTTGCCCAGCACCAACTGATTTACCTGCGCCTGGGCGCGATCGAGGGCTTGGCGCAGGCCATCAGGTAGCATGCTCGCGCTCGAAGGGGACGCTGCCATGTGGTTCTCCCGTATTCAGCCTGAGTGTAAGAGGTCTTGCTCCGATGTTGGATGTGCGGCGGTCACGCCTGGCGTTCCTTGCGCTGTTCGCAGCGGTGTTGCTGGCCAAGCTGCTGGTCGCGGCGCGCTTGCCGCTGTTCGTGGACGAGGCCTTCTACTGGCAGGAAGGGCAGCACCTTGCGGCCGCCTATTCGGACTTGCCGGGGCTCACCGCCTGGCTTGCACGACTGGGTGTTGAAGTGGGAGGAGGCGGGCTGTTGGGCCTGCGCTGGCCGTTCCTGCTGATGGCTGCGGCCGTGCCGTTGCTGATGGTGGTGCTGGCCAAGCGGGAATTCGGCGCGGCAGTCGGGTGGCAGGCCGGCAGCCTGGCGCTGTTGTTGCCGCTGTCCGGCACGCTCGGACTGCTCGCTTTGCCGGACGTGGCGCTGGCGTTGGCGACGGTGCTGTGCGTGGATGCCGGTACGCGCCTGCTGCGGCGTGCCGAAGCAGGCGCGGCGTTCGAACTGGCGCTGGGCCTGGGCATTGGCGCATTGACCCACTACCGTTTCGTCGCCGTGATCGGCGTGGGCTTCGTTGCCCTGTTGCTGCTGCCCGAAGGGCGGCGCGCCTTGCGCAGCGCATGGACGTGGGCGGCGATCACGTGCGGTGCGACCGCCTGGATGCCATTGGTTGTATGGAACCTGGCCAACGCCGATGCGGGCCTGCGCTTCCAACTCGTCGACCGGCACCCGTGGGCCTTCCATGCCGACGGGCTGTGGTTCGTTGCCATCCAAGCCCTGCTCGCCACGCCCTTGCTGTTGGCGGCAATGCTGACTGCGTCGCGACGCGGGGCGGCGGCTTCGCGGCCGGCAGTGCGCTACCTCGCGTGGAGTGGGGGACTGCTGGTGCTGGGCTTCTTCCTGCTGGGCTTTGTCGCCGACAACGAACGCGTGAGTTTCCACTGGCCGCTGCCGGGCTACCTGGCCTTGCTGCCGCTGGTGCCCGCGACGCTCGCTGCGTGGTCGCCGACCTTGCGTCGACTGGCGTGGGGGTTGGCGGGCCTCGGCTTTGCAGCGGTACTGGGCTATTACGCTTCCGTTTCCGTGCCCGCGTTTCGTGCCCGCAGCGCCGATACCAAGTGGTATCCCGAGAACTTCGCTGGCTGGGACGTGCTGGCGCGCGTGGTGCAGGAAGAACTAGCGACCCTGCCGGCCGGTACGCGCCTGCTTGCCGACAATTTCAAGATCGGCGCTGAGCTCGGGTACGTGATGGGCGACCCTGCCATTCCCGTACTCGACCATCCACTCAACCACCATCATGGCCGCGCACCGCAATTGCGGCTCTGGGGCCTGCATCGCGATGCCCAGTACGCCCCCGGCGACGGGTCGACCTTGCTCGTGGTGGCCGCCACCGACGTGCCCTACCGGCAATTGCTGGAGCGCTACCACGCACTGTGCGGAATGGTCGGTCCATTGCCGGCCGCGCGCGTCGTGAATGTCGATCACGGACGCCGACGGTTCCTGCTGTTCCGACTGCAGGGCAGGGGCGCCGGGCCATGCACTGCGCCTGGGTTGGCTTGGCTGGACACACCTGAAGCCGGTGCGGTGATCGGGCGGCACGTGGACCTCAAGGGCTGGGCCTTCAAGGACGGGGTCGGCCTGTCACGCGTGGAAGTGCTGCTCGACGGCCGCCCCGTGGGTGATGTCGAGTACGGTCTTCGCGACACCGGCGTTGCCGCGTACTGGAAGATATCCACCGATCCGTCGCACCCGCAGGTGGGTCTGGGCGGTAACATCGATCTCGGGGCTGTCGCCCCGGGCCGGCATTGGCTGGGCCTGCGCTTGCACGGCCGGGATGGTAGCGTGGAAGATTGGGCGGAACAGCCGGTGCATGTGCGCTGAGCACGCGAGTCACCGGCAGGCGGGTCAGGGCACCTGGTAGCCTGCGCCGCGCAGCAAGCGGGCCGTGGCGATCATGGGCAGGCCGATGAGGGCGGTCGGATCGGAGGATTCGATCGCGTCGAACAGGCCAATGCCGAGTCCCTCCGATTTGAAGCTGCCGGCGCAGTCGAACGGCTGTTCGGCGTCGACGTAGCGCTCGATCTCCGCCGCAGACAGCACGCGGAATCGGACCGTGGTGGTGTCCAGTTCGGTCTGTGCGGCGCCGTTGGGGGTGACCAGGCACAGTCCGGTCCGGAACCGCACCTCCCGTCCCGACATGTCGGCCAGTTGGGCCATGGCCGCCGCGCGGTGATGGGGCTTGCCCAGCGGGCGGCCATCCAGCTCGGCCACCTGGTCAGAGCCGATCACGCACGCGCCCGGGTGCAGCTTTGCCACCGCGCGTGCCTTGGCCTCGGACAGGCGCAAGGCCAGTTCGGCTGGCGCCTCGCCGGGCATGGGGCTCTCATCGGCCTCGGGGCGGGCGGTGCCGAACGGCAGGCGCAGGCGGGCCAGCAGCTCGCGCCGGTAGACCGAGGTGGAAGCAAGGATCAGCGGGGCCATGGAAGCCTCAGTGCGTCGGAGTGCGGGCCTGGTCGATGCGGGAAAGTTGCTGGTCGATGCGGTCGCGGGCGGCATCGATGGAGGCCCGGACCTCGGCCAGCCGTTCCAGGGATGCCTCCTGGCCGTGGTCGCGGAGCCACATGCGCTGGCGCAGCATCTCGCGCATGGCGTCGCGAACGGGATCCTGGGCCTCGTCGCCGGTGACCGCCGCGATCTCGGCGCGTGCGGTCCGTAGCCGCGCTTCCAGCGCATCGGCGGCATCCAGCAGCTCGCGGACGGCCCGCTGGCGCGGTGTGGCGCCACGGCGCAGGTAGGCCAGCAGGCCCACGGCCACGGCGGCAAGGCAGAGCAGGATCAGTGCGGTGGTCACGGTGCGGGCGGGAAAGGACGGCCCCGCAGTCTGAACCGGCCACCCCCGTCGGGGCAAATCACCGCCCCGCAAGGGTTTTCCGGTTTGACAGGGGGGCGATCACCTCCTAACATTCTGCAGCTTATGTCCGCAGACGCACCCCGATCGTCGGTTTCCGAAACCCTGGATGCCTGGCGCATGGTGGCGGCACGGCGCGGTGTTCAAGGCCGCATGCCGCTGTCGTCGCTGGACCGGTTGCGTGACGGTCTGGTCGATACCGAAGGCGAGGTGGCTTACTCGCTGGAGTTCGACACGGACGAACTGCAGGTGCCGTACGTGGAAATGCGCATCGATGCCGGATTGCCGCTGCTGTGCCAGCGCAGCCTGCAACGCTTCGTATTTCCGGTGAACATCGTGCAGCGGCTCGGCCTGATCCGTGATGAAGCGGACGAAGCCGCGCTGCCGCCCGGGTATGAACCGCTGCTGGTCCCGTCTGACGGGCTGCTGCGGGCTACCGAGCTGGTCGAGGATGAACTCATCCTGGCCATCCCGGTCGTGCCGACGATGCCCGGCACGGAGGCGATGGAGCGTGACTGGCCGGCCGAAGAGGCCGAGCAGGAGCGCGCGAACCCCTTCGCGGCGTTGGCGGCATTGAAGAACAAATCGAACTGAGTTTCCTTGGAGCAAGACCATGGCTGTCCAGAAGTCCCGCGTTACCCCGTCCAAGCGTGGCATGCGCCGTGCGCACGATGCGCTGTCCAGCAAGCAGCTGGCCACCGACTCGACCACGGGCGAGACCCACATCCGCCACCACGTGACCGCTGACGGTTACTACCGTGGCAAGAAGGTCATCGACGTCAAGTCGAAGGTCGTCGACGCCGAGTAATCGCACCGCGGCGCTTTGCGCCGCGCGCATTGCTGTGGGGCGGAGGCACTTGCCGCCGCCTCCGGAGTTGCCGGTCGCTGGCCGGTGCTCCTGTGCAGGACTGCGGCCTTCGGGCCGCAATCTTTTTCAGGGTCGGCGTTGAGGCTTGGCGTGCGGGCCCTTCCGCGGCGCGTCGGTGACACCGGCGGGCCGCCCCGTCGAGGTATCCCGTTGGCATGACCAAGCAAGTGTTCTCGCGTATCGCTGGCACCGGCAGCTACCTGCCGGAGAAAGTGCTCACCAATGACGACCTGGCCAAGCTCGTCGACACCAGCGACGAGTGGATCGCCGCGCGTACCGGTATCCGTGAGCGTCATGTGGCCGCCGAGGGCGAGACCACCAGCGACCTGGCCTACCACGCCGCCGTGCGCGCGCTGGAAGCGGCCGGCGTCGACGCCAAGGACCTCGACCTGATCGTCCTGGGCACCACCACGCCCGACGTCATCTTCCCGTCCACTGCATGCCTGGTGCAGGCGCGCCTGGGCGCGGTCGGTTGCCCGGCGTTCGACGTGAATGCGGCCTGCTCGGGCTTCGTCTACGCGCTGACGGTGGCCGACAAGTTCATCCGTTCCGGTGCGGCCAGGACCGCGCTGGTGATCGGCGCCGAAACCCTGACCCGCATGCTCGACTGGAGCGACCGTGGCACCTGCGTGCTGTTTGGCGACGGCGCTGGCGCGGTGGTGCTGAAGGCCGACGACGAGACCGGTGTCCTCAGTACCCACATGCACGCGGACGGCACCAAGGCCGAACTGCTGCACAACCCGGTGGGCGTGTCGAAGGGCTTCAAGCCCGACGAACACAACGCCGGCGTGCGCGTGATGATGGCCGGCAACGACGTGTTCAAGCACGCAGTCAAGGCGCTGGACTCGGTGGTCGAAGAGACCCTGGAGGCCAATGGCCTGGACCGCCACCAGCTCGACTGGCTGATCCCGCACCAGGCCAACCTGCGCATCATCGAGGCCACGGCCAAGCGCTTGGACATGCCCATGGAGCGCGTGATCGTCACCGTGGACAAGCATGGCAATACTTCCTCGGGCTCCGTGCCGCTGGCGCTGGACGAGGCGGTGCGTTCGGGGCGCGTGCAGCGTGGCCAGTTGCTGCTGCTGGAAGCTTTCGGTGGCGGTTTCACCTGGGGCTCGGCCCTGATCCGCTACTGACGCACGCCCTGCCGCCTTGGCGGTGGAGCATCAAAATCGCACGCCCCGGTTCGCCGGGGCGTTTGCGTTTGGGCGGGCGCCCACGCCCTTGTGGCCGCGGTGGCCAGTCTTGGCGGAGTCATGCGCCGGGCGTGCGGGAGGAGGCGAGTTCGAAAGCGTGAACTACGCCCAATTTCGTCCAATGGTTTCAAACGCCCGACTGTACGGCGAAGTACAGACACGTTAGAGCATTCACTCGTATCATGGCCCGTTCGTTTGCTTCGAAGGCTGCCGCGTGACCGCATCGCTCCCCACCCAACCGCAGTTGGCGTTCGTCTTCCCCGGCCAGGGTTCGCAGTCGCTGGGCATGCTCGGCGAGTTGGCGGCGCTGGACCCGGTGGTGCAGTCCGCGTTTGCCGAGGCCAGCGAAGGCGCCGGCGTCGACCTGTGGGTGCTGAGCCAGAATGGCCCGGAAGAGCAGCTCAACCAGACCGAATTCACCCAGCCGGCGCTGCTGGCCAGCGGCGTGGCCGCGTGGCGCCTGTGGCAGGCCCGAGGCGGCGCACGTCCGGCCGTGCTCGCGGGCCACAGCCTTGGCGAGTATTCGGCACTGGTCGCCGCAGGCGTGCTGTCGCTGCACGATGCCGCCAGGCTCGTGCGCCTGCGCGGCCAGCTGATGCAGGCCGCCGCACCGGCTGGAACCGGCGCCATGGCCGCCGTGCTGGGCGCTGAGGATGCGCTGGTGCAAGAGGTCTGCGACTCTGTCTCCGCCGACGAGGTCGTGGTCCCGGCGAACTTCAATTCCCCGGGCCAGATCGTGATCGGTGGCCATGCCGCTGCGGTCGACAAGGCACTGGCGGTGCTGGGCGAGCGTGGCGTCCGCAAGGCCGTGAAGCTGGCCGTGAGCGTGCCGTCCCACACGCCGCTGATGCGCGAGGCCGCCAACCGCCTCGGTGAGGCCATGGCCGACCTGGCGTGGCACACCCCGGTGCTGCCGGTGGTCCAGAACGTGGATGCCGAAGTGCACGAAGGCGCCGAGGCCATCCGCGACGCCCTGGTGCGCCAGCTCTATCTGCCGGTGCAGTGGACCGGGTGCGTGCAGGCACTTGCCGCGCGCGGCGTGACCCGCGTTGCCGAGTGCGGTCCGGGCAAGGTCCTGGCCGGCCTGGTCAAGCGCATCGACAAGTCGCTGGATGCGCGTGCGATCGGCATGCCGTCCGATTTCGAGTCCGCGCTGGCGGATTGGCAGTAAGTACTTTCGTCCGCGGTCGGGCAGGGCGCACCACCGTGCGCCGCCCCATCCGCGGCATCCACCCCACATCGAGGTAAGTCACATGGCCAACGGTCCTCTCTCGGGCGAGATCGCCCTCGTCACCGGCGCCAGCCGCGGCATCGGTGCCGCCATCGCCGACGAACTGGCGGCGCAGGGCGCCACCGTCATCGGTACCGCCACCAGCGAGTCGGGCGCAGCCGCTATCGGCGCGCGCATGGCGGCCAATGGCGGCCATGGCCGCGTGCTCAACGTCACCGAGCCCGGCGCCATCGAGGCGCTGGTCGACGGCATCACCAAGGAGTTCGGCGGGATCTCGATCCTGGTCAACAACGCGGGCATCACCCGCGACAACCTGCTGATGCGCATGAAGGACGAGGACTGGCAGGCCATCCTCGACACCAACCTCACCAGCGTCTACCGCAGCAGCAAGGCGGTGATGCGCTCGATGATGAAGGCGCGCAAGGGCCGCATCGTGAACATCGCTTCGGTGATCGGCGTGACCGGCAATGCCGGCCAAGCCAATTACGCGGCGGCGAAGGCCGGCATCATCGCCTTCAGCAAATCGCTGGCCAAGGAGATCGGCTCGCGTGGCGTGACCGTCAACGTGGTCGCGCCGGGTTTCATCGACACCGACATGACCCGCGACCTGCCCGAGGACGCGAAGACCGCGATGCTCGGCCAGATCGCGCTGGGTCGTCTGGGTGAGCCGGCCGACATCGCACGCGCGGTGGCGTTCCTGGCGGGTCCGTCGGCGGCGTACATCACCGGCGAGACCCTGCACGTCAATGGCGGCATGTACATGCCGTGACCATCGTACGATGGTCGTAAAGATTTGAAACAAAAGGTTTTTGCCTGATACTGGCGAAGGCCCGCGATTCCACTAAACTATCCGTCTGATATCCCGATCCCGGGAGGAGTGAGCAGAAATGAGCAGCATCGAAGAGCGCGTCAAGAAGATCGTCGTTGAACAGCTGGGCGTTAAGGAAGAGGAAGTCACCAACAACGCTTCGTTCGTTGACGACCTCGGCGCCGACTCCCTCGACACCGTCGAGCTGGTGATGGCCCTGGAAGAAGAGTTCGAGTGCGAAATCCCGGACGAAGAGGCCGAGAAGATCACCTCGGTGCAGCAGGCGATCGACTACGTCAAGGCGCACGTCAAGGCGTAATCCGCTTGCGGGCGCTTGCGCCCGGGGAAGGCGGTGCGTTTCGACGCCGCCTTCCTGCGATCCAGACCGGGGCCGCTTGCTGCGGCCCTGTGTCTTTGGGCGGTGGTTCCGCCCGTGCGGCGCCGTAGGGCGTCGCGGCACCATGTAATCGGATCGCCCGATGCGTTGATCGGGTTGACCCCATATTCCCGCCGGCATTGCGCCGGCAACACGGATGGCGACGCCCTTTGTGTGTCGCGATCCGCAGGCTGACAACGGAGTTTCCATGGCTTCCCGTCCCGCTTCGTCCCGACGCGTCGTCGTCACCGGTCTTGGCATCGTTTCCCCGCTGGGCAATGACCTGGCCAGCAGCTGGGATGGCATCGTCAATGGCCGTTCGGGCATCGGCCCGGTGACCCACTTCGACACCGAGGGCTACACCACCAAGATCGCTGGCGAGATCCGCGACTTCGACGTGACCAAGTGGGTGAACGCGAAGGACGCCAAGAAGATGGACCCGTTCATCCACTACGGCGTGGCCGCATCACTGATGGCGATGCAGGACGCCGGGCTGGAAGTGACCGAGGCCAACGCCGAGCGCATCGGCGCACTGATTGGTTCGGGCATCGGCGGCATCCTCGGCATCGAGGAAACCGCGGTGAAGCTGCACGAGGGCGGCCCGCGCAAGGTCTCGCCGTTCTACGTGCCCAGCACCATCATCAACATGCTGCCGGGCCAGGTGTCGCTGATCACCGGCATCAAGGGGCCGAACTTCTCGGCGGTGTCCGCGTGCGCCACGTCCAACCATTCGATCGGCATGGCGATGCGCATGATCCAGTACGGCGACGCCGACGTGATGATCGCCGGTGGCGCCGAGCGCGGCTCCTCGCCGAGTTCGATGGCGGGTTTCTGCTCGATGAAGGCCATGTCGACCCGCAACGATGACCCGGCGCGCGCCTCGCGCCCGTGGGACAAGGACCGCGACGGCTTCGTGCTGGGCGACGGCGCCGGCATCCTGGTGCTGGAGGAGTACGAGCGCGCGAAGGCGCGCGGTGCCCGCATCTACTGCGAGCTCGCCGGCTTCGGCGCCACGTCGGATGCCTTCCACATGACCGCGCCGAGCGAGAACGGCGAAGGCCCGGCCCGCTGCATGGCGGCGGCGTTCAACGACGCGGGCGTCAACCCGCAGGACATCGGCTACCTCAACGCCCACGGCACCTCCACGCCGCTGGGCGATCTGGCCGAGACGCTGGCGATCAAGCGCGCACTCGGCGACCACGCCTACAAGACCATGGTCAGCTCGACCAAGTCGATGACCGGCCACCTGCTGGGTGCGGCCGGCGGCGCCGAAGCGATCTTCTCGGTGATGGCGCTGCACACCGGCATCATCCCGCCGACGATCAACCTGGATGAGGCTGGCGAGGGCTGCGACCTGGACTACGTGCCCAACGTGGCGCGCGAGAAGCAGGTGGACGTGGTGGTCTCCAACGGCTTCGGCTTTGGCGGCACCAACGGCACTCTGGTGTTCAAGCGCATCTGATCCACGCCGGCTCCAACCGCCGTCGGCGACCCGCCGCGACGGCCCACGGGGCGGCGCCTGTACGGCGGTAGTGCGAGTCCATGCTGGTAACGCGTTCCCTTCCATCCGCCGTCGACTTGCTGGACCTGCACCGCCTGGCGCCTGCGCGCTATGCGGCGCTGTTCGAGTCCACCGCCCACGGCACCGCGCAGGGTCGGTGGGACCTGTTGCTGGTGTCGAACGGCGAGTCACTGGTGCTGGGCGCCGATGGCGCGACGCGCGACGCGACCGATGGGGTGGTCGAAGGCGATTTCCTGACGGCACTGGATCGCGCTTGGCGCGTCGCGCGCATTCCGCGCGATGAACCGCGCTGGCCGTTTCGCGGCGGTTGGGCATTGTTCCTCGGCTACGAACTGGCGGCCGAGATCGAACCCATATTGCACTTGCCGCACGCTGCCGGCAGTTTGCCGGTGGCCTGTGCGCTTCGGTGCCCGGCCGCAGTGCTGCGCGACCATGCGACCGGCGAGTGCGTGGCCGTGGCCGAGGTCGGGCATGAGGCGCTGCTGGATGCCATCAGCGAGGATGTGCGCACGGTCGCGTCGCAGCCGGCTATGCCCCAGTGGCAGCCGCCCACGGCCCTGGATGAAGACCCGCCCGCCCGCTTCACGGAGGGCGTGCGTCGGATCCTGCGGTACCTGGCCGCAGGCGATGTGTTCCAGGTGAACCTCTCGCGAGGTTGGCGTGCGCGTTTCGCGCAGGCGCTGTCACCTGCGGCGCTGTTCCAGCGGTTGCGCGACAACAACCCGGCGCCGTTCGCCGGCATCTTTACCGGCGCCGACTGGGCCGTGGTCAGCGCCTCGCCCGAGCGGCTGGTGTCGGTGCGCGGCGAAGTGGTCGAAACGCGTCCCATCGCGGGCACGCGCCCGCGCTTTGCCGGCGACGACGACAGTGCCCGCATCCGCGAACTGGTCGGACACCCCAAGGAGCGCGCCGAGCACGTCATGCTCATCGACCTGGAGCGCAATGACCTGGGGCGCGTCTGTACTCCCGGCAGCGTCGAGGTGGACGAGTTGATGACGGTGGAGAGCTACGCGCACGTGCACCACATCGTCAGCAACGTGCGCGGCCGCCTGCGCGAGAACGTCACGCCCGGCGAAGTGATCCGGGCGACGTTCCCCGGCGGCACCATCACCGGCTGCCCCAAGGTGCGCTGCATGCAGATCATCGCCGAGCTGGAGGGCGAGGGCCGGGGCGCGTATACCGGCGCGATGGGCTGGCTCAACCGCGACGGCGACCTCGACCTCAACATCCTGATCCGCAGCGCGGAAGTCGAGGGCGACACGGCGCGCTTCCGCACCGGCGCCGGTATCGTCTTCGACTCCATTCCCGAGCGTGAACTCGACGAGACCCGGGCGAAGGCACGCGGCATGTTCCGGGCGTTGGGAGTGGACGGGTGAGCGTGCGCGTTTTCGTCGGAGCACGGGCGGTGGACGCCGTGCCGGCCGACGATCGCGGCTTGGCTTACGGCGACGGGCTGTTCGAAACCATGCGCGCGCATCGTGGCGACGTGCCATGGTGGCCGGCACATTGGGCGCGGCTGGCCGCGGGCGCGGCGCGACTTCGGTTGCCTCTGCCGGATGAGGCGCAGGTCCGCGCCGAAGCGAGGGCTTTGCTGGAAGGCGAGAGCGGCGTGTTGAAGCTGCTGGTGACCCGCGGCAGTGGCGGTCGGGGTTACATGCCGCCGACCAAAGCGATTCCGACCTGGCTGCTGTCGCGGCATCCGCTGCCGGTAGTGCCGAAAACGGGGCTGGTGCTGCGCTGGTGCGACACGCGTCTGGCTGTACAACCGCTGCTGGGCGGCCTGAAACATTGCAACCGGCTCGAACAGGTGATGGCGCGCGCGGAGTGGCAGGCAGGAGGCACGGAGTCGCCATCGGCGCCCGTCGTTGGCTATGCCTCCCGACACGGCGATGCAATGACTGTGCGCCCCCAGGTTGCCGACGAAGGCCTAATGCGCAGCACCGAAGGTGACGTGGTGTGCGCCACGGCAGCCAATGTCTTCATCCTGCGCGGCAATCGGTGGCTGACCCCGGCGGTGGACCGCTGCGGCATCGCCGGTGTGTGCCGCCGCTGGGCCATGGATGCCACCGGCGCCACCGAGGCGCGCCTGGACGTGACCGACGTCGAGGCAGCCGATGCGGTTTTCCTGTGCAATGTGGTGCGCGGTATCCTGCCGGTCGCACGTCTGGGCGAGCGCACGTGGGCGCCGCACCCGCTGGTGGTCGCGCTGCAGCAGCGCCTGGCCGCCGAACACCCCGCCTTCGCACCGGAGTATTCGTGAGTCGCAAGCGTTCTTCCGGCAAGTCCGGCCTGTTGGTCCTGATCCTGCTCATCGCTGCCGCGGCCGCCGCGTTCTGGGGCTGGCAGCGCTATACCGGATTCGCCGACGCGCCGCTGGCTGGCACCGGCGCCGACAAGAGCATCGTGGTGGTTTCCGGCGATTCGCTGCCGGTCGTGGTGCGCAAGTTGGCCGACGCGGGGGTGGATACCGGCGAAGCCATCGAATGGCGCCTGCTGGCCAAACAACTCGGTGCGGCCGGCAAGCTGCAAGTGGGCGAGTACGCGCTGCCGGAGGGCACCACGCCCCGCGCGCTGCTGGAGGCGATGCGCGATGGCAAGGTCATCAGCCACCGCTTCACCATTGTCGAGGGTTGGAACATCCGCGAGCTGCGCGCGGCACTGGCCAAGGCACAACCGCTGGAGCAGGAGACGGTCACGCTGGATGACGCCGCCCTGATGAAAGCCGTTGGCCAGGCCGGGCAGCACCCGGAAGGCCGGTTCCTGCCGGAAACCTACGTCTACACCCGCGGCGACAGCGACCTCGACGTGCTCAAGCGTGCGCACGGTGCGATGGCGAAGGCCCTGGCCGCGGCGTGGGCGGAGCGTCGCAGCGATACGCCGCTGAAGACCCCGGACGAGATGCTGGCCCTGGCGTCCATCGTCGAGAAGGAAACCGGCATTGCCGAGGAGCGACCGCAGATCGCCGGCCTGTTCGAGCGCCGCTTGAAGATCGGCATGAAGCTGCAGACCGACCCGACGGTCATCTACGGCATTGGCGCACGTTACGACGGCAACATCCGCAAACAGGATCTGCTGACCGACACGCCGTACAACACCTACACGCGCGCCGGCCTGCCGCCCACGCCAATCGCGATGCCCGGCGCGGATGCGCTGCAGGCCGTGGCCAAGCCGGCGCCGGGTGAACACCTGTACTTCGTGGCGGTGGGCGATGGCAGCGGTCGACACCTGTTCGCCACCACCTATGCCGAACACCAGGCCAACGTGCGCAAGTACCTGCAGAATTACCGCAACGCACAGGCGAAGAACGCGCAATGACCGATGCACTGCCAGCGCTGCGAACCTGCCCCCGCTTCATCTCGCTGGAAGGTGGCGAGGGCGCCGGCAAGTCGACCGTGCTCGCCGCGCTGCGCCATGCATTGGAGGCCGCCGGTGAGACGGTGAGCTGCACCCGCGAGCCCGGCGGCACGCCGTTGGCCGAGCAGATCCGTGGGCTGCTGCTGGACACGCACCATGAGCCGCCTGCCGCCGAGACCGAACTGCTGCTCATGTTCGCGGCGCGTGCCCAGCATGTGCGCGAAACCATCCTGCCCGCGCTGGAGCGCGGCCATTGGGTGATCAGCGATCGCTTCACTGACGCCAGCTATGCCTACCAGGGCGCCGCGCGCGGGGGCGATGTCGCCTTCATCGCGCAACTGGAACAGCGCGTGGTCGGAATACAACCCGCGATGACCCTGCTGCTGGACGTGCCGGTGCCCATCGGCCTGCAACGTGCACGCGGCCGCGGTGCCACCGATCGGATCGAGGCTGAACGTGAAGACTTCTTCGAGCGCGTTCGCGAGGGCTATCTGGCCCGCGCCGCGGCCGAGCCGATGCGCTTCCGCGTGGTGGACGCCAGCCAGTCGGTGGAAGCGGTGGCCGACGCGGCCGTGGCGCACCTGCGCGCGTTGATGGAGTCGTGCGCATGAGTGCCTCCGCGCCGTGGCAGCAACGCATATATGAACAGGCTGCCGCCGCCGTGGACGCCGGTCGCCTGGGCCACGGCCTGCTGTTCTGCGGGCCGGAGAAGCTGGGCAAGCGCGAGGTTGCCGAGCGCCTGGCCCAGCGATTGCTATGCACCGACCGGCGGCCCGACGGCGAGCCCTGCGGCCAATGCCGCAGTTGTCGCCTGTTCGCCAACCGTACGCAGTCCGATCCGCCGGAATTGCGCCCGGACGGGTCGCTGGCGCACCCGTTCGGACGCACCGGACATCCCGATGTGCTGTTCGTGGGCTACGAGTGGAATGAGAAGGCGCGCCCGCCGCGCCTGCGCACCGAACTGGTGATCGAGCAGATCCGTGCCGTCTCGGAGGAGATGGCGCTGACCCCGCAGTTCGGCGGGGCCAAGATCGCGATCATCGACCCGGCCGAGGCCATCAACCATGCCGCCGGCAACGCGTTGCTGAAGACGCTGGAAGAGCCCGTCCCGGGACGCTACCTCTGGCTGGTTTCCTCGCAGCCCGCACGGTTGTCGGCCACCATCCGCAGCCGCTGCCAGCGGCTCGAGTTTCGCCTCCCGCCGCGCGACGAAGCGCTGGCTTGGCTGGCGTCGCAGGGACACTCCGTCAAGGTCGCGGAAGAGGCCCTGGAGGCCGCGCGTGGCCACCCCGGGCTGGCGCACGAGTGGCTGAACAGCGGGGGGCTCACGTTGCGCCGCACGGTGGGGGACGACCTGGGCCGACTTGCGCGCGGCGATGCGAACGCCACCGACATCGCCCAGTCGTGGATTGGCGACGATCAGGTGACCCTGCGCCTCAGTCACGCGGCCGATATCGCCTTGATGGAGGCGTCACGCTTGACCGACCCGGTGCGGACGCGCAGTCTGGCGGCGTGGTTCGACAAGGCCAACCGCGTGCGCGACCTGCTGCGGACCACGGTCCGCGCTGATCTGGCGGTGGCCGAATTGCTGATGGGCTGGCGCGCCGCTTTCGCAGCGCCCGCGAAGGGAGGACGTAGGGAATGAGTGGAGCAACACCGGGCGGCGCACGGCAGGGCATCCTGTCGCTGGCGCTGAAGGACAAGGCTGCGCTGTACAGCGCGTACATGCCGTTCATCCGCCATGGCGGCATCTTCGTAGCCACGCCCAAGCGCTACTTCCTTGGTGACGAGGTCTTCCTGCTGGTGACCCTGCCAGACTCCAACGAGCGCTTGCCGGTCGCCGGCAAGGTCGTGTGGGTGACGCCGGTGGGTGCACAGGGCAACCGCCCCGCGGGTATTGGCGTGCAGTTTGCCGACAGCGCCGAGGGCGAAGCCGTGCGCGGCAAGATCGAGGCCTTGCTGGCGGGCCTGCTGAACGCGGACAAGCCCACGCACACGATGTGACGTCCGCGCCGGCGGTGTCCCGGGCTTCGAGGCGCCACGCGAGGGGCAGACGATTCAACGGGATGGCGGTCGCTTGAGCGGCGCGCTTGGCGTGGATGCGCCGAAGGAACCAGTCAATGAAGACGGAAAAGGCGCACCGGAGTGCGCCTTTCTTTTTCCGCGTTAGCGGGACGCTCAGCGCAGCGCGGGATTGTCCCAGCCCGGACGCGGCGCAAAGCGGTCGCCATAGCGCTGTTGCAACTGCTTCAGGCGATCCACCAGCTTGTCCGGGCCCACCGCGCGCACGTGCGCGATCGGGCCGCCGCGGAAGGGCGCGAACCCGGTGCCGAAGATCACGCCGGCATCCAGCAGGTCCGCGTCACTGACCACGCCGTCGTGCAGGCAGGCCACCGCCTCGTTGAGCAGCGGCAGGAGCAGGCGGTCTTCCAGATCCGACGGCGCCTGGTAGTCCTTCGGCAGTTCGGGCTTCACCGCCTTGCCGTTTTCCCACTTGTACAGGCCCTGGCCGTCCTTCTTGCCGCGCTTGCCGGCCTCCGGTGGCGTCGACAGCGACGCGGGGATGGGCAGGCCGAGGAACGGCGCCAGCTCCGCGCCCACGCCCGCGGCCACGTCCAGGCCCACCGTGTCGATCAGCTCGATCGGCCCCATCGGCATGCCGAACTTCACCGCTGCCTTGTCGATGGCCGGGCCCGGGATGCCTTCGGCGAACGCCGTGGCCGCTTCCAGCATGTACGGGAACAGCACGCGGTTGACCAGGAAGCCCGGCGTGCCCGCCACCGGCACGGGCAGCTTGTCGATCGCCTTGCAGAACGCCGCCAGACGCTGCTCGGTCTCCGGCGCCATGCCGTCGTGGCGGATGATTTCCACCAGCGGCATCAGCGCCACCGGGTTGAAGTAATGCAGGCCGGCGAACTGCGCCGGGCGCTGGATGTGCTCGCGCAGTTCGGTGAGCGGGATCGACGAAGTGTTGGTGGTCAGCAAGGCATCGGGCTTCATCCGCGGTTCGACCGCGTTGTACAGGTCGCGCTTGGCCTCCGGCTTCTCGATGATCGCCTCGATCACCAGGTCGGCCTTGGCCACGCCGTCGCCCTCCAGGTCGCCGCGCAGGCGCGCGGCCACGGTCGGGCGCTTGGCCTCGTCCTTCACCTTTTTGGCGAACAGCTCGCCGGCGCGGGCGAGGGCGCCGTCGATGAAGCGCTGCTCGCGATCGGCCAGCGTCACCTCGAAGCCCTTGTAGGCCGACCATGCCGCTATGTCGCCACCCATCACGCCGGCACCCACCACGTGCACGTGCTGGATTCGGTGTTCCTTGCCGCCCTGCGCCTTCAGTCGCTCCTGCAGGAAGAACACGCGGATCAGGTTGCGCGCGGTTGGCGTGGACGCCAGCTTGACCACCGACTTGCGCTCCGCCGCCAGCAGCGACTTGATGCCGCCACCGGCCCGCTCCCACGTGGAGATCAGCGCGAACGGCGCCGGGTAGTGTTCCTTGCGGGCCTTGCGCGCCACCTGCTTGGCCAGCATTGGTGCCAGCAGCTTGCGCGCGGGCAGGGTATTGGTGGCCCACGCCATGGCGCGTTGCTTGAATGGGCGCTGGGTGCCACGCAGGGCCAGCGTGGCCGCGGCTTCGATCAGTTGTGCGGGGTCGACCACCTTGTCCACCAGCCCCATGCCGCGCGCGGCCGAGGCCGACAGCGAGCGGCCGGTCAGCATCAGGTCGAACGCCGCCGGTGCGCCTACCAGGCGGGGCAGGCGTACGCTGCCGCCCCAGCCGGGGTAGATGCCCAGCTTCACCTCCGGCAGGCCGATGCGGGTGGAGGCATCGTTGCTGGCCACGCGGTAGCGGCAGGCCAGCGCGATCTCGGTGCCGCCGCCCATGCAAAAGCCGTGGATGGCCGCGACCGTGGGGCAGGGCAGCTCCGCCAGGCGCTGGAACACGCGCTGGCCGCGGCTGATGGCATCGCCAACCACGCCCTTCTCGTCGAAGGTCTGGAACTCCTTGATGTCGGCGCCGGCGATGAAGCCCTTGTCCTTGCCCGAGCGGACGACCAGGCCCTTGGGCGGGTCGATGGCGATCCGCTCCAGCAGGCTGTCCAGCTCGATCAGCACGTCCTGGCCGAAGGTGTTGACCGGCGACCCGGCGCGGTCGAACACCAGCACCAGCACGCCGTCGGCGCGCGGCTCGGTGCGCCAGTGCTGCAGGCGCAGCCCGGCGAAGTTGTCTTGTCCCTGGAGGCCAGCGGTCATTCCGGAAACCATCCGTTCACGTATGGAGGATCCGCCTATCATCCCGAGGACCTTTGCCCGCAGTCAAATGGGCGTTTGGAACCCCGGGGGCAGGGCCGGCCCTGAAGTGGCCAAACCGGGCCGCGGGATCGATACCCTCGTCGGTCCGTACCGGGTCAACCGGCCAACATGACGCACGGCAGTTGCGACCAGCCGGTCCACGCCCCATTTAATATCGCGAACCCGCGTCGTGGCGCGGAGTGAACTTTCCCCCGACAGGGTTGTCTCATTGCTCGGCAATGGCCGAGCTGACAGGAGTGCCGGCAAGGCATGGCCGAAAACATCGTGTCCCAAGAGCTGGACCTGGACCAGGAGCTGGTCAGGCGCGTCCAGCGCGGCGACAGTACGGCGTTCGATGCCTTGGTACGGAAGTACCAGCACCGGATCGTCGGACTGATCGGGCGCTACGTGTCGGATTGGAGCGAATGCCAGGACGTGGCCCAGGACGTGTTCATGCGCGCCTACCGGGCGCTGCCGAACTTCCGGGGCGACGCCCAGTTCTATACCTGGTTGCACCGCATCGCAGTGAATACCGCCAAGAACCACCTCGTAGCGCAGAACCGCAGGCCGCCGACGGACGACATCGACGCCGCGGAGGCCGAGCAGTTCGACGTGGGCATGCGCCTGCGCGACACCGACACCCCGGAACACGAGTTGTTGCGGCAGGAGATCGAAAACACCGTCATGCGTGCGGTCGAAGGCCTGCCGGAGGACCTGAAGGTTGCCATCACCCTGCGCGAGGTGGACGGCCTGAGCTATGACGAGATCGCGCAGCAGATGGGGTGCCCGATCGGTACGGTGCGTTCGCGCATCTTCCGCGCGCGCGATGCCATCGATGCGCAACTCAAGCCCCTGCTGGACAACGACGCCCGGGAGAACGCCCACCCATGAGCTCCTCGATGACCCCCAACGACCGAGAATCGCTCAGTGCACTGTTTGATGGCGCACTGGAAGGCGACGCCGCGCGTTTCGCATTGCGTCGCCTGGACCACGACACCGGATGGCGCGATGCCTGCAGCCGCTGGCAATTGGCCGGTGACGTGCTGCGTGGGAAGGCCCACGGCGTGGCGCCGGTGGGCTTTGCCGAGCGCGTCTCCGCGGCGTTGGCGGCGGAGTCGGCCGAGACTCCGCCTGTCGCGATGGTGTCGGGCGAGGGGGGGCGAGCGGCTGCCTCCACCACGGCGCAGGCGCAGTCCCGGCGCTGGTGGGGCCGGGCGGCGCTGGCCGCCTCGGTGGCGGTGGCGGCATTGTTCGTGACCCACCCATTCTCCGAGCTGGGCTCCGGCGACGGTGCCGGTGCGGATGCATCAATCGCTGCCATCCCCGCGGCTGGAAGCGCCCCCGCCACGACTTCCGACCCCGATATCCCCGCTGCCCCGTCCACACCCGCCGGCGGTGTGGAAGTGGCTGCCGTGGCTGTCGCCGTGGTCGATGTACCGCGTCGCGTGGCCGAACGCCGCACGCGGGCCGCTACGCCGGTCGCCGCAGCGCAGCGCCGCGATAACCAGACGCCCGTCACGATGGCCTTGGCGGCGGTCGAGCCGTCACCGCGACCGACGGCAACTACCGTTCCTGATCCCTTCAAGCCACCGGCTGGCGACCTCGTCACACGCCCGTGGCCGCGTGCCGTGCTGCCGGGCAGCAGCGCCGCCGGTGCCCTCACCGCCAGCTATGGCACAGCCCAGGCGTCGCCGTCGTTCTATCCATTTGAACCGGATGCGACGCACGTCACCTCCGCCGGTGCTGAAAACACGCCATAACCCTGATCCACGGCGCGGCCATCCGCCGCGCCATTGACGGAACCTTCCCCCGAGGCCGATTCCATGAACCGACCATTCCAGACGCTTGCCCTCGCTTCCGCCCTTGTGGCCCTCATCCCGGCAGCCTGCTCGGCGCAGTCGCCTTCCACCCCGATCGCGCCGCCGCCCGCGGCCACACCGGCCATGCCGCTGGTGACCGGCCTGCCCGACTTCACCGCGCTGGTGCAGAAGGTCGGTCCGGCCGTGGTCAGCGTGACCGCGGAAGTGGGCATGCGTCGCAACGCGCGCGAAGAGGCCGCCGCCCCCGACATGGAGGGCATGCCCGAGATCTTCCGCCGCTTCTTCGGCCCCGACACGCCGTTCCCGGGCGGCCCGCAGCAGCGGCGCGGCGTCTCGCAGGGCACCGGCTTCTTCATCTCGCAGGATGGCTACCTGCTGACCAACCACCACGTGGTCGACGGTGCGGATTCGGTCAAGGTGCGCCTCAATGACCGCCGCGAGTTCACCGCCAGGGTGATCGGCAGCGACCAGCCGTCCGACGTGGCCCTGCTCAAGGTGGACGCGAAGGACCTGCCGTTCCTGCGCGTGGCCAATGCCGCCAACACCAAGCCGGGTCAGTGGGTCGTGGCCATCGGCTCGCCGTTCGGGCTTGACCACTCGGTGACGGCGGGCATCGTCAGCGCCGTCGGCCGCACCACCAGCCCCGAGCAGCAGTACGTGCCCTTCATCCAGACCGACGTGGCCATCAACCAGGGCAATTCGGGCGGGCCGCTGCTCAACACCTCCGGCGAGGTGGTGGGCATCAACTCGCAGATCTTCTCGCGCTCCGGCGGCTACATGGGCGTGAGCTTCGCCATTCCGATCGACGTGGCGATGAACTCGGCCGAACAGCTGCGCGCCACCGGCAGGGTCAGCCGCGGCCAACTGGGCGTGCAGGTTCAGCAGATGACCGCCGACGCCGCGAAGGCCTTGGGCTTGCCCAGCACCGCGGGTGCGCTGGTCCAGGATGTGGTGCCGGGCAGTGCGGCGGCCAAGGCCGGCATCGAGCGCATGGACGTGATCCGCTCGGTCAACGGTCGGCCGGTCAACACCAGCAGCGACCTGCCGCCGCTGATCGGTGGCCTCGCCCCCGGCTCGAAGGCAAAGTTGGGCGTGGTGCGCGATGGGCGCGAGCGCGAAATGACCGTGGTGCTGGGGGCGCTGGCCAATGCGGTAGCGGCCAATGACGACGCCGACGCGCCGGCAACCCCGGGGGCGACGACGCGTGGCAGCAACGCACTGGGCTTCGCCGCGCAGGACCTGGATGCCAGCCAGCGCCAGCGCCTGGGCCTGGACAAGGGCGAAGGCGTGGTGGTGGCCCGCGTGACCGGTGACGGTGCGGCCGAGGCTGGCATCAGCCCGGGCGACGTGGTCCTCAGCGTCGGGCGCCAGGCCGTGGGCACGGTAGCGGCGCTGGACCGGGCGCTGGCCTCGGTGAAGGAGGGCGACACGGTGATGCTGCTGGTGCGCAGCCGGGGCGGTACCCGCTTCGTGGCGGTGACGGCCGACAAGGGCTGAGCTGAATCCGGGCTGCCGGTGGGAGCCGCCGCGGCCCGCGTCGGCTCCGCCGGGTCGCCGCTTCGACGGTCCGTGGGACAGCGGACTGATCCAGACCCTGCGGGGCAGGCCGGACCGTAACCCGGCCTGTGCGATAATCGACCGTTAACCTTTCAGGCCCACGCGGTCCCACGCCGCGCCCCCGCATGCAGCAGATCCGAAACTTCTCCATCATCGCCCACGTCGACCACGGCAAGTCGACCCTCGCCGACCGCATCATCCAGATCTGCGGCGGTTTGCAGGACCGCGAGATGGAAGCGCAGGTGCTCGATTCCAATCCGATCGAACGCGAGCGCGGCATCACCATCAAGGCCCAGTCCGTGTCCCTGCCGTACACGGCCAAGGACGGGCAGACCTATTTCCTGAACTTCATCGACACCCCCGGCCACGTCGACTTCAGCTACGAGGTCAGCCGTTCGCTGGCCGCGTGCGAGGGCGCGCTGCTGGTGGTGGACGCCGCGCAAGGCGTCGAGGCCCAGTCGGTCGCCAATTGCTACACCGCGGTGGAGCAGGGCCTGGAAGTGGTGCCGGTGCTGAACAAGATCGACCTGCCGACCGCCGACATCGAGCGGGCGAAGGAAGAGATCGAGGCGGTGATCGGCATCGACGCCGACGACGCCGTGGCGATCAGCGCCAAGACCGGGCTGAACGTAATCGACGTGCTTGAAGCCATCGTGCATCGCATCCCGCCGCCCAAGCCGCGCGACACCGACAAGCTGCAGGCGCTGATCATCGACTCCTGGTTCGACAACTACCTGGGCGTGGTCTCGCTGGTCCGCGTGATGCAGGGCGAGATCAAGAAGGGCGACAAGCTGTTGGTGATGTCCACCGGCCGTGCGCACGAAGTCGACAACGTCGGCGTGTTCACCCCCAAGCGCAAGGTGTTGGACAAGCTGGGCGCGGGCGAGGTGGGCTGGGTCACCGCGTCGATCAAGGACGTGCACGGCGCGCCGGTCGGCGACACGTTGACCAAGGCGGCCGATCCAGCACCCAAGCCGCTGCCGGGCTTCCAGGAGATGCAGCCGCGCGTGTTCGCCGGCCTGTTCCCGGTGGATGCCGAGGACTACCCGGACCTGCGCGAGGCGCTGGACAAGCTGCGCCTCAACGATGCCGCGCTGCGCTTCGAGCCGGAAAGCTCCGAGGCGATGGGCTTCGGTTTCCGCTGCGGCTTCCTGGGCATGCTGCACATGGAAATCGTGCAGGAACGCCTGGAGCGCGAGTACAACCTCAACCTGATCACCACCGCGCCCACGGTGATCTACGAAGTGCTCAAGACCGACGGCACCACCGTGCCGATGGACAACCCGGCCAAGTTGCCGCCGGTCAACCAGGTCGACGAGATCCGCGAGCCGATCATCCGCGCCAACATCCTGACCCCGCCGGACTACATCGGCGCGGTGATCAAATTGTGCGAGGAAAAGCGCGGCGTGCAGATCGGCATCACCTACATGGCCAGCCAGGTGCAGGTCAGCTACGAGCTGCCGATGGCCGAGGTGGTGCTGGACTTCTTCGACAAGCTAAAGTCGGTCAGTCGCGGCTATGCGTCGCTGGACTACCACTTCCTGCGTTTCGAGGCCGGCCCGTTCGTGCGCGTGGACACCCTGATCAATGGTGACAAGGTCGATGCGCTGAGCATCATCGTGCACCGCAGCCACGCCGACCGTCGTGGCCGCGAGTTGACGGAGAAGATGAAGGAGCTGATCCCCCGGCAGATGTTCGACGTGGCCATCCAGGCCGCCATCGGCAGCCAGGTGATTGCCCGCACCACGGTCAAGGCGCTGCGCAAGAACGTGCTGGCCAAGTGTTACGGCGGCGACATCACGCGCAAGAAGAAGCTGCTGGAGAAGCAGAAGGAAGGCAAGAAGCGCATGAAGCAGGTTGGCCGCGTGGAGATCCCGCAGGAGGCCTTCCTGGCGGTGCTTTCGGCGGACAACAAGTAAGCTTCCGGGTGGCGCCGTGGTGCCACCTCCCGGTGGGGAATCCGGTGATGCCGGTCCCGATCCGTGACCTTGGGGACACGGAGACACCGGGGTTGTGCTTTATGGTGGCAGCATGGGGCCGCGGCCCCGAGGCATCCACGCAGGCGTGGATCATGGAGAAGGGAACACGATGATCTGGTTTGAAACCGCGCTGGTCGTACTCACCCTGTTCACCGGCCTGGTCTGGCTGCTGGACAAGTTCGTGCTGGCCAAGCGCCGCGCCGCCCGCGAGGGCCTGCTGGACGAGGCGGCCGAGCCGGCGGTGGTCGACTATTCCAAGGCGTTCTTCCCGATCCTGGCAGTGGTCCTGATCCTGCGCAGCTTCGTGGCCGAGCCGTTCCGCATTCCGTCCAATTCGATGATGCCGACCCTGCTGACGGGCGACTTCATCCTGGTAAATAAGTTCAAGTACGGCCTGCGCCTGCCGATCAACAACCACAAGGTCGTCGCCCTCGGCGAGCCGCAGCGCGGTGACGTGGTGGTGTTCCGGCCGCCGCACCATCCCGAGCAGGATTGGATCAAGCGCGTGGTCGGCCTGCCGGGCGACCGCATCAGCTACCAGGACAACCAGGTTTTCCTCAACGGCGAGGCATTGCCCTACAAGCTGGTCGGCACGTACGAAGGCAAGGGCAACGGTGCCGAGATGACCGGTTCCGAAGAGATTCGCGAAAACCTGGCCGGTGTGGAGCACAGCGTCCTCGAGCGGACGGATCTCCCGTTTGCTGATCCTGGTGAGGGTGAGTGGGAGGTCCCTCCGGGGCACTATTTCGTGATGGGCGACAATCGCGATAATAGCGAGGACAGCCGATACTGGGGCCTGCTGCCGGAAAAGAACCTGCGGGGCAAGGCGTTCCTGGTCTGGATGAACTTCGATGGCGGGGTGGACTTCACCCGCATCGGCAAGAGCATAAATTGACCGACCGCCATCGGATCATGGCAACCGTGACAACTGGGGAGTGAACGGATGAAGCGTACGCAGCGTGGCATTACCCTGATCGGGTTCGTCATCACCTTGGCGGTGGTCGGCGTGTTCGTGTACATGGGCATGAAGACCATCCCGATGTATTCGGAGTTCTATGCGGTCAAGCAGGCCCTCAATGACTTGGCCACCGACCCCGGCGTGACCGACAAGGATCCTGCCAAGATCAAGGACCTGTTCTTCCGCCGCCTGTACATCAGCTACGCAGACAACATCAAGAATGAGCATGTGAAGGTGGTCCGCAAGGAGGCAGGCTACCTGATGACGGTCGAGTATGAGGTCCGCAAGCCGCTGATCGCCAACCTTGATGTGGTGGGCAAGTTCAAGGCGGAGAAGGAACTGCGTCGGGGCGGCGTTGACTGACCTGATCGGCCATCGCTTCGGCGATGCGGCCCTTCTTGCGCAGGCGCTCCGGCACCGGAGCGCGGGCACGCCGCATAACGAGCGGTTGGAGTTCCTCGGCGACGGGCTGGTCAACCTGTTCATCGCCGAAGCGCTGTACGCGCACTGGCCGAATGCCGACGAGGGTGCGCTGACCCGGGCCCGGGCCGAGCTGGTGCGGGAATCATCGCTGGCGGCGATTGCCCGCCGGCTGGAGCTGGGACCCCGCCTGGTGATGGGGCCCGGTGAGATGAAGTCGGGCGGGCACCGCCGCGACTCGATCTTGGCCGACGCGGTGGAGGCCATCGTCGCGGCCATTTACCTCGATGCGGGTTACGAGGCCTGCCGGACGGTGGTGTTGCCCTGGTTCGAGGCGGCCATCGAGGCGCTGCCGCCGGCGCACAAGGTGGGCAAGGACGCGAAAACCCGCCTTCAGGAGTGGCTGCAGGGGCGTCAGAAGCCGCTGCCGCTCTACGAGTTGATCTCCGAGTCGGGCGAGGAGCACGCCAAGATCTTCCACGTCAGTTGCACCCTGGCGCAGCCGGCAGTGCGCACCGAGGGGCAGGGCAGCTCCCGTCGGGCCGCCGAGCAGATGGCAGCCGAAGCAGCGCTTGCGCAGGTCGATATTGCTCGTCGCTGACCCGGGTTTCGCGCCACGGCGCTCGCAACTGCCTACAATTCCCCCATGACTACCCCCTACCGCGCCGGCCATGTCGCCGTCATCGGCCGGCCCAACGTCGGCAAGTCCACCCTGACCAACGCGCTCGTCGGCGCCAAGGTGAGCATCGTCTCGCCGCGGCCGCAGACCACGCGCCACCGCCTGCTCGGGATCGCGACCTTCCCCGAGGGGCAACTGGTGCTGGTGGACACCCCTGGCCTGCACCGCGACCAGGGCAAGTCCACCGCAACCGCGATGCACCGCTGGATGAACCGCGCGGCTCGCGGCGCCTTGGAGGGCGTGGATGTGGCCGCGCTGGTGGTGCGTGCAGGCCAGTGGGACGAGGCCGACGGATTCGCGTACGAGGCGTTGCGCGGCGCCGGCCTGCCGGTGGTGCTGGTGGTGAACCAGGTGGACCGCTTGAAGGACAAGTCGGCGCTGCTGCCGTACCTGGCCCAGATCAGCGAGGGCCGGGAATTCGCCGCCGTGCATCCGATCTCGGCGCTCAAGCGCACCGGCCTGCAACCGCTGGTCAAGTCGGTGCTGTCGCACCTGCCCGAGCAGGACGCGCTGTACGGCGAGGACGAGATCACCGACAAGAGCCAGCGCTTTCTGGCCGGCGAGATGGTGCGCGAGCAGCTGATGCGTCAGTTGGGCGAAGAGCTGCCGTATGCGACCACGGTGGAGATTGAGCAGTTCGAAGTGGACGGTGCGCTGCTGCGCATCGGCGCGGTGATCTGGGTCGAGCGCGACGGACAGAAGGCCATCGTGATCGGCAAGGGCGGCGAGCGCCTGCGCGAGATTGGTGCCAAGGCGCGCATCCAGATGGAGCGGCTGTTCGGCTCGAAGGTGTTCCTGCAGACCTGGGTGCGCGTGCGCGAAGGCTGGTCGGACGACGAAGCCGCGCTGCGCGCCTTCGGCTACCACGACTGACGTGGCGCGGCGGCGCGCGCGGACATCGGCATGCACCTGACCGCCGAACCCGCGTTCGTCCTGCATGCCCGCCCGTGGCGGGAAACCAGCCTGCTGGTGGAAGTGCTGACCGCGTCGCATGGCCGTGTCGGGTTGGTGGCGCGTGGCGTGCAGGGGCCCAAGCGCCATGTGTTGCGTGCGGCATTGCAGCCGCTTCAGTTGATCCGGTTGGAGGCGCTGTTGCGCGGCGAGTTGGCGCGCCTCGTCACCGCTGAAGCGGTGGACGTGGCGCCCCGGCTGGGCGGCAGCGCGATGCTCGGCGCGTTCTACCTCAATGAGCTGACCTTGCGTTTGGCACCGCGGCTGGACCCCGTGCCCGAGCTGTTCGTGGCCTATGCGGCCGCGCGCGAGCGGTTGCGCGCCGAGGAGTCGTTGGCCTGGACCCTGCGCCGCTACGAGCGGGACCTGCTCGAGGCGTTGGGCTTCGGCTTCGACTGGCATTGCGACGGCGACGGTGTCGCGATCGATCCGGCGGCGCGTTACCGGATCGATCCCGAGCAGGGGCCACGTCGGGTATTGAGTGACCGCGGCCACGGTGATCGTGCTACCGCGGCCACGGGGCGGGCGTTGCTGGCACTGGCCTCGGACGAACTGCCGGAGAAGGATGACCTGGCGGGCTTGCGCCACGTGCTGCGCGGTGTGCTTGCGCACCACCTGGGGCCGCGCGGGCTCAAATCGTGGGAGATGTCGGGGGCACTGCCCCGGGCAACCACGACCGCCACGAAACCGCATGAGCGGGCCGGAGATGCCGCGGGCGGCACAGTGATGCCCAGCGCCGCGGCGGACGCGGAGCCGGGGACGGTAGACGGAGCGATCGACGAGCCACGCTTGCAGCGCCCCTGACACCCTCGCCGGATTGCACGCCCCTCAGCCGTGGGCAACCGATGGGCTTGAAGCCGACCGCTGCGACGGCTGCGTTGCCAGTGTGTCTTCCACCACGTGGTCGAAGTGCGCCAAAGCGTCCGGATCAGTGGCCGCGGCGCGCAACGTCGCCGCCGCCGAGGCCAGGCGGGCGGCGCCCACGAACCCGCAGCTGGCCCGCAGCTTGTGCAATTCGTCGAGAACAATGCCGGCTTGCGCGTTGCGTCCGGCCTCGGCAATGAGCGTCCGGGTTTGCGGAAGCTCAGCCAGGAACAGGTCGCGCAGCGCGGTCACGTGGTCCAGGTTGCCGGCCAGGGCCCGTGCTGCGGCTTCATCGTCCCAGATCGGCAGCTTGACCTGCGGTGCGATGCCATCGAACCTCACGGCCGCGTTCTCGGGCGTCAGCCCCAGCACGCGGCGGATCGCGTCGGCCACGGCCTGCGCGGGCAATGGCTTCACCAGTACTTCATCAAAGCCGGCGTGCAACAGGGCATCCAGGTCTGCGCGCAGGTGCGATGCCGTGTGTGCGAGAGCAGGCGTGCGCGGGTGTCGTTGACGCAGCGTGCCCAGCAACGCATCGCCGCGGCCGTCCGGCAGGTTGGCGTCGATCAGCCATGCGGCATGCGTGTGGCGGTCATCGCGTGCGAGCGCCTGCGCTACGCTGCTGGCGCCATCCACCCGCACTCCCGCGGATTCGGCGGCAGCGGTGAGGAAGGCCAGGGCCACGGGATCGTCTTCGACCAGCAGGATGCAAGGAATGTCGGCGGATTTCATGAGCAGTTCGCGCAGGCTGGTTATGCTTCGTCCATGGAAACACGGATGGTACGCCCGCAACCGCTCTCGCCGCTGCTACTGCAGTGGGTCGCGTTGCTGGCGATGCTGTTCGCGGCCGGGCCGCTCCATGCCCGTGCCATGAGCGCGCGCGTCCAGCGGGTGGATACGGCCGTGGCGAGCCTGCAGGGCGTGCAAGTCCGTCTGGAATGGGACAAGGATGCCGACCACGGTCGGCTGCGGCTGCAGGCCCGGCAGGCCGATGCGCCCGACCTGGGCTATCGCTTTCGCAATCTGGACTGGCAGTGCCCGTTGCGCCGGGACGGAAAGGGCGGTTGGCAGTGCGCTGGCGAAGTGCGCGCGGCAGGCGGGGCCCCGTTCCAGTTGGCCGTGGCCTTCGGCGTGGCGACCACCGACGCGCGGGTCTCGCGCGGGCCTGCGCGCATGCACCTGCAGCGCAACGCGGCCACGCCCGACTTCACCCGCATCGACCTCACGGCCGTGCCGCTTGCATGGACCCAGGCGTTGCTGGCGAAGACGTGGCCGGCGGCGCACCTCAAGGCGGGCCGTCTCTCGGGGCGCCTGGACATCGACAGCGGCCAGGGACGGCCGCTGCGCGTCAGCGGCCCATTGCAATTGCGCGATGCGGCGCTGGACACGCCGGACGGCACCATCGCCGCGGAGAGCCTGGGCGCCGACCTCGACATCGATGCCGGGTTTGCCGGCACGGATACGGTTTCTGTGCGCGGAACGTTGCGCGGTGGCGAGTTGCTGTTTGGCAGCACCTACGTGTCGCTGCAGGACCGGCAGGTGGCCTTGCGCGTGCAGGGTTCGAAGCGCGGGGAAGGCGGTTGGCGATTCCCCGAGCTGCGCTGGCAGGACGAGGGCATTCTGGTCGCGTCGGGCAATGCCGCACTGACGCCGGATGGCAGCGTCCGCGAAGCCACCCTGCGGCTGGAAAGCGCGTCACTCGCGCCGCTGCGGGACGGGTACCTGTCGGGTTGGCTGGGCCTGGCGGGCCTCGGCCACCTGGCCCTTGCGGGCGCCGCCGACGCCTGGGTCGATGTCGCCGACGGGGGGCTGCGTGGCGCGCTGGTGCGCCTGCATGACGTCACCATCGACGATCCCCAGGGGCGATTCGACTTCAACGGTCTTGATGGGGATGTGGCGTTCTCCGGCGATGCGCCGGTCCAGAGTGCCCTGCGATGGCGCGACGGTGCCCTCTACGGGCTCACGTTTGGCCCCGCCCGCCTGCCGTTTGCCAGCCAGGGCGGTGAGTTGCGCGTCACCGAGCCTGTCGCACTGCCGCTGCTGGGCGGCGAGGCGCGTTTTGACGGCATACGCATCCGCCCGCCCAGCGATGCGCATGGGCTTGAGATCCAGTTCGGACTTTCACTGGACAAGCTCGACATCGCACAGCTATCGAAGGCGCTGGATTGGCCGGCATTCACCGGCCAGTTGAGTGGCAGTATTCCCCGTGCACGGTACGCCAACGACCGGCTCGACTTCGATGGCGGGCTGGACATGCAGTTGTTCAACGGCCGCGTGCAGGTTTCTTCGCTGTCCATGGAGCGCCCCTTCGGCGTGGCGCCCACGCTGACCTCCGACATCGTCATCGACGACCTTGATCTGGAATCCGTCACCGGCGTGTTCGGTTTTGGCAGCATCACCGGTGCTTTGGACGGGCACATCAAGGGACTGCGCCTGGTGGACTGGCAGCCCGTGGCTTTCGATGCCGAGCTGCATACCGAACGCAAGCGCGGCTTGCGCCAGCGCATCAGCCAGCGCGCGGTGCAGAACATCTCCAGCGTGGGTGATGCCTCGTTCGTTGGCAGCCTGCAGGGGCGGCTTATCGCACTGTTCGACGACTTTGGCTACAAACGCATCGGCATTGCCTGCCGCCTGGCTGACGAGGTCTGCACCATGGATGGCCTCGGTTCAGCCGGACAGGGATTTATTATCGTGGAAGGCGCGGGGCTGCCCCGGCTGACCGTGGTCGGTTTCAACCGTCGGGTGGACTGGCCGACCCTGCTGGAGCGCCTCGCGGCGATCGGCACGGGTGACGTCAAGCCCGTCGTGCAATGACCGCAGCACCGCAACGTACACACAGGAGAGTTCACATGCGCCGTTGGATGGGAATACCGGTTGCCGCCGTCATGTTGACGGCGTGCGTGACGATCAATGTCTACTTCCCGGCCGCCGAGGCCAAGGAGGCGGCGAAGGAGTTCGTCGAAAAGGTGATTGGCGACGAGGCCGAGGGCACCAAGCCCAGTGGGGGCACGTCCGGCGGCCAGAGTGCCTCGCTGTCGGCGCCGATGGCACCGGCCGCGCTGGCTTCACGCATTGATTGGTTGTCGCTGGTCGGCATCGGTGCGGCGCGCGCGCAGTCGGCCCCGGACATCACGATCAAGACCCCGGCCATCCAGGCCATCCAGGCGCGCATGGCGAGCCGCTTTGACGCGCAGCTGCGCGCGGGCTTCGACGCCGGCGCGCTGGGCTTTGCCGGCGATGGCACCATCGTGGTCCGCGACGCGTCCAAGCTGGCGCTGAAGGACCGCGTGGCGGTGAACCAAGCCGTGGCTGACGACAACCGCGACCGCAAGGCGGTGTACCGCGAGGTGGCGGTCGCCAACGGGCATGCGGAGTGGGAAGGGCAGATCCGCGACGTGTTCGCCAGGCAGTGGATCGAGAGCGCGCGGCCGGGCTGGTGGTACCAGTCGGGCGGGGCGTGGAAGCAGAAGTAACGGCTGCAACGCCCACGCGACCAACGACAGGACAGGAGGGGGCGGCTGAACCAGCCGCCCCTTCTTTTTGCCCCGACCGTCGGGCGCGGCCGCGATTTCCCGTATCTGCGACAATAGACACCCCCTGAAAACCGGCTGTAACCGTGGCGCGAATCGACCAGACCCCCTTCGAAGCCGAGATCACCGGCCTGACCCACGACGGCCGCGGCGTGGCCCGCCGCGAGAACGGCAAGGCCGTGTTCGTGGCTGGGGCCCTGCCGGGCGAGCGGGTCATGGCCAGCCAGACCGGGCGCAACCGCAACTTCGACGAGGCCAAGACGGTCGAGGTGCTGGTGGCCGCGCCAGAGCGCGTCGAGCCGCGCTGCGCCCACTTCGGTGTGTGCAGCGGTTGCGCGATGCAGCACTACGCCGAGGACAAGCAGATCCTCGCCAAGCAGAACGTGCTGCTGGAGAACCTGAGCCGCATCGGTCACGTCACCCCGGAGACCGTGCTGCCGCCGCTGACCGATGCTGCGTGGGGCTACCGCCGCAAGGGCCGCTTCTCGGTGCGCCGCGTGGACAAGAAGGACAAGACCCTCGTCGGTTTCCGCGAGGTCGATCCGCGCTTCGTCGCCGACGTGGCGTTCTGTCACACGGTGATCCCGGAGATCGGCGACAAGGTGGCCGCACTGGCCACGCTGGTCGACGGCATGGAGGCGCGCAAGGACATCCCGCAGATCGAGTTCATCGCCGGCGACCGCCAGGCCGACTTCAGCGGCATCGCGCTGACGATCCGCCACCTCTCGCCGCTGTCGGAGGCGGACAAGGCCGCGCTGGTGGCGTTCGGCCAGCAGCACGGCTTCGCCATTTTCCTGCAGCCCGGCGGCGTGGACAGCGTGCACCCGCTGTGGCCGGAACAGATCAAGCTGGCGTTCTCGCTGCCGGAGTGGAACCTGGAGTTCAACTTCCGCCCGCTGGACTTCATCCAGGTCAACGCCGGCCTCAACGGCAAGATGATCCGCAGCGCGCTGGACCTGCTGGATGCGCAGCCGGACGAGCGCGTGCTCGACCTGTTCTGCGGCCTGGGCAACTTCACCCTACCGCTGGCACGCAGCGTGCGCGAGGTGGTTGGCGTGGAAGGTGAGGCGGGGCTGGTGCTGCGCGCGCGTGAGAACGCCGCGAACAACGGCCTGCCCAATGCGCAGTTCCACGCGGCCGACCTGGGCAAGGACCTGTCCGGTCACACCTGGATGCGCGAAGGCTTCGACAAGCTGCTGCTGGACCCGCCGCGTTCGGGGGCGGACTTCGTGCTGACCCAGCTGCCGCTCAAACAGTTCAAGCGCATCGTGTACGTGAGCTGCCACCCGGCCTCGCTGGCGCGCGACGCGGGCTACCTGGTCAACGAGCGCGGCTGGAAGCTCAAGGCCGCTGGCGTGATGGACATGTTCCCGCACACCGCGCACGTCGAGTCCATCGCGATGTTCGAGCCCCGCTGACTCAGTACCAGGCAACGGCAGCGGTTATCGCGCCGGCGCGCGCCCGTGCGCCTGGCGGCCGATGGTTACGCTCATATCAGTGATCGCTGTCTGCCCGGCCCCACCACATCAGGAGCCCCCATGGCATTGGAAATCGAACGCAAATTCCTCGTCACCGGCGACGGCTGGCGCGCCGCCGCGCACAAGGTCGTGCCGATGGCGCAGGGCTACCTCAACGACCTCGCCGCCATGGACACCGGTGCGATGAAGGCCTCGGTGCGCGTGCGCATCCAGGGTGACGAGGCCTACCTCAACCTCAAGTCGCGCGAATTGGGCCACACCCGCCAGGAGTTCGACTACGCCATCCCCGTGGACGACGCGCGCGGCCTGCTGGCGCTGAGCGTGGGCGGGCTGGTCGACAAGCGCCGTCATTACGTCACCGTCGATGGCCACCTGTGGGAAGTGGATGAGTTCCTCGGCGACAACGCCGGGCTGGTGGTGGCGGAGATCGAGCTTTCATCCGCCGACGAAGCCTTCACCAAGCCCGCGTGGGCAGGGCGGGAAGTGACCGACAGTCCGCGCTACTACAACCTCGCGTTGGCCACCCGGCCTTTCAACCAGTGGACCGCCGTGGAGCAGGCCGGCGAAGGCTGACCGCCATTACGTCGCCGTGCCCGTTCAGCCGCACGTGCTGGGCCCGGCGCGGCATCTGCGCCACAATCCACTGACCTTGCGGCGCCGTGGTGCCGCACCCCGATACCAGGAGTTTTCCGAATGCTCGTCATTGGCGTTGCCGGCACCGAACTCACCGCGCAGGAGCGCGACTGGCTGCAGCACGATGCCTGCGCCGGCGTGATCCTGTTCTCCCGCAACTTCGCGTCGAAGGCGCAGGTGGCGGAGCTGTCGCAGGCCATCCGCGAAGCCGCGCCGCGCCCGCAGCTGGTCTGCGTGGACCAGGAAGGCGGTCGCGTGCAGCGTTTCCGCGAGGGCTACAGCGCGTTGCCGCCGCTGGAGCACTTCGGCCGCCTGTATGCGCAGGACAAGGCTGCCGCGCTGGCGATGGCCGAGGAGCACGCCTGGCTGATGGCCTGCGAAGTTCGCGCCACCGGCGTGGACCTGAGCTTCGCTCCGGTGGTGGACCTGGGCCGGGGCAATCGCGCCATCGGCAACCGCGCCTTCTCCGAGGATCCGGCTGTGGTCGCCGACTTCACCCGCGCCTACGTGCGCGGCATGCACAGTGCCGGCATGGCCGCCACGCTCAAGCACTTCCCGGGCCACGGTTCGGTGCTGGAAGACACCCACTTCGACGACGCCATCGACCCACGCCCGCTGGACGAGATCCGCGCGCTGGACCTGGTGCCGTTCGTGGCCGGCATCGAGGCCAAGGCCGATGCGGTGATGATGGCCCACGTGGTCTATCCCGCCGTCGCGCCGGAACCCGCCGGCTACTCCAAGGTCTGGATCGAGGACATCCTGCGCAAGGAGATGGGCTTCCGCGGCGTGGTCTTCAGCGACGACATCGGCATGGCCGCGGCGTTCTCCGCCGGTGGCATCAAGCAGCGCGTGGACCTGCACTTGGATGCGGGCTGTGACGTGGTGCTGGTCTGCCATCCGGAGCTGGTGGAGGAGTCGCTGGACGCCATCAAGGACCGCAAGCTCAACACCATGGCGCTGACCGGCCTGATCGGCCGCGGCCCGATGGGCTGGGACGGCCTGCTGGCCGACGCCCGCTACGCCCAAGCCCGTACCCGCCAGGAAGGAATCGCCTGATGGCTGCCGATACGCGCCCCGCGCTGGCCGATGCCCTGGCCAACGCCGAGGTGGTGGTCGACCGCGCCACCATCGACGCCGGCATCAAGCAGATGGCCGTCGAAATCCACCGCGACTACGCCGGCAGCGTGCCGGTGTACCTGACGATCATGCACGGCGGCCTGCCGTTCGCCGCGCAACTGGCGATGGAACTGGGCGCACTGGGCCTGGACCTGGAGTTCGACTACCTGCACGCCACCCGTTACCGCGGCCAGACCACCGGCAGCGACCTGGTGTGGAAGCACCGCCCGGCCACGCCGCTGGCGGGCCGCCGCGTGATCCTGGCCGACGACATCCTCGACGAGGGCCACACGCTGGCAGCCGTGCGCGACTGGTGCCGGTCCGAGGGCGCCGCCGACGTGCGCATCGCCGCACTGTCGACGAAGGACCATGACCGTTGCGTGCCGGGCATATCCGCGGATTACGTGGCCGTGACCGTGCCGGATCGCTACGTCTTCGGCTACGGCATGGACTACCACGAGCAGGGTCGCAACCTGCCGGACATCTACGCGCTCAAGGACTGAGCCCATGGTCACTCACAGGAGCGTATCAGGCTGGATGACCGTGCTCATGACCCTGGGTCAGCTCGCAATCATCTGGATCAAGGGCCTGCGCGAAAACGGAGCGACCGAAGCGTTCCTAGGCTATGCCCCAAACCTGGTCGCGGCCGCCACGCTGCCGGGCCTGTTCGTGGCATTGCAATTGCAACGTGGTTTTGGTGGCACCGCGGTGTTCGGGTGGACGCAGTTGTGGCGACTGACGCGTACGCACGCCGTGGCGCTGCTGATCAGTACCGGCGGTTTGCTGGCCTGGGAGTTCGCCCAGGTGTACCGCCCCAACCGCACTTTCGACATGCAGGATGTCCTGGCGACAGTAGCGGGCGCGGCGCTATGGGGCGCAATGGTCTGCGTGGGCCGTCTGGCGACCGCCGATACGCATCGTCGCGCAACGACGGGTGAAATCGCCTCCCTCCCCGTTTCCGAGAGCCCCACATCATGAGCACCATCGAACTCGCCATCATCGGCGGCACCGGCCTGTACAAGCTGGCCGACCTGCAGGACGTGACCAGCCACGAGCCCGAGACCCGCTACGGCATGCCGTCCGGCCCGGTGCGCGTGGGCACACTGGACGGCCATCGCGTCGCCTTCATGGCGCGCCATGGCGAAGGCCATTCGGTGCCGCCGCACAAAGTCAATTACCGCGCCAACCTCGCCGCGCTTCAGGCCTTGGGCGCGCAACGCGTGCTGGCGCTCAACACCGTCGGCGGCATCACCGAACGCTTCGGGCCGCGTGTGCTGGCGTGCCCGGACCAGCTCATCGACTACACCTGGGGCCGCATCTCCACCATCTGCGAGGAGGAGGGCACCGAGGTGCTGCACGTCGACTTCGGCGAGCCCTACACGCGCAGCCTGCGCCAGGCGGTGGTCGCCGCGGCGACCAGGGCCCACGTCGCGCTGGTGGATGGCGGTTGCTACGGCGCCACCCAGGGCCCGCGCCTGGAGACCCGTGCCGAGATCGTGCGCATGCGCCGCGACGGCTGCGACCTGGTCGGCATGACCGGCATGCCGGAGGCGGGCCTCGCCCGCGAAATGGAACTGGACTACGCCTGCCTGGCCATTGTGGCCAACTGGGCGGCCGGCGCCGGCCCCGACCCGGACGAGGTGATCACCCTGCAGGACGTATTGGACAACGTGGCTGCCGCCTCCGCCGGGCTGCCGGCGCTGTTGAAGGCCCTGCTGGCTGGTTGAGGCGGCCCCGTGGGCCCGGCAGGGCTGGTAACGGAACGATTGTAAAGCCGGCGTTCAGTTTGCATACTCGGGTCGCGCGCTTGCCGCCAAACGGCGGCGGCGCGTCCAACGCATCCAGCATGAGGTCATCAAGGATATGCAGTACGGCACCGTGAAGTGGTTCAACGACGCCAAGGGTTTTGGCTTCATTTCGCCGGAGGATGGGAGCGCGGACGTGTTCGTGCACTTCTCGGCGATCAACTCCAAGGGCTTCCGCAGCCTGCAGGAAGGCCAGCGCGTCAGCTACGAGCTGACCCAGGGCCCGAAGGGCGCACAGGCTTCGGGCGTCCAGCCCGCCTGATACGGCCCACGCCACTCCAAACCCCGCGCCTGGCGCGGGGTTTTTTTTGCCTGTTCGACGCGGGCGGGACAGCCGGCGGACGCGGGCGCACAATCCCAGGAGCATCGCTGCCGGAGCCGCACATGGACCTGCCGCCGTTCGAAACCCACGTGGTCGATAACCAACCGCCGGAGTTCGCGCCGCGCGACCTGTGGGCCGATGACATCGCCCTGCGTGACGCGGTCGGACGCGAGGGTGGAGCGGCATTCGCCACGCAATTGGCCGCCTACGGCACGCTCGCTGGCGGAGAGCTGTATGCGTTGTCATTCGACGCCCACCGCGATCGACCGCGCCTGCGCACACATGATCGCTTCGGCCAGCGCATCGATCGCGTGGAGTTCAATCCTGCGTACCACCACCTTATGGAGGCGGCCATCGGCCACGGCGTAGCGGGACTGTCCTGGACCGGCCCGGAAGCTGGAGCGCATGTCGCACGGGCCGCGTTGAGCTACCTGCACCACCAGGTCGAACCGGGCACCAGTTGCCCGCTGACCATGACCCACGCCGCCGTCCCCGTGCTGCGCCGCGAACCCGCGCTGGCCGAGTGGGCGAGCAAGGCTGCGGCGCCACACTACGATCCGCGGGAAGTGCCCATCGCGCAGAAGGCCGGTGTCACCCTCGGCATGGGCATGACCGAGAAGCAGGGCGGCTCGGACGTCCGCGCCAACACCACCCGCGCCGCGCCTCTGGCGGGCGAGGGCGAATACGCGCTGGTGGGGCACAAGTGGTTCATGTCCGCGCCGATGTCGGATGGCTTCCTGGTGCTGGCGCAGGCGCCGGGAGGCCTCACCTGCCTGTTGCTGCCGCGCCTGCTGCCCGATGGGCGCCGCAACGCGTATCGGGTGATGCGGCTGAAGGACAAGCTGGGCGACTGGTCCAACGCCTCCAGCGAAGTCGAGTTCTGCGGCGCCTGGGCGCGGCGCATCGGCGAGGAAGGCCGTGGCGTGGCCACCATCCTGGAGATGGTGATGCTGACGCGCCTGGACTGCATGCTCGGCTCCGCCGCGCAGATGCGGATGGCGCTGGCGCACGCGCTGCACCACGCCCGCCACCGGCACGCCTTCGGCCGCGCCCTGCTGGAGCAACCGCTGATGCGCAACGTGCTGGCCGATCTCGCGCTGGAGGCCGAAGCCGCCATCGCGCTGGCACTGCACGTGGCTCAGGCCATCGAGCGTGCGGACGCCGACCCGCTGGCCACCGCGGTGGCGCGCATCGGCACTGCCGCCGGCAAGTACTGGGTATGCAAGCGTGCCGCCACCTTCGTCAACGAGGCGCAGGAGTGCCTGGGCGGCGCCGGCTACGTGGAGGAGTCCGTGCTGCCGCGCCTGTACCGGCAGGCACCCCTGAACTCGATCTGGGAAGGCAGCGGCAACATCCAGTGCCTGGACGTGCTGCGCGCGCTGGCGCGTGAGCCCGTGCACGGGCAGGCCCTGTGGCGTTGGCTGCAGGCCTCCGGCGCGTTGGAAGATGAGGGCGGCGAGCACTTGGCCGCCACGCTGGCGGACGTGCTGGTCGACGGCAACGCCGTGCCAGAGCTGCATGCGCGCTGGCTGGTGGAGCGACTCGCCATTGCGATGCAGGCGGCGGTGTTGCGGCAGGCGCGCAGCCCGGTGGCGGACGCCTTCCACCGTAGCCGCGTGGCGGGGCAGCGCGGCATGGCATTCGGCACGCTGCTGGAGGAGCGGGACATCGAGGCGGTGCTGGCCCGCGTGGGGGCCTAGCGGCGCGCCTTGGTCCGCTTCGAAGGTGCGCGCGGTTTCGGTGCAGGCAGCTCAGCCTCGATGGCCAGCAGCACCTTCCGCAGCAGGTCCGGCTCATCCAGCAACGCATTGGCCATCGGGTGCGGCTTGGCCATGGGGTAGGGCGGTAGCATCGGGCAGTCCGGCGCCAGTCGGGCTGCTGCCTCTGTGTTCTTGAGGAACAGGCTGTTGTCGCAGACGAAGGCGACCACCTTCTCGTTGAGGTACAGCGCGAACTCGCCAAACAGCCGCTTGTGGCCGAGCCGCGCGGCCAACTGCGACTGCTCGATCACGTATTCGACGAAACCGATGTCGCTGGCCATGGTTTCACCTTGCTGGCTGGACTGGGGCTACGGGGAGGTTCAGCATATTCGTCGCGACGTTGCCCGGTCAGCCGTCCTTGGGCTTGCGCAGTAGCGGCTGGAAGCACGTCATGCACATGCCGCCGAAGGGCCACGGGAGGTGGAACACGTAGAGTGCCGAGAAGATGCCTACGCGCTTGCCGCACCGGGGGCACGGCCAGAACACGGCCAGCAACGTCACCCCCACGAACAACGGCAAGTACCACGTGGGCGTCATCACCCCGGCCAGGAACAGCGTGGTCCAGAACGCCAGCCGCACCAGGCGGTAGCGCGACCAGCGCTGGGTGGTGGGGTCATCTTTGGGATTGATGACGGTGGGTGGGCGCATGCGCGGGGCTTGGTCCGGAAATCAGGCGGGGCGGAGCGCGGCAAGCGACTTCGCCATGAACGCAGACGACGACGGGCAGAGCTCGGAGAACTGGTGGGTGCCTGCAATGGCCGCTGGGGCGCTTTCTCGCGCAACATGACCATACCCGTAGCGCTCGAAGAAGACTGCCGCTGTGGTGGTCAGGAGGTAAATGGTGTCAACGCCTTGCTGGGCGGCAAATAGCTCAGCGTGGGCGATGAGTGCAGCCCCAAGGCCTTTGCCACGTTCTGTGGCCGGAACGACAAGCGAACGTAGTAGCGCAACGTGGGCGTGCATCTCGAGCCCAACGACGCCACATAGTTTGTTATCGGCCTCGCAGCCAAACAATCGAACGTTGCCGTCCCGCAGATCGGATGTGGGCAGGTGATTCACCGAGAGCAAAGCTTCGACGACCTGGCTTTGGTCTATTGGATGAATGGGGTGTGTCATTGGGTAGGCAGTGTATCCATCTGGGGGGCAAACGCCGCCGCGGCGCGCCGGGTTGCGAACGTGTGGGTGCGTTGGTAAGTCGTCTGGGGTCTGGCTTAGCCATGGAGACACTCCTGAAGTTAGATCAGGGTGTCCACTGAACCGTAGGAACTACCGCTTCGGCTTGAATGAATTGTTAGGGC
>NZ_AVPU01000072.1 GCF_000768355.1 Lysobacter daejeonensis GH1-9
GAACCCCCCGCTAGCGTTTGCATCAATTGTTCCGTAACGCCACCAAATGGGCAGCCAGCGCTTTTCATTGGTAGCGCGGTTGATGCGAACGATCGCATCCTCTAGCCATTCCGCGAGTCTGGTATGTGGCTGTTGATAGGACAGGAGTTTCATGCGCAGATCGGCCAGATCGCGAGCCAGGTGAAGTGCGGGGCTTAGCTTCTCTTCTCGGGTGCGATTCATGTTTCCAATGCCGCCTAACGCCTGAATTAAGCCGAGCCGCGAAGCGGCTTCGGCTTGAATGAATTGTTAGGCGGCTGACCCGCCAACCTTGGCAGCAAGTGTATAGCGCCAAGCACAGTAAACGGCTGAGACCAACAGAGCAGCGCCAATGGCCGGAACGAGAACCGGAAGATAGGGCTGCAGAGCTGGCATGAACGGCTCAAGCCAAAACCCTTTTGTGCGGTTGTACTCAGGAGGCGTGACCCATCCGTACTGCGAGTTGAAGTGTGCGAAGAAAGCGCCGAGACCCGCGACCAGGGAATAGGTGCCGCGACGTGCCCATTTGCTCTTCTGGACGTTCACTGTGATCTACCCCAGCCGCCTAACGCTTGAGTTAAGTCGAGTTCAAGCGCGAAGCGATTGAGCTTCGACTTGAACGAACTGTTAGGCCGGTGCAAAGTTGCATGGCTACTGGCTCGCTGGAATGGTATGGCGAGTTCTGACCTCGGCATAGCAGACGACACAGACGATGGTCATGCCATTGAAATCCCTAAAAGCATCCGTCATGTCTCCCTCCAGCTGGAATTTATCCTCGCACAAGTAGCACCATGCCTGCAGGTCACTTGGGTCGCTGCTGTTCTCGACGAATCCGGCTGGAGCAGGCTGCCCTTCTAGCATGTGCTTACAGACCACCGCGGAAACTCGTTCTCCGTGGGGCCCGCAACTAATCATCATTGGCTCAGTCGCTGTCACGTGTCCTGTCCGGCCTAACGCCTGAATTAAGCCGAGCCGCGAAGCGGCTTCGGCTTGAATGAATTGTTAGGCCGCAGCCGACCGCCGGACCTACCTGCCGACAAGCGTAACAAGGCGCTGCCCGAACAAGCCATGGCGCTCCTCGACTAGAACCGAGGTAGATACTGGTGGGAGCGTGGATCGAGACATCGAGAGCCACACCACAGAGCCATCCTCTAGGTGCACCGAGATCGATCCTTTTGACCCGCCCCTAACCTTGCTGCCTAGGACCAGGTCGGAGTGGATCACGGTCCCCCTTAGCACGCGAGGAGTTGACCACGGAGCAGGAACGCTAAGCCACGCTAGCAATACGATGCCGAGTAGCACCACGACAAGGACAAGCTTGGTAGTCCTGGGCTTGAATGACATCGTGCTAGTCCTGCGGCCTAACGCCTGAATTAAGCCGA
>NZ_AVPU01000074.1 GCF_000768355.1 Lysobacter daejeonensis GH1-9
CAGTGGGCTCGATCGCCGCCGCCACCGCGACCCGACGGCGCAGCGCCGGCTCGGCCAGCAGGGTGGCCCAGAAGCGGCGCGGCCATTCGGCCATGGGGATGGCGGCGGCCTCGTCGCAAAACACGCGCATAGCCGCCGCCAGGGCGGCATCGCCAGCCGCCGCATCCCCGCACTGCAACTCGGCCAGGACGGCGCCGCGACGCTCCACCCCGCGCAGGAACGCGCTCAGGGCAGGCGGGGGAGACGGGGGGCGGACCGCAGACACTACGGCAGGGGGAACGGCTTCGGCATGGGCCGCATCATAGCGAGACGCCTGTCCCAATATTCTCTTGACAAGCGCGGGTTAACCCGCCCAACACGCAGTGGCGCGGGTTGCAGCCGATGGCGGTTGTGCACAGCAGTCAAATTCCCGTCATCTGTCGATGCGGCGCAGCATGGTGGCGTGCGCGTACACCAATGTTTCACACGCAAGCTATTGTTCTAAATTGAAAAAACATGTATGGCACTTTTTTGTCCAACCTGACTGAAGGGCTTGAATCAGCGGCGTCCCGCAAGTCTGTCGAGCCTCGATGCACAGACTTATCCACAATCTTTGTGGATAAAGGCGAATTCTCTTTTGACCCGGACACTTACGTGATGTTCATCAACCCAGGCCCAGCAATGCCACACAACTGTCTCAATGGCTGCGCCGGCACCCTGGCACCGTAAACTTTGCCCATGGCCGATGCCGCTTCCGCCGCTCCTTTTCCTGTCTGGCGGGTCGCCGTGCCGGTGCCCCTGGCACGGCTGTTCGACTACCGGTCGCCCGACGGGCACGCCCCATCCGCCGCCGACATCGGCAAGCGGGTACGGGTGCCGTTCGGGCCGCGCGAGCTGGTGGGGGTGGTGGCCGGAATCGCCACGGCCGGGGTCGACGAGGTTGCCGGTCTGCGCACGGCCGGCCCCGCGCTCGACCCGGCGCCGCTGCTGGCGGGCGAGTTGTACGACTCGCTGGGCTGGCTGGCCCGTTATACGCATGCACCGCTGGGTGAGGTCTTCGCCACCGCGCTGCCCGGACCGCTGCGCCAGGGCGAGCCACTGGCCCTCACCCACGCCTGGGCGTGGCGACTGACCGAAGCCGGGTACACCGCGCGGCCCAAGTTGCGGGCGGGCCGGCCACGGCAGCTGGCCGAGCGGCTGGCGGCGGCCGGGGGACCGCTGGAG
>NZ_AVPU01000076.1 GCF_000768355.1 Lysobacter daejeonensis GH1-9
CGAGGTCAATGGCAGCTTCTACAGCGTGCCCTCCGCCCTGGCCCGGCAGAACGTGGACGTGCGACTGACGGCACACACCCTGGAAGTGCTGCATGGCAACCGGCGGGTGGCCAGCCACCTGCTGCTGGGGCGACGCGGCGCTTACAGTACCCAGCGCGAACACATGCCCGCAGCGCACCAGGCGCATCGTGAGTGGACGCCGCAACGCCTGCTCGACTGGGGCGAGCGGATCGGCCCCTACACGCGCCAACTGATCGATCACCAACTGACCCACAAGCCGCACCCGGAGATGGGCTACCGCGCCTGCCTCGGCCTGCTCTCGCTGGCCCGGCGCTATGGCAATGCACGCCTGGAAGCCGCTGCCGAACGTGCCGTACACCTGCGCGCCTTCACCGGGCGCAGCGTGCGCAACCTGCTCCAGCAAGGCCTGGATCAACAGCCGCTGCCCCAGCGTGCCGCCGAAACGACCTTACCCGGCGACCACGAGAACGTCCGTGGCGCCGACTACTACCAACCCCCGCAACAGGAGCTGTTCGATGATGCCGCAACACACCCTGAATCAACTGCACCAGCTACGCCTGGACGGCATGGCCCGCGCCCTGGAAGAGCAATGGACGCTGCCGGCCAGCCACAGCCTGAGCTTCGATGAACGCCTCGGCCTACTGCTCGACCGCGAACTGGCCTGGCGTGACAACCAGCGCCTGGTACGGCTGCGCAAGAAGGCCAAGCTCAAGTACGCCAACGCCTGCCTGGAAGATCTCGACCGCCGCTCCGGACGCGCCCTGGACGAGCGTCTGATCGCCACCCTGGCCAGTGGCGACTGGATCCGCCAGCAGCACAACCTGCTGCTGACCGGCCCGACCGGTGCCGGCAAAACCTGGCTGGCCTGCGCCCTGGGCAACCAGGCCTGCCGCCAGGGCTATAGCACCCTGTACCTGCGCACCCCGCGCCTGCTGGAACAACTGCGCATCGCTCATGGCGACGGCAGCTTCGGCCGTACCCTGCAACAGCTGGCAAAGGTCGACGTCCTGGTGCTGGACGACTGGGCGCTAGCCCC
>NZ_AVPU01000075.1 GCF_000768355.1 Lysobacter daejeonensis GH1-9
GATCTTGGCGACGACGCCCGCGCCGACGGTGCGACCGCCTTCGCGGATCGCGAAGCGCAGGCCTTCGTCCATCGCCACCGGGTTGATCAGGGTGACCACCATCTTGATGTTGTCACCCGGCATCACCATCTCCACGCCTTCCGGCAGGGTCACGGCGCCCGTGATGTCGGTGGTGCGGAAGTAGAACTGCGGACGGTAGCCCTTGAAGAACGGGGTGTGACGGCCGCCTTCGTCCTTCGACAGCACGTACACTTCGGCTTCGAAGTCGGTGTGCGGCTTGATCGAACCCGGCTTGCACAGCACCTGGCCGCGCTCGACGTCGTCACGCTTGGTGCCGCGCAGCAGCAGACCGGCGTTGTCGCCTGCCTGGCCCTGGTCCAGCAGCTTGCGGAACATCTCGACGCCGGTCACGGTCGTCTTCTGGGTCGGACGGATACCGACGATTTCGATTTCGTCACCGACCTTGATGATGCCGCGCTCGATACGGCCGGTCACCACGGTGCCGCGACCCGAGATCGAGAACACGTCTTCGACCGGCATCAGGAACGGCTTGTCGATGTCGCGCTCCGGCTCCGGAATGAAGGTATCCAGCGCCTCGACCAGCTTCAGGATCGACGGCACGCCGATCTCCGACTGGTCGCCTTCCAGCGCCAGGCGGGCCGAACCGTGGATGATCGGGGTGTCGTCGCCCGGGAAGTCGTACTTGCTCAGCAGCTCGCGCACTTCCATCTCGACCAGCTCGAGCAGCTCGGCGTCGTCCACCATGTCGGCCTTGTTCAGGTACACGACGATGTACGGCACGCCGACCTGACGCGACAGCAGGATGTGCTCGCGGGTCTGCGGCATCGGGCCGTCAGCGGCCGAGCACACCAGGATCGCGCCGTCCATCTGGGCGGCACCGGTGATCATGTTCTTCACGTAGTCGGCGTGGCCCGGGCAGTCAACGTGCGCGTAGTGACGGGTCGGGGACTCGTATTCCACGTGCGCGGTCGAGATCGTGATGCCGCGCGCCTTCTCTTCCGGCGCCGCGTCAATCGCGTCATAGGCCTTGAACTCACCACCGAAACGCTCCGCGCCCACCTTGGTCAGCGCTGCGGTCAGCGTGGTCTTGCCGTGGTCAACGTGACCGATGGTGCCCACGTTCACGTGCGGCTTGGTGCGCTCGAACTTACCCTT
>NZ_AVPU01000077.1 GCF_000768355.1 Lysobacter daejeonensis GH1-9
CGCGGCTCGGCTTAATTCATGCGTTAGGCCCCTATGCGAACACGGAAGGATTACGAGCTAGCACTAGGAGTAGTTGGGGAGGCTGTTCGCTCCTGGGATCCTTACGCACTCCTTTCAGACGGTGCGCCAGCGTCTGAGTTCGAGGCAGAGATTGCTACCCTTGCGGCTCGAGTCCCGCACATTCACGACGCTACTGACGCAGCCCAAACTGTCTCGGACGTGTTTGCTGAGGCTTTCGACTCGTCGTTGTTTACCCCGGCCGCGTGCGCGGAGGTGGGGGCGCAGTTGTTCTTAGGTCTTTCTCGGGCAGGCCTGGTGTCGGGGCCTAATAATTCATTCAAGCCGAAGCCGCTTCGCGGCTCGGCTTAATTCAGGCGTTAGACCTTATGTACGTGCTCTCTGAGCAGTTGGACACAGACGGCGACCCAAACGTGCCCTTCCGGCGGTACGCGGAGTACTTGGCGCAGAACCGTTCAAGATTTCCCACAGCCGCGTACAACCTTGCGTCATCCGGCTTGCTACTTAACGCATCCGATCCTCGATGCCCTCACGACGGCTGGCTTGAGTGGGCTAAATTCGAGGAGCCCTCGGAGGGCGAGCGTCACGAGATTCGGTCATTGAGCCTTCGGGTTCGCCTGCTAGGCGCTTACCACGATCGATTCATAGAGCTGTTCTACCCGCAGGTCTTCTCCTACGCCATGAGCAACCCCCACTCGGCGGCAGGTCACTTTGACTGGCGATACAGCGAGATCCGACTCAGCGATAAGGGCAACGTGATCCACGAGATCGAATGGGCAGGCCCGCCCGGCATGGAAGCACGCTGGATAATTGAAGCATCTGATGTACAGCTAGACACCTTTCCCCTGGATAAGGTCTAACAATTCATTCAAGCCGAAGCCGCTTCGCGGCTCGGCTTAATTCAGGCGTTAGGCGCCCATGAAACTTCTCAATAGCCCAAGAAGCATGGGTTCTACCCCGAAATCACGGACG
>NZ_AVPU01000078.1 GCF_000768355.1 Lysobacter daejeonensis GH1-9
AGGTGGGTAAGGTGGCGCTGGTGGCATCCATGCGAAAGCTGTTGGGCATCGTCAACGCGAGACGGCGTGATGAGCTGCGTGCGGAGGGAGTGATCATGGCCTGACAGGCACGATCACAAGACAGTTGCTGAATTAAGCGGAGCCGCGAAGCGGCTTCCGCTTGAATGAACTGTTAGGCGGCAGAGCCCGCCGCCTGGACGTAGAGCTTCTCAGCGCTGGGACGAATGTCCAAGAAGTACGCTGCGTAGCACCCCCTGCAAATCGCTGGATGCATCTCGTCGCTACCCCGCTGATTGGCGAGTGTAATCGCGAGGACGGGATAGCCGCAGCTTGGACAGCAGAAAGCCAGATTGTTCCCGAACGGGTCCGCAGGGATTGTGTTTCCGTCTGAGTCCATGACTAGGAAATCCGTGATTTTCAAGGCTCGTTACCCTCTGCTTCCTGCCGCCTAACGCTTGAATTAAGCCGAGACACGAAGTGTCTTCGGCTTGAATGAACTGTTAGAGCCCAGCCGAACCACGCTGAGCTCCGCGAAATATTTGCCAGCCAACCGCGGCTAGGCAAGCCGGGAGAGCTAAGGCAACTAGCAGCGCGAAAGAAAATACAATCGGACTATCGCTGAAGTAAATGATTGTTGCGCTAAGACGCCGACCAACACCGGTCACGCCGTGCGCTGCCATATAGAGCACGAACGCAGCGCCCGCCAGGTTTGCCACGAAAAAGGCGAGGCCAAAAGACATGCCCATTGCCCGTCTTCTGGGCAGTGGCTCACTCACAAGCGCCGCAGGGATCACGAGCGATAAGAACAGCAGAAGCACAACCACCAGAATCCAGAATGCTGCCATGGGCTCTAACGCCTGAATTAAGCCGAGCCG
>NZ_AVPU01000079.1 GCF_000768355.1 Lysobacter daejeonensis GH1-9
GAAGAACTGCCGATGGCGCAGCCGCGCCATGATCCAGCGCTCGACCACCTGCACCGCCACCTCGGCCTTGGCCTTGTCCTGAGGCTTGCGTGGCCGTGCCGGCAGGATCACCGTCTGGTAATGACGCGCGCACTCCAGCGTGGCCCGGTTCAGGCCCGGCTCGTAGCGATCCGGCTGGGCGACCAGGGCGCGCGGATTGTCCGGCACAACCATTTCCGGCACGCCGCCAAAGTAGGTCAGAGCCTGGCCCAGCGAGGTCAGCCAGTCCACCTGGGTTTCGCCTGGCGTCGCGCAGGCATAGGTGTAATTCGAGGCGCCCAGGGCGGCGACGAAGATGTGCGCCCGGCGCACTTCGCCGGTGGCCGGGTCGACCACCGGCAGCGTCGGCCCGGCATAGTCGATGAATAGCTTCTCGCCCGCACGGTGCAGCTGACGCATCGAACGTTTGAGCGTCTGGGCGTAGCGCCGGTAGTGCTCGACGAACTGGGTGTAGCGGTAGGTCGGCTGGCCCGCATGCGCGGCGAGATATTCCTCCCACAGCAGCTGCAAGGTCACGCCCTTGCGTCGCAACTCGCGGTGGATGCTCAGCACATCGGGCAGCACTCGCTCACCGCGCGGCTTGTTCGTCGACGTCGGTGCAAACAAGGCGGCCGCCAGCGCGGCCTCGTCCATGGCCACCAGCGCCGGCCAGTCCAGCCCGGCCACCCGCGCCGCCGCGATGTACTTGCT
>NZ_AVPU01000083.1 GCF_000768355.1 Lysobacter daejeonensis GH1-9
GGTCGACCCCCTGCCGCCAGCCGAGCCTCCCGTGGCGACCCTGTCGGCCGACGCCGCGTTGGTCGCCCACCCGGACTTCGCTTTGCTCGCCGACCCGGAGGGCGAGGCCACCGCGGCCGACCTTCCCCTGCAGTCCTGGCTGGTGGCGGTGGAGGCCGGCACGGCCGCGGCCGAACCCGTCGCCAGCGGCGACCCCGAGGTGCCGCCCGCCGCGCCGCTGGAAGCGTTGCCCGATGCCCCCCTGGCCCCGCTGGAGTCGACCGAGGAAGGGGACGCGAATGCGCAACCCTGACCACCGCCGCGTGATGCGCCTGCTGCTGCCCGCGCTGTTGAGCGTGGGTCTGGTGTACGCCGCCACGCCGATCCTCCCGGCCTTTGGCGACAGTGTGGCCAAGCTGCCGGCGGCGCACCGCGCCCGATTGCAGGCCCAGGCTGCCCGTTGGGACGCCTGGGGCGAAACTGAACGCGCCGCACTGCGCCAGCGCGCCGCCGCGTGGGCCGCACTATCGCCGGAGGCGCGCGCGAGCCGCCGCGAGCGTTACG
>NZ_AVPU01000006.1 GCF_000768355.1 Lysobacter daejeonensis GH1-9
GCCTGCGGCACGCCGGCCGCCACCTCCGCGACGACGGCGCTCATCGCGACACGCGTTTGGCGGTGTCGGCCACGGCCAACGCGCGGTCGAGCGCCGCGGCGATGTCGGCCACCAGGTCATCGGCATGCTCGATGCCCACCGACAGGCGCAGCAGGCCATCGCCGATGCCGGCGGCCGCGCGCGCTTCGGCCGTCATCGCCGCGTGGGTCATGGTGGCCGGGTGCGCGATGAGGCTCTCCACGCCGCCCAGCGATTCGGCCAGCGTGAAGCACTGCAATCCGTCGATGAAGGCGCGCACCGCTGGCTCGCCGCCTTCGATCTCCACGCTCAGCATGGCGCCGAAGCCGTGCTGTTGGCGCGCCGCCAGCGCGTGGCCCGGATGCGAGGCCAGGCCCGGGTAGTGCACGGTGCGCACGGCGGGGTGGGCGTCGAGCAGCGCTACCAGCGCCTGGGTGTTCTCCTGGTGCACGCGCAGGCGCGCGTCCAGCGTGCGCAGGCCGCGCAGGGTGAGGAAGCTGTCGAACGGCGAGCCGGTGATGCCCAGGGCATTGGCCCACCACACCAGTTGCTGGTGCAGCGCGGCCTCGCGCGCGACCACCGCACCGCCCACCACGTCACTGTGGCCGTTGATGTACTTGGTGGTGGAGTGCACCACCAGGTCCGCGCCGAACTCGATGGGACGCTGCAGCGCAGGCGAGAGGAAGGTGTTGTCCACCACTGCGATCGCGCCGGCCGCGTGCGCGGCCTCGATCACGAAGCGCAGGTCGGTGACGCGCAGCAGCGGGTTGGACGGCGTCTCGATCCACACCACTGCCGGGCCCGTGGCCAACGCATCGCTAAGCGCGCGCGCATTGGTCAGGTCCACGGTCAGCAGTTCGAACAGGCCCTTCTGCGCCAGCGCGTTGAACAGGCGCCAGCTGCCACCGTACGCGTCGTGCGGCACGACCAGCTTGTCGCCCGGCTTCAGGCACGCGTGCAGCACCAAGGTGATGGCGGCCATGCCGGTGGACGTGATCACGCCGCCCGCGCCGCCTTCCAGTTCGGCCAAGGCCTCGCCGAGCAGGTCGCGCGTCGGATTGCCGCTGCGGGTGTAATCGTAGGTGCGCTTCTCGTTGAAGCCGGCGAAGCTGAAGTTGGACGACAGCACGATCGGCGGCGTCACCGCGCCGAAGGCCACGTCACGGTCGATGCCGGCGCGCACGGCCGAGGTACACACGTTGCGGTTGCTCATGCTGCTTGCTCCAGTTGTTCGGCCAGCGTGGTGCGGAGGATGCGCGCGATCTCGCCTTCCTCCTTCAGGAATGCGTCGTGGCCGTACACCGAACGCAGCACGCAAAGACGGGTCTCGCCACGCAGGTGCTCGGCAAGGGCATAGGCATCCTGCAGCGGCACCAGGCGATCTTCCGCCACGGCCACCAGCGTCACCGGCAGGGCGATGCGGCGCGGGTCGACGGCTTGCAGGTCAATGGATTCCGACAAGCGCAGGAACGCCGTCGGGGGCGTGCGCTCGACATACTTGTGTCCGCAATGCGCGAGGTAGGTCTCTGCGCCGACGCGTACGCGGCCGTCCACCACCTGCGGCGCTTCGAACCGCGCATCAAACTCTTCCGGGCTGCGGTAGCTGAGCACGGCCAGTTGCCGAGCCAGTGCGAGGCCATGCGCCTCATCGCACTGCAGCGCGCCCAGCGCCACCGCCTGGCGCTGCAGGGCGCGCCACGCGCTGGAGAACGGGTGCGCGCGGTGCACGCCACTGATCGCCACCAATTGGCCAAGCCGCCGGCCATGACGCTCGGCAAACTGCAGTCCCACCATCGCCCCGTAGGACGCCCCGACGAATGCGTCCAGACGCTCCAGCTTCAACGCATCCAGCAGCGCGGCGATGGCGTCGGCCTGGTCGGCCGGGTCGATGACCACGTCGAGATCGCCGGCGGCACCGATCCAGTCGAAGGACAGCACGCGCTGCTGGGCCGGGTCGATGGCGCGACCGGTGCCGACCTGCTCCTGCCACCAGCCCGCCTCGGGAAACGCCGCGCTAGCCGCGACATGGCGATGCGCGGAGATGCCACCGGCCACGAACACCACCGGCAATCCGGCCTCGCCCAGCAGCTCATAGCGCACCGCCACCTCGCGCTGGCCGGCGTGCCGCATCGCCAGACGCACGCGCAGCTCGCCGCGCACGGCCGGAAAGTCAATCGGGGGGTGGGGGAACGCGAGCGCGCTGTCGGAGCGGGCGGCGGTCGTGGCGGCGGTCGTCAGGCTCATCGTGGCATCCAGGGAAACAGGGCCATCGAGTGCTGACAGTGCTGCCGGCCACCGGCGAAGAATCGCAGGGACTGGACGCAACCATCTTCCGGCGACACGGGGTCACCGCAGGATTTGGCACCTTCGCACTGCTCGCACAGTGGTGGGTTGCCCCGGCTTCAAAGGGCCTGTCCCTCAGCCGGTCTCGATGGATGGCGCCATTCTGCCGACCGCATTTTCGTATGTCAATCGCTTTATCCGCATAGAGCGATTTGTCATAAGGACGTGACGCCGGGCCACCCATGCGGCCAGCGCGCCGCTACACTCGCGCCATGCACCCACGTATTGCCCTGGTTGCCCTGCTGGCAGCCACCCTCACCGCCTGTTCGACCACCCCGGTCCGCAACTCCTCCGCCACCAGCGATCAGGCGCGGCACGTCGCCACGCCGGAAGCACGAGTGATTCCGGAGACCTTCGTGTCCCCCGAGACCTCGGGAGAGGAACTGGACTCGGTAACCACCTGGCCCGCCGAGGACGGCCGCACCTGGCTGATTGCCAGCGCCAAGACCTCGCACCGCCTGCTGGTACTGGACGCCGACACCGGTGCACTGCTGCGCACCGTGGGCGGCCCGGGCAAGACAGCGGGCCTGTTCCGTCGCCCCAACGGCGTGGCCGTCCACGGCGACCTGTTGTTCGTCGTGGAGCGCGACAACCACCGCGTGCAGGCCTTCACCCTGCCCGACTTCGTCCCTGCGGGCGTGTTTGGCGCCGACCAGCTGCGCAGCCCCTACGGGCTGTGGGTGGACGACGTCGCGCCGGGCGAACTGGACGTCTACATCACCGACAGCTTCATGTACGGCGAGCAGTTCGACGTGGTGCCGCCCTTCGAGGAGCTGGACCAGCGCGTGCGCCGCTTCCGCGTCACCGTGCCCGACAATGGCCCGGTCCGGGCGCGCTACGCCGGCTCGTTTGGCGACACCCACCCGGATACCGCATTGCGCATGGTCGAGTCGATCGCGGGCGACGCGGCCACCCGACGCCTGCTGGTCGCCGACGAAGACCGTCGCCACATGTCGACGCTGCGCGAGTACACCTTCGACGGCCAGTACACGGGTCGCCAGCTGCCGGAAGCCAGCTTCGGCGCCGAGGCCGAGGGCATCGCGCTGTGGCAGTGCCAGGATGGGGATGGCTACTGGATCGCCGTGGACCAGCTGGCACCGCGCGCCATCTTCCACCTGTTCGACCGCAACACACTCAAGCCGGTGGGCAGCTTCCGCGGCGACGTGACCGCCTACACCGACGGCATCGCATTGCACGCGGCGACCACCGCAGCGTTCCCGGCAGGCGCCCTGTTTGCGGTGCATGATGACAAGGCAATCACCGCCTTCGACCTGCAGGAAGTCGCCCGCGTGTTCAACCTGTCCGCCGACTGCACCCACTGACCATGAGCCGCCTGCGCCGTCCATTGCTGCTGGCTCTGGGCGTGGTGCTCGTCGGCGCCACCTGCCTCGCGCACGCGGCCAAGGTCTACAAGTGGACCGACCGCAATGGTGTCACCCACTACGGCGACCGCGCGCCCCAAGGCGCCACCGCCGCCGGGGCGCCCTCGCGCATCACCGTGATCCCGGTGCAGGCCGAGCCGTCCGCGATCGCCCGCTTGCGCGTCGAGCGCTCGGGCGAACGCTACCTAGCGTGGGCCGACAACTCGCTGGGCGGCCCGATCGAAGTGGCGCTCGACTTCAACCGCGCCAACAACGTCGCCGGCAATCCGTACCTGCCCGCGCGCAAGGTGGTGCCGGCGCGCGGCAGTGCCCTGGTCAGCACGCTGAGCGTCGCCGACCCCAGCCGCGGCGGCGATTTCGAGCTGGCCATGGAGAGCGTGCCCGGCGACCCCGCGGCGCGCCCGCTGAACGTCGAGTACCTGCTTCCGCTACGCCAGAGCCAGTTCCGCATCGACCAGGGCTTTGGCGGCAGCTTCAGCCACGGCGATTCGCAGAACCGGTTTGCCGTCGATTTCGCCGCTGCCGTGGGAACCCCGGTGCTGGCCGCGCGCGCCGGCACCGTGATGCAGGTGGAGTCGGACTTCGAAAAGGCCGGGCTGAACCAGGAGAAGTACGGCGGCCGCGCCAACTTCGTGCGCATCCTGCACGACGACGGCGCCATGAGCCTGTATGCGCACCTCAAGAGCGAAGGCGTACTGGTCCGCGTGGGCCAGCGCGTGGCTGCGGGTCAACAGATCGGCCTGTCCGGCAACACCGGCTTCACCACCGGGCCGCACCTGCACTTCGCCATCCAGGTCAACCGCGGCATGCGGCTGGAGTCCATCCCGTTCCGCATGACCGGGCCGAACGGGCCGCTGCGCATCGCCAGCGGAAGCCGCTGACGGTCGCCGCCCCCTCCCCGGCGCCACTACCAACCGGCGCCCGGGACCCGGGCCCCATGCCGGTATAATGGCCATCTTCCCCGTTTCCCCGGTGCGCCGCGGCGCGCCTTCGCCATGTCCGAAGTTTCCCTCGAAGCCCTGCGTCGTCGCACCTTCGCGATCATCTCGCACCCCGACGCCGGCAAGACCACCCTGACCGAAAAGCTGCTGCTGTTCGGCGGTGCGATCCAGATGGCCGGCTCGGTCAAGGGCCGCAAGGCCGCGCGCCACGCCACATCGGACTGGATGGCGCTGGAAAAGGAGCGTGGCATCTCGGTGACGTCGTCGGTGATGCAGTTCCCGTACGAGGGCCGCATCGTCAACCTGCTCGACACCCCCGGCCACGCCGACTTCGGCGAGGACACCTACCGCGTGCTCACCGCGGTGGACAGCGCGCTGATGGTCATCGACGTGGCCAAGGGCGTCGAGGAGCGCACCATCAAGCTGATGGAGGTGTGCCGCCTGCGCGACACGCCGATCATGACCTTCATCAACAAGCTCGACCGCGAGGGCAAGGACCCGATCGAGCTGCTGGATGAAGTGGAAAGCGTGCTGAAGATCCAGTGCGCGCCCATCACCTGGCCGATCGGCATGGGCCAGCGCCTGAAGGGCGTGGTGCACCTGGTCACCGGCGAAGTGCACCTGTACGAGCAGGGCCGCAATTTCACCCGCCAGGACTCGACCATCTTCCCGTCCGTCGACGACCCACGCGTGGAGGCGGCGATCGGCGCGCCGGCCATGGCCGAACTGCGGGAGCAGCTGGAACTGGTCGAAGGCGCCTCGCATCCGTTCGACATGGCCGCCTACCTGCGCGGCGAGCAGACCCCTGTGTTCTTCGGCTCGGCGGTGAACAACTTCGGCGTGCAGCTGTTGCTCGACTTCTTCGTCGAGCATGCGCCGGCGCCCAAGCCGCGCGCCACCACCACCCGCGACGTGCAGCCCACCGAGGACAAGCTCACCGGCTTCGTCTTCAAGATCCAGGCCAACATGGACCCGCAGCACCGCGACCGCGTGGCGTTCATGCGCATCTGCTCGGGCAAGTTCAGCGCCGGCATGAAGGCCTTCCACCCGCGCAGCGGCAAGGAAGTGAAGCTGGCCAACGCGCTGACCTTCATGGCCAGCGACCGCGAGATCGCCGAGAGCGCGTTCCCGGGTGACGTGATCGGCATCCACAACCACGGCACCATATCCATCGGCGACACCTTCACCGAGGGCGAGAACATCGCCTTCACCGGCATCCCCAACTTCGCCCCGGAACTGTTCCGCCGCGCACGCCTGCGCGACCCGCTCAAGCTCAAGCAGTTGCAGAAGGGCCTGGCCCAGCTCAGCGAGGAAGGCGCGACCCAGTTCTTCAAGCCGATCATGAGCAACGACCTGATCCTGGGCGCGGTCGGCGTGCTGCAGTTCGACGTGGTGGCCTACCGGCTGAAGGACGAATACGGCGTGGACGCCAGCTTCGAGCAGGTGCAGGTGGCGACGGCGCGCTGGATCCGCTGCGACGACGCCAAGAAGCTGGAGGAGTTCCGCGACAAGAACGCACTCAACCTCGCCGTCGATGCCGCCGGCCAGCTGGTCTACCTGGCGCCGACCCGCGTAAACCTTCAACTGGCGCAGGAGCGTGCGCCCGCGGTGACCTTCATGGCCACGCGCGAGCACGCGCACGCGGTCGGCATCGACTGACTTCGACCAAGGAAGGGGCGCCCGGCCCACGCGACGGGCGCCTTCGGCGGTATGCTGCCCTGACCCCCACGTCGGCGCCGTAGGCGTCGCGATTGGAGCCACGGCTCCAACGCTTTCAGGAACGCTGCCCCCATGCCGTCCAGCCACGCCCATCCCACCTCGCCGACACACGTGTCGGCCATTGATGAATTGTTGGCCCGCCAGCGCTACCTGCGTGAGGAGTTGGCCAACGCCTGGACCCATGGCGTTGGCGCCGCGGCCTCGCTCGCCGGCGGCGGCATCCTGATCACCTTGGCCGCGCTGCGCGGCGACGGCTGGCAGTTGGCCAGCGCCATCGTATTCGGCGTCGCGCTGCTGCTGCTCTATACGGCCTCCACCCTGTACCACGCGATCCAGCATCCGGTGGCCAAGGGCCGGCTCAAGGTCTTCGACCACTGCGCGATCTACCTGCTCATCGCCGGCACCTATACCCCGTTCACCCTGATCGGCCTGCGCGGTCCGTGGGGCTGGGGCCTGTTCACGGCCATCTGGGGGCTGGCTGTCGCCGGCGTGATCTTCAAACTGTTCTACACCGGCCGTTTCAAGCTGCTGTCCACCGCGATCTACATCGCGATGGGCTGGCTGATCATCGTGGCGATCAAGCCGTTGCTGACGGCCCTGGATGGCTGGACCCTCGGCTGGCTGCTTGCCGGCGGCCTCGCCTACACCCTGGGCACGGTGTTCTACCACCGGCCCAATCTGCGCTATTCACACGCGATCTGGCACATGTTCGTCATCGCCGGCAGCGTGTGCCATTTCGTGGCGGTCACGGCCCAGGTGCTGCCGCACGGCTGAACGCCGCACAACACCTTCACCGGTGCTTGACCACGGGAACGGAAAGGTGGGGACACCTTCCCCCGTCCGGAGCCATCATGCACCGCACGCCCCTGCTCATCGCCCCCACCCTGCTCGCCATGGCCCTGGCCGCCTGCTCCGCCGATCGCCCGGAGGCCCCCGCCACGGCCAACAGCCCAACGCCGGCCGCCGCGCCTGAATCCCAGGCATCGACCGTGGGCGCCGACGTGACCATGCGCTACACGTGCAACGGCGACCACACCGTCGCCGTGCATGGCGAAACGTCCGCAACCGTCACCACGGCGGACGGCACCACAGAGCTGCCTCGCGTGGCCGACAGTGCGCCGCCACAGTTCGCTAACGACACCTTGTCATTCAGCATCGGCACCAGGGGCGCCGAGCTGGGCCATGCCGGCGTGGGCAGCTTCGCCTGCCGGCCGGAATGATCAGATAGCCCGCGTCAGGACGTGATGTAGCGCTGCAATTGGTCCAGCTCGACCTGCTGGTCCTCGATCACGGCCTTGACCAGGTCACCGATCGAGACCAGCCCCACCAGTTCCTGGCCGCGCAGCACCGGCAAATGACGGATGCGCCGCTCGGTGACGATGGTCATGCAACGGTCGACGGTGTCCTCCGGTCGCACCGTCACCAGCTCCGCCGTCATGATCGCCGATACCGGCGTGTCGGCCGAAGCGCGCCCCTGCAGCACGACTTTGCGCGCGTAATCGCGCTCGGACACGATGCCCACCAAGCGCGGGCCTTCCATCACCAGCAAGGCACCGATACTGCGCTCGGCCATCAAGCGCACCGCATTAATCACGGGGGCGTCAGGACCAATCGAATAGATGTCAGCCGACTTCGCTTCCAGCAGGTGCCGAACGGTGCGCATGACCGGTTTCTCCGACAGGGCTTGGTTCCGAGGATACTCCTGTCTCCGGCCGCCAGCTGTCGACGAGGTACAGAGGCCGCTGCTTGGACTCGTCATACAGGCGCCCGAGGTATTCGCCGATCACGCCCAGCGCGATCAGCTGCACCCCGCCCAGGAACAGGATGACCGCCATCATCGTCGGCCAGCCGGCAACCGGATCACCCCATAGCAACGCCTTGCCCACGATCCACAGGCCATAGACGAATGCCAGCAGCGCGGTCAGCAGCCCCAGATAGGTGGCCAGCCGCAGCGGCGCGGTGGTGAAACTGGTGATGCCTTCCAGCGCCAGGTTCCACAGCCGCCAGAAATTGAACTTGCTGCTGCCGGCGTTGCGCGCCTCGCGGTGGTACGGCAACGCGACACGGCTGTAGCCCACCCAACCGAACAAGCCCTTCATGAAGCGGTGGCGCTCGCGCAACTGCCGCAGTGCCGCCAGCGACCGCTGCGACAACAGGCGGAAGTCACCGGTGTCGGGCGGAATCGGCGTGTGCGATAGCTGTCCGATCACGCGATAGAACAGGTGCGCGGTGCCGCGCTTCAGCCAGCCTTCGCCGTCCCGCTCCAGGCGCGTGCCGTGCACGTCGTCATAGCCTTCGCGCCATTTGGCCACGAATTCCGGAATCAGTTCCGGCGGGTCCTGCCCGTCCGCATCCAGGATCAGCGCCGCGCCGCGCTCAACCCGGTCCAGCCCGGCAGTCAGCGCGAGTTCCTTGCCGAAGTTGCGCGACAGACGCAGTAGCGCCACCCGGCCATCGGCGGCAGCCAGTTGCTGCATCACCGTCCACGTTGCATCGCGGCTGCCGTCATCCACGTACAGCACGCGACAGATCAGATTGCCCGGCGCCTCCAGCGCATCCATCACGGCCTGCACCCGCGGCTGAAGCAATGGCAGGCTTTCGGCCTCGTTGTAGGCCGCGACGACGATGGTCAGGTGATCCCGGGTCATGCGGGGATGGTAACCGTCTGCCCTGCAAAGGCCTACCGGGGGACGCCCGTGCACCTCACGGCAAAGGTCACTCGCCCCGTTTCATCGAATCAGTCCAACTGCTGCAGGTACTCCGTGCCGCCGATATAACGCATCTGCCGCTGGATCGCCCGGCTGCGCCGCTGCACATACGGTCCCGGCCGCACGATGCTGTAACGCCGTGGGCTGGGCAGCACCGCGGCCATGCGCGCCGCCTCCGCCGGCCCCAGGCGCGCCGCATCCTTGTGGAAGTAACTGCGTGCCGCCGCCTGCGCGCCGTATACGCCATCGCCGAACTCGACGATGTTGACGTAGACCTCCATGATCCGCCGCTTGGGCCACAGCGCCTCAATCAGCAGCGTGTACCAGGCCTCGATGCCCTTGCGCACCCAGCGCGAAGGCCGGCTGCTGCCCTGCCAGAGAAACAGGTTCTTGGCCGTCTGCTGGCTGATGGTGCTGCCGCCGCGCACCTTGCGCCCGCGGGCATTGCTCTTGCGCGCCTTTGCGATGGCCTTCAGGTCGAAACCGAAATGCTCGGAGAAGTTCTGGTCTTCCGCCGCCACCAACGCCACCGGCAACTGACGGGAGACCTCATCCAGGTCACGCCAGTCGTAAGCGATGCGGAAACGCCAATCCCTTTCGCCCCAGGCCTCCATCTGCCGGGCCACCATGAACGCACTGAGCGGCGGATCGACGAAGCGGAGCACCAGCACCTGCAGCACCGTCGCCAGCAGGAACAGCAAGGGCAACGCCATCAACCATCGCCGCCAGCGCAGGCGCCTGGGCCGCGTCGCCGAGCCTGTCACCGCCATCTCACCGTCTTGCGCAACCAAGGTCCCGCCCCCATGTACGCGCGATGCCCCCGCGCCAGACGGCATTATCCGCGAAGCGCGCCCTCCCGCATGAGTTCCGTTGCCATGACCGACGCCACCCCCACCACCATCCCCGATGACCGCGACCAGCTCACCCGGTTCCTTCTCGAAGACGCTGGCGTTCGCGGCGTGCTGGTGCACCTGGACGACACCTGGCAACAGATCCGCCGCCGCGCCACCGGCACCCCGCATGACGGCGTGACCCCGCCCGCCTCGGTGGTGGAACTGCTGGGCGAGGCCGTCGCCGCCTCGGCGTTGTTCACCGGCCACGCCAAGGTCGAGGGGCGCCTGTCGGTGCAACTGCGCAGCAGCGCCGTGCTCCGCACATTGTTCGCCGAATGCACGGCCGCGGGCACCCTGCGCGGCATCGCCCAGTTGTCCGGCGATGGCCCGGTTTCCCGCGACCTGCGCGAACTCGGCGATGACGCCCTCCTGGCCATCACCATCGAGAATCCGGCCCTTGGCAACCGCGAGCCCGTCCGCTACCAAGGGCTGGTGGCACTGGATTCGGACACGCTGGCCGGCGCCTTCGAAGGCTACTTCCGCCAGTCCGAGCAGCTGCCCACCCGCCTGCTGCTTGCGGTGGATGACACGCGCGCCGCGGGCCTGATGCTGCAGAAGCTTCCCGGCGACAGCGGCGATGCGGACGGCTGGAACCACGTGGGCGCCCTCTTCGACACCCTCGGCCCGGCCGAGCTGCTGGCCACCGACACCGCCACCCTGCTCACCCGGCTGTTCCACGAAGGGGACGTGCGTCTGCTGGGGTCGCGCGCCCTGCGCTTCGCCTGCTCCTGCTCGCGCGAACGGGTCGAATCCATGCTGGTCTCACTGGGCGCCGACGAGGCCCGGGCCGCCGTGGCCGATGACGAGGCCAAGGTGCGTTGCGAGTTCTGTGGGGAGGAGTACCGGTTCAGTTCCGAGCAGATCGAGCAGTTGCTGGAGGCGGCCAAGGCCAGCTTCGAGGCCCCCGAGCGCGCCCAATGACGGCCGGTCGCGGGCCGGATGCCCGTTTTGTGACCAAGTGATTGTTAAGGAAGTATAAATTCGCTAGAGTCTTGGGCAAGACAAAGGGGAACTTCGTCGATCGGCACCGGTCGATACGTACGCCATGTATCCGCGCCTGCTGCAACTTTCGCTCACCCTGATGCTCGCCCTTGGCGCGGCCGCCGGTGCGCACGCGCAGTCCAAGGCGCGGACGCCCGCGCAGGGTGACAAGGCGACCGTCCTCCCCGTACTGAACAATGTCAGTGGCAAGGTCGAGGCCTATCTGCTGCTGGAGCCCACGACGACACCGGTCGCCGGTGCCCGCTGGCGCGTCGGCCAGTCCTCGCTGGATGCCGCCTTCGGCCTGGATTCCGGCGATACGCTCGGCCTCGTCTGCGACCGCAAGACCGGCCTGGTCGGTGCCATCGGCAACCTTGCCAACCACTGCATGCTCGCCGCACTGGACCAGGAGGGGGGCGGGCGCGGCAGCCGCCAAGGCGCCGTTGGCGCCAGCCTCAACCGCGCTGCCGGGCGCATCGGCGTGGCGTTGGGCACCGGTCGCGACACCCTGCCCGCCTGGCTCAGCCCCAGCGGGCGGCAGAGCAAGTTCGAACAGAACACCCTGACCGTTTACGGCCAGAAGCACATTGGCTCGGAAGCCACCGTCTCGATTGGTGGCACCTGGGCACGTGCCACCCTGATTCCGGCCGGCGAGGCCAGCACGCAACTCGCAGACCAGTGGACCACCCGTTCGCTGAGCATTGGTGCCGCGAAGGGCGCGTTCAGCGCGAACATCATTGGCCGAGTGGTTGAGACTCCCAGCCAGCCTGGCCAATGGGAAGGCCTGGGCGTTGGCCTGACCTGGCGCACACCGTGGAGTGGCCAGCTGACCGTGGGTGCCGAAAACGTGGTGACGCGCGGACGGAATCCGTTCGCCCCCCGCGACCAGGACGACAACGAGGGCACGGTGCCGTACGTGCGGTACGAACAGGACCTCTGAATCCGCCTATTCAGAAAATTGCGTCCCCCCTTCGACAGCGCATTCGCCCGATTTAACAAAACAACCCCCTGAATTGACAGGAAAAAAAGGCCACCCAACCGGGTGGCCTTTTGCTTTGTTAACGACACTTTAATTTTCGCTTCAAGGGGTCTACTATCCGGAAGGCCTTGCCGGATTTGGTGTCTTTCTTGACGCCACTGGTGAGGTTCCCATGGGAATTACCAAGCCTTTACTTGGAGAGAGAGATGACCTTTAAGACCAACAAGCTGCGCGACGCGATTTCCTTCGCGCTCGTTGTCGGCACTGCGGGCACCGGCGTGGCATTCGCGCAGGAAGCCCAGCAGGAAGAAGCCACCACGCTGGATCGCATCGAAGTGACCGGCTCGCGCATCAAGCGCGCCGAAGTCGAGACCTCGCAGCCGATCTTCACCCTCGACCGCGCCGACATCCAGGCCCAGGGCCTGACCTCGGTCGGTGACGTGATCCAGAACATCACGGCCAACGGCTCGACCCTCAACAGCACCTTCAACAACGGCGGCAACGGCGAAACCCGCGTCAGCCTGCGTAACCTCGGCTCGAACCGCACCCTGGTGCTGGTCAACGGCCGTCGTTGGGTCGGCGGCACCGGTCTCGGTGGCGCGGTCGACCTGAACACCATCCCGACCGCCGCGGTCGAGCGCATCGAAGTCCTGAAGGACGGCGCCTCGGTCATCTACGGATCGGACGCCATCTCGGGCGTGGTCAACGTCATCCTGCGTAACGACTACCAGGGTGCCGAAGCCAACGCCTACTTCGGTCAGTTCGACAAGGGCGACGGCACCAAGCAGTCTTACGACCTGACCATCGGCACCTCCGACGAGCGCTTCAGCGCGATGTTCGGCGCCGCCTACGTCAAGGAAGAGCCGGTCATGGCCGGCGACCGCGAGATTTCCGCCGTTCCGACCTACAAGACCGGCAACGCGTTCGGCAGCAGCACCACGCCGAACGGCCGCTTCGGTTTCGGCGACACCGCGTGCCAGCGTCAGAACAACACTGGCCAGCTGCTGTGGGTCAACCCCACCACGGGCGCCCTGACCACCACCCCGCAGTTCGATGCCGATGGCAACGAACTGAAGGCCATGGTCGCCGCAGGCAACCAGCGCATCGACACCACGAACTGCCAGCCGGGCACCTACACCCGCAACAGCGCGACCGATCCGTACCGCCTGTTCGCCATTCCTGCCGATATCTACAACTTTGCGCCGGACAACTACCTGCTGACCCCGCAGGAGCGCAAGTCGGTCTTCGGCCGTGCGACCCTGAACATCACCGACAACACCTCGGCGTTCATCCAGGCTTCGTACAACAACCGTCGCTCCGAGCAGCTGCTGGCAGCCATGCCGATCGTGCTGGGCACCATCGCCGGTGGCCAGGCCGGGACGATCAAGATCGACAAGGACAACTACTACAACAACTTCACGGATGCCGACGGCAACCAGGTTGACGTCACCCGCATCCAGCGCCGTGCCGTCGAGACCGGCGGTCGTTCGTTCAACCAGAACGTCGACACCTTCGGCTTCTCTGGCGGCCTGGAAGGTTCGTTCGAGTTCGCCGACCGCTTCTTCTCGTGGGACGCGGGCATGGTCTATGGTCGCAACGACCAGAACGACACGACCTACGGCCTGTTCAACCTGCTGGCCCTGCGCCAGTCGCTCGGCCCGTCGATGCTGATCGATGGCAAGCCGCAGTGCGTGACCGTCGCCGGCGATGCCAGCACCGTCATCGATGGCTGCGTGCCGATGAACCTGCTGGGTGGCGTGGGCACGATCACTCCGGAAATGATCGCCTTCAACTCGTTCACCGCGCACGACGAGTTCGGCTACAAGATGAAGCAGTACTTCGCCAACATCAGCGGCGAGATCGTCGAGCTGCCGGGCGGCATGCTGGGCTTCGCTGCGGGCGTTGAGCGCCGCACCGAGAACGGCTATGACTCGCCGGACGCCCTGATCAACTCGGGCAACACCACCGGCAACGCGCGTACCGCCACCGCTGGTGCGTACAGCGTCGAGGAAGCCTACCTCGAGTTCGCGATCCCGCTGCTTCGTGACCTGCCGGGCGCCAAGGAACTGGAGTTCAGCGTCGCTGGCCGTTACTCCGACTACAGCAACTTCGGCGACACCACCAATGCCAAGTTCGGCTTCAAGTGGCGTCCGTTCGAGGACCTGCTGGTCCGTGGTAACTGGTCCGAGGGCTTCCGCGCTCCGTCGATCAACGAGCTGTACCAGGGCGTGTCCGACTCCTACCCGCCGATCGCCGATCCCTGCTCGACCACCTTCGGTGGTGGCTACAACGGCCTGACGGCCGAGCAGAAGGCCCGCTGCCACGCCGAGGGCGTGCCGGTGGGTGGCTATGATCAGGGCAACGGCCAGATCCGCATCAGCGTCGGCGGCAACCCGAACCTGATGCCGGAGAAGTCCGAGACCTCGACCTTCGGCTTCGTCTACAGCCCGAGCTACCTGGAAGGCTTCGACGTGTCGCTGGATTGGTGGAAGATCGAGCTGACCGACATTATCACGACCTTCTCGGGTCAGTTCATCGTCGACGACTGCATCGAGAACGGCAATGCGCAGGCCTGCTCGTTGTACACCCGTGACTCCAGCGGTCAGATCACCGACCTGCTGGCGTCCGGCCTGAACCTCGGCGCTGCCCGCGTTGAAGGCTACGACATGACGGTTAACTACCGCCTGCCGGAGCAGTCGTGGGGCAAGCTGAGCTTCACCTGGGATACCACCTACATGGCGGAATACTCCCAGGACAACGACGGCGACGGCGACATCGACGAAGATGACGGCGGCAGCGTCGTGGGCGAGTACTTCGACCGCAACAACAACTGGCGCATCCGCTCCAACCTGATGACCCGTTGGGAGAAGGGTGATTTCGGCGCCACCTGGTCGGCCCGTTACTACTCGCGTCAGGAAGAAGAGTGCCCGTTCGGCTACAACGATTACGGCTTCGGCCAGTTGTGCTCGGATCCGGTGTTCACGGCGTCGACCACGGATGACCCGAACAAGCTCGCCGCGGGCTCGATGAACCACATCGGCGGCGTGACCTATCACGACGTGACCGCCTACTGGAAGGCTCCGTGGAACGCCCGCATCACCCTGGGCGTGAACAACATCGGCGACAAGGATCCGCCGGTTTCGTTCACCACGTTCGCCAACAGCTTCGACCCGCAGTATGAAGTCCCGGGTCGCTTCGTGTACCTGCAGTACAACCAGAAGTTCTAATCTGGTCGCATGACGGTGCATTGACTACGGCCCCGCAAGGGGCCGTAGTTTTTTGAGCAACCCGCCGCCTAGAGACAGCCGCATGTCCTTTGAGATCAAACCGGTATTTGCCGTGCCTTTTGCGCAGGATTTCCACCCTGCTCCGGATGCATTGAACGCAAGCTTGAAATCCCTGCTCCTGGCCCGCGAGACGGAGGGGGCCAAGTACGCGAATCCCAACCCATCGCTGCGTCAGCAGCCGGGGGTCTTCGAGAGCGACTTCAACCTTTTCTCATGGCCCGATCGGTGTATCCAGGAGCTCAGGGAGTTTGCATGGACGGCATTGGCCAGAACGATCCAGGAACTCAATGGCTACACCGCTGAGCAAATGCGGAGCATGCAGATCTTTTCCCACACGTGGTATCACGTGACGCGCCACGGGGGATTCACCATCGCCCACACCCACCCGATGGCGTCATGGTCAGGCGTGTATTGTGTTGCGCCCGGCGAAACACCCGAAGACCACCCGGAATCCGGCGTGCTGCGGTTTCACAATCCGCACTTCTACAGCAACGTCTTCCTGGACCCAGGAAACGCGCGCCTGCGGGCCCCGTTCCATCACGGGACCTGGAGCGTCCAGTTCAAGGCGGGGCAGCTGGTCCTATTCCCGTCGTGGCTGCAGCACGAAGTGTTGCCTTTCTATGGCCGCGACGAACGAATCACGATTGCGTTCAATTGCTGGTTTGGAACAAACGGGCCCTAGGCGTCTTCCGCGCAAGGCTAATCCAGCGCTAGCGCTTCCCGCAGGGGGCCAAGATGGTGTTCGTACGGGACGCGCGCCTGTGCGCGGTCCCGGCGGATCCCCTGGCGCGCCAGAGTCGCGCTCGCCGTGGCCACGGTGCCACTCGAGCGCTGTACGTCCACCATCTCTGGCACGAATTGCAGACCGCAATGGTCGGCCACGCGACGCGCGACAGCCTCCGTGTCTCGGACCAGTTCGTCGTAGTAAACGTCCATGAACACGCCCGGTAGCATTTCGCGCCAATGGGCGACGACCCGGCTGTACACACGATGGAATCGTCCTAGCTCGGCGAGGTCGTACGAATACGGCGCCACGCCCGCGAATAGCGTGCGCAGGTTGGAAAAACAGGTGTCCATCGGGTCCCGCACCAAATGCAGGATCCTCGCCTGTGGCAAGGCCTTGGCGATATAGCCCACGTGCCAGAAATTGATGGGCAGCTTCTCGGTGAAATAGGGCTTGCCACGCGAAAGCCATCGCGCGGCCTCGGCGTACCCGTCCGCGACCGCATCGAAATCCGCATCGGCTGCACGTCGGATCATTTCCGAGTCGATGCGCCCTGGTGTGGCGTGGTCCGTCGCCAGTTGCATCTGCGCGTCGAAGGCATAGGTTTCACCAGCATCGGCGATGTCCGGATGCCCGGACAGGATGCGCTCCAGGAGGGTCGTCCCCGACCGATGCATACCCACGATGAAAATGGGCACGGCCGGCTGGGGCTTGGCGCTGCGCTGCTGCAGAAAAGCCGTCGTGGACTGGGCGATGAGCGCGTCGGCTTGGCGTTCGTCGTCGTCGACCGCGTACTTCAATTGCCTGCGCTTGCTTCGGCAACCACGCTCCAGCGCCTCCCAAGCGGCCTCGTACTCGCCCAGGTCGTGCAACTCCTTGTGCAGGGCGTACGCCAGATACGGTTCACCCGCGCTGCCCGCAGGCACCCGTGCGAGGCGTTCGCGCAGGTCCTCCACGTGGTTCCTCTCCGGTGTCTGCGTGCGGACACTGGCGCGCATCCAGGCGTTCTGCACCACGGTGGGGTCCAACGCCAACGATCGGGCGTAGCAGGCCTCCGCGTCGTCGAGCTCGCCATCGAACAAGTGCAGGTTGCCGCGCACGTGAAGGCAGGCCGCATCGTTGGGAGCCCTCACCAGTGCCGCGTCCAGCAAGCGCTTGGCTTCCGCATGGGCACCGATTGAGCTGAGCATCACCGCAGCTTTAGCCACCGCACCCGCCGGGGCCTGCGCAGCAAAGGTCGGCGCCGACAAGCATTCGACCAGTCGCTCGAATTCATTGAAGTACCGCAGCCGTTGCGCCAAGGCGAAACGCAGCGCGGGATGCGCGGGCTGGGTCTGCCACGCCCGCAACGTTGCGTCGCGCGCCTCGCGATGGCGCCCCTCCTTTCCCAGGGCAAACGACAATCCCAGCAGTGACGGCGTATGGTGCGGCATGGCGCGCAGGGCCCGCCGGTATCCCAGCGAAGCCCCTGCCCAGTCGCCCCGATCCTTGGCCGCCTCCGCCGATAGCCAATGTCGGTGTGCCTGTTCACTGCTCATCAAACAATCTCGTCAATGACCATTGCCCTGCAGGGAGGACAACGGCCTCCTGCCTCATCGCCGGAAGCACGTGCTGCTGCAACCAATCGTTGGCTGCCTGCAAAGTCGGCGCGTGCAGTCGACTGACCAGCGCGACCTCATGTGCGCGTGCCTGCGGCCCGTATTCGCGCGTACCCAGTTTGGCATGGCGATGCGCCACTTCGGCCAGCCGTGCCCCCCGCCGCTTTGGATCGGCGACCAAACCCCACCATGCTTGCGCGCGATTCACCGCGTCGTCGATGTCCGCCAGGAGCCACTCGGCATCCAGGACCGCGACCCGGTTGGACCCACTCTGCTCGGCGATGTCCAGCAGCAGTTCGCGCTGCGCTGCCCACTGCAGCCCGGCCGCCGCGATCAGGGACGGTGGAGACAGGGCCTGCGGGGGCAGCCGGCGATGGAATTCGCCCGCAGTCAGCGCCATTTCGACCAGTGCCGGAATGCGCGCCTGAGTCTCGGCCGTTTTCTTGATGTTGGAAACCAAGAAGTCCTGGAGCGATGACGTCAGCACGAGTGCCCGAGAATCGGGGGTCGCGTTCATCAGTGCCTGCGCGATGTTCAGCGACGCGTGCGTGGGCTTGATGATGACCCGCCCGCCGGGCGTCCACGGCCTGGCCAGGAGGTTGGTGCAGGTCACCGGCCAATGCCCGAGCGCGCGCCCCTCATGGCGGGCATCGGCCAACCGGCGCAACACCAGCGGCTCACGATAGACGACCGTTTGGGGATGGTCGTGCAAGGCCTTGGCCAGCAGGGTCGAACAGCAGAACGACGTATGAAACAGCCAGGCGACGGGCGGGATGCCGGCAGGGCCACCCGGCACGGCTGCCGCGTCCACGGCGATGGATTGCCGAAGGTCCGCTGCGATCCGGGTGTCCATGAACGTGGACTCCTCAACGACGCGCCGATCGATGTGCAACATGGCCAGCCGATCACCGCGGATGTCGAGGTCCGCGGGGTACCAGGACGGATCGGACCATTCGATGCCGGGGGATACCGGGCCCGCACCCGTCATTGGGCAACGCGCTCGAACTTGATCGCGAAGGTGTAGCGGGGCTTGTAGCAGATCCGGTTGGGAGGACGCCCCGCATGCAGGATCGCCCCATCAAACACGGCCAGGCGCCCCGGGCGCGGCCGCACCGCGGCCGCCAACTCACCCTGCTGGTCGTAGAACACCGTTTCGCCGCCCCACTCGATGTCCCACTCATCGCAGATATACCAGAGGGCGGTTAGGTCGCCCATGCCCGGCAGGCAATCGGTGTGGGTGAACAGCATGTCGCCGTAGCTGGCAACGTTGGTGTAGGCCCGATAGGGCCGGAACGTTTCACCCGGCTGGGCAAACGATTGTGCGGCCCTGTGGCTGAGTTCGTAGATCGGCTGGCGCACCAGCGCGTCCAGCCTCACCTCGGTCACCCAGTGCTTGTACCCAACCGTTTCCGGTCGGGCTACTTCCGTTCGGGTGAACGCGGCCTTGGACAGCGCTTCAAAATGCGCGCTGACGCTCTCCAGATGACCGTCAAACACCTTCAAACACAAGCCATCGACCAGCAGCTCGCGCGTTGGCACCAACGGTGAAAAAGGAACGTCAGCACGCTGCATGCATCAGCCCGCCAGCATCCCGGCAATACGCTGCTGCTCATCCTTCAGCGCCTGCGGCATGCGCGGACCGTACTCGTCCAGGTACTCGCCAATGCTGCTGAACTCCGCCTGCCAACCGGCGCGGTCATAGCCAAACAGCTTGGCCTTGGCTTCGTCGCCCAGGGCAATGCCCTCCAGGTTGAGCGCACCCTCGGCCGGCAGTGCACCAATCGGCGTTTCGACCGCGGCGGCTTCGCCCTTGACGCGCTGGATCATCCACTCCAGCACCCGCAGGTTGTCGCCGAAACCCGGCCACAGGAACTTGCCGTCGTCGCCCTTGCGGAACCAGTTGACGTGGAAGATCTTGGGCAGCTTGGCGCCGTCGGTGTCGAACGACAGCCAGTGGCTGAAGTAGTCGGCAAAGTTGTAGCCGCAGAATGGCTTCATCGCCATCGGATCGCGGCGCATCACGCCCACCGCGCCGGTGGCGGCGGCAGTGGTCTCCGAGCCCATCGCCGCGCCGACCAGCACACCGTGGGTCCAGTCGCGCGCCTCGAACACCAGCGGCACCAGCGAGGCCCGACGGCCGCCGAACACGATGGCGCTGATCGGCACGCCCTGTGCGTCTTCAGCCTTGGGCGAGTACGACGGGCACTGCTTGGCGCTCACAGTGAAGCGTGAGTTCGGGTGCGCGGCCGGGCCCTTGGTGGCGTCATAGGCGTTGCCGCGCCAGTCGGTGACCGGGGTCTGGCCGTTGTCCAGGCCCTCCCACCACGGCTGGTTGTCGGCGGTGACGCCGACATTGGTGAAGATGGTGTTCTTCTGGATGCTGGCCAGCGCGTTGGCGTTGGACTTGGCCGAGGTGCCCGGCGCCACGCCGAAGAAGCCGGCCTCCGGGTTGATGGCGTACAGGCGGCCGTCGGCGCCGGGGCGCATCCAGCAGATGTCGTCACCGATGGTCCAGACCTTCCAGCCGGCGTTGCGGTACCCCTCAGGCGGAATCAGCATCGCCAGATTGGTCTTGCCGCATGCGGACGGGAACGCGGCGGCGACGTAGTGCGTCTCACCCTGCGGATTCTCGATGCCAAGGATCAGCATGTGTTCGGCCAGCCAGCCCTCGCTGCGCGCCTGGTGCGAGGCGATACGCAGCGCGTGGCACTTCTTGCCCAGCAGCGCGTTACCACCGTAGCCCGAACCGTACGACTTGATCATCAGCTCTTCGGGGAAGTGCATGATGAAGCGGCGATTGGGGTCCAGCTCGCCAATGGAGTGCAGGCCCTTCACGAACGAACCCTCACGCTCGATGCGGGCCAGCGCTGGCGCGCCCATGCGGGTCATGATGCGCATGTTGGCCACCACGTAGGGGCTGTCGGTGATCTCCACGCCGCAACGCGACAGCGGCGAGTCGATCGGGCCCATGCAGTACGGGATCACGTACATCGTGCGGCCCTGCATGCAGCCATCGAACAGCGCATCCATCTCGGCGTGGCCTTCTTCCGGGGCCATCCAGTGGTTGTTGGGGCCGGCGTCCTCGTGGTGCGTGGTGCAGACGAAGGTCAGGTGCTCCACGCGCGCCACGTCATCGGGGTGCGAACGATGCAGGTAGCTGCCCGGATGGGTCTGCTCGTTGAGTTTTTCCAGCGTGCCATCGGCCAGCATGCGGGCGATGAGCGCTTCATTTTCCGCGTCGCTGCCATTGCACCACTGGATGGCGGACGGCCGGGTGAGCGCCGCGACCTGGGCAACCCAGTCGTTCAATGCCGGCAGACGGCTACCGGCCCCTCCTTCGGTGGCGGTGGAGGGGGAAAGTGCCTGGGTTGCTGCGTTCACGAAAAACTCCTCCAGCCCTTGCGGGCGGAACAAACGGGAAAAATTCAGACGGATGGGATGAGCGTGGCCATCATGTGCTCGACATAAGCCTCGAACTCATCGTGTTGCATGCGGGTCTGGTGCAGTTGCAGGTTGAGCTGCAGGAAACCGACGTATGCCGAATACGCGAGGCGGGCGCGGTGCTGGGCATCTGTGCGCCCCAGGCCGGCCTGGCGGAAGGATGCGGTCAGGTAATCCATGCGGCGCTCGGAAACACGACCGATCACCGGCTGCACGGCCGGGTGGTCCAGCGCCTTGAGCAACTCGGAATAGATGACGTGCGATTTGAATTCATGCGCGACCATCTCGAACAGGGCACGCAGGCGCTGTCGTGGATCGGGTACGGCCTCGAGCTGGCCCCACACGGTTTCGAGCTCGAGCTTTTCCCACCGTTCCAGCGCGGCGACCAGCAGTGCGTCGCGCGAGGGGAAGTGCCAATAGAAGCTGCCCTTGGTGACGCCCAGGCGACGGGCCAATGGCTCGACGGCGACCGCGGCCACGCCCTGCTCGGCGATCATGTCCAGCGCGGCCTGTGCCCAGTCATCGGCACTCAGGCGCCCGCTGCGCTCGGGCTTGCTCAATTCAGCTTCGTTCATCTGCCAATTCTAAACGGTCGCCTTGGGCCAAAGCAGTATTGCACCGCAGCATAGGTCGAGTTGACAGGGCCGAATCGGCGATTCCATACTCAGTCGTATGGTACATGTTTAATGCCAGCGTTTGAATGACCGACGGCCCGAGGCTTGCGGCGGTCAGTCAACAGGCCGACATTGGGCATGTGCCGCCGGACCTTCACATCGACCCTGTCTGAAGCAGCGGGCCTGGCGCCCGCCGGAGCACCACCATGAGCATCGCCGTTCCCTTCCTTGCCTTCCTGCTGGTCGGCGCGATCGCGGCCTACCACCGCCTCCGCCTCGCTGTGTGGGCCGCGGTGACCGCCGCGGTCCTGGTGGCCTGCTGGCTTCTGGGCGCCAATGGCGCCGCCACTGTCGTTGCCGGCGTGCTGGTGGCGCTGATAGCGGTGCCGCTGCTGTTGCCTGCGATTCGGCTGCCTTTCATCACCAAGCCGCTGCTGGGCTTCTACACCAAGATCCTCCCGCCGCTGTCGGAAACCGAACGCGTGGCGCTGGAAGCCGGCACGGTGGGCTGGGAAGGCCAGCTGTTCTCCGGCAAGCCGGACTGGGAGGTGCTGGCCAGCCAGCCCAAACCGACCCTGCGCCCGGACGAGCAGGCGTTCCTGGACGGCCCCGTGGAAGAGCTGTGCCGGATGACCAACGACTGGCAGATCACGCATGTGGATGCCGACCTGTCGCCGGCGCTGTGGGATTACATCAAGAAGAACAAGTTCTTCGGCATGATCGTGCCGAAGGAGTACGGCGGCCTCGGTTTCACCGCGCTGGGCAACCACAAGGTGATCCAGAAGCTGGCGTCGGTGTCGTCGGTGGTCAGTTCGACGGTGGGCGTGCCCAACTCGCTGGGCCCGGCCGAGTTGTTGATGCACTACGGCACCAAGGAGCAGAAGGACTATTACCTGCCGCGCCTGGCCGATGGCCGTGAGGTGCCATGCTTCGCCCTGACCGGCCCATGGGCCGGCTCCGACGCCACGTCGATCCCGGATTACGGCGTCGTGTGCATGGGCGACTGGAACGGTGCGCGGGTGGTCGGTGTGAAGCTGACCTTCGACAAGCGCTACATCACGCTGGCGCCGGTGGCGACGCTGATTGGCATGGCCTTCCGCATGTACGACCCGGACGGCCTGATCGGCGACAAGCAGGACATCGGCATCTCGCTGGCGCTGCTGCCGCGCGACACCGCGGGCGTCGAGGTCGGTCGCCGCGCGATGCCACTCAACAGTCCGTTCCAGAACGGCCCGGTGCGCGGCAAGGACGTGTTCATCCCGCTGAGCCAGTTGATCGGTGGCGAGGCGATGGCCGGCAAGGGCTGGCAGATGCTGGTGGAGTGCCTGTCGATCGGCCGCTCGATCACCCTGCCCTCCACCGCCAGCGGCGGTTCCAAGATGGGCGCCATTGCCACGGGTGCGTACGCGCGCATCCGCAAGCAGTTCGGCCTGTCGATCGGCCGCTTCGAGGGCGTGGAGGAGGCCCTGGCGCGCATCGGCGGCCATGCCTACACCGTCAGCGCGCTGGCCGAAGCCTCGGCTGCGGCCGTGGCCCGTGGCGAGCTGCCGGCGGTGCCGTCGACCATCTCCAAGTACCACTGCACCGAGATGGGCCGCGAGGTCGCCAAGGATGTCATGGACATCATCGGCGGCAAGGGCATCATCCTCGGGCCGCGCAACTTCGCCGGCCGCAACTGGCAGGCGGCGCCGATCATGATCACGGTGGAAGGCGCGAACATCATGACGCGCTCGCTGATGATCTTCGGCCAGGGCGCGATCCTGTGCCATCCGTGGGTACTGAAGGAAATGAAGGCCGCGACCAACCCGGATGCGTCTGCGCGCCTGCGCGACTTCGATGCGGCGCTGTTCGGCCACATCGGCTTCGCCATCTCCAATGCCGTGCGCTCGCTGTGGTTCGGATTGACCAGCGCGAAGGTCGGCGCGGCGCCGGGCGATACCTACACCCGCCGCTACTACCGCAAGCTCAACCGCTACTCGGCGGCGCTGGCGCTGATGGCCGATACCTCCATGCTGCTGCTTGGCGGCAAACTGAAGTTCAAGGAGTCTCTGTCCGGCCGCCTGGGCGACGTGCTCAGCAACCTGTACATCGCCAGCGCGCTGCTCAAGCGCTATGAGGATGAGGGCCGCCCGGCCTCCGACCAGCCGCTGCTGGCGTGGTCGATCCACAACGCGGTGTTCAAGATCGAGAACGCATTCTCCGGCGCGCTGCGCAACTTCCCGATCCGCCCGATCGGCTGGCTGCTGTGGGCGCTGGTGTTTCCGCTCGGCCGCCGCGCGCAGTACCCGAGCGACCGCCTGTGCCACAAGGTTGCGTCCTTGCTGATGTCGCCCAACGAGGCACGCGACCGCCTGGCAGTTGGCGTGTTCACCACGCCTTGCGCCAACAATCCTGCCGGCCGCATCAACAGCTACCTGCAGAAGGCGATCCTGGCCGAGCCGGTGGAGCGCAAGTTCATCAAGGCGCTCAAGAACAGCGACATCGAAGCCCACGATTTCGCGACCCAGCTGGACGAGGGCGTACGCGAAGGCTGGATCACCACCGAAGAGCGCAAGCTGCTGGAAGATCTGCGCGAGCTGACCATCGACACCATCAGCGTCGATGACTTCGAAGCGGAGGAGTTGCGGTCGGCGACCTATCGGCCGTCGGGCGAGTTGGGCCGCGCAGCGGCTTGAACCGGCCGCGAGCGACGAGCCCTGCGGGGCTCGTCGCGATCGCAACTACAACACGGCCCCTTGGGCTGAACCGTACTGGGTTCGCATGTCGTAACGCTGGTCGCGGAACTTCAGACGCGTCATCACGCGGAACAGGATGCGCTGTGCCGCCGACTCGATGTCACGGCACGAAGGTGCGGTGGCAGGCAGTTGGGCAAGCTGCTGGCGAAGCTCCTCGGAAGCCGCGAGCGCATGGTCGGCATGGCCCTGTTCGTGGGTGTCGAGCGCCTTGCGGACCTGCTGCCACTGATGGCGTAGAGCCGCAGGCACGGGCTTGTCGGGTTCCCATGAAGGCAGGACCGTCGTGACATCCACGGCAACCTGCGCCTCGATGAGCACACATTCCCCCCGGCTGCGTTCGAAGGCATAGCCCACCTGGATCTCGCTCCGCGTCAACGCGTGGCCTCCGGCGGCGGCATCCATGTTCAACTGGGCGCGCAGCCTGTCCCGGAGCTCGCCGATGTCGTTGCCCGAGATTGGATAGGTTCGCGCGGAACGTGTAACGATGACCCCTGGAGTCCTTTCGGAAAGGGCGACAAGGGCAGGATCGGGCCTATCCGGGATGGGTCCAAGTGCGATCGTAAGCAAGCTGACCCATTGCAATGGCACGCAACACCCTCCTGGCTCGCGAAAAGTGGACCGACTCTGCCCACTATTGCCTCGGACCACAAGGCGTTGGCCGCCGCCAATCACCATCAAGCAGGTTACAGGATGTCGACCGAGATACTCTCTCTTTACCACCGCATCACGCGCTGGCCTGCTGGCCACTGGCTGTTCTCCCGCGCCGTGTGCATCAAGGCGCCCTACTTCGGCACGATCGCACCCCGCTTCGTCACGCTCGCGCCTGGTCGCTGCGAGGTGCGCATGCGCGATCGCAGGCGTGTGCACAACCATCTCGGCACGGTCCACGCCATCGCTCTATGCAACCTCGCGGAACTGGCAGCAGGCGTGATGACCGACGCCACCTTGCCACCCGCGATGCGCTGGATCCCCAAAGGCATGAGCGTCGAGTACCTCAAGAAGGCCACCGGCACCATGAAAGCGGTCGCAACGCCAGAGTGCCCCCTGGATATATCGGAGGCAGGTTATGACGCACCCGTACTGGTCGAGGTCAGCGACAACAAGGGCGATGTGGTCTTCCGCGCCCGCATTGCCATGTGGGTGTCACCGCGCCCCGCGCGCGCTGGCACGTCGCCCGGCTGAAACCATCATCAGGTGGCCGCTGGCGCGCCTGCGGACGCCGGTGGTTGCTCCCGCACCACCCGCCATGCACTGAACAGGAACAGCGCGGCTGCGCCGACACCGGTGGCGAACACGGTCGCCGAACCGAACGCGGCGAGGAACTTGTGCAGCCAGACGAAACTGAGGTCGCTTCCTCGGTAAACCACGGTATCAATGACCGCCTTCGCCTTGTAGCGCGATTCGCGGTCCACCCGGGTGTAGATCGTTTCCCGCGCCGGCTTGCCCAGTGAAAACTCGCTGGACCGGGTCATGACCTGCACCGTGGCCACCAGCAATGGCAACGGCGACGCAGCCAGCATGGCAAATCCGACCACGATCGCGGCGGCCGGCAACAGCAGGGCTGGCGCGATGCCGTAGCGGCGCAGCAGCCAGCGGGTGACCAGCAACTGGGTGGTGATGGTCAAGGCATTGATCGCCAGGTCGATGTTGGCGTAGTAGGCCGTGCGCGCCTCGTCGGCGATGAAGCTGGCCTTCGCGATGGCCGCCTGTTCGTTGTAGAGCAACGTTCCGACGCCGACGCCGAAGAACATCAGCATCGCCAAGGCGCGCAGCAGCGGATCGGACAGGACCAGTCGGATACCAGCCAGTACCGAACCGCCCATGGCCGCCTCGCCACTCCCCTCTCCGCGCACCAGTTCGCTGCGCAAGGCCCAAGGTCGCAGTTTCATGATGCACAGCAGGCATACCGCCAGGAACCCGGCGGAAATGAGCAGCAGGCTGTCCACGCCGATCCGTTGCACCAGCACGCGGGTCAGGACCGGGCCCACCAGGGCGCCGATGGTGCCGCCCGCGCCGATGTAGCCATAGAAAAGCTTGGCCTGTGTGTTATCGAACACGTCGGCCATGAAGCTCCAGAAAACGCTGACCGCGAACAGGTTGAACACCGCGGTCCAGACGAAGAAAGCGGCGCCGCGGCCGGTCCACTCCTGATTGAACATCCAATGGAAGCCCAGCAGGCAGGCGATGAAGAACAGGTACACCGCTGGCAGGAACACCCGGCGCGGGAAGCGCGAGACCAGTGCGCCATACAGCGGTTGCAACACGACCATTGCCACGAACGTGATGGTGAACAGCACCTGCAGGGTGAGGCCGGCCAGATCCCAACCCGCGCCCTTTGCCCAAGCGACGAGCCAGTGCGGAAACACGTCGGACACGTTACCGGAGGCGCCCATTGCATCGCGGACCGGCCGCAACACGTAGTACCCGCACAGCAAGCTGAAGAAGTACAGGAGCGACCACCACAGCGGGGGCGATTCGGCGAGGGCCGCGCGAAATCTACCGGGTGCCTCGGGGTTGGCAGGGCGCACGCGGGTGGGACCTTGAGGTGGCTGGCGCCACGGTAGCCGATCAGGGCACCATGAAAAACCCCTTCGCGCTCAGAGCATTTGCTCTACCCCCCGCGCCTAGCCTCGCTGCGTGGCACCTCCGGACATCCGCGTGTACGACTACATCATCATTGGCGCCGGTTCCGCCGGCTGCGTGCTCGCCAACCGCCTGAGCGAGGACCCGGCCGTGAAGGTCCTGCTGCTGGAGGCGGGGCCACGCGACTGGCACCCTTTCATCCACATGCCAGCCGGGTTGGCCAAGTTGGCGCTCAACAAGCGCATCAACTGGGACTACGACACCGCCCCCGAGCCGAATCTGGACAACCGCACGCTTTGGTGGCCACGTGGCAAGGTATTGGGCGGCTCCAGTTCGATCAACGCCATGATCTACTGCCGCGGCTTGGCCAGCGACTACGACGAGTGGGCGGCACTGGGCGCGACCGGCTGGCATTGGGGCAGCGTGCTGCCCTATTTCAAGCGCAGCGAAGGCAACGCCCATGGCGCCGACGCGCTGCATGGCGGCAATGGGCCGCTGACCGTCTCCGACCTTCGCCACAGCAATGTGCTGTCGGCGGCCTTCATCGAGGCTGGGCAGCAGGCAGGATATCCGGCCAACGATGACTTCAACGGGCCTACGCAGGAAGGCTTCGGCCTGTATCAGGTGACGCAGCGCAACGGCGCGCGCTGCTCGGCGGCTGTCGCCTACCTCAATCCCGCGCGCTCGCGGCCTAACCTGACCATCCGCACCGGCGCGATGGTGAGCCGGATCACCTTCGACCGTGCCAGCGGGCCGCCGCGAGCCAATGGCGTGACGTGCATGCACCAAGGCAAGGCCTTCCACTTCCAAGCCTCGCGTGAGGTGATCCTCAGCGGCGGCGCGGTCAACTCGCCACAGTTGTTGATGCTGTCGGGCATCGGCCCGGCCAGCCACTTGCGCCAGCACGGCATCGAGATTGTCCACGATGCTGCTGGCGTCGGCGACAACCTCCAGGACCACCTCGACATTTGCACCCTGCAGCATTCAAACCGGCGGGTGACCTACGACCGGCTGAGCGACGCCAAGGTCGCCTTCGACTATTACCTGCGCGACCACCGCGGCCCGGGCACCAGCAACATCGCCGAGGCAGGCGCCTTTGTCCGTTCGCGGCTGGCACCGGACGCGCGCCCGGACATCCAGCTGCACTTCCTGCCGGCGCTGCTGGACAACCACGGCCGCACCCGCCTCCCCGGCGATGGCTATACCGTGCACGCCACCATGCTCCGCCCGCGGAGCCGCGGGCGGCTGTCCCTGGTGAGCGGACGCGCCGCCGACAAGCCGCGGATCCAGGCCAACTACCTGGGTGACGCGGAAGGTTTCGACCTGAAGGTGATGGTGGAAGGCGCGAAGATCGCCCGGGACGTACTCGCGCAGAAAGCGTTCGCACCCTATCGCGGCGCACCGATCTACCCGGCGCGCAACGACTTGTCGGACGTGGAGCTGGCGGCGTTCGTGCGTGCGAAGGCGGAGTCGATCTACCACCCGATCGGCACCTGCCGGATGGGCAACGACGACGCGGCGGTAGTCGATCCGTCTCTGCGCGTGCGTGGCGTGGACGGTCTGCGCGTGGTCGATGCTTCGGTGATGCCCACCCTGATCGGCGGCAACACCAATGCGCCAACCATCATGATTGCCGAGCGCGCAGCCGACCTGATCCGGGAGGCATGACCCAAACGGCGGACGGTTGCTCGCCCGCTAGTACCTAGGCTCCCGAGGGCAACGCTGGCTGCAACATCGGCGGCAGCGGGCAATGCAGCATCGCGCAGATCGTGCGCAGCAGTTCGGCTTCGGCCACGGTGGTGCGCCCGTCGTGGCTGATGGCCACGGTCAGCGCCTCCACCAGCATCTGCTTGGCCAGTGGGTCGAGGGCGTCGAGAGGCACCCACACCTCGTCCAACGCGACCACCCCCTGCGGACGCGGCAGATAGGGCAGCGCATCCGTCGGTAGCACGCACTGGATGCCGCGCAGATAGGCGTGGCGCGCCGTGTCGGCATCGACATGACCGTGCTGGACCACCACGGCCAGCAGGGTGGCGATCTCGCGTCGCACGCGATCCAATGTGCTTCGGCCAAACCGGGCGTAGCGCGAGGGGTCCAGCGACTCGCGCACCTGCACCGTCAGCAGCCGTGCCAGGCAGTACTCGAACAGCGACACCTTGCCGTCAGCGTGGACCAGCGCATTGATTGCGTCGACGAACACGTCCAGCTCCGGCCGCGGCCGCAGGCGCAAAACGGGGAAGGCGATCGACGCCAGCGGCAACCGATGCATTGGATGCAGCCCCGCCAGCTGCTGGTCGCGCAGGAGACGCGCCTCCTGCGCCAGGATCGCGCCCAGCCGTGCCGCCACCTCGAACAACTGCCGCTCGCGCAGTTGCACCTCGTCGTCCAGCAGCAGCGCGACCAGCAGCGGCATGACCGTTTCCCGGCGCGTGGCGAGGGCGTGCACGTCCGGCGGCAGGCTTTCGACAATGGCACCCGCCAGCGCGAAGTCCTCGGCGCGCGGCGTGGCCACCTCGGCCACCACCCGCGCTGGCGCAAGGAGATGCTCAGCGTCGGCGGCAGGCAGGGCGTGCGCATCCTCGGGGGTTACCAGGCCGAGCCGGACGTCCTCCTCCAACCCTTGCGGCGGATGCAATGCCCACTCGTTGGACAGATGCTCGAGCTGCGATGCATCGAAGGAAGGCTCCAGCGCCTGGATCCGCTCCATCAATGGCGGGTGGGTGGCAAACCAGCCCCTGAACCCCACGCCATCACCGAACAGCATGTGGCTCACCTCTTCCGCATCCCCGCGCTCGGCCAGCCGCGAGCCTTCGTGCAGGCCTGCGATCTTCTTCAGCGCACCGGCCAAGCCCGCGGTCTGGCGGGTGAACTGCACCGCCGAGGCGTCGGCCAGACGCTCGCGGCTGCGGCTGACACCGGCCTTGATCATGCGCGCGAAGAACAGGCCCACGTAGCCCACCACCATGGCGGCCAACGCGGCAATCAGGATGGCACCGGCCCCACTGTTGCGGCGGCCTCCGCTGAAGCGGCCGTGCTCCAGCACTTTCCGCCCCACCAGCCCGACCATCAGGATGCCGAACAGCACGCCGATGAGGCGGATGTTGAGCCGCATGTCGCCGTTGAGGATGTGGCTGAACTCGTGCGCGATGACACCCTGCAACTCGTCGCGGTTCAGTCGCTCGAGGGCGCCGCGGGTCACCGCAACCGCTGCGTCCGAAGGGGCGTATCCCGCAGCGAAGGCGTTGATGGCCCCTTCGTGCTCCATGACGAAGACCTTGGGGACCGCCACGCCCGACGCGATGGCGATCTCTTCCACGACGTTGCGCAGCCGGCGCAGGCTCGGATCCCGCGTGTCCTCCGGCACCAGGACCCCACCCATCTCCCGGGCGATGACATCACCGCCGCTGCCCAGGCTGCTGATCCGGTACAACGAGCCGAGGCTGATCACCACCAGCGTGCCGATGGCCGCGGCCAGCATTGGCCCCGGCCGCGGGCCAGCAAACACGACCATAACCGCGACGACCGCGACAATGATGCCCACGACCGCGGCACCGAACAGCAACAGCAGGCGTGCCGACAGGCGCCGGGCCTGGTCTTGGCGCTCGAAGAAGTTCATGGCCCGTCAGAACCTGACCTGGGGTGCCTCGCGCATCTGTGCCTTGTCGGCCGGGATGTCGAGCAGCGCCGCCGGCAGGAAACGGAAATTGTTGGCGATGAGGCTGGCCGGGAATACTTCGCGGCGGTTGTTGTAGGCCATCACCGAGTCGTTGTAGGCCTGCCGGGCGAAGGCGACCTTGTTCTCGGTGCTGGTCAACTCCTCGGTCAGCTGCATCATGTTCTGGTTGGCCTTCAGGTCGGGGTAGGCCTCGGCGACCACAAGCAGCCGTCCCAGTGCCCCATTCAGCTGGCCCTGCGCCGCCGATAGCTGGGCCATGGCCGCCGGATCACCGGGGCTGGCGTGCGCGGCGGATAGCCCAGCCATCGCCGCGCCACGGGCCGCGATCACCGCCTCCAGGGTTTCACGCTCATGGGTCAGGTAGCCCTTGGCGGTTTCCACCAGGTTGGGAATCAGCTCGAAACGGCGCTGCAACTGCACATCGATCTGGGCGAAGGCGTTCCTGAACGCGTTTCGGGCCGCCACCAGCCCGTTGTACTGGCCAACTGCCCAGAGCGCGATAACGATCACCAAACCCAACAGAATCATGAAGCCGACCATCGTTCCTTCCCCCAAGTCCTTGAGATCGGCGCTATTATCGGCCGAAGCTTGAGCATACGCAGGCGATGCGACCGATGAAAGAACACGCACCCCGGCGGTCACGGACGACCTGGCGCATCGGCGCCTCGGCCCTCCTCCTCACCCTGACGCTGGGCTCGACCGCACAGACGCCGATGCATTGGCGTCCGTCGCAGCCGAACGCCGCCTCCGCGGCGCGCGCCGATGGGTCCAATCACGACCTCGCCCGCCAACAGCACCGCAGCGCGTTCGCGCGGCAAGCGCTCAAGCCGATCGCCAGCGGCTTCGACGTGCACCAGTTCGAAGCGATGGCACAGCAGTTGGTCGCCAACCAGCGCGTACCCGGCCTGGCCATGGCAGTGGTCCACAACGGCCGCGTGCTCAGCGCACGTGGCTATGGCATCACCGACGTCAAGGCGGCCGAGCCGGTGGATGCCCACACCGTATTCCGCCTGGCGTCGCTGTCGAAGAGCTTTGCCGGCACCTTGACCGGCATGCTGGTCAACGACGGTGCATTGCGCTGGGACAGCAAGCTGGTCAGCTACCTGCCCGACTTTCGCCTGAGCGATCCCAATGCCGCCCGCAACCTGACCGTGGCCGACCTGCTCAGCCACCGCGTGGGGCTGCCGCACAATGCCTACGATCGCGAGCTTGAGGCCTACGCCGACTACCGCACGCTGACCCACAAGCTGGCCAACGCGCCGTTGAAGTGCCAGCCAGGCACTTGCTACAGCTACCAGAACATCGCCTTCAGCCTGGTAGGTGACGTGGTGTTCGCGGCCACTGGCGATTTCTACAGCCAGGAAGTGCAGCGCCGCATCCTCAAGCCGCTGGGCATGAATGACGCCAGTCTTGGACTTGAAGGCATCGAGTCGAGCGCGCGTTGGGCCCGGCCCCATGTACGCGGACGCGGTGGCTGGGTTTCGGTGAAGCCCAAGTCGACCTATTACCAGGTGGCACCGGCTGCGGGTGTCAATGCCAGCGCCAGCGACATGGCGCAGTACCTGCTGGCCCATACCGGCTACCGCCCCGACGTGTTGCCCGCGCCACTGCTGGCGACCCTGCATGAGCCGCTGGTGTCGACGCCCACCGAGATCCGTGGCTCCTCCTGGCGCCGCACGCGTCTCAACTCAGCCAGCTATGCGCTGGGATGGCGTGTCTACGACTACGCCGGCGAGCGGGTGGTATTCCATGGTGGCGCGGTGCAGGGCTACCGCGGCCTGATCGCCATGCTGCCAGACCGCGATTTCGGCGTTGCCCTGATGTGGAACAGCGAAAGCTCGATCCCTTCGGGGATGTTGCCGACGATCCTCGACCGCGCACTGGGCCTGGCCCCGCAGCGTTGGCTGGACGTCGACACCGACGAAACGCCGCTCTACGTCGACAGTGCCCAGTTGCCGGCAACCACGCCGGCGGGCAGTACCGCCACCAAGGCCAGCGCTGCACCGCGCTGATTCCCGCCCCTTGGCGGACACCTCGCAATAAAAAACTCCCTTCCCGCCTGGGCTGCGGGAAGGGAGTGTTGGGTACCGCGTACTTCTGGTATCGGGACTTTCTTAGATCATCGGCGCCGGGGTCACCGGCATGGCAGCCGGAGCGGCCTTCTTGGCGCGCTTCTTGGCAACCTTCTTCGCCGCCGGCTTCTTGGCAGCCTTCTTGGCGGCCTTCTTCGCGGTCTTCTTGGCGGCCTTCTTGGCAACCTTCTTCGCAGCCTTCTTGGCGGCCGGCTTCTTGGCGGCCTTCTTGGCAGCCTTCTTCACCGTCTTCTTGGCAGCAGCCTTCTTCACGGTCTTCTTGGCGGTCTTCTTGGCAACCTTCTTGGCGGCCTTCTTCACCGTCTTCTTGGCAGCAGCCTTCTTCACGGTCTTCTTGGCGGCCTTCTTGGCGACCTTCTTCACCGCCTTCTTGGCGGCGGCCTTCTTCACGGTCTTCTTGGCGGCAGCCTTCTTGGCGACCTTCTTCACCGCTTTCTTGGCGGCGGACTTCTTGGCAGCTTTCTTAACGGCCATGGTATGGCTCCTCGTCAGTGGTCTATCGGGGTGTAACGCCCAGCACTAAACAATGCCGCGGAAATGGAACCCGCAGCCCACCGTCCGTGCCATGTATGCACGGAAACGGATTCTGTCGGCACGCGCGCATGCGGCTGCGCGTGGCCATGAAATTGAAACCACCCTCGTCCCGGACCGCCCCCCTGCCGGAATCGCGGCAAACAAAAACCCGATCCGTCGGCGACGAAACGGGCTGTGCTTCTTGAACCGGCCGCGTTCGCGCGAGGGAAACGAATCCTGCGTCCACCGTCTTGAATGCACGGGCGGAGGTTCGTTTTGCACTTCGCATTGTCGCGTTGGTTCTCGTCACTCGCTTTTTGCAGGAAGCGTCTGCTGGGCGAAACCTAATCACGCTTTTTCATAGTGTCAACAACCCAAGCAGAAAAATTTTTCGTCCGGGCACTGCCCGGATGCCGCTGTGCCCACCCATGCATGGCCCCGCTGGCACGCCAATGGATGAAGCAGGCCTGACGCACACGCGAATGCGTTTTTTGAAAAGTGCTTTTTTCTAGGTGTTTTTCGACCTTCCTCTTTCGCATCGCGGCCATGGGCACCGTCCGCATCAAGGCCACGCGCCCGCCGTGCGAGGACGCCGGACGCGATCGCCAGCAGCCCAATTTTTTTTTGGGGCGCCTGCCCATTTCGCGACGCAGCACGTCGATTTGCGCGAAATTGCGCGGCCGTTGCGACGACGGAAACCGAAGCTCGCCGCGCTTGACCCGGTCCCAAAACGACACCGGCCGCACGAGGCGGCCGGTGGAGAAACGATGCGTGGTCCGACTCAGTGGTCTTCGTCTTCCAGCAGTTCGGCATAGTCGTCCGGAGCCAACAGTTCGTTGAGCTGCTCGGCATCTTCCAGCGCGAGGGTAAACAACCAACCTTCGCCGTAGGCATCTTCGTTGATGGTTTCCGGCTTGTCGGCCAGCGCGCTGTTGACGGCGGTGACCGTGCCGCTGACCGGCGCGTAGACGTCGGAGGCGGCCTTGACCGACTCGACCACGGCGCAGGCAGTGCCGGCTTCGACGCGGTCGCCGACATTCGGCAGTTCGACGTAGACCAGGTCACCCAACAGGCCCTGGGCGTGGTCGGAAATACCGACCGTCACCTTGCCGTCGCCTTCGACGCGGGCCCACTCGTGGGACTTGAGGAACTTGAGGTCGCCGGGAATCTCACTCATGGGGGTGCTCCGGTGGTACGTGTGTGGGTTGAGGGAAGCGTAGTTTAACCAAGCGCCGGGCCGCGCAACCGCGGCGTGGCCGACCACTTGTGTTGCAGTGAAGCAATCCGGCGGAGGCAGGTGCCGACGCCGGACGAGTGGATCAGCCGAGGATGCCGTCCTGCGGCTGGCCGTCGCGCACGAACGGGAACTTGACCACGCGCACGGGAATCTCCTTGCCACGGATGTCGACGCGGACATTGCCAGCGCTACCCAGCGGGATATCCCCCGCCGGCACGCGCGCGAACGCGATAGCCTTGCCCAGCGTCGGCGAGAAGGTGCCCGAGAGAATTTCGCCCTCGCCGTGCGCGGTCAGCACCTTCTGGCCGTGGCGCAGCACGCCCTTCTCGTCCATCACCAGGCCGATCATCTGGCGCGGGGCGCCGCCCGCCTTCTGCTGCTCGAGTACGGCGCGACCGGTGAAGTCACGGCCCTCGTCGAGCGACACAGTCCAGCCCATGGCGGCCTCGTACGGAGACACGGTGTCATCCATGTCCTGGCCGTAGAGGTTCATGCCGGCCTCCAGGCGCAGGGTGTCACGCGCGCCCAGGCCTGCCGGCTTGACGCCGGCGGCGAGCAACGCATTCCAGAAGGCAACGGTACGGCCCTCCGGCACGACGATCTCGAAGCCGTCCTCGCCGGTATAGCCGGTGCGGGCGACGAACACGTCGATGCCATCCACCGTCCTGGCTTCGCCGGCCACGAATTTGCCCATCTTGCCGATGGCGGCGCGGTCTTCCTCGCGCAGCAGGCCGAGCACGCGCTCACGGGCGGTCGGGCCCTGCACCGCGATCATGCCGAACTCCGGGCGTTCGGTGACGGTGACGCCGAACGGCTTGGCCTGTTCGGTGATCCACGCCAGGTCCTTGTCGCGGGTGGCCGCGTTGACCACGAGACGGAAGAACTGCTCGTCGCGGTAATAGATGATCAGGTCGTCGATGACGCCGCCCTGCTCATTGAGCATGCCCGTGTACAGCGCCTTGCCCGGCACCTTCAGCTTGTCCACCGAGTTGGCGACCAGCTTGCGCAGGAACGGACGCACCTGCTCGCCGCGCAGGTCGACCACGGTCATGTGCGAGACGTCGAACATGCCGGCGTCCTTGCGCACCAGATGGTGTTCGTCGATCTGCGAGCCGTAGTGGATGGGCATGTCCCAGCCGCCGAAGTCGACCATCTTGGCGCCGAGAGCGCGGTGGGTGTCGTTGAGGATGGTCTTCTGGGTCATCGAGGGTGGGCCTGGGAAAAGTGACGTGGGGATGGGGATTATCCCAGATCGGGCCGCCACAAGACGAAGGGCGGCCCGGAGGCCGCCCTGTCAGCGCTGGCTTTGCGCATACGCCAGCGGATGCTGGCGCCCCTCGCGCACTCACTCCGCTGGCCGCACCCTCAGCGTCATGCCGTCCACGGCGATCACGCGAACGGCCGTGCCCGCGGGCGCATCGGGGCCGACGACGTCCCAGAACGCGTCAGCGATCTGCACCCGGCCCTCGCCGTTGACGATTGCCCGCTCCAGCGGCACCACGCGACCCACCAGTTGTTCGGCGCGCCGGTTGAGCATGGGCTGGTCGCTCTCGCGCCCGCGGTTGCGGAACCAGGTGCGATAGACCTGGATGGATACGAAAGCCAGCACGATGAAGGCGGCCACCTGCGCCAGCACCGACATGCCGGGCATGGCGAACACCATCAAGAACACCGCCGTGGCGGCGAACCCGAGCCACAACATGAAGGCGCCCGGCGCGAGCGCCTCCGCGGCGAACAACGCAAGCGCAACCGCGCCCCACAACACGATCGGCCAACTCCATTGCATCGGTCAGCCTCCCTTGGTGCCGACGCGGCCCGGCTGCTCCAGCGCCTGCTTGGCCAGCTCGGCGATGCCACCCAGCGACCCGATCACGCCGGCCGACTCCATGGGCATCATCACGAACTTCTGGTTGGGCGCCTCGGCCAGTGCCTTGAACGCCTCGATGTACTTCTGCGCGACGAAGTAGTTGATGGCCTGCACGTTGCCCGAGGCGATCGCGTTGGACACCATCTCCGTGGCCTTCGCTTCCGCCTCGGCCAGGCGCTCGCGCGCCTCGGCCTCGCGGAACGCGGCTTCCTTTTCGCCCTCGGCCTCGAGGATCACGGCCTGCTTGTCGCCCTCGGCCTTGAGGATGGCGGCCTGGCGGAAACCCTCGGCCTCGAGAATGTTGGCGCGCTTCTCGCGCTCGGCCTTCATCTGCCGCGCCATCGAGTCGACCAGGTCGCGCGGCGGCTGGATGTCCTTGAGCTCGATGCGGTTGACCTTCAGGCCCCACGGATGGGTCGCCTGGTCCACGGCGACCAACACCTTGGCGTTGATCTCGTCGCGCTTGGACAGCGACTCGTCCAGGTCCATCGAGCCGATCGCGGTACGGATGTTGGTCATCACCAGGTTGAGGATGGCGATCTCCAAGGTCGCGACCTCGTAGGCAGCCTTGGCCGCGTCCAGTACCTGGAAGTACACCACGCCGTCGACCTTGACCACGGCGTTGTCCTTGGTGATCACGTCCTGGCTCGGCACGTCCATCACCTGTTCCATCATGTTGATCTTGCGCCCCACCCCGTACACCACCGGGATCAGGAAGTGCAGGCCCGGGGTCATGGTGTGGGTGTACTTGCCGAAGCGCTCCACCGTCCATTCGTAACCCTGCGGCACCATCCGCACGGTCTTGAACAGCACCACCACGCCCGCGACCAGCAATACGACTGCCAGGATTTCCATCAATGCCCCCTCATCCAATGAAGGTTCGAGTATAGGGCGTGACGGTGATCGCAGTCCTGCAGTCGACGGTGGCAGGGACCCGCGGCATTGACTGCCGCGAGTCCTTACTTGGTGAGGATCAGTTTGTCGTTGCGGGTGTGGCGCAGGCGGTAGAGCTCACCGCCGTGGCGGATGAGCAATTCACGGGCACCGTTGAGCAGGGCGTGGCTCTCCACTTGGCCCGTATCAGCCATCGCGGAGGTTGCGGGCCGACCGGCGACCAGATGCAGGCGCGGGCGGCGGATCACCACGGGGTTCGTCGGCTGGAGTGGCATCGTCGTGACTCATTGCTGGAATGAGATTTAACGATAACGATTCTCATTTGCATGTCAAGCGATCCCGCAGAGTTCAGTCCATGCGGGGTTACGCGACGGCCGCCTCCACGCGCGCCCATGTGTCCTCGCCCAGGTCGCGATGCAACTCCAGCGCCGCAAGGTTCTGCAAAAGCTGCTCGGGACGGCTCGCGCCCAGGATCACCGACGACACGTGCGGGTTGCGCAGGCACCAGGCGATGGCGAGCGTGGCGGGCGCAAACCCCATTTCCGCAGCCAGCGCGGTGAAGCGTCGCGCGCGTCCGATGCGTCCGTCGTCCTGCCCCAGCACGATCGGCTGCAGCCATTCCATGCCGTCCAGGCCCAAGCGCGCGTCGGCAGGGAACCCCGCGTTGTACTTGCCGGTGAGCACGCCCGAGGCCAGCGGCGAGAAGGTGGTGGTGCCCATGCCGTACTCGGCGTACAGCGGTGCGTATTCCACCTCCACCCGCTCGCGGTGCAGCAGGTTGTACTGCGGCTGCTCCATCGTCGGGGCGTGCAGATGGTGCGCGTGCGCCACGTCGTGCGCGTCGCGGATCTGCGTCGCCGACCACTCCGATGTGCCCCAATACAGCACCTTGCCCTGGCGCACCAGCGCGTCCATCGCCCACACGGTCTCGGCGATGGGGGTCTCCGGATCGGGGCGGTGGCAGTAATAAAGGTCCAGGTAGTCCACGCGCAGGCGGCGCAGGGCGGCATGACAGGCGTCCGTCACGTGCTTGCGCGACAGCCCCTTCTGCGTGGGCCGCGGATCCTTGGCGCTGCCGAAGAACACCTTGCTGGACACGCTGTAGCCGTCGCGAGGCAGTCGCAGGTCGGCTATGACGTCGCCCATGACCTGCTCGGCCTCGCCCTTGGCATAGCTCTCGGCGTTGTCGAAGAAGTTGATGCCATGGTCCCAGGCGGTGGCGATCAGCTCGCGCGCGGTACCGCGACCGATCTGCGAGCCAAAGGTCACCCAAGCGCCAAAGGACAGCGCGGAGACCTGCAGGCCGGAGGAACCAAGGCGACGGTATTGCATGGACAACTCCCGATGAATCCGGAACACGAAGGCCAGCCAGTGTAGCTGCGAGCGAGCGGGCGACCGGCTACAATGCACGCACTCTTCCTCCTCCGGGGAGTAGCCCACCCGCTTGGCGGGGGCGCGCGTCAACACACTTGGCCGGCAGGCCATGGCGCGCGAGGGGCCGGTGCGGCGACGCGCGGCTTCGGGCAAGACCGAAGGCAGGCGTTGCGCGTACCCGGCCGGGCCGCGCGGCGTCCGCCTTCGCGCCAATCGCGATCGCCCGGCCCCGGAGACCTGATGGACGCACTCTTTCTTTCCACCGGCACCGTGGCGGTGGCCGAGATCGGCGACAAGACCCAGTTGCTGGCCCTGCTGCTGGCAGCCCGCTTCCGCAAGCCCTGGCCCATCGTGGCTGGCATCCTGGTAGCCACCCTGCTCAACCATGCGCTCGCTGCGTGGCTTGGCGCGCTGGCGGCCGACTGGCTGCGGCCGGACGTGCTGCGCTGGGTGGTGGCCGGCAGCTTCCTGGCCGTGGCGCTATGGACCCTGAAGCCCGATACCCTGGACGACGATGACGCCGCGCTGCCGGCGCGCGGCGCGTTCATCGCCACCACGCTGGCGTTCTTCGTGGCCGAGGTGGGCGACAAGACACAGGTGGCCACGGTGCTGCTGGCGGCGAACTACGAGCCGCTGTGGTCAGTGGTGGCCGGCACCACGGTGGGCATGCTGCTGGCCAACGTGCCGGTGGTGGCGCTGGGCAGCCGCTTCTCCGATCGCCTGCCGCTGAAGGCAGCCCGTTACGCGGCCGCGGCGCTGTTTTTGGGCCTGGCGTTGTGGGTGGCGATCCGCGGCATGGGCACCTGAGGCGCCACCGCCACCAGCGGGAGCGCTATGCTCCACGCGGGGCCACGGGAAGCCATGCATGCCGGACGCGACAAGAACCATCCGCGAATTTGGCGCCGCGCTGCTGGCGCGACCGGATGAAATGATGCTGGAAGTGGGCGCCGCCGGCGAATTGCTGGTGGCGCGCATCCGCGTGGTCGTCGCCGGGCTGCTGTTGCTGCTTCCGCTGGTCAACAACCTCACCGGCGGCACCGTCGCCGAAACCCTGATCGGCCTGGCGGGCGCGGTGTTCGTCAACCTCGTCGCCCAGGTCTGGCTGGCGCTGGCGCGGCGACGGCGGCGCTACCGCTGGCTGCCCTTCGCCACCACCACCTTCGACGTGACCACCACCACGCTGGTGCTGATGGCATTGGCCGACAACCACCTGCCCTCGGGCCTCAACAGCATGGTGGTGTGGTGCGGCTACGTGTTGGCGATCCTGGTCACCGCGCTGCGCAATGACGGCCGCACGACGCTGCTGGCCGGTGCGCTGGCCGTGCTGCAGTACGGCCTGCTGGTTGCGGCGGTGTTCGCGATTGCCGGTTCGCCGGAGCAGTTGATGTCGGCCGAGTACGGCGCGGTCACCGCCAACAACCAGGTCCAGCGCCTGATCCTGCTCGCCATCGTCACCGGCGTGACCTTGATGGTGGTGTACCGAATGCAACGGCTGGTGGAAATGTCCGGCACCGACGGCCTGACCCGCCTGCCCAACCGCACCTGGCTGATGCACCGGGTGCCGCAGTTGCTGGACTTGGTGAAGCGCGAGGGTGGCAGCCTGAGCGTGGCGATGCTGGACCTGGACCACTTCAAGCGAATCAACGACGAACTGGGCCAGCATGCGGGCGATCGCGCGCTCCGCCACGTCGTGTCCTCACTGCGCGGGCAAATGGAAGCCGGCGAGCAGTTGGTCCGCGTCAGCGGCGCGGAGTTCGTGATGGTGCTGCGCAAGCCGGTGGGCAACGCATGGGAGCGGGTGGACGCCATCCGTCGCATGCTGGGCGAGCGGCCGTTCGAGGCCGAGCGTGGCGGAACGCCGCGACGCATCACCTTCAGCGCGGGCATCGCGGGGTTCCCGCAGGACGGACAGGACCTGTCGCGCCTGCTGCGCCGGGCCGACCAGCGCCTGCAGACGGCCAAGCTGGAAGGGCGCAACCGGGTCGTGGCGCGCGACGCCTGACCCCGCGCGCCGCGCTGCGGCTTGCCGTTCACGCGGCGCCTGCACTAGGCTGCGCCGACATACGGCCGCGTCCGGCCGCGGGGAAACCATCACGTGGAAGCAATCACCCGAGTGGCCTTTGGCCTGTTCGGTCTCGTCGTCCTGATCGGGCTGGCCTGGCTTTTCTCGAACAACCGCAGGTCGGTGGACTGGCGCCTGGTCGCCACCGGCGTCAGCCTGCAGGTGGCCTTCGCGGCGCTGGTTCTGCTCGTCCCCGGCGGTCGTGACGTGTTCGACGCGCTGGGCCATGGTTTCGTCAAGGTGCTGAGCTTCGTCAACGCGGGCTCCAGCTTCATCTTTGGCGGGTTGATGGACACGTCCAAGTACGGGTTCATCTTTGCCTTCCAGGTGCTGCCCACCATCATCTTCTTCGCCGCGCTGATGAGCGTGCTGTATCACCTGGGCGTGATGCAGGCGGTGGTGCGCGGCATGGCGTGGGCCATCACCAAGGTGATGCGCGTCTCCGGCGCGGAGACCACCAGCGTGTGCGCCAGCGTGTTCATCGGCCAGACCGAGGCGCCGCTGACCGTGCGGCCCTACATCAGCCGGATGACCGAATCGGAGCTGATCACGATGATGATCGGCGGCATGGCGCACATCGCGGGCGGCGTGCTGGCGGCGTATGTGGGCATGCTGGGCGGCAGCGACCCGGAGCAACAGGCCTTCTACGCCAAGCACCTGCTGGCGGCATCGATCATGGCTGCGCCGGCGACGATGGTGGTGGCCAAGCTGCTGATTCCGGAAACCGGCACGCCGCTGACCCGCGGCACGGTCAAGATGGAAGTGGAGAAGACCACCAGCAACATCATTGACGCTGCGGCGGCCGGTGCCGGCGATGGCCTGCGCCTGGCGCTCAACATTGGCGCGATGCTGCTGGCCTTCATCGCGCTGATCGCACTCCTCAACTGGCCGCTGACGTGGATCGGCGAGGTCACGGGCCTGCAGGCCATGCTGGGCAAGCCGACGGACATGGCGACGCTGCTGGGCTACGTGCTGGCACCCGTGGCATGGCTGATCGGCGTGCCGTGGCAGGATGCGACTCTGGTCGGCGGACTGATCGGGCAGAAGATCGTGATCAACGAGTTCGTGGCCTACCTGCAGCTGGCGGACATCGTGAACGGCAAGGTGGCCGGCGTAGCGCTGACCGACCAGGGCAAGCTGATCGCGACGTATGCGCTGTGCGGTTTCGCCAATTTCAGTTCGATCGCGATCCAGATCGGTGGCATCGGCGGGCTGGCGCCTGACCGTCGCCAGGACTTGGCACGGTTCGGCCTGCGCGCGGTCCTGGGCGGCACCATCGCCACGCTGATGACCGCGACCATCGCCGGCGTGCTGACCCAATTTGGCTGATCGCATGGGCGCCACGAGCCGGGTGACGGTGGTCGGGTCGTTCAACGTCGACCATGTGTGGCGTTGCGCCGAGCTCCCGGTACCCGGGCAGACCCTCAGCGGGGAGTACAGCTCGGGCCCGGGTGGCAAGGGTTTCAACCAGGCCACCGCCGCCGCGCGCGCTGGCGCCTCCACGTCGTTCGTGTGCGCGCTGGGCGAAGACGTGGGCGCGCAATGGGCGCGCGCGTTGGCGGCGGCGGACGACATTGGCTTGCATGACCAGTGCAGCACGCTGCCGACCGGCACCGCCGGCATCTACGTCGACCATGCCGGACGCAACAGCATCGTGATCGGGCCCGGGGCCAATGCGGCGCTGTCGCAAGCGTTCGTGGAGGCCCAGCGAGCGCAGATCGAGGCCTCGGCCGTGGTCCTGGCGCAACTGGAGTCACCGATCGACGCGGTGGCGGCGGCGCTTCGCCTCGTGCGGGCAGCGGGTGGACTGACATTGCTGAATCCGGCACCGGCCAATGTGGCGGTCCCGCCCCAGCTCTGGGAGGACGTGGACGTCGTCACCCCCAATGAGACCGAGTTCTGCGCACACCTGGCACGGGACTGCGGTGAGGAGGTGGACCCGGATACGCTTGCGACGCGCGACGATGCGGCCCTGCATGCCCTGTGTCGCCGCTGGCGACCGCCCGCCACCGTGGTGGTGACCCTGGGCGCCGCCGGCTGTTTCATTTCGCACCCGGCCGGCAACCTGCGGGGCGACACGGCCGTGCACTATCGCGTGCCGGCCACGGCGGTGGCACCGGTGGACACCACCGGCGCCGGGGATGCGTTCAACGGCGCCCTCGCTGCGTCGCTGGCGTGCGCACCGGGGCGTCCGTTCCAGGCCCATGTGCGCTTTGCGGGTGCCTACGCGGGCGTGTCCACCGAACGCGCCGGTGCCGCCATGTCCATGCCGCATCGGGACGAGGTCGAACGCCGCTTCGGCCCGTTCTGACGCACCGGGCCGGGGCCCGTACAATGCGCGGCATGCGCATCGGACCGTACGAGATCGCGCCCCGGGTCATCCTCGCGCCGATGGCCGGGGTCACCGACAAGCCCTTCCGCGTGCTGTGCAAACAGCTCGGCGCGGGCCTGTGCGTGTCGGAAATGACCACCAGCGATCCGCGCTTCTGGCACACGGCCAAGTCGCGCCACCGCATGGACCATGACGGTGAGCCTGCCCCCATCAGTGTTCAGATCGCCGGCACCGTGCCCGAGGTGATGGCCGAAGCCGCGCGCTACAACGTCGACCACGGCGCGCAGATCATCGACATCAACATGGGCTGTCCCGCCAAGAAGGTGTGCAACGCCTGGGCGGGCTCCGCGCTGATGCGCGACGAGGCGCTCGTGGCGCGCATCCTGGAAGCGGTGGTGGACGCGGTGGACGTGCCCGTCACACTCAAGATCCGCACCGGCTGGGCGGCCGACCAGCGCAATGCGCTGACCATCGCCCGCATTGCCGAGGCGGCCGGGATCGCGGCGTTGACGGTGCATGGCCGCACCCGCGACCAGCAGTACACCGGGGTGGCGGAGTACGACACCATCGCGGCCATCAAGTCATCGCTGGCCATTCCCGTGATCGCCAACGGCGACATCGACTCGCCGGGGAAGGCCGCACGGGTGCTCGCGTACACCGGTTGCGACGCGGTGATGGTGGGCCGCGCGGCGCAGGGACGGCCGTGGATCTTCCGCGAGATCGCCCATTACCTGGCCACGGGTGAGAACCTCGCCGCACCCACGCTGGCGGAGGTGCGCGACGTGCTGCTGGGCCACCTGGAACACCTGCACGCCTTCTACGGCGAATCCTCAGGCGTGCGCATCGCGCGCAAGCACCTGGGCTGGTATGCCAAGGATCGCCCCGAGCACTCCGATGAACAGCGCGCCGCCTTCCGCGCCGTGGTCAATCGCGCCGAGGACGCGACGTCGCAACTGCAGCTGACGCGGCAGTATTTCGACGCGCTGGTCGCCGGCGTTGCGCCGGACCTGCGGACGGCGGCGTGACGCATTGCGTCATCCCCCGATCGGGGCATCGCCGCCCTGTCATTGCGGCTCAAGAATGCGTAATCAAGGTGTGATGGTTGGAGCTACCTGACCGGTGGCCACAGCCCCTTCCTTCCGGAGGCTGTCATGAACGTGTCCAAGCGGATCACCGATACTTTTCCCAATGGTTTGGGCGATGTGATCGGAAGCCAGTTCGGTCGTCGCCACAACGCGGGCGGCTATGAAGTGGATAGTGCGCGCCTGCCGCTGTTCAACGATGCCATGCGGCGCATGGACCCGGATGCGGCGCCATTGAGCACCGATCAGTTCGTCACCGCGGCACGGCGGGTGCTGGAGCGCTACCCGACTGGGGTCACGCCGGCGTTCGTCGAGTCGCGCATGCGCGCGTGGGATCACCTGCAACAACTGGCGGAAGACCGCGACTGGCGGGCCGACGCGGACGTGCTTATGCGCACCGACGCGCTGCGCGACTACATCGAAAACCCGGACGATGTGCTGCCCGACCACCTGCCCAGCATCGGCCTGCTCGATGATGCGCTGTTGATCGACGTCGCGCTGCAGAACCTGCGCGGAGAAATCGCCGACTACGAGAGTTTCTGCCACTTCCGGCAGGTGGCGGCGGATTTCGCCGGGATCGATGTGCGCGAGACCGGCTTGGGCCGCGACGAGTGGCTGGAAGCACTGCGGCAGGCGCAACGCTCACACCACGACTGGGATGCCCCGGCATCGGCACGCTTCGCGCCGGTGGATGCGCGGGCAACACTGTTCCACGTCATGTAACGGCGGTTGGCCGAACCGGCGCCTCGCGCACCGTTGGATACGACGTGGGCGCCCCACCTCCGGGGCACCCGCGCGCCGCCCTTCCGGAGCCGCAGTTGTCCCGTTTCGAAACCACGCAATGGAGCGTGATCCTCCGTGGCCAAGGTAGCCAGGCGGAGGCGCGCGCCGCGCTGGAGTCGATCTGCACGCGTTACCGCCAGCCAGTGCTGGGCTATATCCGCGAACACGGGTTCGGCACCGCCGACGCCGAGGATCTGACCCAGGAGTTCTTTGCCCGATTGCTTGAGCAGCGCTGGGATGCACACGCCGACCCGCAGCGCGGCCGCTTCCGCACCTTCATGTTGTCGGTGCTGCGGCATTTCCTGGCCAACGAGTGGGCCAGCCGATCAGCGGGGAAACGCGGCGGTCGGTTGAAACGGGTGGAGTTTGACGAGGCCACCGTGGTGGCGGCGGCGACCGCTTCGCCGGAGCGCGAATTCAATCGACTGTGGATGCTGACCGTGGTCGACCGCGCGCGCCGCAGGTTGGAGGAGGAGGTGCGGCGTGGCGGTCGCGAGGCGTTGTTCAGCGCCCTGTCCGCATTCCTGACCGAAGCGCCCGATGCCCATGACTATGCAGCGGTGGCGCAGGCGCTGGACCTGAAGCCCAACACCGTAGCCGTACACGTCCATCGCCTGCGCCAGCGACTGCGCGAATTGATCCGCGACGAGTTGACCGAGACGGTTTGCGACGCCCGGTCCCTTGACGCCGAATTCAGCGCCCTGCGCGAACTGGCCGACGTGGACCACGGTGAGTAAGCCGTTATGCCCAACGAGCGCGACCAGCCCGGAACACGTGACACGCGCTGGTGGATGAATTCCGCGGTGGTCCGACTGGCGTTCGGCCAGGAGACGCTCGCCGACGGGGCCGTAGCGGGAGATGGCACACGGGCCTCCGAGTTGGACCCTGACGATCCTGCACAACGCGAGTTCGGTGATTACGAACTGCGTGCGGTGCTTGGCCGCGGCGGCATGGGCGTGGTGTACCGCGCATTCCAGCGTTCGCTGGACCGGGAAGTGGCGCTGAAGCTGTTGTCAGGGGGTGTCTGGGCGGCGCCGGAGTTCGTCGCAACGCTACGCAGCGAAGCCCGGCATGCCGCCCTGTTGCAGCATCCCAATATCGTGACCGTGCATGAGATTGGCGACTACGACGGCCAGATCTACTACGCGATGCAATTGGTGGAAGGCCGCACGCTGGCCGAGCGCCTGCAGCAGGAAGGTCCGCTTGCCCCGCGGGAAGCCGCGGTGCTGTTGCGGACGGTCGCGGAAGCGGTGGACTATGCGCACCGCCAGGGCATGCTGCACTTGGACCTCAAGCCGGGCAACCTCATCCTGGGCAACGACCAGGTACCCCGGATCACCGATTTCGGCCTTGCGCGGCGCCTGGGCGCCGATGGGCTTGTCGACAACGAGCGCGTGTCCGGCACCCCAGGCTACATGGCCCCTGAACAGGTGCAAGTGCACGGCGAGCGCTTGAGCCCTGCCACCGATGTGTGGGGATTGGGCGCCATCCTCTACGAGGCACTGACCGGACATCAACCTTTCGAAGGCGATTCTCCGCAGGCGGTGGTGGCGCTGGTACTTGCCGGCACCGTGCGCGGACCACGGCGCTACAACGAGGCCCTGCCGCACGATCTTGAAGCCATCTGCCTACGCTGCCTGGAAAAGGATCCCGCGCGGCGGTACCGCAGCGCACGCGCCTTGGCCGATGATCTGGGCCGCTTCATCGAGGAACGGGAAGTGCGCGCGCGGCCACTCAACGCCGCACAACATGCCTGGCAGTGGATGCGGCGCGAACCCAGGTTGGCGGCGGTCAGCGGTATGGCCTTGATCGCGCTGCTGGTGGGCGTACTGGTGGCTGCACGCGAGTGGCGCCGTGCCGAGGCGCACTCCCTGGACGCCAGCCGCAACCTGTGGGCACAGCGCGAGGAAAGCGCATGGCGCCTGTCCGAGGATTCGCGCGGCTACGCCGCCCTGGCTTCGCTGGCCGCCAACCTGCGCGAGCAGGAGGCCGCCGGGGCCGCCAGCGAGGCCCAGCGCGAACGCCTGCGGCTGGGGCTGGCCCGCGCACGGATGCCGACGCTCGCGGGCATCATCGACGCGGGCGCGCCCATCCACGTAGCCGCGCTGAGTCCTGACGGCAGCTTGGTGGCGCTGGGACTGGATCCCCTGACCGTTGCGCTGTACGAGCGCGTTTCGGGTAAACAGCGTTGGCGAGTGCAGCTTCGGCAACATCGCAATCCTTGGGATGGGCAACTCAGACGCCTGGTGTTCACGCCGGACGGACGTCACCTGATCGTCAGCGAGCACTGGACGATGGCGCAGATGCGCCCAAGCGGCTACCAGACCTTCCGGCTCGCGCTGGCCGACGGTGCGCAGACCCGTGTCGCGGGTGGCGATGCGCTGATCGGGGAAAGCTGGAGCGACGATGGCCGCCACGTACTCGCACAGGCCAAAGACGGCGGTGTGGTGCTGTACACCGCCGAAGGCGCCCCGCGCGCGCGAAGCCGTGTAGCCGTTCCCGGCCATCCGGACCGGCCGGGATGGTTGTTGCCCGCTGGGCTGCCTTTCGTGGGGTACCGGCTGCAGCCGGAACGCGTGGATATCCTGGACGCGGACACGCTCGCATTGCGCCATCGCATCGACATCGACCGTGCGGGTGACAGCTTCATCGCATGGTCCGCCACACCCGACGGCCGTTGGCTGCTGTTGGGCACCCGCGAGGGGCGCGTGCTGCAGGTCGATCCCGCCACCGGCGCCAAGCGATTGTTGCTGGCGGACGCAGGCGGCGAGATCACGTGGTTGTCCACCAGCGCCCAAGGGAAGCGGTTGGCCGTGTCGATGCGCAGCGGCGATCTGTCGCTGTGGTCGCTGCCGGAGGGTACGCCCATCAGCCGGGTCGTGCTGAGGCGCGAACTGTGGGGCCATCAGCTGGAGTGCGATGCCAAGGGCGACCACTGCCTGCTGCTGGCGATGCATTGGGACCGCGTGGCGATGTGGTCCATCGATTCGGTACAGGGGCAAGGCGGTCAGACCGTCCGCATTGCACCGGAAATCACCCATCACTCGGTGGTCCCGCGATTTGCCAGCAGTTTCGACGGCAAAACCGGGGTCGTGGCGACCGGCAGCCAGGATGGCTTCCTGCGCTTGTGGCAGTTGCCGTCGTCGGCCGAACAAAGCGCGCGCGCCGCCCCTCAGCGCGAGTGGCCCCTGCGCTTTGACGGACGCAGGCTGGTGGATGTGGACGGACTGCGGCTGCGCCTGGTCGATGCCCGCGACGGCCGCCCTGCGTCCAAATGGATGTCGTTCAAGAGGCCCATCGGCTTCGCCGCGCTGGTCGCGGACGGGCAAACTCTGGTCGCCACCGCCGGACGCGAGCTGCACGTACTGGATACGGTGCGTTTGTCGCCCCGGTATCCGCCGATCCCGCTGGACGGTGCACCAATGGACCTGCTGGCCAGCGACGACGGTCGCGTGCTGCTGACGCGCTGGTTGCCCGCCGATGCGCGCTCGCCAGGCGACAGCCGCGTGCAGGCCTTCGACCTTGCCCTAGGCCACCCCTTGGGCCCGGCGGGCGACATGCCGTTCGTGTCGGCCCGCCTGTCCCAGGATGGACAGCGACTGCTCGTCACCAACGCCGAGGCCACTCGCGTCTTCGGCATCCGCGACCTGCGGCAACCGCGGTTCGTGCTCCGCGCCGTCGCTGACGATGCGATGGTGGTGGCCGCCGAGTTGGACGAGGTGCGTCAGGAGGTGGTGCAGGCCGTTGAGGACCGCAACGGCAACCTGCGCGGGGAACTGCAGCGCTGGTCACTCGACGATGGCCGCCTGATCGGCAGCACGCCCCTGAATGCCAGTATCGACAGCCTTCAACTGGAACTGGGCAGTGGCACCGTCGCGATCAGCGGACGCCCTGGCGGCACCGCCACCAGCGACCTGTCGGTGCTCGTCCGCCACGACGGCACCCGGTTGCCGGTCACGCTCGCGAACGAAGGGCGTCTGGCGCGAGCTCAGGCGTTGTCAGCCGACGGCACGATCCTGGCCCAGGCGCTGTTCAATGGCGTCATGCTCGTCGACGCGACCAACGGGGCGGCCTTGGGACCACCCCTGCAGGCGCCGCTGCCAGGCAACGACATCATCGCGCAGGTGGCCTTTGCCCCCGATCGCCGTTCGCTGCTGGCCCGCACCGCACTGGGCCGATGGCTGGCATGGACATTGGCACCGGATATGCGTCCCACACGGGTCATTGAAGAAGAGACGGCGATACTCGCCCCGCCCCCCAGCACGCGCTACCTACCGCCCAGCGATGCCCTTCGCGCCAGCTGGCTGGGAGGCGCGCGGCAACCCCGATCCGCACGCGGTCGCGAGCCCTCCGCATGGTCCTGCCTGTCCAGCGCCTGGCCTCCACGCCTGTCTGACACACCCGCACGTGCACTGGACCTGAGCCGCCACTACACCGATTCGTTGCATGACACGCTGGATCTGGCCAGCAGCTTCATCATCCACAACAAGGCCTTGGGTAATCTGTGTGGCGTGCCCATGGGCTTGCAGCGCCTGCGGGGTGTGGATTACGACATCCGCGGCCTGGTGCGCCTGCCCGCGGAGAGCGCACGGCCGATACAGCTGCAGGTGCCGCTCGGGCGCTATGCCGCGGCACACGTGCTGTCCGCGATTGGCGTCCCGCCCTACGACTTCAACCTGGCCGCCCCGGTGGCTCAGCTGGAATTCCATTACGTCGACGGAAGCCGCGCCCTGCAACCTTGGCACACCCAACTGGACGTGGATGGCGACCATCGGCCCACTTACTGGCCGCAGGTTGCGCCGGCCTGGCAGGGCCTGACGCCACGTGACGAGGTTGGGCCCTGGATGGGGTCCACCATCTACACCACCCGAGTGGCAAATCCATATCCGCAGCGTTTGGTCGCGGGCCTGTCCCTGCACGCCGCCAGCCCGGCGATATACGACCACCGGGTGCTGGTGGCGGCCGTCACGCTGGCGCCCGCGATGGCGCCCTGAAACGCGCTCAGGCCGCACTCGGCAGCCGGCGCCCCACCCCCGCGTCACGTGGCGGCAGCGACACCAGCGTCTCGTGCGTATGCGACAGCAGCCGCAACGTCCCGTCGGGGTCCTCGCACAACGCGGTCAGGCTCTCCACCCAGTCACCGTCGTTGGCGTACACGCATCCATCGCGCTCGAACAGCGCCGCGCGATGAATATGTCCGCACATCACGCCGTCCAGTCCGCGCCGGCGGGCGTCGTCCAGTCCCGCCTGCACGAAGCGCTCGATGTAGCGCTCCGCTGCCCCGCTCTGGCGCTTCAGGAACTCCGACAGTGACCAGTAGCGCAGCCCGAATCGGCGGCGAACTCGGTTGAGCCACTGGTTACCCGTCAGGATGCGGTAATAGAGCCAGTCGCCGAAGCGCTCCTGAAGTCCACCGAAGTGGGTGATGCCGTCGTAATCATCGCCATGCGTCACCAGCAGGCGTCGGCCATCGACCGTGGCGTGGATCGCACGGCGGCGCAACTGCACGCGTGGCAACAGCAGTCCGCAGAATCGCCGCGCCGAGCGATCGTGGTTACCGGGCACGTACACCAGTTCCGTACCCGAACGCGCCAACGCGTGCAGGCTCTCGAACACACGCTGCTGCGCGGGCGTCCACACCGCCCGCCGGGTCGACATCCACCACAGGTCGATGACGTCACCGACCAGATACAGGCGATCGCAGCGCAGGCTTGCCAGGAACACCGCCAACTCCGCCGCGTGGCAGTGCTTGGAACCCAGGTGCACGTCGGAGATGAACACTGCACGGCGACGCTGCGGCAGCGGCGCCACCGGGGGCGTCATGCGGTCACCTGCTCGGAGAGGGTCGCGCTGTCGGCCATTGGCGCGGACAGCGGGCCAGCGACCGCGCCAGCGGAGGGCTGCCACGCATCGACGGAGCCGCCCAGATAGCGCTCGCGCTTCTTCGGTCGCAGTCGGTGCAGGTCGACCTCGATCAGGCCGTCCACCGCGTCGCTGAAATCGGGATCCACGCCGAACGCCAGGAATCGGGCCCCGCCAGGCTCGCAGAGTTCGGTGTACTGCTTGTAAAGCATCGGCAGCGTCGCCCCGAGCGAATCCAGGTTGGCCTTCAGCACCCGAAAGGCGGTGGTCGCATCAAGTTCCCCAAAGGCCGGCGGTGCGGCACGATAAATGAACGGCTGCCTGGATTCGGCGTGCCGCTCGTCGGCGCCATAGAAGTGGTCGTAGTACGCCACGATCTGCTCGCGTGCCTCCGCGGGAAGCGCCGCACTGATCGACACTGGTCCGAATAGGTAGCGCACGCCGCGATGCCGCGCGAGGTATACCCCAATGCCCTGCCACAGGTAGTCGATGCTGCGGCTGCCCCAGTAGTCGGGCACCACGAAGCTGCGCCCCAGTTCCATGCCGGCGGCGATGCGCGCGATGGCGTCATCGGCGTAGCGGAACAACGATGCGGTGTACAGCCCGGCCAGCCCGCGCTCGGCCAGCACCGAGGCACCACGGGCGACCCGGTAAGCGCCCGCGATGCGCATGGCGGCGGCGTCCCACAGCACGATGTGCTCGTACCAGCCGTCGTAGAGGTCCACGTCGAGACCGCGGCCGGTGCCCTCGCCCACCGCGCGGAACGTCAGTTCACGCAACCGCCCGATCTCGCGCAGTAGCGGTGAGCCGGTGAGCAGCCGCCCACAGCGGATCTCCCGGCCATCGGAGGTATGGCCCAACAGGGGCATGGCGTGGATGCCGGCGCATACCTCCGCGACCGGAACGGCATCGATCAACGGTTCGGGCCCGGGCTCGCCGGCGCGCTCATGCCGCGTGCCGATGGCATGCAACACCTGACGGATCTCGCGTAGGTGGCGGGCTGGGTCCCCGTCGGTCGGCACCTGCAGCGGGCGGCCAATGCGCAGCACGATGCGGCGTGCGCGCCGCGCGAACATCTCCCGTGCCAGCAGCGCGGTGCCCGCCGGCTTGAATAGCACCGACGCCCCATAGAACAGCGCCGAGTTGCGCGCCTCCACCCGGATCGGCAACACCGGCGCCCCCGTGGCCCGCGCGAAGCGCAGGAAGCCCCGGCGCCAACGCCCGTCGGTCACACCGCGCAGGCCGAGCCGCGCCACCTCGCCGGCGGGGAAGATGATCACGCACTGCTCCGCGTGCAACGCCTGCTCCACTGCGCGCAGGCTTTGCGCACTTGGCCGCCCGCCGATGATCCGCACCGGCAGCAGCAGCCCGCCCAAGCCATCCAGCGACGCCAGCAGGTCGTTGGCGATGATCTTGACGTCGCGGCGCACACGCCCGACCTGCTGCAGCAAGGCCAGCGCGTCCAGCGCACCGGAGGGGTGGTTGGCCACGATCAGCAGCCTCCCAGTGGCCGGGATCCGCCGCAACTCACCGGAATCGGCCTCGTGTCGCACCTGCATGTAGTCCAGCGCGGCCTGCACGAAGTCGAAGTCACGCAGGTGGCCGTTGGCCTGCAGGAAGGCCGCCACCTCGTCGAAGCGTGACCAACGGCCGATGGTCCGCAACAGCGGTCGCGCCAACGTGGCCCGCCGCCCGCGGAACCAGTGTGGGAAGCGCTGCTGCAGTTGCTGCTCGAGTGCCTGCATCGTCCGTACCGACCGCCCGTGTTGGCCCGCAGCCTGCGACGGCGGCAATACAACGGCATGGCACTTTGGCGTCAGCGGCGTGACACCCCGGGTGTTGTCACACGGGGCAAACGTCGACTCGTCTAGTTAAATGCACGGCAACGCCCGAAGGCGCAGAATGCACGGACGCGCCCGAACCTGTATCATGCGCGCCCATCCTTTTATCCGAATGCAAGGATATAGCCTCGATGTCCAGCTACCTCTTCACCTCCGAATCGGTGTCCGAAGGCCATCCGGACAAGATCGCCGACCAGATCTCCGACGCCGTCCTCGACGCCATCCTGGCCCAGGACCCGCGCGCCCGCGTGGCATGCGAGACGCTGGTCAAGACCGGTGCCGCCATCGTCGCCGGTGAAGTGACCACGTCGGCCTGGGTGGACATCGAGTCGCTGGCCCGCAAGGTCATCAACGACATCGGCTACAACAACTCCAATGTCGGCTTCGACGGCCACACCTGCGCCATCATCAACATGCTGGGCAAGCAGTCGCCGGACATCGCCGCTGGCGTCGATGGCACCAGCAAGAAGGCCAAGAAGCCGGAAGAACAGGGCGCGGGCGACCAGGGCCTGATGTTCGGCTACGCCTGCAACGAGGCGCCGGAGTTCATGCCGGCCCCGATCTACTACTCGCACCGCCTGGTCGAGCAGCAGGCCAAGGTGCGCAAGGCCAAGAACAGCAAGCTGCCGTGGCTGCGCCCGGACGCCAAGTCGCAGGTCACCCTGCGCTATGACGCCAACCACAACGTGGCCGGCCTCGACGCCGTGGTGCTGTCGACCCAACACGACCCGGGCCTGAAGCACAAGGACATCGTCGAGGGCGTGTACGAGCACATCCTGCGCCCGGTGCTGCCGAAGAAGTGGCTGGAATCGCTGCCCAAGAACAAGATCCACATCAACCCGACCGGTATCTTCGTGATCGGTGGACCAGTGGGTGACTGCGGCCTGACCGGCCGCAAGATCATCGTCGACACCTACGGCGGCATGGCCCGCCACGGTGGTGGCGCGTTCTCGGGCAAGGATCCGTCCAAGGTCGACCGCTCGGCCGCCTACGCCGCGCGCTACGTGGCCAAGAACATCGTCGCCGCCGGCCTGGCCGACAAGTGCGAGGTGCAGGTCTCGTACGCGATCGGCGTCGCCGAGCCGACCTCGATCTCGGTGACGACCTTCGGCACCGGCAAGATCCCGGACGAGCAGATCGAGAAGCTGATCCGCAAGCACTTCGACCTGCGCCCGTACGGCATCGTGAAGATGCTCGACCTGATCCACCCGATCTACCAGGACACCGCGGCTTATGGCCACTTCGGCCGCAAGCCGAAGGAAGTGTCGTACGTGGACGGCGCGGGCAAGAAGCAGACGGCCACGGCCTTCTCCTGGGAGAAGACGGACAAGGCCGAGGAACTGCGCAAAGCGGCGAAGCTGAAGTAAGCACCGCGGCGTCACGTGGTCTTGAAGACGGGTCGCCTTGGCGGCCCGTTTTCTTTTTGCGCGCTTGTGTAAAGGGGCAGGGGCGGGCCGCAGGCGCAGTGCTCTTGAGAAAAAGAACGGCGCCGATGTCGGCGCCGTTCCGGATGCAACCCGACTTGCGCCGGCGTCACTTGGCGGCTGCAGCAGCCCCCGAAGTCGGAGCGGCACCGGCCGCCTTTACGTACTTCTCCAGCCACGCGTCGCTTTCGGCCAGCATGTGCAGGATCGACTCGCGTGCACGGTAGCCGTGCGACTCATTGGGCAGCATCACCAGGCGCGCCGTGCCGCCCATGCCCTTGACCGCGGCGAACATCCGTTCGCTCTGCACCGGGAACGTGCCGGAGTTGTTGTCCTGCTCGCCGTGGATGATCAACAACGCATCCTTGATCTGCTCGGCGTAGTTGAACGGCGACATCTCGCGGTACACGTCCTTGGCCTGCCAGTAGTTGCGCTCCTCGGCCTGGAACCCGAACGGCGTCAGCGTGCGGTTATAGGCGCCGCTGCGGGCGATGCCCGCCTTGTACAGGCGGGTGTGCGCGAGCAGGTTGGCGGTCATGAACGCGCCATAGGAATGGCCGCCGATGGCCATGCGATTACGGTCGCCCACGCCGCGGCGCTCCAGTTCATCCACCGCGGCCTCGGCGTTGGCCACCAGTTGCGACACGTAGGTGTCGTTGGGTTCGGCCGTGCCTTCGCCCACGATCGGCATCGACGGATCGTCCAGCACCGCGAAACCGCGCGCCAGGAACGGCAACGGCCCCCAGTAGCTGATGGTGTTGAAGCGGTACGGCGAGTCGGTCACCTGGCTGGCCGCGGCGGCGGATTTGAACTCCGCGGGGTAGGCCCACATCAGCACCGGCAGCGCACCATCACGCTTGGCGTCGTAGCCTGGCGGCAGGTACAGGGTGCCGGTCAGCTCCACGCCATCCCCGCGCTTGTAACGGATCTGCTCCTTCTTCACGTCCTTCAGCTGCGGCGTCGGGTGCGGGAAGCGGGTCAGTGCCAACGGTGCAGAGCCCCCCTTGGTGGCCAGGTCCTGCAGGTAGAAGTTCGTCGGCTCGGTCGGTGACTCACGGGTGATCAGCAGCCGCGTCGCTTCATCGTCGAGGATCGCGGCCGGCACCTCGTAGTACGGCGCCTGCGAATGGAACAGGCGCGTCTTCTGCTTGCTGGCGAGGTTGAAACGGTCCACGAACGGACGGTCACCTTCCGGAGACGCGCCCTCCCCGCGCAGGAAGATGCTCCGCCCGTCGCCCGCGATCTGCAGCCGCTCGAAGCCGTTGGCATCGCGCACCGTGGCAGGCTCGCCCGGGTCGTTGTAGCGGTCCTCGCTGGAGCCCTCATGGATCAACTCCGGCGCTCTCGTTGGGCGATCCGGGGCCACGCGCCACTGCTTCTGCCGGCGCGTCTTCCACCAGTATTCGTTGAGCAGGGCGAGATCACCGCGGCCCCACGTCGCGCCGGCATAGCGCGAGGACAGCTTGGCCAACAGCGTCGGCTTGGCCTTGAACGGTGCCGCTTGCAGGTACACCGCATCGCGCACCGCGGCCTCACGGCCGGGATCGCCACCGTCCTGCGCCTCGGCCCACACCAGCGTAGCCGGCGCATCGCTGCGCCAACTGACGTTGCGCACGCCGGTGGGCACCGCATCATTGCCCGGCGGCAAGCCTTCCACCAGCGGCAGGCGGGCCACTTCGTGCACGAGCTTGCCCTCGGCATCCAACACCTCGATGCGGCGCGGGAAGCTGCCCACTGTCACCTGGTACGAGAACGGCCGCGCCACGCGCTGCACCAGCAGATGGCGCCCACCCGGTGAAGGCACCGCGCCCAGGTACAATGCCGGCGCGGCCACGTTGCGGGCCGTGCCCTGCAGGTCCACCAACGCCAGTTGCGAGCGCAGGTAGTGCTCCAGCAGGCGCGCATCATCCTCGTTCTTCAGCAGGTCCTGGTAGGTGCGCAACTGGCGCACCCCCGCACCGACCTCGGTCTGCTGGGTGTTCGGCCCTGTCGGGATCACGCTGGCCGCCGGCGCCGCACCCTGCCCTGCCGGCCGCAACTGCACCAGCAGGCGCTGACTGTCCGGCATCCACGTATAACCGCGTCCCGCGACGGTGTTCAGTGGCTGTGCCAGCAGACGGCGGGCGGAACGCGTGGCCACGTCCACCACCCACAGCTCATTGGCACCGGTACGCGTGTCGACATGGTTGAACGCCAGATGACGCTGGTCCGGCGACCAGGCCACGCTCGCCACCGCGAGCGGCTTGGGCAGCCCCTGGAGGCGCGTCTCGGCGCCGGTGGCGACGTCCAACAGCCAAAGTTCGGTTCCAAACGCGAAGCGGCTGGCCGCGTACGCGCGCGGGTTGATGCGCAGCCCGCCCAGCTTCAACTCCGGCTGGGCCACGACGTCGATGCCGGCCAGCGGGGGAATCCGCTGCAGCACGGCCCTGTCGCGCTTGGGACTCAGCAGCAGTTGCGGCGCGCGCGGCGCATCCACGATGGCCTGCAATGCAGCCGGTGGTAGCCGGTAACCAGACGCCATGTCCTCGTTGGCTGCGGGCAGCGAACGTGCCGGCAACGCCTGCGCATAGGTGCCCAGCGGCAACAACGCAACGATCAACCCTGCGGCGTACGCACGCCGCGCCAGACTCTTCATGCATCAACCCCTGGATGGATAACCGCCCGAGGGTCGCACGCCCTGCACCGACCGGGAAATGACGAAAGTCCTGATCGCGGGCCCTGCCCGGCAACCTGAAGGCACCTCCCGGCCACCCTCCGGCCAAGCCCCAACCGCAGTACAATGTCGCCCTTCGCCGAGGGGCGCTGCGACCGTGACGCAAGGGCACGGCCAGGCTCGACGAACCGGCGGCAGGCCCCTGCCGCGCACCAACGGCGCCCGATGTCCGCGGACCGCACCGCCCAGCCCTACCGGTCGTGCCCCGCAGAGCCCGCCCCGCGCGGACTTCCAACATTCGGAGCTTTACATGAACGCTGTTGCCAAGACCTTCTCCATGGAAGGCGACTACAAGGTTGCCGACATCTCGCTGGCCGACTGGGGCCGCAAGGAACTCGACATCGCCGAGCACGAGATGCCGGGCCTGATGTCGATCCGCAAGAAGTACGCCGCCACCACCCCGCTCAAGGGCGTGCGCGTGACCGGCTCGCTGCACATGACCATCCAGACCGCGGTGCTGATCGAGACGCTCAAGGACATCGGCGCCGACGTGCGCTGGGCCTCGTGCAACATCTTCAGCACCCAGGACCACGCCGCCGCCGCCATCGCCGTCACCGGCACCCCGGTGTTCGCGTGGAAGGGCGAGACGCTGGAGGAATACTGGGACTGCACCCTCGACGCGCTGAGCTTCCCCGACGGCAACGGCGGCTTCCTCGGCCCGCAGCTGGTGGTGGACGACGGTGGTGACGTCACCCTGCTGATCCACAAGGGCTACGAGCTCGAGAACGGCAGCGACTGGGTCAACACCCCGTCCGACAACCACGAAGTGCAGGTGATCAAGAACCTGCTCAAGCGCGTCGCCGCCGAGCGCCCGGGCTATTGGCACACCGTCGTGCGCGACTGGAAGGGCGTCTCCGAAGAGACCACCACCGGCGTGCACCGCCTGTACCAGCTCGCGCAGGAAGGCCAGCTGCTGGTCCCGGCGATCAACGTCAACGACTCGGTCACCAAGAGCAAGTTCGACAACCTGTACGGCTGCCGCGAGTCGCTGGCCGACGGCCTCAAGCGCGCGATGGACGTGATGCTGGCCGGCAAGGTCGCCGTCGTCTGCGGCTACGGCGACGTGGGCAAGGGCTCGGCGCACTCGCTGCGGGCCTACGGCGCGCGCGTGGTGGTCACCGAGATCGACCCGATCAACGCCCTGCAGGCCGCGATGGAAGGCTTCGAGGTCAATACCGTCGAGAGCACCCTCGGCCGCGGCGACATCTACGTCACCACCACCGGCAACAAGGACGTGCTGACCCTGGCGCACATGCAGGGCATGAAGGACCAGGCCATCGTCTGCAACATCGGCCACTTCGACAACGAGATCCAGGTCGACGCGCTCAATGCCTCGGGTGCGGTGCGCACCAACATCAAGCCGCAGGTCGACAAGTACACCTTCGCCAATGGCAACAGCATCTTCCTGCTGGCCGAAGGCCGCCTGGTGAACCTGGGCTGCGCCACCGGCCACCCCAGCTTCGTGATGAGCAACAGCTTCTCCAACCAGACGCTGGCGCAGATCGACCTGTGGGCCAACAAGGACTTCTACGACCCCAAGGTCTACATCCTGCCGAAGAAGCTGGACGAGGAAGTCGCGCGCCTGCACCTGGAGAAGATCGGCGTGAAGCTGACCACGCTCACCGCCGAGCAGGCCGCCTACCTGGGCGTGCCGGTGGACGGCCCATACAAGCCGGACCACTACCGCTACTGATCCGCGGCGATCTCCAGCCCCGTCGGCAACGACGGTGGGATGGGCAACAAAACGGGCGCCTCGGCGCCCGTTTTGTTTGCGCGGCTTCCGCGCACCACCGCGGCGCGTAGGCTCAATCGCCGTCGTCGAAGGTGTAGTCGAACTCGTAGAAGTGCGTGCCATCGGCAATGGTGATGGCCATGCGGCCGTCGATCCCCGCCAGCCCTTCGGTGCCCGAGTCCGGCACCACCGTCAGCTGCAGCGTCGCCGCGCCCCGGTTCATCGTCCCACTGTGCTGCAAGGTGAAGCCGCCGGTTCGCCCCTCCAGCGTGGCCGTCACCCGCTCCAGCGCCACGTAGCCTGCCGAGCCATCCACCGGCGTGCGGGTAGCCAGCATCTGCCCTTCGCTGCGCCCGTCCAGTGGCCCGTGAAAGCGCTTGTCGATGGCCATCCGGCTGATGACCGCGGTCTCGGCCGCATCGGCCAGCGGCGTCAGCGCAACCTCGAATGTCCCGTTTACCTGACTCATACGCTTACCTGCCTCATACGCTGGCTCCCGTCATGCAGTCGGGGCGACCCGTGTCGCCCACCGCGCACCAATCTGCCAACGCAGTCGTTCAGTTGCCGTCAAATTAATATTGCTTCATCGCGATGAAGCGATATAATTACGGCCAATCCTGCCCTGGGCCCCCGCATGTCTTTCCCCATCAGCTTCGAGTTCTATCCGCCGAAGACCGACGAGCAGCGCGCGCAGCTCGACAAGACCGCCGCCAAGCTGAAGGCCCAGTCGCCGGATTACGTCAGCGTCACCTTTGGCGCGGGCGGCTCCACGCTCAGCCACACGCCCGAGGCCATCCAGCACCTGCGCGGCCGCCACGGCTACGACGCGGCCCCGCACATCACCTGCATGGGCGGCTCGCGCGAGGAAATCCGCGGGTTGCTCAAGCTGTACAAGGCACTGGGTGCGCGCCGCCTGGTCACGCTGCGCGGCGACCTGCCCTCGGGCATGGTCAGCCCCGGCGACCTGCGCTACGCCAGCGAACTCGTCGAGTTCATCCGCAACGAAACCGGCGATCACTTCCACATAGAAGTGGCGGCCTACCCGGAAACGCATCCGCAGGCACGCGATGCGCACGCCGACATCAAGGCCTTCGTCACCAAGGTCAAGGCCGGCGCCAACGGTGCCATCACCCAGTACTTCTACAACGCGGATGCGTACTTCCGCTTTGTCGACGACGCCCGCAAGGCCGGCGTGGACGTACCGATCGTGCCGGGCATCATGCCGATCTCCAATTTCAGCCAGATCCGCCGTTTCTCGGAGCTGTGCGGCGCCGAGATCCCGCGTTGGGTGGCACAGCGCATGCAGGCGTACGCCGATGACGTGGACAGCGTGCGTGAGTTCGGTGCGGAAGTCGTCGCGCAGTTGTGCAGGCGCTTGGTCGACGGCGGGGCACCCGGCCTGCATTTCTACACGCTTAATCTGTCGAAACCGACACTGAACGTATTGGCGCGAATCGGCGCGGTTTGAGCAGGGTTCAGCCCCGGAGGCACTTTTCACACGGCACGTTGACGACTACGCGGGGAGCATGCACGTACCCCCACGTTGTTAGTCGCACTTGCCATGAAAACGCTTCACGCCACTGCTGCCGCTGCCCTCACCCTGCTGGCCGCATCGATGCCTGTCGCAACGCCGGTCAACGCCGGCACCGGCATCCAGCGTTGCCAGGCAACTGACGGCACCACCATCTACACCGACAAGCCCTGCTCGGTTCACGGCGCCACGGCGACGCCGATGTCCGGTGAGCTGATGACGCGCATCGCGCGCGAAGAGGCGATGGCCGAAGCGCATTACGATCTCGCCGATGCCAGCCAGCTCCTCGCCCCCGCCGTCGCACCGGGCCGCCGCTCGGCCGCTGCCGGTTGCGCACGCTCCGCCACGCAGCTGGCGATGGACCTTCGCGGCGCATTCGCACTGGGTGACATCAATCGCATCGCCGAGAGTTTCCAATGGGCGGGCATGACACACCGCGAGGGTCAGATGGGCATGGAACGTATCGACCGCCTCAATGACACACCGCTTATGGACGCGCGCTACCTGGATGCCACGCTGGGGCCGGCCGGCCTGCAGTTGGCCGACGCCTCCACCAGCTCCGGCGACGCGGGCGCCGGGATCATGCAGCTGTGGTTTGGCGACGGCGGCGAGCAGCGCATCGTCGACCTGGACGTGAAGCGTTATCAGGGCTGCTACTTCGTGGAATTCTGACCGACGTCGCATTGCGAAGCGCAGACTCGGTGCGCCCGGTCTGAACCCGGGCGCAACCACGGCGCCGAATCGTCGATAAGCGCACTGTTCGGCGCTGGAAGCGGGCGCTACCCTGCGCCGATGCCACGCCATCCCGCCGCCTTCCTGGTCACGCTGCTCGCGGTCGGCATCGGCGCGGGCGCGTCTCCCGCGCCCGCGGTGGCAAAGGTGCACCGCTGTACCGCCGAGGATGGGCGCACCACCTACACCGACAAGCGTTGTCGCGACATCAACGCCGCGGACGCACCGCCTACACCGGCTGCGCCGGGGGCCGTGTCGAAAGGCATGCGCGCCGCCCGTTGCCCGCACAACGTGCAAGACCTCATCTTTGAAGTCACCAGCGCCATCGACAGCCGTGACGCGAACCGGCTCGCCGCGTTGTACCACTGGCCCGGCCTGTCCAGTGACGAGGGTTACCGCATCCTGGACCGCCTGGCCATTATCGTTGATCGCCCGCTGGTGGACGTATCCGCGGTGATGCCATCCTCGCCCGAAGGCGTGGATGGCGAGTACTACCCACAGACCACGGTGCGGCAGGCACCGGTGGGGTTGCGCGTGGAGCAGACGCTGGACAATGGCAGCACCCCGGCGCGCACGTACTTCGGCCTGCGCCGCCACCTCGACTGCCTGTGGATCAGCTTCTGACCGGCACGGGCATGTTGCAGCGCAACTTGTCGGCCAGCCCCTCCTGAACGACCCTTGGCGGCGCACGACGGATTCGTGCGTCACCATTCGGGAAATCCAAACCATGAACCACACCCTTCGCATTGCCGCGGGGCTGGCCGGCTTCGTGCTCGCCGGCTCGGCGGTCGCGGCCGGCAAGCCGCTGTTCGTCGCCCAGTCCAACCACGCCGACGCCCGCAACGAGCGCGTGCTCGAGACGCTGCTGGCCAACCCCAGCACCCGCGACCTGCGCATCGTCTCCGTGGATGCCAGCGCCAGCGACAGCAGCCAGATCGAACTGCAGCTTGGCGGCCGTCGACTGACCGTCGACCGCGCCCGCAGTGAGCGCACGGCACGAGGCAGCACCGTTTGGGTGGGCCACGTCCGCGACACGGCCACCCAGCGCGGCTATGCCCCGCGCGACACGACCGCCGATCCGCTCAATGACGTGGTGCTGGTTCGCCACGGCGACGCGATCACCGGCACCGCGCGCGTCGCCGGCCAGCTGTACCGCATCCGCCCGCTGCCCAGCGGCGAGACGGCGGTGATCGAGGTTGATGAATCGCGCATGCCGGCCGACCATCCGGCCAATGCCTACCAGCAGATTTTCGACGCCGCAGCGAAGAAGGTCACCGCCAGTGGCAAGCCGTGCCGCACCAATTGCGGCGGCGGCGGTACGCCGGTCGACCCGGGCCCGACCCAGACCATCCGCGTGATGGTGGTGGCAACCAACGATGCGATCACCGCCTACGGCGGCGACATGCAAGCGCTGGTGGAGCTGGCCGTGGCCGAGTCCAACCAGGGCTACGTGAACTCCAACGTGGGCATCAACATGGTGCTGGCCAACTATTCGACCACCACGTATGCCACGGCGGGCATGAGCACCGACCTCAGCCGTTTCCGCAGCACCACCGACGGCTACATGGACGGCATCCATGCCACCCGTGACGCGAATGCCGCTGATGTGGGCGTTCTGGTCAATAACGATGCCTCGTCGTGCGGCTTGGCATCGGGCATCGGCTCCACCGCCTCCACCGCGTTCGCCGTCGCCTATTGGGACTGCATCACCGGCTACTACAGCTTCGCGCACGAGGTGGGCCACCTGCAGTCGGCCCGCCATGACCCGGCCGCTGATCCGACCACCTCGCCGTACGCGTATGGCCACGGCTATCGCGCCCCGGACAACGGCTGGCGGACCGTCATGGCCTACAACTGCACCGGCGCCGGCTGCCCGCGCCTGAACTACTGGTCCAACCCGGCGGTGACCTACGGCGGCGTGCCGATGGGCACCTACGACAAGAGCCACAACCAGCGCGTGCTGGTGGAGACCAAGGCAACCGTCGCCGGCTTCCGCTGATCCAACCACCATCCGCTGTCCTGGCGCCGCGCGGCTTACCCGCGCGGCGCTTCTGTTTCCGCCGCGGTGAACGCCTTTTCTGGTGCAATCGCCCAGCCAGCGCGTCCGCCAAGCAGTAAAATGCCGCTTTTCGCCCACCGAGACGCTGGCATGAGCATGCAATACCCTGAATGGATCTGGCACAACGGCGAGATCAAGCGTTGGGCCGATGCCACCACCCACGTGATGGCGCATGCCCTGCACTACGGCTCCTCGGTATTCGAAGGCATCCGCTGCTACGAGACGCCCAACGGCCCGGCGATCTTCCGCCTGACCGACCACAACAAGCGCCTGTACGCCTCGGCCCGCATCTATGACATGCCGATGCCCTACGACCTGGCCACGCTCAACGCGGCCTGCCGCGAGGTCATCAAGAAAAACGACCTGACCAAGGCCTACCTGCGTCCGTTCGCCTACCGCGGCCTCGGTGGTTTTGGCCTCTCGGCCGACACCCCGGTGGAGATGTCGGTGGCTTCGTGGTTCATGGGCCCGTACCTGGGCGACGGCGCACTGGAAGCCGGCATCGACGCCTGCGTGTCCAGCTGGCAGCGCTTCGCGCCCAACACCATCCCGGCCGGCGCCAAGGCCGGCGGCAACTACCTGTCGGGCCAGCTGATCGCGCGTGAGGCGCGTCGCCTGGGCTTCGGCGAAGGCATCGCGCTGGCCTCCACCGGCCTGCTGAGCGAAGGCGCCGGCGAGAACCTGTTCCTGGTGTTCGATGGCGCGCTGCACACCACGCCGGTCAGCGCCGCGCTGCTCAACGGCATCACCCGCAATACCATCATCACCCTGGCCAAGGATGCCGGCATCGAGGTGGTGGAGCGCGACATGCCGCGCGAGTACCTGTACCTGTGCGACGAGCTGTTCATGTGCGGCACCGCCGCCGAGATCACCCCGATCCGCTCGGTCGACGGCCGCCAGGTCGGCGCCGGCCACGCCGGCCCGGTCACCCGTCGCATCCAGGAACTGTTCTTCGGCCTGTTCGACGGCCGCACGGCCGACAAGCACGGCTGGCTGGAAATGCTGGACTGAGGCACCCGGGAGGTCGCCCGCACGGCACCTCCCGGCTGGTCGGTCACATCGAAGGACGCGCTCGACCCGCAACGCCGCCGGTGACCCCGGCGGCGTTGCCGTTTCCGCCCCTCAGCGCACGAAGGTCAGGGTCGCGACCACACCCCGCTCTTCGCCCGGGCGCACGCTGACGTTCCAGCCGTACAGGTCGCAGAGCCGACGCACGATCGACAGGCCGATGCCGCCGCCCTGCGAGTGCCCGGCATGGGTGCCGCGGTAGCCGCGTTGGAACAGCTTGGCGGCATCCTCCGCGCTCAGCCCCGGCCCGGAGTCGGCCACCTCCACCGCGTGGCCATGGAACCGCACCACGACCTCGCCACTGGGCGTGTACTTCACCGCATTGCCGATGAGGTTGCCCAAGGCCACGGCGACTGCCGCCTCGGGCGCATCCACCACCAAACCGCGCTCGCCCTCAAGCCGCAGTTCCAGCGCCTTGCCGCCCAACTGCGTGCGATGCACATCCAGCAACTGCTCCGCCTGGCGCGCCACATCGGTGGCGCCGTGGCCACGCTCGTTGCGCGACAACAGCAACAGTGCGCTGATCAGGTCGGTGCACTGCTGCTCGGCGCGCTGGATGCGCTGCAGGCGGCCGCGGGTCTTGTCATCCAGCTCCGGCTTGGACAGCAGCAGTTCCACCGCGCCACGGATCACGGCGAGCGGCGTGCGCAGTTCATGGCTGACGTCGGCGTTGAACTCGCGGTCGCGCTGCACCACCTCGGTCAGCCGCTCGGCGTAGTCGTCCAGCGCGGCGGCCAGCTGGCCCACCTCGTCGTCGGGGAAGTGGCTGGCCAGCGCTTCGGCCTGCGCGGTGCGGCCGGAACGCTTCAGCCGCGTCGCCAACTCCGATACCGGGCTCATCACCCGCGAGGCCGACCACCAGCCCACCAGCAGCGACAGCAGGGTGAACACCACGACCGAACTGTAGATGGCCCGATTGAACTGCATCTCGCCGCGCATCGACTGGGTCATGTCGTAGGCGAGGAAGAACCATTCGTCCGGCGTCTTGCGCACTGCCAGCTTGTAGGCAAACGGGCTGCCGTCCGGGTTGATGCCGGTGATGCTGTGGATGCCGTCGCCCAGTTCGTACCAGTCGGGCTGCTCCAGGCGCAGCGCCTCGAAGTTCTCGCGCTTCACCACGCGGCCCAGCATCTGCTGCACGCCAAACTCGGGCTTCTGGTCGGGCTTGGCAAAGTACTGGCGCGCGTACTCGTCGATGTTGCGGTTCATCACGTCTTCGACCAGCGTGTTCTCGACCCTCGTGCGGGTCCAGTTGGTCGCGAACGCGAACAGCATCGTCAGCCCGAAGCCGAGCAGGACGAAGCCGAGGATGATGCGGCTGCGCAGCCGCCTGCGGTAGCGCCGCCGATGGCGACGCGGCGCGGGAGCCGGGTCAGCTGGCGCCATCGGGTGGGGCGATGCGGTAGCCGATACCGTGGCGGGTCTGGATCATGTGCTCGCCGAAGGGCTTGTCCAGCACCGCGCGCAGGCCGTGGATGTGCACGCGCAGGCTGTCCGAGTCGGGCAGCTCCTCGCCCCACACCCGCGTCTCCAGCTCCTGCCGGGTGACCACCGCCGGCGACGCCTCCATCAGCGCCTGCAGGATCTTCAGCGCCGTCGGGTTGAGCTGCAGCAGCTTGCCCTGGCGCCGCACTTCCAGCGTGTCCAGGTTGTATTCCAGGTCGCCCACGTTCAGCACGCGGGTCTGCACGCCGCGCCCGCGGCGCGCCAGCGCGTTGAGGCGGACTTCCACCTCCTGCAGCGCGAAGGGCTTGATCAGGTAATCGTCCGCGCCGGAATCGAAGCCTGCCAGCTTGTTGTCCAGGCTGTCGCGCGCGGTCAGCATCAGCACCGGCGTCTGCTTGCGCGCCTCGTTGCGCAGCTTGCGGCACACCTCCAGGCCATCGAGGCCCGGCAGGTTGAGGTCGAGCACGATGGCGTCGAACTCGTGCACCACGGCCAGGTGCAGTCCGGTGATGCCGTCGGCCGCAAAGTCCACGGTGTGCCCGCGGTCCTCGAGGAAGTCGCCAAGGTTGGCGGCAATGTCCTGGTTGTCTTCAATGACTAGGATGCGCATCGAGTCGTCCTGTAGGTGGGTCATTCGACCGCGTTGCCGCGCCCGGGTTCCGATCACCGCGATGGCAATGTCGCCATCGTGCGACACGATTCTGCCAGAGTGTCCGTCAGTATCCGCTTCATGCGCGCTGCACCGGTATACGTTGCAGTGGAAATGGTGCAATCGGCAAGCGGTGTGCGCAGGAAAACAAAGACCCAGACGTGGGATCGCCACGCCTGGGCCAAAAGGTGTTGCCCCGATACCGAAGCGCGCTGTCCCGGGTCATACCTGACGCGGAGAGGCAAAGCTGCGGCAGGGATGAGCGTACTCAGGAAGCGATTAAAGCGCCGTTAAAACGGCATGACCGCCTTCGCTGCAAGGCCGTCAGGCGCGCCGGGCCCGCCTGGCGCGCTTGGACGCACCAGGCGTCGATAATCGCCCATTTTCTTCTAAAATGCTGTCTTCGACTGATAACTTAGACTTCTGCGCCTTGGTTCGCGTCGACCGCATTATTGTCGCAACGGACTGCGAGACGTAATCCACTACCGCCCCGGCCACATCCACCCCGGACGCCTCCTCGATGCCCTCCAAGCCCGGCGAGGCGTTGACCTCCAGCACCAGCGGACCACGCGCGGAGCGGATCAGGTCGACGCCGGCGACGCCCAACCCCAACGACTGGGCGGCACGAATTGCGGTCTCCTGCTCCATGGCGGTCGGCTTGACGCCCTTGGCCTGGCCGCCGCGATGCAGGTTGGAGCGGAAGTCGCCCTTGGGCGCCTGGCGCTTCATCGCCGCCACCACCCGGTCGCCGACCACGAAGCAGCGCAGGTCCGCGCCCTTCGCCTCGGCGATGAACTCCTGCACCACGAACTGCGCGTATAGCCCGCGCAACGCCTCGATCACCCCGCGCGAGGCCGAGAGCTTCTCGGTCAGCATCACCCCTGCCCCCTGGCTGCCCTCGTTGAGCTTGATCACGTGCGGCGGCGGCCCGAGCATCGACAGCAGGTCAACGGTGTCGTCCGGGTTGTCGCCAAACACGGTCGCCGGCAGGCCGATGCCCTGCGCCGCCAGCAACTGGTGGCTGCGCAGCTTGTCGCGCGCGCGCAGCACGGCGTCGGACGGGTTGGGCGTCCAGGTGCCCATCAGCTCGAACTGACGCAGCACGGCCGAGCCATAGCGGGTCACGGACGCGCCCACGCGCGGGATCACCGCGTCGATGCCACGCAGCTCGCGGCCCTTGTAATGCATGTGGAAACCGTCGCTGGCGATGCGCATATAGCAGCGCAGCGGATCCAGCACTCGCACGGTGTGGCCGCGATCGCGCGCCGCCTCGACCAGCCGCCGGGTGGAGTAGAGCTTGGTGTTGCGCGAGAGGATCGCGAGCTTCATGACAACGGCATCCCGGGGAACATTGAAGACGGCGCAGCGACAGGGCGCGCCCGCCCGTGGAGGAAAGAACGCGCCGGATCGACGGTGAACGCGCGCGCCATCGCGGTCCGGCCGAGCAGCATTGGGAACAGCATGCCGTGGCGGTCGGCGAGGTTCATCTCGATCTCGCGCTCGATGCCGCCCAGCACCAGTGTCGTACGCAGGAAGGCCCGCAAGGTGCGATGCCCACCGGAATCAGTGACCGGCCGCTCGTCCCAGATCGGCGCGGCGACTTCGACCGCCGCCTGCCCCGGCGCCCCGGGACTTACCCGGAAACCCACCCACGGCACGCCCTGCTCACGGAACCGCCATTGCGCATCCACGTGCAACGCCGAGGTGCGCGCGCCCGAGTCCACCTTGGCCCGCACCGCGTCGATGCCCAGCCCCGGCAGCGACACCCATTCCCGCCACCCCAGCACGACCGTCGTTCCCATGGCGCCTCCCAGCATCGTCCGACCACGCCATCCAGCATCCCGCCGCATGAATACACTGCGATGAATCCAATGCGTCCGGCCCGCATCGCCAGGCGCGGCGCGCCGCTGCCTGCAAACCAAAAACGGCGGTCAACCCCGAAGGAGCTGACCGCCGTTGGATCTGGAGCGGGTGATGGGAATCGAACCCACGCTAGCAGCTTGGGAAGCTGCAGTTCTACCATTGAACTACACCCGCGACACGACAAGTCTATGCCGCGGGCCACGCGCTTGGCAACGCGGCGCCCAGCTCGCGGGCGCCGCGCAAGGGCTTAGAAGCCCATGCCCACCGAAGCGAACACGGTGGCGTGGTTGCCGCCTTCCTGACCCACGGTGAGGCTGGTACCGACGTTGGCATCCATGCCCAGCAGCTGCGTGCGCGCACCGAAGGTCAGCGTGCCGTAGGACTGGTCAAAGCTGTGGCCCGGCACCGCGTACGGCAGCGTGTTCGGCATCGACTGCAACTGCGCGAAGGCCTGCGCCGGCGCGTCCTCGAACTCCTTGTCCCAAGTGACGCGCGCGTAGGGCTTCAGGTGCTCGTGGATGGTGCCGCTGACCTGCCAGCCGGCCGAGCCGATCAGCGAGTCGAAGCTCTGCTCCGGATAGGCGAGCGAGGTCGACAGCGCCGCGTCGTTTTCCGCGAATGCGTCGATCTCGATCTTCTGCGACAGCACCGCGATCACCGGACCGTGGCGCAGCGAACCTTCGCCGAACTCCCAACCGGCGCTGGCGCCGAAGCTGATGTTGCTGCCGTCGACCGAGGCCGAATGGGTGCGGGTCACCGGACCGAGGACCACGTCGCGGTCGGTGTCGAAGCCCAGCTGGGTGTAGCTGGCCTGCGCGTTGGCCCACAGGCCGCCGTCGGCCTTCCAGCCGATGAAGCCGCCGAGGCTGGCGTCGGACTGGTCGAAGCTACCGCCACTACGGCCCCAATCCTGCGCCTGCTGGCCGTAGCCACCGAACGCGCCGAACACCACGTTGCCGCGGGTCCAGTTGGCGCCCACGCTCAGGGTCGGGCCGGCACCGTCGTAGGTGTCGCCTTCGCCGTATCGCTGGAAGTCACCGCGCACGTCGGCCCACCAGCGCATGCCGTCGGCTTCAGCCGGCACCAGCTGCGCGGCGACGCGCTCGGCGCGCGCACGGCCGACCACCGAGGCGGCGTTGGGCAGCAGCGCCATCTGGCGGGGGCCTTCGATCACCGACACCACGTACTGCGACAGCATCTGGTGGGTGCGGGTGGTCGGGTGCACGCCGTCGGCGAACAGGTAGGTGTTGGGCGCATCCGGCGTGACCAGGCTGGTGGGGTTGCAGGTCAGCGAGTTCGCGGTGATCTGCGGCTGGCAGGCGGTGCCCGTGATGTTGGTGAAACCATAGGTGCCCGGCGACGCCATGATCTCGCGCAGCAGGTTGAAGGTGTCGATCGGGATCACGCGCAGACCATTGCTGGCGAGGCCGCCAAACAGTGCGTTGTTGTACGAGGTGGACAGCGCAGTACCGCTGGCCTGCGCGCCCGGGCCCTGGGCGCGGAAGGCCGGGGTCGCACCCAGGTCGGGCACGGTCGGCACCAGGATGTACTGCGCGCCAGCGCCGGTCAGACGGGCGACGATGCCGATCTCCGCGCCCACGGCCGCGGCGATGGTGGTCTGCGGATCCGCGCCGGCATTGGTGATGGCGAACAGGTCGTTGGCGCCACCCCACACCGTGTACAGCGCGCCGGCATCGGCGCGACCGCCGGTGGCGGTGAGGTAATTGTTGACCTGCGTCGCCAGCGAGGGAATCGGGCCCAGCGCACCGGTGGAATTGACGCCCACGCGCGCGCCGCCGGCGGCGTAATTGGTGCCGGTCTGGCCATTGCCGTTGGCGGAGGCGGTCGTGCCGTAGTAGTCCGCCACATGCTGCGCCCACACGTAACCCGGGTTGGTGGTGAACTGGCCGGTCACGGCGCGCACGCTGGCGGGCAACAGCGGGCGGAAATAGCCTGCATCGGTCAGGCTGTCACCGAAAAACACGGTCTGGGTGAAGGTCTGGGCGAAAGCAGGAGCGGCGGCCAGCAGGAGCGCGGCAGCCAGGGCGGTACGGACAGGCTTCTTCATTCAATTCCCCGAATTGGTGTTGAGGTGTAACTGACGATCGTTGCCACGCGACGGAATCCCCACCGTACCCGCGCGGATGGCGCATCGAAACATGTCCCCGGTCACGGAACAAGGTGCACCGCGACATTTCCTTAACATTCCGCACCTCCATCGGCCCGACGGACCTTCACTGGCCCTGCCACGGACAAGCGACGACAATGCGCGGATGGATATCCTCTTGAACGGTGAGCCGCGCGCGCTGACGGCGCCCGCCTCGGTGCTGCAGCTGTTGCAGGCCGAAGGGCTGGAAAACCGCCGCGTGGCGGTCGAAGTGAATGGCGAGATCGTGCCGCGCAGCCGCCACGCCGAGTGGACGCTGGCTACGGGTGATCGCGTGGAGATCGTGCACGCACTCGGCGGCGGCTGAGGCCCCACGCCGGGGAATGCTCCCCCAAGAGGCTTTGAGCCCAAGGGCATCAAGCTCAATGCGGACAGGCGCCGCGAGGTGAGGTAACCCGGCCGCCCGCCACTCCTCCTGAGCGTCCGGACCCGAAGCTTTGCGAAGCTGGCTACGCCAGCCGTGCCATTTCGTACCTCGCGGACCTGCCGCGGGCCGCGATCTGCGCCGGGTACAGGGGGGAACGCCGGCGATGTGGATGCGCTGCCCACTTACCAATACGGGTTAGCCCCAACGATCCGGCCATCGGCACTGGCGGGACCGCGCGTGCGCGACCACCGGAGCACTTCGGCCGACGGGCGGCACTGGTAACATACTGGCATGACCCTGCACGCCCCCCTCCCGCTGGCCGACGATACGCTCGTCATTGCCGGCAAGCCCTACCGTTCCCGCCTGCTGACCGGCACCGGCAAGTTCACCGGCCTGGAGCAGACCCGCCTGGCCACCGAGGCCGCGGGCGCGGAGATCGTGACTGTTGCCATCCGCCGCACCAACATCGGCCAGGACCCGGGGCAGCCCAACCTGCTCGACGTGCTGCCGCCGGACCGCTACACCATCCTGCCCAACACCGCCGGCTGCTACACCGCCGATGACGCGGTGCGCACCTGCCGCCTGGCGCGCGAGCTGCTGGACGGTCACAAGCTGGTCAAGCTGGAAGTGCTGGGCGACCAGAAGACGCTGTACCCCGACGTGGTGGCGACCCTGGCCGCCGCCGAGTTGCTGGTGAAGGACGGCTTCGACGTGATGGTCTACACCTCCGACGACCCGATCCTGGCCAAGCGCCTCGAGGAGATCGGCTGCGTGGCGGTGATGCCGCTGGCCGCGCCGATCGGCTCGGGCCTGGGCGTGCAGAACAAGTACAACCTCATCGAGATCATCGAGAACGCCAACGTGCCGATCATCGTCGATGCCGGCGTCGGCACCGCGTCCGATGCGGCCATCGCAATGGAGCTGGGCTGCGACGGCGTACTGATGAACACCGCCATTGCCGGTGCCAAGGACCCGGTGCTGATGGCGCATGCGATGAAGCTGGCGGTGGAAGCCGGCCGCGCCGCGTTCAAGGCCGGCCGCATCCCGCGCAAGCGCTTCGCCAGCGCCTCCTCGCCCATCGACGGCCTCATCGGCTGAGGCGGCATTGCCCGCCACCCCTTGAACCATGACTGATCCGTTCAACAGCGACGGCGCCAAAGTGCCGCCCAAGCCCTTTACCGTCGAGGAAGGGCACCGCCGCATCCGCAGCTTCGTGCTGCGCCAGGGCCGCTTCACGCCAGCGCAGCAGCGTGCGTTCGACGCGCTGTGGCCGCGCTTCGGCCTGGACTACGCCGGCACGCCGAAGGACTTCGGCGCCGTGTTCGGCCGCCAGGCGCCGCGCGTGGTGGAAATTGGTTTCGGCAACGGCGAGGCGCTGCGGTTTGCCGGCGCCAACGACAAGGCCCGCGACTTCATCGGTCTGGAAGTGCACGCCCCTGGCGTGGGCCGCGTGCTCAACGCGCTGGCCGAGGATGCCTCGGACAACGTGCGCGTGTACCACCACGACGCGGTGGAGGTGCTGGAGAACGAGATCGCCGACGGCAGCCTCGACGAGATCCGCATCTACTTCCCGGACCCGTGGCACAAGAAGCGCCATAACAAGCGCCGACTGGTGAACCCGGCGTTCGCCGCCCTGCTGGTGCGTAAACTCGCGCCCACGGGCCGCTTGCACCTCGCCACCGATTGGCACGACTATGCGGAACAGATGTGGGACGTGCTCGACGCGACGCCCGGCATCAGCAACCGTGCCGGCCCGCGTGGCTCGGTGCCGCGTCCGGAATGGCGTCCGCAGACCCATTTCGAGACGCGCGGCCAGAAGCTCGGGCACGGCGTGTGGGATCTTGTCTACGACCGTGTCGCGGACACCTGACCTGAGAGCCTGACCCGAACGGCATGGACGACACCGCGCTGACGCTCACCACCGACATGATGCTCGTGCTCGGGCTGGTGGGCTTCACGATGGTGATGTTCCTGTTCGAGCGCATCCGCGCCGACGTGGTGGCGCTGGTGGTATTGGTGATGCTCGGCCTGGCCGGGCTGGTGGCGCCGGAGGAAATCTTCAACGGCTTCTCCTCCAACGCGGTGATGAGCATCATCGCCACGATGATCCTGGGCGCGGGGCTGGACCGCACCGGCGCGCTCAACCGCCTGGCCGGCTGGCTGCTACGGCGCGCGCACGGGGTGGAGGCGCGGCTGATGCTGCTGACCGGCGCCGTGGCCGGCATCAACTCCTCGATCATGCAGAACCCGTCGGTGATGGCGCTGTACCTGCCCGTCGCCTCGCGGCTGTCCTCCCGCACCGGCCTGACCCTGCCCCGCCTGCTGCTGCCGATCGCGGCCGCGATCGTGATGGGCGGCGGCCTGACCATGGTCGGCAATTCGCCGCTGATCCTGCTCAACGACCTGCTGCTGGCCGCCAACGGCAACCTGCCGTCCGGCGCGGCGACCATCGAACCGCTGAAGATGTTCGCGCCGTTGCCGATCGGCCTGGCCCTGCTGGCCGGCTCGCTGGCCTACTTCCACTTCCGCGGTGGCAAGCTGGAACGCGAGGACGATGGCACCGGCGCCACGCCCGCGCGCACCCAGAGCTATTTCGCCAAGGCCTACGGCATCGAGGGCGACGTCTACGAGCTGACCGTCACCGCCGAAAGCCCGCTGGTGGGCATGTCGCTGGGCGAGGCCGAGGCATTGCACAACGCCCCGCTGCTGCTGGCACTGAAGACCGGCGACGACGCGCGCCTGGCCCCGCCGGCCGACACCCGGCTGTGGGTGGGCAGCGTGCTGGGGGCGATGGGGCCGAAGGAGCAGGTCAGTGACTTCGCGCAGAACCAGTTCCTGCGCCTGAGCGCCAGGCTGCGCAACTTTGGCGACCTGTTCAATCCCAGCCGTGCCGGCATCGCCGAGGCGGTGATCCCGGCCACGTCCAAGTTCATCGGCAAGACCGCGCGCGCGCTGGCGCTGCGTCGACAGATGGGCCTGGACCTGCTGGCGGTGAACCGCGACAAGACCGTGCTGCGCGAGAACGTGCGCGATGTGCCACTGCGCGCCGGCGACATGATGGTCGTCCACGGCATCTGGACCGACCTGGCCGAGACGGCCAAGTCCAAGGACCTGGTGGTGGTCACCGACTACCCCAAGGGTGAGCAGCGTCCGCACAAGCTGAAGATCGCGCTGGGCATCTTTGCGGTGGCGATGCTGCTGGCGTTGTCGTCACGCCTGCCGGTGTCGATCGCACTGATGACGGGCGTGGCCGGCATGCTGATCACCGGCGTGATCAACATCGACGAGGCCTACGCGTCGATCAACTGGAAAACGGTGTTCCTGATGGCCTGCCTGATCCCTCTGGGCTGGGCGATGGACTCCAGCGGCGCGGCCGCATGGGTCGCGGGACACAGCATCGAGCAGTTCCCCTCTGGCACGCCGGCGTGGGTCATGCAGTTGGCGCTGGCATTGCTGACGACGGCGTTCTCGCTGGTGATCAGCCACGTGGGCGCGACCATCGTGATGGTGCCGCTGGCGATCAACCTGGCCCTGGCGGCCGGGGGCAACCCCACCGCCTATGCGCTGATCGTGGCGCTGTCGGCGTCCAACAACTTCATGACCGCGTCAAACCCGGTGATCTCGATGGTCACCGGCCCGGCCGGTTACACCGGCAAGGAACTGTGGCAGGTGGGCGGGCCGTTGTCGCTGATCTACACGGTGATCGCGGTGGTGATGGTCAACCTGATGTTTTGATTTCCCGCAGGACTACGCCAGGAATACCGCCCCATCGCGAACCACGACCGGCACCGCGCGCAACGCCTCGCCGCGGCAGGGGCCCGCGACGCACTCGCCACCACCCAGCTCGAAACTGGCCCCGTGTGCGGCGCACACCAGTAGCCCGTCCTTGCTGCGCAGGAACTCACCCGGCGCCCAATCCAGGCGGCGCCCGGCATGCGGGCAGATGTTGAGCCAGGCGCGCACCGCACCGCCCTCCCGGTAGAGGATCAGCGACTCCGCGTCACCGTCGAGTACGACCTCGATCTCGGCAAAGCCACCCTCGGAAATGTGATCCAGTGCCAGCAATGGGCGGGGGTCGGGGGTCGTGTTTAACAATTCCATCACACCTCTGCCGGAAGGGGTGGACGATACTTCGGTGACCGGCGCATTGCGCCATTGTGTCACGACGTACCGAATGTCCGCCCAAGCCTTCCGTTTCGACAGCTTCGCCTTCCAGTCCCGCGTGCGCTCCGCGTTCGAGCCGCGCAAGCCGCGCCACCGCCTGCTGCGCTTTGCCTTGGGTCTCGTCGGGCTGGGCCTGGTTCTGGTGCTGCTGGCCTTCAGCCTGGTGATTGGCGCGGTCATGATCGGCGGCGGTCTGCTCTATCGCCTGTGGGCACGTCGCGGCAAGCGCGTCGCACGCCCCGCCAACGTGGTCGAAGGCGAGTACCGCGTGGTCACGCCGCAGGCGCTGCCGCAGAGCCATTGACGCACACGGGCAGCGACAAAGTCGCTGACGATCGGCGCGCGGCGTAGCACACTAGCCGCTTCGCCCCCAGTTCGAGTCTCCATGAGCGACGTCATCCCGGCGGCCAGCACGCCGCGCGTTCCCGTCCGCCTCGGCGGGCAGGTCTCCGCCTCCTTCCCGGTCCGCCGCATATTCTGCGTGGGCCGCAATTTCGCCGACCATGCTCGCGAGATGGGCGCGGCGGTCCCGGCCTCCGCCGCCGCGCGCGGGCAGCCGGTGTTCTTCTGCAAACCGGCCGATGCGCTGGTGCTGGATGGCCAGGTGCCCTACGCCCGCGGCACGCATGACCTGCACCACGAGGTGGAGTTGGTGGTGGCACTGGGAGCCGATGCACCCGATGGCATCCTCGACCCCGCGCGCGCCGAATCGCTGGTCTATGGCTATGCGGTCGGCCTGGACCTGACCCGCCGCGACCTGCAGGGTGCTGCCAAGGCCAAGGGGCTGCCATGGGACACCGGCAAGGCCTTCGACCAGTCCGCGCCGATCAGTGCGATCGTGCCTGCGGCCGAAGTCGGTGCGCTGGCCGGCCGTTCGCTCACGTTGGTCATCAACGGCACGCAGCGCCAGCACGGCGCGTTGAGCGACCTGATCTGGACCGTGCCGGAGATCCTGCACGAGCTGTCCAAGCTGTTCGCGCTCAAGGCCGGTGACCTGGTGTTCATGGGCACGCCGGCGGGCGTCGGCCCGCTGCAGGTGGGCGATGCGTTCGCGGCCTCGCTGGACGGCGTGGTGGCGCTCGAGGGCCACGTGACCCCACCGTCCGGCACGGTATAGTCGGCCGCGTCACCCAACATCCCACTCCAAGGAGAGCACCCGCCCATGGGCATGATCAGCGAGTTCAAGGAATTCATCGCACGCGGCAACGTCGTCGATCTGGCGGTCGGCGTGGTCATCGGCGCCGCCTTCGGCAAGATCGTCACCGCCCTGGTCGATGGCATCGTCATGCCGATCGTCGGCGCGACGACCGGCGGGGTCAGCGTCAGCGACTGGAAATACGTGGTCAACCCGGCGCAACTGGATGCCGCGGGCAAGGAAGTCGCGGCCGAAGTGGCGGTGAAGTACGGCATGTTCCTGCAGACGGCGATCGACTTCGTGCTGATCGCCCTCGTGATCTTCCTGTTCCTGAAGGCCTACAACCGCATGCGCAAGCCCGCCGAGGCCGCTCCCGCCGGCCCGAGCGAGGAAGTGCTGCTGCTGCGCGACATCCGCGATGCGCTGAAGAAGTAAGCCTCCCGCCCCGCATGCCACCAAAGTGGCATGACCGGTGGCACAGCACGCTGAAGCCACGGGTTGCTACGCTCGTGGCTTCGTCGTTCTTGCCTGAGGCATCCTTAATGCGCGTCCTGTCAGCGGCCATCGGCGCCGTCTTGGCCACGGCCACCCTGCTCGCCCCGTCCGCTGCCGCCCAACGCGAGACCCGCATCCCCGAATCCGCCATCGCCACCGCGAGCCAGCTGCGCGAGGCCGCGTTGGCCAGCGACCTGGGCTACCGCGTGACCGAATCGCTGACCACCGAGGTGGGGCCGCGCATGGCCGGCAGCGACGGTGACGCCCGCGCGGTGGCGTGGGCACAGGCCAAGTTTCGCGAGCTGGGCTACGACAAGGTGTGGGTCGAGCCGGTGACCTTCCCCAAGTGGGAGCGCCGCGCTGAACATGCGCAGGTGCTGGGGGCGCATGCGCAACCGCTGGCGCTGACCGCGCTGGGCGGCAGCCCGGGCGGCACGGTGGAGGCCGAGGTGGTGCGTTTCGCCGACCTCGCCGCGCTGGAGGCGGCGCCGCCCGGCTCGCTCGCGGGCAAGATCGCCTTCGTCGACTACCGCATGGAGCGCGCGCGCGATGGCAGCGGCTACGGCCCCGGCTCGCGCGTGCGCAGCCGCGCGCCATCGGTGGCGATCACCAAGGGCGCGATCGGTTTCCTGATGCGTTCGGCGGGCACCGATTCCCATCGCCAGCCCCATACCGGTATCACCCGCTTCGACGATGGCCTGACGCCGATCCCGTCGGCCGCCCTGTCCGTGCCCGATGCCGCGCAGCTGACGCGCCTGCTGCAGCGTGGCCCGCAGCAGGTGCGCATGAGCCTGGATTGCGGCTGGACCGGTACCGCCACGTCCTACAACGTGATCGGCGAGATCCGCGGCAGCAAGCGCCCGAATGAGGTGGTGCTGATCGGTGGCCATCTGGATTCGTGGGACCTTGGCACCGGGGCGGTGGACGATGGCGCGGGCGTGGGCCTGACCATGGCCGCCGGTGCGCTCATCGGGCAACTACCCAAGGCTCCGGCGCGGACGGTCCGCGTGGTGGCCTTTGCCAACGAGGAACAGGGCCTGTACGGCGGCAAGGCCTATGCGCAGCAGCATGCCAAGGCGTTGCGCCAGCATCAGCTCGCGGCCGAAAGCGATTTCGGCGCGGGCCGCATCTACGCCTACTCCAGCTCGGCACCGGCGTATGCGCAGCGCGCTGACCGGCAGATCGCCGAAGTACTGGCGCCGCTGGGCATCGCGCATGTGCCCGGCGAAGGCGGCCCTGGTCCGGACATCAGTCCGTTCGCCGCGGACGGCTTGGCGTGGGCACGACTGGCACAGGACGGCAGCGACTACTTCGACCTGCACCACACGCCCGACGACACCTTCGACAAGATCGACCCGCAGGCGTTGGCGCAGAACGTGGCGGCGTACGCGGTGTTCGCCTACCTGGCCGCGCAGGCCGAAGGCGACTTTGGCAGTGCGCCAAAAGAGGCCAAGACGACGGACTGAACGGCCTGCATGCACCAATGAAAAACGCCCGGCTTCAAGCCGGGCGTTGTCGTTGGCGGAGCCTGCAAACGAGGGCGGCTCCAGCGATCAGGGGAGCATCAGGGTTCGCGCTGGCGTGCGCGCCATGCCGCCAGCAGCACCGCCGTCGCCGAGGCGACGTTGAGGCTCTCCACGGCGCCGGTCCCGGGGATGGAGACCTGCAGGTCACAGGCAGCGGCCAGTTCGCGGTCCATGCCCTCGCCCTCGGCGCCCACCACGTACACCACGCGCTGCGGCAGTTCAGTGGCGAACACGTCGCGGCCGCCTTTGACGACCGTCGCAGCCAGGGTGAAGCCAGCGCCGCGCAACTGCGCGAGGGCGTTGTCCGTGCGGCCCAGCCGCACCATCGGCACGTGCTCGGCGCCACCTTCGGCCACTCGGGCGGCAGCCCCCGACAGCGCCAGCGGCGAGTGCTTGGGCAACAGCACCGCGGACACGCCGAAATGTGCGGCCGAGCGCAGGATCGCGCCCAGGTTGTGCGGGTTGCCCACGCCGTCCAGCCAGATCGCCAGTTGCGGGCCGGCCGGCAGGTCGCGCAGCCAGGTGGACAGGGATTCGGGCTCGGCGCGCAACACGTCCGCGACCACGCCTTCATGGTGGGCGCTGGCCGACAGCTTCTCCAGGTCGGCGTCCTCGACCACCCGGTAGCCGACGCGATGCGCCACGCACCACGCCAGCAGCGGCTTGAGCGCGGGGATGCGCGACTCGGTCAGGTACAGCTTGCGGATGGCATCGGGGCGTTTGGCGAACACGGCGTGCACGGCATTGAGGCCGTACAGCCGCAGCTCGCGCGGGCCGCGAGGGGCGGCGGTTTCGACACCCGGCTCGGACGCTGGCCACTCCGGCGATTCGGCGGCGGGGCGCCCGCGTGGCGGCAGGTCACGGGCACGCGTCGGGGTGGCGCCACGCGGGGCGCGTTCCGCCCACGGCCGGTCACCGCGATCCGCAGGTTCGGCGGAACGCGGTCGTGCAGGCCGCTCACCCGATTGCGACCGGTCCGACTGCCCGGCCGAACGCGGGCGTTCCGCGCGGTCACCCCACGGGCGTGAGGGCCCGTCCTGCCGCGGTGGTTGGCCGCGGCCCTGGCCGGGGCGAGGGGGGCGACGCTCGCTCATCGTTGCTGTCCGATCACGCGTTGCCACCACCCGGACGACGCCAGAACTCCGCATTGCGGATGCCCAGCGCGTCCGGATCAAACACCGGTTCCTTGCCCGCCTTCTTCTGCATCTCGTAGTCGCGCAGCGCCAGCATTGCTGGCTTGTGCAGGATCAGGATCGCGATGATGTTCAGCCACGCCATCAGGCCCACGCCGATGTCGCCCAGCGCCCATGCCTGGGTGGCGTTGTGGAAGGCGCCAAACACCACCATCGCCATGATGCCCAGGCGCAGCAGCAGGATCGCCAGCGGATGCGTGCGACCGGTGCCGGCCACGTAAGTCAGGTTGGTCTCGGCCATGTAGTAGTAGGCCATGATCGTGGTGAAGGCGAAGAAGAACAGCGCGACCGCCACGAAGCCGGCGCCCCACCCCGGGAGAATGGATTCCACCGCCGCCTGGGCAAAGCCCGGGCCCGGCTCCACGCCGGGCAGGGCGTTATGCAGCATCGCCGCGCCATCGGGCGCATGCACGTTGTACATGCCCGAGGCCAGCACCAGGAACGCCGTGGAGGTGCACACCAGCATGGTGTCGATATAGATGGCGAAGGCCTGGACATAACCCTGCTTGGCCGGGTGCGAGACCTCGGCCGCGGCAGCCGCGTGCGGGCCGGTGCCCTGGCCTGCCTCGTTGGCATACACGCCACGCTTCACGCCCCACTCCACCGCCAGGCCCAACAGCGCGCCGAATGCGGCATGCGTACCGAAGGCGCTGCTGAAAATCAGGCCGAACATCTTCGGCACCTGCTCGGCGTTGAGCACCATCACCGTAAGCGCCATCAGGATGAAACCGGCGGCCATGAACGGCACGACCACTTCGGCGAAGTTGGCGATGCGCTTGACGCCACCGAAGATGATGACGGCCAGCATCAGCGCGACGCCCAGGCCGATGCCCAGCTTCAGCGCCTCACGCGCCGGCATGCCCATCCACTGTCCGTCCATCGCGCCGCACAGCGCCGTGCCCTGGCAGGCATTGGCCGCGCTGTCGGCGATGGCGTTGGCCTGCACGCCCGGCATCAGGAAGCCGGTGGCGATGATGGTGGCGAACGCGAACAGCAACGCGTACCACTTCAGGCCCATGGCCTTCTCGATGTAGTACGCCGGGCCGCCGCGGTAGCGCCCTTCGGCGTCCTTGACCTTGTAGATCTGCGCCAGGGTGCATTCCACGTACGAGGTGGACGCTCCCAGGAAGCCCATCACCCACATCCAGAACACCGCACCGGGTCCGCCAAAGGCAATCGCGGTGGCGACACCGGCGATGTTGCCGATGCCGATGCGGCCAGCCATCGACATGGCCAGCGCCTGGAACGAGGAGACGCCCGCCGCGGAGCTCTGCCCGGTGACGGTGAGCCGGAACATCTCCACGAAGCCGCGTACCTGCATGAAGCGCGTGCGGATGGTGAAGAAGATGCCGGCACCCAGGCACATGAAGATCAGCGCCTTGCTCCAGATGATGTTGTTGATTGCCGCGAGCAGTGATTCCACCGATGACTCCCCGAAAAGTGGCGCGCGCCCCCGGACGCGCGGTCAAGGCGCCCAAGATACCCGCATTGGGGGTGCGGACGGTACGGTTTGGGATGTGGATCAGCCCCAAAGGCCAGCATTTGCCGGCGCGGCCGTCGCCGATTCGTACCCATGGCTCGGCTTTCAACGGCGCCAGATGCCCGGCGCATGGGCTCAGGGCACCGAAAGGCGCCCCGGCCCGCCATTCAGGCCTACAGTCAAAGCGCGACATTCAGCCGCGCCGGTCGGCTCCGGTTGTCAGGCGTGCCCGCCGGCCTGAGGCGTGGTCGCCTCCAGTTGCTCCAGTTCACGCGTCACCGCCTCCGGCGAGCGGGTATAACGCGCCAGCAGCACGTAGAACACCGGCACCACCACCAGCGACAGCAGCGTGGAGAACGACACGCCGAAGATCACCACCACGCCGATGGTGGCGCGGCTGGCCGAGCCCGGGCCGCCGGCCAGCACCAGCGGCAGCGCGCCGGCCACGGTGGCAATCGAGGTCATGAGGATCGGGCGCAGGCGCACGGCCGAGGCTTCGACGATGGCGTCGTGGATGCGACGGCCTTCGTCGCGCAGCTGGTTGGCGAACTCGACGATGAGGATGCCGTTCTTGGCCGCCAGGCCCACCAGCATCACGATGCCGATCTGGCTGAACAGGTTGAGCGTGCCGCCGGTAAGCCACAGGCCCAGCAACGCGCCCAGCACGCCCAGCGGCACGGTCAGCATGATCACCAGCGGGTGGATGAAGCTCTCGAACTGCGCCGCCAGCACCAGGAACACGATCAGCAGCGCCAACGCGAAGGTCAGCAGCACCGCGCCACCGGCCTGCTGGTACTCGCGCGACTCGCCCTTCCAGTCGATCTGCGCGTGCTCGGGCAGTTCCTCGCGAACCACGCCTTGCAGCCACTCGATCGCGTCGCCCATGCGGTAGCCCGGCGACAGGCCCGCGCTGATGGTGATGGCGCGCAGGCGGTTGAAGCGGTTCAGGCTGCCCGGCTCGGCCAGTTCGCGCAGCGTGACCAGGTTCGACAACGGCACCAGGCTGCCATCGCGCGCACGCACCTGGATTGCGGCCAGGTCGGCCGGCGAAGCGCGGCCTTCCTTGCCGGCCTGCACCACCACGTCATACTCCTCGCCGTCCTGCACGAACGTGGTGACGCGGCGGCTGCCCATCATCGACTCCAGCGCGCTGCCGATGGCGGTCACGCTGACGCCCAGGTCGGCGGCACGCTGACGGTCGATGTCGACGCGCATCTGCGGACGCGTTTCCTTGTAATCGGAGTCGACCGAGAACAGGCCCGGGTTCCGCTCCATGCGCGCCAGCAGGCGGTCGCGCCACTGCGCCAGCTCGGCATAGTCCGGGCCGCCCAGCACGATCTGCACCGGTTGGCCACGGCTGCGCACCAGGCCGGTGCGTACCGACGGGTTGGCGCGCACGCCGGGCAGCTTGCCCAACTCGCCGCGCAGGCTGTCGACCACGTCGTTGGTGCTGACGTCGCGCTTGTCCCAGTCCTGCAGGAACACGATCACCTGGCCGGTGTGCATTTCCTCGCTGGCGCCGAAGCCGCCCGGCACCCGTGTATTCGCACGCTGGATCGGCTGATCGTCGCCGGTGTGTGCGGCCAGCACCGTCTCCACCTGCTGGACCTGGTCCACGGTGTAGTCAAAGCCGGCGCCTTCAGGGCCGACCACGGAGACGAAGAACGCGCCCCGGTCCTCCGGCGGTGCCAGTTCCGACGGCACCAGCTTGAACAGCAGCGCACTGACCGCCAGCGCGGCGAGCATCAACCCGCCGAAGAACCACGGACGCTCGACGCTGCGGTCGAGGAAGCGTCGATAGCTCACGCCAACCGCGTCCAGCCGCGCGTTGACCCAGCGGTTGAGCGCGAGCGATTTTTCTTCTTTATGCGGCCGCACCAGTTTGGACGACATCATCGGCGTCAGCGTCAGCGCCACGAAGGCCGAGATCGCCACCGCACCGGCCAGCGCCACCGACAACTCACGGAACAGGCGGCCGGTGTTGCCTTCCATAAAGCCCACCGGCAGGAACACCGCCACCAGCACCGCCGTGGTCGCGATCACCGCGAACGCCACCTGCCGCGTGCCACGCGCGGACGCCACCAGCCGGGGCTCGCCGAGGTCGGCGCGGCGCTGGATGTTCTCCAGCACCACGATGGCATCGTCCACGACCAGACCGATGCACAGCACCAGCGCGAGCAGTGTCAGCAGGTTGATGGAGAAACCGAACAGGTACAGCGGGATGAACGCCGCCACCAGGCACACCGGCACCGTCACCGCCGGGATCAGCGCCGCACGCACGCTGCCGAGGAACAGCCAGATCACGATCAACACCAGCGCGATGGCTTCGAACAGCGTGTGGTACACGCGCTCCACCGAGGCCTCGATGAACACCGTGCTGTCGAAGGCGACGAAGATCTTGGTGCCCTGCGGCAGGCTCGGCTGGATGCGTTCGGCTTCGGCGCGCACCGCCTTGGCCACGTCCAGCGCGTTGGACGTGGATGTCTTGATGATGCCCAGACCAACGTTGGGCGCACCGTTGCTGCGGAAGTAGGCGCGGCGCTCGGCCGAAGCCAGCTCCACCTTCGCCACGTCGCCCAGGCGCACGACGTAGCCGTCGTTGCCCTTGCGCAGCGGCATCTGCGCGAATTCCTCGGCGCGCTCGTAGCCCCGGGCCACGCGCAGGGTGAAGTCACGGTTGGCCGACTCGATGCGGCCGGCGGGCAGTTCCACGTTCTCGGCACGCAGGGCGCTTTCCACGTCGCCAACGGTGATGCCGCGCGCGGCCAGCGCGTCGCGGTCCAGCCAGACGCGCATCGCGTAGCGCTGGCCACCGCCCAGGCGCACCTGCGCGACACCGTCGATGCTGGAAAGGCGGTCCACCACATAGCGCTCGGCGTAGTCGCTGAGCTCCATGGTGTCCATCTTTTCCGAGTTCATGTTGAGCCACATGATGGTCTCGGCATCGCTTTCGACCTTCTCGATCTCCGGCGCGTCGGCCTCCTCGGGCAGGCGGTCGACGACGCGGCTGACTGCGTCGCGCACGTCGTTGGCCGCGGCTTCGATCTCGCGCTCCAGGCTGAATTCGATGGTGATGCCGGAGCGGCCGTTGACGCTGCGCGACTCGATGGTCTCGATGCCTTCCGTGCCGGCCAGCGCATCCTCCAGCACCTGGGTGATGCGGGTTTCGACCACCGCGGCCGAGGCACCGGGGTAGCTGACCGACACCGATACCACCGGCGGGTCGATGGCGGGCAGTTCGCGCAGGGTCAGGCGCGAGAACGCCATCACGCCCAGCACGATCAGCAGCAGACTCATCACCGTCGCGAAGACGGGGCGGCGGATGGAGATGTCGGAGAGCAGCATTGGCGGTCAGCCCTTGGAACCGGCGGGCGGAGATGACGACTTCGCGCCGGCATCCGCCCGTGGGGCCGGTGCCTTTGCACCTTCGGCCGCGGGCTGTGTTTTGGGCGTCACGCCGCCTTCACCCGGAGCGGCCTCGGCCTCCACGATTTTCGCGCCCGGGCGCAGCTTGCCGGTACCGTCCACGACCACGCGGTCGCCGGGCATGAGTCCGTCGAGAATCTCGGCCAGGCCATCACGGCGCACACCCACCTTCACGTCCGCGCGCTGGGCGGTGCCATCGGCGCCCACGCGGAACACGTAACTGGCGTTGCCCACCTGCACCACCGCGATTTCCGGCAGCAGCAGCGCTTGGCGTTCGGGGCGGCTCAGGGTCACCTGCAGCAGCATGCCCGGGCGCAATGCGCGGTCTGTGTTGGGAAAGTCACCGCGTACGATGACGGCGCGGGTGGCTTCGTCCAGCCGCGAATCGACCGTGGCCACGGTGCCGTCGAAGGTGCGGCCCGGCCACGCCACGCTGGTGCCGCTGACGCGCTGGCCCGGCGCGACCTGGCCCAGCACCGCCTCCGGCACCGGGAAGTCGACGAATACGCGCGAGGTGTCGTCCAGGGTGGTGATGACCGTGCCCGGCGTGACCAGAGCACCCGGACTCACCTGGCGCAGGCCCAGCACACCGGAGAATGGCGCGCGGATGACGCGGTCGCCGAGGTTGGCGCGGATCTGCGCGACGCGGGCATTGGCCGCATCGCGGGTGGCGCGCTGGCTGTCGAGCGAGGCGCGTGCGATCAACTGCTGCGCTGCGAGTTCCTCCTGGCGCTTGAACAGACGCTGCGCTTCGTTGGCGTTGGCCTGTGCTTCGCTCAACGCGGCCTGCTGCTGGCGCCCGCTCAGCGTCACCAGCGCGGCGCCCTTGGGCACCACGTCACCACTGTCGAAGTGCACCGCCTCCACGGTCTCGCTGACCTTGGCGGTGACGGTCACCGATTCGTGCGCCTTCACCGTCCCCAGTGCCTGTACGGTGTCGCTCCACGCGCGGGGCTGCAACACCGTGGTGGTGACGGTGGTCGGTCGGTCACCGCCGCCCTTGCCCGCCCCCTTCTTGTCACCGCCACAGGCACTGAGGGTCAGGCCCAGCGCGAGGACGCAGGCGGCACGGGACAGGGAGCGAATACGCATTCGGCGGGCCGGTTTCGGGCAGGGGACCCCGATTCTAGTGGCACGGCGTAAACGCCTGCGTAGGCCAAAGGTTGACCGTGGGCGCTCCCGCCAGATTCGGGCAGGTGCGGGACGCGCCCTGTGACGGGCACTGAACGGTGGCGGGCGTAGGCTGGCCGAAACCGCGTGCAAGGCCCCTTGGCGCCCCTTGCCACGTATTCCAGAACACCGGTCCAGCGGCGCCGGCTTCCCTTTCGTACCGAGGTCCCCATGATCCACGACAGCATCCTCGACACCATCGGCCGGACTCCGGTCGTGCGCCTGCATCGCATCGGCCCTCAGGGCATCGACCTCTACGCCAAGGTTGAGTCGTTCAACCCCGGTGGCTCGGTCAAGGACCGCCTGGCCATCGCGATCATCCTCGATGCCGAGGCCAAGGGCCTGCTGAAGCCGGGCGACACCGTGGTCGAAGCTACCTCCGGCAACACTGGCGTGGCGTTGGCCATGGTCTGCGCGGCGCGGGGCTACAAGTTCGTGGCGGTGATGACCGAGACGTTCTCGATCGAGCGCCGCAAGCTGATGCGCGCTTATGGGGCCAAGGTGATCCTGACCCCGGCCGCGGAGCGCGGCAGCGGCATGGTCCGGCGCGCCGAGGCGCTTGCCGATGAACACGGCTGGTTCCTCGCCCGCCAATTCACCAACCCGGCCAATCCGGCGTACCACCGCCAGACCACGGCGGCGGAGATCCTGCGCGACTTCGCCGGGCGCCGGCTGGATCACTTCGTCACCGGCTGGGGCACCGGCGGCACCCTGACCGGCGTGGGCGAGGTGCTGAAGGCCGCGCGGCCGGAAGTGCGCATCACTACCTGCGAGCCGGCCGGCGCAGCGTTGCTGTCGGGCAAGGAATGGCAGCCGCACAAGATCCAGGGCTGGACGCCGGACTTCGTGCCCGAGGTGCTCAACCGCAACGTGGCCGATGCGATCCTGCCGATCGACGACGTGCTGGCCCGCGACACCGCACGGCGCCTGGCCATGGAAGAAGGCCTGTTCGTCGGCATCTCTGCAGGCGCGACCATGGCCGCGGCGCTGGAGGTGGCCCGCACCGCCGAACCCGGCGCCGCGGTCCTGGCGATGCTGCCCGACACCGGCGAGCGCTACCTCAGCACCTTCCTGTTCGAAGGCGTGAACGAGGGCTCGGACGACGAGTGGCTGGCGAGCCTGCCGTGATCCCCTGAAAAAAAGAACGCCGGTCGCAAGACCGGCGTTCTTCATCGAGCCACGGTGGCGAGGTCGCTTACGCGGCCTTCCACTCGCCCAGCGCGGCCAGGCCGTTGTCGCGGGCACGCTCGTACACGGTCTGCTGCGCGGCGGCGTAGTTGCCGACCATGTCCTGCGCCCACAGCTTGAGCGCGGCCTGCTGCATGGCGCGGCCGTACGAGAACGACAGCGGCCACGGCTTCGGGCCCATCTGGTTCATCGCGTTGAGGTGCGCGGTGGCGGCGGTGTCGGACTGGCCACCCGACAGGAACACCACGCCCGGCAGGGTGGCCGGCACGGTGGCCTTCAGGCAGTGCAGGGTGGCGGCGGCCACTTCCTCGACGCCAGCCTGCTCGGCGCAGGTGGTGCCCGAGATGACCATCGAGGCCTTCAGGATGGTGCCCTCGAGCATCACGTTGTGCTCGTGCAGCGAGGCGAACAGCGAGCGCAGGGTCACTTCGGTGACGTCGTAGCAGGTGTCGAGGTCGTGGCTGCCGTCCATGATCACTTCCGGCTCGACCATCGGCACCAGGCCCTGCTCCTGGCAGAGCGCGGCGTAGCGGGCCAGCGCATGGGTGTTGGCGTCGATGCAGGTGCCCGACGGGGTCTCGTCGCTGATGTTGATCACCGCGCGCCACTTGGCGAAGCGGGCGCCGAGCTTGTAGTACTCCTCCAGGCGGGCGCGCAGGCCGTCCAGGCCCTCGGTCACCACTTCGCCCGGGAAGCCGGCCAGCGGGAAGGTGCCCTTGTCGACCTTGATGCCCGGGATGATGCCGTTGTCCATCATGACCTTGGTGAACGGCACGCCGTCCTTGGTCGACTGGCGGATGGTTTCGTCGAACAGGATCGCGCCCGAGATGTGCTCACCCAGCTTCGGCGTGGTCAGCAGCAGCTCGCGGTAAGCGCGGCGCGTCTCCTCGGTGCACTCGATGCCCACGCCGTCGAAGCGCTTCTTGCAGGTGGCGTTGGACTCGTCGATGGCGATGATGCCCTTGCCCGGGGCGACCATGGCCAGGGCGGTTTCTGCAAGCTGTTCGATGCTCATGGGATCCTGAAGAAGCGGCTGGGAAAGAATCGGGATTATAGCCCGGCCCGGCACGGGCGTGCCTGCCCGCCCCGCGCAAGTCGTTGGGAAAAAAGCGAAAAGTTCGCCTTCCCGGGTCGCGCCGGCTCTGGTTGTCGGGTTTCCCGGCCCGTTCCGCTACGGGGCTGGGCTGACTGCCCGTCGGCGCGGCTCAGCGATCCAGCGCGCGCCGCAGCATCGAATTGGCCGCATCGCGGGTGACCAACAGCCGCCCGTCGGCCCGCACCCCGGGGAAGAACTGCGGGTCGCGGGCAAACTGACGCTTCACCAGGGCGATCCGTATGTAGCACTTGGACAGCGACATCGCGTGCGGGCAGCCCAGCAGGTGGTAGAACTCGTGGACGGCCGTGCCCTCGGGCGACTGCAGCAGCTGGTTGAGCGTGGCCCGGTTGGCGATGACCAGGCCGCGGGTGTGGGTGGTGTCATCCACTGCCCCGAGGATCTCGGGCATCAGCATGCCGCGCAGGGCGTCGCCGGCGTTGCGGTCGGCGAAGACCACGAGGCGGTCGCACGGCGGCTCCAGGTCCCGGCGCATCACGTCGTCGAACATGTGCTTGAACGATTGCGCCGGCCGCACCCAAGGCCGCACCCACGGCACGGTCACGCGGATGCCGTAGGGCACGAACTCGCGGTTGACCGCCCCGATCAGCTCGTCGACGCGGTCGTCGGAGACCCTGGGCGCTTTCAGGATGCAAACCCGCATCGTGACCGGGGCGCCGTAGTCCACCGCGGCCCGTTCCCGCGTGTGCATGCCAACGGTGGTGCAACCGGACAGCAGTAGCGCCGCAATTCCGGCCAAATCAGCCAATCCTCGCCACGCCTTCTGGCCGGCACGCTGGCACCCGCCAGCCCCTTCTGACGCACCCACGGCTGCTGCACGGGCCACGGCACTCTCCCCACTCCGGGACATGCCCACGCCAACGGCCGGGTTGGTGCCGATCGGCCACCGGCGTGGCCGGCGGCCGACGAACGGTGTTTACAGCTCGCCCAGACCCTGCGCGCAGCCGTCGGCGCCCACCTGCAGCAGGCGCAGGGTGTTGGTCGCGCCGTGCTGCTCCATGGTGTCGCCGCTGGTGAAGATGACCCGGTCGTCCGGCACCAGGTGGCCGGCATCGAACAACTGGCGGATGGCACCGCGGGCCGCGTCGCGCGAGGCCATGCCGCGACTGTCGAACGCGATCGGGGTCACGTCGCGCATCAGGGCCATGCGCCGGCGCGCGTCGGCGTGGCGCGACAGCGCGAACACCGGCGACGGCGCGCGGAACCGCGACAGGAAGCGCGCGGTGCCGCCGGATTCGGTCATCGCCACGATGGCGCGCACGCCGATGTGCTCTGACAGGAACATCGCCGCCATGGCGATGGCGTGGTCGGCGCGCTCCAGCCCACGCGGGGCTTCCTCGAAGTCGGTGTCGTGGTTGAACTGGCGCTCGGCACCCAGGCAGATGCGGGCCATCGCCTCCACCGCCTTGACCGGGTAGCGACCGGCCGCCGACTCCTGCGACAGCATCACCGCGTCGGTGCCATCGATGACCGCATTGGCCACGTCCAGCACTTCGGCGCGGGTCGGGATCGGGCTGTCGACCATCGACTGCAGCATCTGCGTGGCGGTGATCACCACGCGGTTGCGCTCCAGGGCCTCACGGATGATCTTCTTCTGCAGGCCGGGCAGCTCGGCGTCACCGATCTCCACGCCCAAGTCGCCGCGCGCGACCATCACCACGTCACTGGCCTCGACGATCTCGGCGAGGTTCTCGATCGCCTCGGCGCGCTCGATCTTGGATACCAGCGCGGCATTGCTACCGGCCGCACGCGCCACGCGGCGCGCCTCGTGCATGTCCTCGGCGGTGCGGCAGAACGACACCGCGATGAAGTCAGCGCCCAGTTCGGCGGCCACCGCGATCAGTTCGCGGTCGCGCTCGGTCAGCGCGCCCAGCGACAGGCCACCGCCCTGCTTGTTCAGGCCCTTGCGGTCCGACAACGCGCCGTCATTGAGCACCGTGTTGACGATGCGGTCGCCCTCCACCGCATCCACGCGCAACTGCATCATGCCGTCGTCCAGCAGCAGCACGTCGCCGGGCTTCACATCGCCCGGCAGGCCGAGGTAACTGACGCCCACTTCCTGCGTACTGCCAGCCGGCGCATCGGCGCGCGCCACCAGGTCGAAGCGATCACCGGCCTTGAGCTGCACCTTGCCTTCGGCGAAGCGTTCGATGCGGATCTTCGGGCCCGGCAGGTCCGCCAGGATGCCGACCTCGCGCCCGGCGCGGCCGGCGGCCTCGCGCAGCGCATGCGCGCGGGCGACCTGGCCAGCCGGATCACCGTGCGAGAAATTGAGGCGGACGCAGTCCACGCCGGCAGCGAGGAGCGCGTCGAGAACGCCCGGCGCGTCGGTGGCCGGGCCGAGGGTGGCGAGGATCTTGGTGCGGCGAAGCGTCATGGGCGTGTCAGACTTTCCTGAATGGACTCACGCTAGCACAGCCCCGCTACCGACTGGATTGAATACGTATGCCTGACGCAACCCAACCGGAATCGCAGTGCAATCCGCCCGCATTGCCCGTGCTCGACGCCGGCTCCGTACGCCTGCGTCCGCACCGCGAGAACGACCTCCAGGATTTCTTCGCGCTGTATTCCGACCCGCAGGTGATGCGCTACTGGAGCTTCCCAGCGTGGACGCACGTCGACCAGGCACGGGAGCGGTTCACGGGCGCGCTGGCCGGCCACGATCCGTCTCGACTACTGTGCTGGGCGATGGCCGACGCGGACAGCGACCGCCTCATCGGCGGCGTCACCCTGTTCGCCATCAACGTCGAACAGGGCCGTGCCGAAATCGGCTATGCCCTGCACTCCTCGCAGTGGGGACGCGGCCATGCGCGCGGCGCGCTGGGCAAGGTGCTGGAGCATGCGTTCGGCCCGCTGGGGCTGCGGCGGGTCGAGGCCGACATCGATCCGCGCAACGCCGCATCGTGCCGATTGGTCGAGCGACTGGGCTTCGCGCGGGAGGGTCTGCTGCGCGAGCGCTGGTGCGTCGGCGGCGACCTGCAGGATTCGGCGATGTATGGCCTGCTGGCGCGGGACTGGCTCGCCGCGCCGCGATGAGCCGCGACTAGGCCGCCAGCAGCTCGGGCAACTGCGCGGGCAATGACGCCAGTTGCACCGCACCCGCCGCGCGCAACTCCACCTCGCCACCAAACCCCCACAGCACGCCGATGTTGCGCATGCCATGGTGGCGCGCGCCCTCGATGTCCATGTGGCGGTCACCGATCATCACGCAACGCTCCGGGGGCAACGCCAGCCGGCGCAACGCCTCTTCGATCAGTTCTGGCTTGTGGCTGCGACTGCCGTCGGGCGTTGCGCCGATGACATCTTCGAACAGGTGGCCGAACGGCAGGTGCGCCGCGATCTTGCGCGCATGCGGCTCGTTCTTCGCGGTGACGACAGCCAGTCGATGACCCGCGGCGTGCAGCGTGCGCACGGCCGCATCGATGCCGTCGTACAACTCGTGCTCGGCCCAGCCGTGGGTCTCGAACCGATCGCGGTAGTGCTCCACCGCCTGCTCCACCCGCGCCGCGTCATGCAGCAAGGGCGCAAAGCTGGTGCGCAACGAAGGTCCGATCCAGCGTCGCAGCTCCGCATCCGGCGGAACCTTCAGGCCCATGCGCAACAGCGCGTGCGCGACGCATCGGGTGATCCCGACGGCAGAGTCGATCAGCGTGCCGTCCATGTCGAAGAACAGCGTGGGCTTGGAGTGAGGCATCGGGAACCTGCAGGGTTGGAAACGCAACGGGCCGGTTCGCACCGGCCCGCCGCTTGGTTGGGGATCGACGCCGGCCTGGCGCCGCCCCGGATCAGCCGCGCGCCTTGAGCGCAGTAACCGCCGGCAGCTCCTTGCCTTCCAGGAATTCCAGGAACGCACCGCCGCCGGTGGAGATGTAGGACACGTCCTGCTCGATGCCGTACTTGTCCACGGCCGCCAGCGTGTCGCCGCCACCGGCGATGGAGAACGCGTTCGACGCCGCGATCGCGCGCGCCAGAGCTTCGGTGCCCTTGCCGAACGCGTCGAACTCGAACACACCGACCGGGCCGTTCCACACCACGGTGCCCGCCTTGGCGATCAGCGCGGCGTAGGCAGCGGCCGTGTCCGGACCGATGTCGAGGATCATGTCGTCGGCACCGACGGCGTCGACGGCCTTGACCGTGGCCGGTGCGTCGGCGGCGAAGGCCGGGGCCACCACCACGTCCGTCGGCACCGGGATGTCGGCACCACGCGCCTTGGCATCGGCCATGATCTGCTTGGCCGTATCGATCAGGTCCATCTCGACCAGCGACTTGCCGACCGAGTGGCCCATCGCGGCGATGAAGGTGTTGGCGATGCCGCCACCGACGATCAGCTGGTCGACCTTGCCCACCAGCGACGACAGCAGTTCCAGCTTGGTGCTGACCTTGCTGCCGGCAACGATCGCCAGCAGCGGGCGCGCCGGATGCTCCAGCGCCTTGGCCAGCGCATCCAGCTCCGCCATCAACAGCGGGCCGCCAGCGGCGACCTTGGCGAAACGGATCGCGCCGTGGGTGGACGCCTGCGCGCGATGCGCCGTGCCGAAGGCGTCCATGACGTATACGTCGCACAGCGCCGCGTACTTCTTCGACAGGGCTTCGTCATCCTTGCCCTCGCCGACGTTCATGCGGCAGTTCTCCAGCAGCACCAGCTGGCCGGGCTGCACGTCCACGCCGTCGACCCAGTCCTTGACCAGCGGCACGTCGATGCCCAGCAGTTCGGACAGGCGCTTGGCCACCGGCGCCAGCGAATCGGCCTCGGACCACACGCCCTCCTTCGGACGGCCCAGGTGCGAGGTGACCATCACGGCCGCGCCCTTCTCCAGCGCCAGCTTCATCGTCGGCAGCGATGCGGTGATGCGCTGCTCGGAGGTGATACGGCCGTCCTCGATCGGCACGTTGAGGTCTTCGCGGATCAGCACTCGCTTGCCGGCGAGGTCGAGGTCGGTCATGCGGACGATGGACATGGGCGATTCCGGTGGGCAGGGATGGGGGGCGCAGCGCGAAAGGCGGCGCGAAGCCGCCCATTGTCCCGCCCCCGCGCCTTCGCGGCAAATCCTTGCGTGGCGGGCCGTTGCGGCAAAAGCCCAACATTTGGTGTTGACGCCACCCAGAAACAGGATATGTTGTGGGCGTCGGTGCCGACCTTCGCGGGTCGGCTGAAAAGGGAAGCCGGTGAGATGCCGGCGCTGCCCCGCAGCGGTATGGGAAACGACCGCGGTCATGGCACTGGGCGAAGGCCTGGGAAGCGACCGCCAGTAGGAGACGCACGGCGTCGTGTCCCGAGCCCGAAGACCTGCCGACAGCCGCGCGAAGCACACCGCGCGGTGACCGGCCAGGGAGTCCTCGGGGGAGGGCGGTCGGTGTCGCGCCGCGCGGCTTGCCGCTGCGGCCGCCGTGCGTCGCCGCCCATGGCGCGGTGCACGGTGTTGGCCCTGCCCGTTGCCTCCCGGCACGGCGCGCGCCCTTGGACGAGCCCAGTCTCGATCCACGCGACACCTCCGTTGCAGCCTGTGGATTCCGCGCCCGCGGGGGCGTGGTCGCGCTGTCGGCGCCGCATCGCGGTGCTCGTCGATGGCCGTCCGCACCTCCGTGCGCCGCCCTCCGAGGGAGAGGACGGCACCGTGCGCCCATGCACCGGAGCCACGCCATGACTGCATCCACGTCCAATGACACCCGCACCGCCGACCAGACCGACGGCGCGGAGAATGACCACGGCCACGGAGCGGCCAACGAGGCGACCAACGTCAACGAGCCGACCGCGTCCTACTCCATCGATGAAATCGCCAGGCACGAAGCCGGTGCGATTGTCGTCGCCGGCGTGCCACACCGTGGAAAGGACGACATTCCCGGCAAAGACTTCGCCCTGACCCCGCCCACCACCGCCTTCAGCATGGCGGTGACCAAGCGCAGCGGCGGCCGCGAGCCGGTGGACCTCAACAAGATCGTGCGTGCGGTGACCCGCAACTGCGACGGCCTGTACGCGGTTGATCCGATGCGCGTGGCCACCCGCACCATCAGCGGGCTGTATGACGGCGCCACCACCCGCGAGCTGGACGAATTGTCGATCCGCACCGCCGCCCTGCTCACCGCCGAGGAGCCCGAGTACGGCCGTCTGGCCGCGCGCCTGCTAGCGCAAGTGATCGAAAAGGAAGTCGCGGGTCTGGAAATCCACGCGTTCTCGCAGTCGATCCAGCGCGGGCATGAGCTGGGCCTGATCAACGATCGCCTGCTCGGCTTCGTGCAGGCGCATGCGCGCAAGCTCAACGACGCCATCGACCCGGCGCTGAACCAGCGCTTCGACTACTTTGGCCTGCGCACGCTGTACGACCGCTACCTGCTGCGCCACCCCACCGCGCGCACGGTGCTCGAGACGCCGCAGCAGTTCTTCCTGCGCATCGCCTGCGCGCTCAGCGGCGACGTGGGCGACGCGCTGGCGCTGTACCGGCGCATGGCGCAGCTGGATTACATCCCCAGCTCGCCCACGCTGTTCAACGCCGGCACCACGCACGAGCAGCTCTCCAGCTGCTTCCTGCTCGACTCGCCGGAGGACTCGCTGGAGTCCATCTACAAGCGCTACATGGACGTGGCCAAGCTGAGCAAGTTCAGCGGCGGCATCGGCCTGAGCTACACCCGCATCCGCTCGCGCGGCTCGCTGATCCGCAGCACCAACGGCCTGAGCAACGGCATCGTGCCGTGGCTGAAGACCCTGGATGCCTCGGTCGCGGCGGTCAACCAGGGCGGCAAGCGCAAGGGCGCGGCCTGCGTGTACCTGGAGCCGTGGCACGCCGACGTCGAGGAGTTCCTGGAGTTGCGCGATAACACCGGCGACGAGGCGCGGCGCACGCACAATCTCAACCTGGCCAACTGGATCCCGGACGAGTTCATGCGCCGGGTCGAGGCCGATGGCGCCTGGTCGCTGTTCGACCCGCACAAGGTGCCGCAGCTGACCGACTTGTGGGGCGAGGCGTTCGACCGCGCCTACCGCGCCGCCGAGACCGCGGGCCTGGCCACGAAGCAGGTGCAGGCGCGCGAGCTGTACGCACGGATGATGCGCACGCTGGCGCAGACCGGCAATGGCTGGATGAACTTCAAGGACAAGTCCAACCGCGCCTGCAACCAGACCCTGCGCGAAGGCAATGTCGTGCATCTGTCCAACCTGTGCACCGAGATCCTGGAGATCACCTCGCAGGACGAGACCGCGGTGTGCAACCTCGGCTCGATCAACCTGTCGCACCACGTGACGCTGTTCGCCGATGACGACACGGAGGGCCCGGTGGATGCCGCGTCCGGCCAACGCCTGTCCGGCACGTTCGACTTCGACAAGCTGGCCGAGACCGTGCGCCTGGCCGTGCGCCAGCTCGATCGGGTCATCGACCTCAACTTCTACCCCATCGACACCGCGCGCAACGCCAACCTGAAGTGGCGTCCGGTGGGCCTGGGGGTGATGGGCCAGCAGGACGTGTTCTTCAAGCTGCGGCTGCCGTTCGACTCCGAACCGGCGCGCGCGTTGTCGCGGCGGATCGCCGAGGCCATCTACTTCCACGCACTGTCGGCCTCCAACGAGCTGGCGCTGGAGCTGGGCCGGCATCCGGGCTTTGCCGACACCCGCGCCGCACAGGGCGAACTGCAGTTCGATGCCTGGGGCGTGGCACCTTCGGAGCCCGCACGCTGGGATGCATTGCGTGAGCGCATCCGCGAGCACGGCCTGCGCAACTCGCTGCTGATTGCCATCGCGCCCACCGCCACGATCGCTTCCATCGCCGGCTGCTACGAGTGCATCGAGCCGCAGGTGTCCAACCTGTTCAAGCGCGAGACGCTGTCGGGCGACTTCTTGGTGGTCAACCGCTACCTGGTGCAGGAGCTGAAGACGCTGGGTCTGTGGACGCCCGAGCTGCGCGACGCGATCAAGCTGGCCGAAGGCTCGATCCAGGGCGTGGAGGCCATTCCCGCCCCGCTGCGTGCTGTGTACCGCACCGCGTGGGAGCTGCCGATGCGTTCGTTGATCGACATGGCCGCCGAGCGCGGTGCGTTCATCGACCAGAGCCAGTCGCTGAACCTGTTCATCGAGAGCCCGAACATCGGCCAGTTGTCGTCCATGTACATGTACGCGTGGAAGCAGGGGCTGAAGACCACCTACTACCTGCGCTCACGCCCGGCCACGCGGATTGCCAAGACCACGGTCAGCAGCGCCCCCGCCAGCGCACCCAAGCCGGAGTACACGCCGACCGAGGCCATCGCCTGCTCGCTGGAGAACCCGGAGGCCTGCGAGGCCTGCCAGTAGCCCACCACGTGGTGGCGCCTTCGGCGCCGCCGTCCGCCTGGCGGCCTCGATGGCGCCGGGCGCACCCCGGGGCCGGGGGCAGTGCAGGCCGCGATCGTTGCCGCGCACGGACGCGTGGCCGCATGGACGCAAGCGATCGCGGCCCGCACTGCCCCTGGTCCGCACACCGAACGCCAAGGAACGCCCATGTCCGCCCAACCCGCCGCTCCGCGCCTGCTCGACCCCGGCTTCGACCTTACCCTGCGTCCGATGCGCTACCCGCAGTTCTACGAGATGTACCGCGACGCGATCCGCAACACCTGGACCGTGGAGGAAGTCGACTTCTCGCTCGACGTCAACGACCTCAAGCACAAGCTGGGCCCGGCCGAGCGCCACCTGATCGAACGGCTGGTGGCGTTCTTCGCCACCGGCGACAGCATCGTCGCCAACAACCTGGTGCTGAACCTGTACCAGCACATCAACGCGCCCGAGGCGCGCATGTACCTGTCGCGGCAGCTGTACGAGGAGGCACTGCACGTGCAGTTCTACCTCACCCTGCTCGACACCTACCTGCCCGACCCGGTGGCGCGCGCCAAAGCCTTTGCCGCGGTGGAGAACATCCCGTCGATCCGCGCCAAGGCCGAGTTCTGCTTCAAGTGGATGGATTCGGTGCAGGATCTCAAGCGCATCGGGACCCGCGAGCAGCGCCGCCAGTTCCTGCTCAACCTGATCTGCTTCGCCTGCTGCATCGAAGGCCTGTTCTTCTTCGCCGCCTTTGCCTACGTGTACTACCTGCGTTCGCGCGGGCTGCTGCACGGGCTGGCCTCGGGCACCAACTGGGTGTTCCGCGACGAGAGCTGCCACATGGCCTTCGCGTTCGAGGTGATCCGCACCGCACGCACCGAGGAGCCGGGGCTGTTCGACGAGGACCTGCAACGCCAGGTGGTGCGCATGCTGGAAGAGGCGGTGGAGTGCGAGATGCAGTTCGCCGAGGACGTGCTGTCCGGCGGCGTGGCCGGCCTGTCTCCGCGCGACATGCGCCAGTACCTGCAGTACTGCGCCGACCAGCGCCTGGCGCAGTTGGGCCTGCCCCGGCACTTCGGTGCCAGCAACCCGTTCGCGTTCATGGACCTGCAGGACGTGCAGGAGGTGACCAACTTCTTCGAGCGCCGGGTCTCGGCCTACCAGGTGGGGGTGGAGGGCGAAGTGGCGTTCGACGCCGCGTTCTGAACCCGCCCCGCCGGCGCCGCGCTCCGCCAAGGCCGACGGGCCCCGGGATTGGCTTGCACGGGAGGGACAGAAGGTAGGGGGAGGGGCAGCCCGTCGCGTTGTATCGGTATGCAGGACCCCGGGCGGCACGCCCCCTCGGGATCCGAGGAATCCGCGCCGGCCTGGTTACTTCGGGGAGGCTGGCGCAGCACGGCGGAAACGCCGTCGTCGGACACCGCAGGATGCGGCGGTCCGGCAGGACGCCCCCACACGGCCGTGGGGGTCCAGGGCGGCAGGAGGCTCGCCCGCGCCGGAAGGAGCCCGGCGTCGCAGGGCCAGGAAGGCGGGGAACCGGCGGGACGCCGGCGGGAGGGCGGCAAGGATGCCGCTGCCCCATTCCAGCGTGCTGGCATCGCGTCACACCGCAACGGCGGGCCAGCATGGGCCCGCGGCACGATGCCGACTCAGCGCCCGGAGCCGACCACCGGCAAACCCAGCGAACGCGCACCCACCCCGCCGTTGAGCCCCAGCCCGTAACGCAGGCTCTGGCCGATGCGCTCAGCGTAGTGGTTGAACTGCGTCGCATCCTCGGGCGACAGCACCTCGGCCGTGGTCTCGCGCCACAGCGCCAGCCACTGGTCGAAATGCTCATGACGGATCGGGTGGCCGTGGTGCTTCGCCATGGGATTACCGCGATACGTGCCGTGCTTGAGCGCCACCGACGCCCAGAACGAGGTCAGCGTGCGCTGGTGGTCGTCCCAGTCGTGCACGGCGGCATTGAACACCGGCCCCAATTCGGGGTGTGCACGCACCTTGGCGTAGAAGCGGTCCACGAGTTGCGCGATCCGTGCCTCGTCCAGCGCGACGGTGTCTTGGGTGTCGGATGTCATCGTGGAGTGGTCCTGCAAAGGCGGAGCATCCGGCGCAATGCGCCGCGGTGCGGACCAATGTCCGCAGACATGCGGCACAGGCCACCGGCACCGCCATGTCCATTCTACGAAGAAGCCCCGCATGCGCGGGGCTTCCGGGGTACCACGGTCAGCGGGCGTTGCGGCTTACTTGCCGGCGACGACCTTGACCATCTCCAGGCACTTGTTGGAGTAACCCCACTCGTTGTCGTACCAGCTCACCAGCTTGACGAAGGTGCCGTCCAGGGCGATACCGGCTTCGGCGTCGAAGATCGAGGTGCGGGTGTCGCCACGGAAGTCGGTGGCGACCACCTTGTCCTCGGTGTAGCCCAGGATGCCCTTCAGCGCGCCTTCCGACTGGGCCTTCATCTCGGCGCAGATCTCGGCGTAGGTGGCCGGGTTCTCCAGCTCGACGGTCAGGTCAACGACCGAAACGTCCGAGGTCGGCACGCGGAACGACATGCCGGTGAGCTTCTTGTTGAGCTCCGGGATCACCACGCCCACGGCCTTGGCGGCACCGGTGGACGACGGGATGATGTTCTCGAGGATGCCGCGGCCGCCGCGCCAGTCCTTGTTGGACGGGCCGTCCACGGTCTTCTGCGTGGCGGTGGCGGCGTGCACGGTGGTCATCAGGCCGCGCTTGATGCCCCACTTGTCGTTCAGCACCTTGGCGACCGGGGCCAGGCAGTTGGTGGTGCACGAAGCGTTGGAGATGATGGCCTCGCCGTTGTACTTGGCGTGGTTCACGCCGTACACGAACATCGGCGTGTCGTCCTTCGACGGCGCCGACAGCACGACCTTCTTCGCGCCCGCATCCAGGTGCTTCTGCGCGGTGGTCTTGTCCAGGAACAGGCCGGTGGACTCGATGACCACGTCGGCGCCGACCTCGTCCCACTTCAGGTTGGCCGGGTCGCGCTCCTGGGTCAGGCGGATCTTCTTGCCGTTTACGATCAGCGTGTTGCCCTCGACCGACACGTCGCCGTCAAAGCGGCCATGCACCGAGTCGTACTTCAGCATGTAGGCCAGGTAGTCCGGCTCCAGCAGGTCGTTGATGGCCACGATCTCGATGTCGTTGCCGAAATTCTGCACGGCCGAGCGCAGCACGTTACGGCCAATGCGGCCGAAACCGTTGATACCAACCTTGATCGCCATTACCGGGGCTCCTGAGTGGGGCGAGCTTGAGAAACCGCCATTTTACCCCATCCCGGCGGCCCCTGCCCCGCGGCCGGGAGCGCCTTGGCGCGCGTAGCAGCCTTGCCTCGGCGCCGGCTTGATCCACGTCAAACAAGCACTTGACGATGATCAAGCGCGCGTTTGGACCGCTGCGGACAATGACGGCAACCGATTTCCAACGTCATCTCCCACAGAGGTTTGCACATGAAGTTCCGCACATCCGCCCTTGCCCTCGCCCTCGTCCTCGGCGGCGCCGCCACCCCGGCCCTGGCCCAGTCCGCCGGCACCTGGACCCTCGGCGTCGGCGTCCATCAGGTCAATCCGAAGTCCGACAACGGCTCCCTCGCCGGTGGCGCGCTGCCGGTCGAAGTCGAAAGCAATGTCCGCCCGACCATCACCGGCGAGTACTTCATCGCCGACAACCTTGGCATCGAGGTGCTGGCCTCGCTGCCGTTCAAGCACGACATCGCCATCGACGGTCTCGGCACCGTGGGCGAGGCCAAGCACCTGCCGCCGACCGTGTCGCTGCAGTACCACTTCGGCCAGGGCAAGGTGAAGCCGTTCGTGGGCGCAGGCGTGAACTACACCAAGTTCTTCAGCGAAGACACCTCGGGCGCGCTGGAAGGCGCGGACCTGGAGCTGAGCGCTTCCTGGGGCTTGGCCGCGCATGCCGGCGTTGATTTCAAGGTCGGCGAGAACGGTGCGATCCGCATCGACGCGCGCTGGATCGACATCGACACCGACGTGAGCGTGGACGGACAGGACCTGGGCACGGTCAACATCGACCCGCTGGTGTACGGCGCCGCCTACGTGTTCTCGTTCTGATGCACCGGCCCTGACCAAGGTCAGGGCTGCCATTGCGGGCCATGTCCGATACCCTTCCGGACATGGCCCGTATTCTTTCTGCTCCCGGCACCCTGACGCTTGCCGCACTGACCCTCGCCAGCCTGACCGCCCTACCCGCTCCGGCGCTGGCCTGGGGTGCGATGGGACACCGCCTGGTCGCCGCGCTCGCGGCCGACGAACTGAGCCCCGCTGCCCGTACCGAAGTCACCCGCCTGCTGGAAGGCGAAAGCGACCCCACCCTGCCGGGCGTTGCCACCTGGGCCGATGAGCTGCGGGGACACGATCCCGATCTGGGCCGGCGCAGCAGCACATGGCATTACGTCAACCTCGGCGAGGAGCAGTGCACCTACGACGTGGCGCGCGACTGCAAGGGCGGCAACTGCGTGGTGGAGGCGATCGCAGCCCAGGTTTCGGCATTGGGCGACCGCACGCGCAGCCGCGCCGAGCGCGCGCAGGCGTTGAAGTTCGTGGTCCATTTCGTCGGCGACATCCACCAGCCGCTGCACGCCGGCTACGCCCACGACAAGGGCGGCAACACCGTGCAGGTCAGCATCGATGGCCGTGGCACCAACCTGCACTCGCTCTGGGACAGCAAACTGCTGTCCAGCGCCGGGCTGGAAGAAGCGGCCTACCTGCAGCACCTGCGTGCACTGCCCTTGGCGGTGCCGATGCCCGTGTACGTGTTGCCGCCGGACAGCGCGGGCTGGGCGCGGCAATCGTGCGCCATCGCCACCCAACCAGGCGTGTACCCGGCCTCGACGAAACTGCCCGAAGGCTATGCCGCCACCTGGCGTCCGGTGGCGGAGGAACAGCTGCGCCGCGCCGGTACCCAGCTCGCGCTGCTGCTCAACGCCACCTTGGCGCCCTGAGCGCGACTCAGCAGTCCGAGACGCAACGTCCTTCGTCGGACGAAAGCACGGCCTTGGCCTTGGCCTCGGTGCTGACCATGCCGGCCTCACGGCCGAGGGCCAGCGCCGCTTCGGGCTGCAGCGCACCATGGCGCACCAGCGCGACGGACAGCAGCCCACCCACGCGGTTGCCCGAGGCGCAATGCACCACCACCGGGCCCTTCGCATCCTTGAGCAGTGCCCACAGGCGGTCGGCGTTCTCGGCGGTGATGCCATCGGCGCCCGCGACCGGAATCTGGTGGTAGGCCATGCCGGCGGCACGCACTTCGGCGGCTTCGTCGCGGCCGGCGAGTTCCGCATCCGGGCGCAGGTTGATCACGGTGCCCACGCCGGCGGCGGCCATGGCGGCCCACGTTTCGGCGGCGGGTTGGCCGCCGGTGTAAAGGCCCGGACGCGGCTGGCGCAGGCCGGCGATGTCCGGGCCGGCAACGGCCTGGCGCTCGACCACGCTGGTCGGGGTCGTCGACGCCGATGAAGTTGCTTCCGGCGCCGAGGCACAGGCCACGGCCAATGTAGCGGCCAACAACCCCGCTGCGACGAGGCGGATATCGTTACGGTGATTCATGGCGCAGCCTCCTGCGGGTGTTGCGCTTGGTGATCGGACGGCGCCGGCGCACTCTGCCAAGCCACGGCGTCCGGTGATGGCACGATTCTACGCCCGCGCCACCAGATGCTGCTGCGTCCAGCGCACGATGTCGGCCGTCGCCATCGCGCCCGCCTGCCGCGCCAGCTCCCGCCCGTGGTGAAACAGGGCGAGGGTCGGAATGCTGCGTATGCCGAACTGCTGGCCCAGCGTCGGCTCGTTCTGGGTGTTGACCTTGGCCAGCCGCACGCGCGGCTCCAGCAGGGCCGCCGCCTGCGCGAAGTGCGGGGCCATCACCTGGCACGGGCCGCACCACGGCGCCCAGAAGTCCACCAGCAGCGGCAGGTCACTGCGGGTGTAGTGGATGGCGAAATGGTCCACGCCCAGCTCCACCGGGTGGGCGTCGAACAGCGCTCGGTGGCATCGCCCGCAGGCAGGCGCTTCGCCCAGGCGCTCCGGCGGCACGCGGTTGAGCGCGTGGCAATGCGGGCAGGCGATGTGCAGCGCCTCGCTCACGAGCCGGCCTCGAAACTCTTGTCGCCCAGCAGCGTGCGACCGTGCGCGTCCTTCACCGTCACCTCCACCTCAATGCCGTGGCGCACGCTCTGGGTGACGGTGCAGAAGTTCTCGAACTGGTCGAGGATGCGCTCCAGGTGCTGGTAGTCCTCGTTGCCCTCGGGCAGTTGCAAGGTCACGAAGGCCTTGGGAATGCGCAGGCGGCCATCGGCGTTGCGCGACGGCGTGGCGCTGATCTCCGCGCGCAACGTGCCCGCCTGGTTCTTGTACTTGCGCAGCGCGAACAGCAGGCTGGCGCACAGGCAGTTGGCGATGCTTGCCAATAGCAGCTGGGATGGCGTGGGGCCGCGGTCGCCGCCCAGCGGCGAGGCCTCATCGGCCAGCAACGGCTCCAACGACGTCTCTTCGAACTGGATGCGGAAGGCATAGTCGCGGTCCTGTTCCAGGGTCAGGCGGATGGCTTTCTCGGCGCTCATGTACGGGTCTCCTTGGGGGCATCCGCCGGACGGTCGCGGCCCGACAGCAGCGCGTAATACAGCAATGGGATCACAACCAGCGTCAACACGGTGCTGACGAGGATGCCAAAGATCAACGATACCGCCAGACCGTTGAAAATAGGGTCATCGAGGATGAAGAACGCACCCATCATCGCCGCCACGCCGGTGAGCACGATCGGCTTGGCGCGCACCGCGCAGGCATCCACCACCGCCTCGGCCAGGGGCACGCCGCGCGCGGTTTCCTGGTTGATGAAGTCCACCAGCAGGATCGAGTTGCGCACGATGATGCCGGCGAGCGCGATCATGCCGATCATGCTGGTGGCGGTGAACTGCGCGCCCAGCAACGCGTGGCCAGGCATCACGCCAATCACGGTCAGCGGGATCGGCGCCATGATCACCAGCGGCACCACGTAGCTGCGGAACTGGGCCACCACCAGCAGGTAGATCAGTACCATGCCGGCGGCGTAGGCGATGCCCATGTCGCGGAACGTTTCGTAGGTGATCTGCCATTCGCCATCCCACTTGATGGCAAAGCCGCTGGTGTCTTCCGGCTGGGCGATGAAGGTCTGCGCGACCGTCTGCCCACCAATGGCGTTGTCCGACACCTGGCCGACGAGGTCGAACATGCCGTACAGCGGGCTGTCCAGCGCGCCGGCCTCATCGCCCATCACGTACACCACGGGCAGCAGGTCCTTGTGGTGGATCGCGCCATCCCACGTCGCCTTGCGCACGGTTACCAGTTCGGACAACGGCACCAGTTGCCCCTGGCCACCGCGCACCTTCACCGCGAGCAGGCGCTCGGCGCTGGCCTGCTCGCCCGGCGGCAGTCGCAGGCGCACCGGACGCGGGTACTTGGAGGTGCCATCGTGCACGTAGGTGGCATCAAGGCCGGCCACTGCGGCGGCGAGCGCATCGCTGATCGCGGATTGCGGCACGCCCAGGCGGGCGGCGCGGACGCGGTCGACGACCATCACTTCACGCGGCGCATCGGCCTCCACGCTGGTGTCGACGTCAACGATGCCTTCGGTCTTGAGGAACCGCTGCTCAAGACCCTTGGCCAGCTTGCGACTGGTGGCGTAGTCGGGGCCGTAGATCTCGGCCACCAGTGGCGACAGCACCGGCGGGCCAGGTGGCACTTCCACCACCTTCACCGAGGCGCCGTGGCGACGACCGATCTCGGCAAGCTTCGGCCGCAGGTCGCGGGCGATGGCGTGGCTCTGGCGGTCGCGCGCATGCTTGTCCACCAGGTTGACCTGCAAGTCACCGACATTGCTACCGCTGCGCAGGAAGTATTGGCGCACCAAGCCGTTGAAGTTGATCGGTGCGGCGGTGCCGGCGTAGCCCTGGTAGTCCAGCACTTCGGGCACGGTATCGACCACGGCGGCCAGATCGGTCAGCAGCGCATTGGTGTCTTCCAGCGTGCGGCCTTCGGGCAGATCCACCACCACCTGCAGTTCGGACTTGTTGTCGAACGGCAGCATCTTCAGCACCACCAGCTGGAACACCGCCAGCGACGCGGCCAGCACCACCAGCGCGACCATGCCACCGAACAGCGCCAGGCGCCGGCGGCCACCGGTCTTCGGGTCCAGGAACGGACGCATGACTTTGCCGAACACGCGGTGCAGCCAGGTGTCGTGGCTCTCGGGCTCGTGGCCGCCGTCGCCATGGCCGGGCATGTGGCGGCCGAGAAGCTTCAGCGACAGCCACGGCGTGACGATCAGCGCGATCGCCAGCGACAGCAGCATGCCCACCGACGCGTTGATCGGAATCGGGCGCATGTACGGCCCCATCAGCCCCGACACGAACGCCATCGGCATCAGCGCGGCGATGACGGTGAAGGTGGCGAGGATGGTGGGCCCGCCCACTTCGTCCACCGCCGGCGGAATCGCCTCGCGCAGGGTCTTTCCGCCCTGGGTCATGTGCCGGTGGATGTTCTCCACCACCACGATGGCGTCGTCGACCAGGATGCCGATGGAGAAGATCAGCGCGAACAGCGACACGCGGTTGAGGGTGAACCCCATCGCCCACGAGGCGAACAGGGTCAGTGCCAGGGTCAGCACCACCGCGCTGCCGACCACGATGGCCTCGCGCCAGCCCAGCGCGAACAGCACCAGCAACACCACCGAGCCGGTGGCGAACACCAGCTTCTGGATCAGCTTCTGCGCCTTGTCGGTGGCGGTCTGGCCGTAGTCGCGGGTGACGGTGACGTTGACACCATCGGGGATCAGTTCACCCTTTAGCTGCTCCACGCGCCGCGTGGCGGCGGTGGTGATGTCAGCGGCATTACTGCCCGGCTTCTTGGCAACGGCAATGGTCACGGCGGGCGCGATGCCGTGCGCAGGCCCGGCCTTGCCGGCAGGGGCACCGTGCCATGCGTAGCGGCTGGCGATATCACCACCGGCGCGGATGTCGGCGACGTCGGACAGGCGCAGCGGTTGCCCGCCGGACAGGCCAATGACCAGATCACGCACTTCGTCGCCACTGGCGAGGAAGGTGCCGGCCGTGACCGGCACGGCGGCACCGCCGCCCACGCGCTCACCGACTTGTTGGACCGCGTTGGCCGCGCGCAGGGCCTGGCCGAGGTCGGCCACGGTGAGGCCATAGCTGGCGAGCCTGGTCGGGTCCAGCGTCACCGCCACCACGCGGTCGGGCGCGCCGATGGTGTAGACGTCACGGCTGCCCGGAATACGCTTGAGTTCGGTTTCCAGCGAATGCGCGACTTCGGCCAGTTCGGTGGCGCCACGCTGCGCGTCGTCAGTCCACAGCGTCAGTGCCATCACCGGCACGTCGTCGATGCCCTTGGGCTTGATCAACGGTTGGCCCACGCCCATGCCGGGCGGCAGCCAGTCCTGGTTGGAATAGACCTGGTTGTACAGGCGCACGATGGCCGGCTGGCGCTCCACGCCCACCGTGTATTCCACGGTCAGCACCGCCATGCCCGGTCGGCTGATCGAATACACGTGCTTGACGCCCTCGATCTCCGAGAGCTTCTGTTCCAACGGCGTGCTCACGAGTTGCTCGACGTCGCGCGCACTCGCGCCGGCGAACGGCACGAACACGTTGGCCATGGTCACGTCGATCTGCGGTTCTTCCTCGCGCGGGGTGATGAGCACGGCCACGAGGCCCAGCAACAGCCCCATGATCGCGAGGATCGGGGTCAGCGGGTTGGCTTGGAACGCCGCGGCCAACCGGCCGGATAGCCCGAAGCGCTGGCGCGGCTCAGTCATTGCCGGCCTCCACGGCCTTGCGTTGCGCCGCCAGCGCCTGCACCGCGGCCACCGGATCGGCGGCCACGACATCGCCAGCCTTCAATCCGGCCAGGACTTCGACACGCTCGTCGCTGCGCTGGCCCAACCGCACCTGTCGCAGCCCGATGCGATTACCGGCAATGACATAGACGCCACTCACTTCTCCGCGCTGGACCAACGCACCGACAGGAACGCTGACAGCCGCAGCAGGCGACACGCCAGAGATGGGGAACAGCACCTTGGCGGTAACACCCGGCGCCGGGGCCTTGGCCATGACCGGCAGCGTGACCCGCACGCCGACGCTGTGCGTGGACGGATCAGCGGCCGGGAACACCACGACTTCCGCCGCATCCACCGTACGCCCATCCGCCAAGGCCACGCGTGCGCGGTTGGCGACGCGGATGGCGTCGGCTTCGGATTGCGGCACCTGGACTTCGATGCGCAGCGCCCCCGGTGCGTACACCGCCATCAACGGTTGTCCGGGTGCCACGCTTTCACCCGGCTCCACGCGGCGCGCACTGACCAAGCCGGCAAACGGCGCGCGCACCACCGTGTACTCGGTCTGCTGGCCCGCCTGCGCGACCTGCGCACGTGCCGCGTCGCGCGCGGCGACGGCGCTGTCGCGCGCGGCGCGCGCCTGGTCGATCTGTGCGCGGGAGACGTACTGTCCGCCGGCCAATGCAGCATAGCGGCGGTAGTTCGCCTCCGCCTCCGATGCGGCGGCGTCGGCGGCGCGCAACTGCGCGCGCGCGGTGTTGACGCCAGCCTGTTGTTCCACGGCGGTGAGCCGCAGCAATACGTCGCCCTTGGCCACGCGATCATTGACGTCCACGTTCACCACGGTCACGCGACCAGCCGTCTGCGCCGTCAGATCCGCCTGTTGCACGGCTTCAACCACGCCGTCCCAGCTGCGCCCGGTGGTGTCGGCACCGGCGCCCACGGTCAGGGTCTGCAACTCGGGCAGGGCCGGCAGTTTGGGTGCTGCAGGCTCATGGCCGCATGCCGCAAGGGCCAGCAGTGCGGAGGCAATCAGGGAGGTACGCAGGCGCTTCATCGCAATCCAAAGTCCGTGGGGAAAAAGGCCGCCCGCTTCTTGCGGAACGGCGGGGCACGCGGGGAGCGGTCAGTTGCAGCAACTGCCGGTGGCGTTGCGGCCAATGCCAAGCTTCTTCATCACCATGCCGGCCGGGCAAAAGCCGGTAAAGGCCGACTGGAACAGGTTGGCGCCGATGAAAGCGGTGAACCACCAGAAATTCGGGTGCACGAACTTGGTCAACACGATGCTGACGAGGATCATGACGCCGGCAAAAGCCATGATGGCGCGGTCGAGGGTCATTTGAAGTTCTCCTGGATCGGTGGGTTTATGACAGGGAAACGGGGCGGACTCACTTGCCGTTGTGCTTGAGACGCTCGATGCCGAGCAGGCCCAACAGGTACTTCTCGTAGACCGGCTCGGAGGTGCCGTTGCGCATCTTGAACAGGAAGTATTTTTCGAAAGCGACCTTGGCCACGTGCACCCATTTGCCGATACGGGTCCACGTCACGTTGCGCGGTGGGATCTGCGGCAACGCGACGAAGGCCGCGCCGGTGTCGCCCATGTCGGCGAGGCACACGGCGTTCCATGTGCCCTCGTAGGTCGCGGGCTTGCCCTGCAACTCGGCCTGGATGTTGCGCACGATGGTGGTGACCATCGACTCGATCATGAAGCCGGTTTTTGGCGCACCGGTGGCAATCGGCGTGGGCTCGACGGGCGGGATGGCCACGCACACGCCTGCCGCGAAGATCTGCGGGAATTTCGGGCTGCGCTGGTGCTTGTCGACGATGACGAAACCGCGCGGGTTGCACAGCCCCTCCACCGCTGCCACCGCATCCACGCCCTTGAAGGCCGGCAGCAGCATCGAGTACTTGAACGGCAGCACGTGTTCCTTGAGCGGCTGGCCCTGCTCGTCATGCTCGACAGCCACCACTTCACCCGGGCGCACTTCCTGCACCTTGGCGTTGGTGATCCAGCGGATGTGGCGCTGGCGCATCTCGGATTCCATCAAGCCCTTGGAGTCGCCCACGCCACCCAGGCCCATGTGGCCGATGTACGGCTCGCTGGTGACGAAGGTCATCGGCACCTTGTCGCGAATCTTCCGCTTGCGCAGGTCCGCGTCCAGGATCATCGCGAACTCGTACGCCGGGCCGAAGCAACTGGCCCCCTGCACGGCACCGATGACGATCGGGCCCGGGTTCTGCACGAAGGCCTGGTAAGCCTCCCACGCATGCTGCGCATGTGGTGTGGTGCACACCGACTGGGTGTGCCCCGCGTCCGGCCCGGTACCGGGCACTTCATCGAAGGCCAGCTTGGGCCCGGTGCAGATGAGCAGGTAGTCGTAGTCGAGGACTTCGCCCGCACCGGTATGTACCTGGCGCGCATCGGCATCGATGCGCTGTGCGCCGGAAGCATGGAAGGCGATGTCCTTGCGCGCCAGGTATTCGGCTGCCGGCAGCGTGATGGCCTCGGGCGTACGCCAGCCCACGGCCAGCCACGGGTTGGAGGGTGTGAAACTGAACCGATCACCCAGCCCAACCACGCTGATCGCGTGCCCATGGCCCAGCGTTTCCCGCAGCTCATAGCCCGCGGCCATGCCGCCGAGCCCTGCGCCCAAAACCACGATCCTGGCCATGACTTGCCTCCGTCAGGAGTTCGCTTCCGTCGCGGCGCGACGGTTCACGATCACTACATTAGATCTTCCTTATATTAGTGTCAACTGATATATTCCCTCTACCCCACCCCGCCGGAGAGCCACCATGACCCTGACCGCCGCCGACCTTGTTGCCGATGCCCGACGCCAGATCCGCGAAATCAGCCCGTCCCAGTACGCGGCCGACCCGTTGGCCTGCGTACTGATCGACGTTCGCGAGCCCGCCGAGTTCGAGACCGGCCACATCGCCAGCGCCATCAACATTCCGCGTGGCGTGCTTGAGTTCCAGGTCGACGCGCATCCCGCCGTCGCCAACGTCAGCGACCCCGCGCTGTCGCACAAGACGCAGCCGATCGTGGTGTACTGCCGCACGGGCGGCCGTTCCGCACTGGCCGCCCTGAACCTGCAGCGCATGGGCTTCACCGACGTGCGCTCCATTGCCGGCGGCATCACCGAATGGGCGAGCGCCGGCCTGCCCGTGACCCAACGCTGATTCGCACCATGGCCGTCTCCCGAAAGCCCCCTCCTCCGCCGATCGACCCCGAGTCGATGCGCGTACATGCGTCCGACGCCGCGCGGCTGCTCAAGGCGCTGGGCAACGAGAACCGGCTGATGCTGCTGTGCCTGCTGGTGGAGGGCGAGCGCTCGGTGGGCGAACTCAACGCACGGTTGGCGCTCAGCCAGTCCGCACTGTCGCAACACCTCGCGGTGCTGCGCGAGGACGGACTGGTGCAGACGCGTCGCGAGGCGCAGACGATCTACTATTCACTGGTCGAAGGCCCGGCCCAGCGCATCATCGATACGCTGCATGGCATCTATTGCGCGGGCGATCGCCCGCTGTGCGAGGGAACGTGATGAACGAGGCGTTGCACATCGAACCGTTCTTCCATGACGCCACCGGCACGTGGAGCTATGTCGTGCATCGCGGCATCGATGCGGTCGTCATCGACCCGGTGCTGGATTACGACGCACGTTCCGGTCGCGTCAGCACCGAAAGCGCGCGACACCTCCTGGCCTATGCGGTCGAGCGCGGGCTGACCGTGCACCGCATCCTCGAGACCCACGCGCACGCCGACCACCTGACGTCGGCCGCGTTCGTGCGCGCACACACTGGTGCACCGGTGGCAATCGGCCACGGGATCCGCTCGGTGCAGGCGCATTTCGCCGACATGTTCCAGCTGGCCAGCGATGACCCGGCACTGCACGACGCGTTCGATGCGCTGTTGCACGATGGCGACGTGATCGAGGCGGGCGCGCTGCGCATCGAAGTATTGGCCACGCCGGGCCACACCGCCGACAGCCTCAGCTACCGCATCGACGGCAATGTGTTCATTGGCGACACCATCTTCGCCCCGGACATAGGCACCGCGCGGTGCGACTTCCCGGGCGGCAGCGTGGAACAGCTGTACGCGTCGGTCCAGCGCTTCTACGCGATGCCCGACGAAACCACGCTGTGGCTGTGCCACGACTACCCGCCGGCCGGACGCGAGCGCCGCGCCAGCGTCAGCGTGGGCGAGCAGAAGCGCGACAACCGCATGCTCGACGGCGACACGTCGCTGGAGGCGTTCGCCGAGGCGCGCCACGCGCGCGATGCGGGGCTGCCCGCCCCCAACCTGCTGTACCCGTCCCTGCAGGTGAACATCCGCGGTGGACGCCTGCCGCAGGAAGATGCCCACGGCAGGCGTCATCTGAGCACGCCGTTGCGCATCGAGGCGCCGGCCGAGGGCCTGTAGCCCGCTGCTCAACGGTTTACTTCAGTTCGCTCGGCAGAGGCGTCATTGCGACGCTGACCTGCGCCTGCCGGCCTTCACGGGGTTGCTGGCGCTTTCGGATCGGCTACGCAGGTGAAATGACGGCCGAGGTTGTCCGCCTGCACGGTCCCATTGCACACGCGGGTGCCGTCGGCCTGTGCCGGCTCCCAGTCACCTTCAAAGGTGGCCTCGGCGCCTTCTATGCGGACGCGGGACTGTCGCTGTGCGTGAGGAGCGGTTGTGGTTTGGTCGACATCGCGGACGATCACCCGCTTGGCCACGACGCGCTCGGGCGGAGCGGGCGGTACCGGGGGCACCGGCGCGAGTTGCGAGGTGGGCGCCGGTGGCGCGGGCGGTGCAGGCGGCGCCGGTAGCCCAGGGGCGTCGGCCAACGCCGGCGGCGCAGGTGGCGCAACGGACCCGACCGACGGCAACGGCGGCAACGGCGGCGCGGGCGGTGCCGGGGGCACCGGCAGTTCGCCGTGCGCGGTGAGCGTCATCGCCAGCTTCAGCCCCTTGAACGCACCACCGAACTCCTCGCCGATCTGGATGACTGCCGGTGTGCCGTCGGTGACCACCAGCTTGGGCTTGCCGACCACTTTGCCGCCCTGGGTCACCACGCCGTCCAGCTGGATGCGGTCACCGCCGACCGGCTTCATCGAGGCGTCCATGTGGAAGGCGTCCGCGCCCTCGCCCAACGAGATGGCAAATGGCTGCCCCGCGGGGTTGGCGATGACGAAGGACTCCTCGCGTCCCGGTGCCCCGGTCGCTTCGATCCTGGCCATCAAGTGGCCCTTTGGCAGCGGGCGCGTCGAGGTGGCCAGGGGTGTCTCGGCGGTACGGGCCGGCTGCGCCGACCAGGCGGCAAAGCCCACGCCCAGCGCCAGCGCGGTCATCAGCAGCGCGCCACCCAAGCGGCGGGTGCGCGAGGGAACGGGTCGGGTCAGCATGGCGATTCTCTCCTTGAGCGGGTGGCCGAAGCCCCAATGGCAGGCCAGCGGCAGCGGTTGCGCGGCCAGTTGGATCTTGAACATCGCCTCGCCGTAGCGACGGCGGGCATGCGGATAACGGGCGATCACGCGCTGGTCGCAGGCCAGCTCCTGGTCGTGGCGGAAGGTGAACCACGCCACGTGGACCAGCGGGTTGAACCAGAACGCGCAGCGCAATGCCGACGCGAGCGCGTTGCTGTGCAGGTCACCGGCGCGGATGTGCAGGCGTTCGTGGGCCTGCATCAGTTCGCGCTCGCCGGCGTCGTAGCGCTGCTCGAAGTCGGCGGGCACCACCACCCGCGGCCGAACCAGGCCCATTGCCGCCGGAAGGCCCACCACGGCCGTTGCTTCGTGCAGCCCGTCCGGGCGCACGTGCACCGGCCCCATCGCGCGGTGGAAGCGACGCTGCAGCCGAGCCATCCACACCAGTACCAGCGTTGCACCCAGACCCCACGCCGCCAGCCACCACGGCGAGGTGTCCATCGGTCCAGCTACGGCCACCGGTGCAGCGGCCGCCGCGGCCATGGCGGCAACGGGGGTGAACACCATCGGCGCCACCGGCTGCACCGCTGCCGGCAACAACACCGCGGCCAGCGCCGCCGGCACTAGCCACCACACGGCATAGGCGACCCGCGTGCCGAACGAATCACGCAGCCGTCGGCGCAGCAGCAACACCAACACCACCGCCGCGCTCACGGCCAGCGTGGCCTCGACCAGCGTGCCCAAAAGTTCAGCGCTTGCCATCGTCGATCTCCTCCAGGAGTTGGCGCAGTTCCGCGATGTCCTTGCGGCTCAGCTTGCGGTGCTGGCTGAAGTGCGCGACCAGCGGCGCGACCCGTCCACCGAAGAGGCGGTCGAGCAGGCTCTCGCTCTCGTCCAGCACCCAGTCCTCGCGACGCAGCACCGGCGCATACAGGTAGCGGCGACCGTCCTTCGCGGCGGTGATCGCGCCCTTGTTCAGCAGGCGATTGAGCAGGGTCTTGATCGTGGCCTCCTGCCACTGCTGGGCGTCGCCCAACGCGGCGACCACCTCGTCAGCGGCCAGCGGGTGGCGCTGCCAGAGCACATCCATGACAACCGATTCGGCTTCGCTGATCTGCACACCGCACTCCGTTTACATGTGTAATCGGAATTGAGATTACGCGCGTAAACGACGATGTCAAGCCCGCCCCGCGGCCGTGTGCGTCACCCCTGCACCAAGGCCTCGCAACGCCGCACCAGCCGCGCCACCAGTGCGCGAGTGCTGGCCGAGGCCTCGCCCCGATGGTGCAGCACCAGCCGCATCGGGTGCCCCGTCGGCAGGCCCTCCGCGCGCCCTAGCACGCGGTGGCCGGCGCGCACCGCCCGCTCCGGCAACAGGCTGACGCCCAACCCTTCCGCCACGGCGGCCCGCAGGCTGGCCAGGCTGCGGCTGCTGTAGGCGATGCGCCAGCGCAGGTGGCGCGCGTCCAGTGCCTCGAACATCTCCTCGCGGTACAGGCCGCCCTCGGGAAACACCGCCAATGGCAGCGGATCGCGACCCCAACAGGGGTGCGCGCGGCTGTCCACCCAAACCACGCGTTCCGGCCAGCTGAACGCGCCGTCGCCCTGCCGCTGCTTGGCCAGCACCACGTCGAATTCGCCGCGCCGGTAGCCGGCCAGCAGCTCGGCACTCAGTCCGCTGCTCACCTCCAGTCGCAGCCCATCGCCCTGGGCGCGGGCAAACGCTGCCAGCACCGGGGTCAGCAGCGCGCCGGCCAGGTCTTCGGGTAGGCCCAGGCGGAGGATTTTCTGCGGGGCCTCGCCGGCCATGGCGGCACGCGCCTCGGCGCCCAGGGCCAGCAACCGCCGCGCATAACCGAGCAGGCGCTCGCCCGCCGCCGTGGGCCGCACGCCCCCCTCGCGCTCCAGCAGGGGCTGGCCCACGTCCTCCTCCAACCGGCGCACCTGCTGGCTGACGGTGGACTGGGTGAGGTGCAGCACCTGCGCCGCGCGGGTGAAGCTGCCGTGTTCCACCACCGCGACAAAGGCGCGCAGCAACCCCGGCTCGTACATGGCCATCACAAACTCCACTGGCGACGATGTGATTATTTAATTTCCCCATCTCGGTGGCAACGCCTATGGTCGGGCTCCGATGCGTCCCGGAGCCTGGATCATGTTGCTCACCACCCTCACCGCCGACGCGCACTAAGCCCGATGCACCCCACAGGCCTCCACGTGTCCACGCCACCCGCCACCCACCGCATCCTCCGAGCCGCCGCCCCCTTGCCCCGCTCCCGCCCCCGCGCCTTGCCGTTCACCGCGTTGCTGGCCCTCGGCGTCGCGGCCCCGAACGCCCAGGCCCGCGAGCGCGTCGACCTGCTGCTGCGTGACGTCACGGTGGTGGACGTGGTCGACGGCCGGCTGCTGCCCGACCGCGACATCGCCGTCCGCGACGGCCGCATCCTCGCCATCGAGGCGCACCGCACGCGCCCCGGCTACCGCGCCGCCACCACCGTGGACGGCAATGACCGCTACGTGATTCCCGGCCTGTGGGACATGCACGTGCACTTCGGCGGCGGCGACGCGCTGATCGAGGAGAACGCCAACCTGCTGCCCCTGTACGTGGCGCACGGCATTACCGCGGTGCGCGACGCCGCTGGCGACCTCAGCGCCAGCGTGTTCCAGTGGCGCGACGACGTGGCGGCGGGCACCCGCCTTGGTCCGCGCATCTTCACCTCGGGGCCGAAGATCGAAGGCATCGGCTCGATCTGGCCCGGTGACCAGGAAGTGGCGGACGACGCGGGAATCGATGCCGCGCTCGACCGGCTGCAGGCGTGGAACGTGGACTTCGTCAAAATCACCGACAACGCGCTCAGCCCGCCGCTGTTCATGCACGCACTGGCGAAGGCGAAGGCGCGCGGGATGACGACCTCCGCACACATCCCCATGGTGGTGCCGGTACTGGAGGCCAGCGCGGCCGGGCTCGGGTCCATCGAACACATCGCCTACGCGTGGAAAGCCGGCGCACCCGACGAAGCCGGGCTGTCGGCCAAGGTGGCCAGCGGTGCACTGACCGCCGCCCAGGCCTGGGATACGGTGCAGGCGAGCTTCGACCCGGCTGGCGCCCTGCCCGCCTACCGCAGGCTCGCGGCCCATGGCACCGCCGTCACTCCCACCCTCAACGGCAGCCGCGTGGTCGCCTACCTCGATCGGGACGACCACAAGCGCGACTCCTACCTGCAGTACATCGGCCCCGGCCTGCAGGCTACCTATGCATGGCGCGTGGAGCGCGCCGGCAAGGACGACGCCGCGGCCATCGCCCGGCGCCACGCCCGCTACGAACGCAGTGCCGCCATCCTGCCACTGCTGCAGCAGGCCGGCGTGACCGTGTTGGCCGGGACCGACGCCGGCTTCCTCAACTCGTTCAACTACCCGGGCATCGGCCTGCACGATGAGCTGGCGCTGTTCGTGCACCACGGGCTGACGCCATTGCAGGCGCTGCAGGCGGCCACGGTCAACGGCGCGCGCTTCCTCAAGCAGGACGCGGAGAACGGCAGCGTTGCGGCAGGCAAGCGCGCCAACCTCGTGCTGCTGGACGCCAACCCGCTGCAGGACATTGCCGCCACCCGTCGCATCCGCGCCGTGGTGCTGGAGGGCCGCGTGTACGAGCGCGCGGCGCTGGACGCGATGCTTGAACAGGCGCGCATCGCCGTGTCACGGCAACGCGATGTCGCCGCGCCGCCGCACTGAGCGGCCCGGTCACGGTACCCTGCCACCCGCACGCGGCCACACCCCGCGTCGCCGGCCGCGGCGACGTTGGTCACCGTGCCTTTCGACACTGGGCTGCCCTGAGCCGGCACACGAGGATGTGTGCAACGCCGCACCCACGCGGCCAACAACAGCACCGCGCCATGGACTGGAACCTGCAAGCACTGCGTAAATCCTCTACCGACCGCCAGCTTGACGGCATCTGCGGCGGCCTGGGCGAACACACGCCCGTCCCCAGCTGGATGTGGCGCCTGATCTTCGTGGCGCTGTGCTTTGCGGGCGGTGCCGGCGTGGTGCTCTATCTGGTCGCCAGCCTGCTGATGCCCAAGGCCGGCACCGCGGGCGCATCCGCCGCCACGACCTGGGACCTGCACGCCCTGAAGCGCTCGACCACTGACGTGCGGTTGGGTGGCGTCTGCGGCGGGCTCGGCGAACACACGCCGGTGCCCAGTTGGATGTGGCGCGTGGGTTTCCTCTGCCTGGGCTTGGCCGGTGGCGGTGGCGTGGTGGCGTATGTGCTGATGTGGATGTTCGTGCCTGCCGGCGACAAGAGTCTCTCTCGCGTTTGATTCCCCCGTTGCGTCCGCCCGCCCGGTTCATGGGCTCCCCTGAACCCACCGGGCGCGCGGACGCGCCCCTTTTTTGAACCGAGCCCGCCGCAGGGCAGTGCCGTGAAACCGCGTGGGGCCGAAAGGCCCCGTTTGCGTGGGCGACGTCAGCGCACCGCAACGAGGCGCTGACAGAATGCGATGCCCGTTTGGGGGCCAGCGCGAGTCACCATCTCGCTGGGCAGTGGCGACTCGAATAGCGACCATTCCAATCCATCGATCATGCTCAGCCAACACTTCCTGTTCTTCTTCGCCATGCTGGGCGCCTTCAACGGCATCGCCCTGGCGTCGCTCCTGTGGTGGCAGGCCAAGGGCAAGCCCACGCAGCGCTGGTTGGCGCTGCTGATCCTGGTGGTCAGCGTACGAACGGGCAAATCCGCGGCATTCCATTTCTGGCCCGACATTCCCCGAATCGTGCTGCAGGTCGGCCTGACCGCCTGTTTCCTGATCGGGCCGTGCCTGTACTTTCTGGTGCGATCCAGTCAGGGCGATACCGCCGGCCCCGGACGGGCCGACCGTTGGCACATCACCGCAGTGCTGGCCATCGTCGCCGCCGTCAACGTGTTCCTGCCCTACGTGGGGAATGCCGAGCTGTGGCGGCACGTGATCACGCCGGGCATCACCTACTCGTGGCTGGGTTACCTCCTGCTTGCCACCGCGCAACTGTACGTGCGCCGCGCACAGGCCCGGGAGACGCCGTCAGGCCCGCTGCTGGTGGGTGCGGTGGCGGGCGTCTGGTTCATCTGGATCGCGTACTACACCTCCGGCTATACCTCCTATATCGTCGGCGCGCTGTCCTTCACCTTCGTCCTCGCCCTGAGCGTGCTGGTCTATCTGCGCCTGCGGTCCGGACAGGCCCCGATCGAGCCGTACCAGGATCGCCGAATTCCCCCGTCCGAGGCCGCCGCGCACTTGCAGTCACTGGCCGAGTTGATGGCGCGCGAGCGCCTGCATCTGGACCCTGGGTTGACCCTGCCCCGGGTCGCCCGCCGACTCGGTTTGCCACAGACGCGGCTGTCGCAGCTGCTGAACGACAACAACCAGACCTCGTTCAAGCAGTACCTGACGCAACTGCGTGTGGTGGAGGCGAAGGACCTGCTCCGGCAGCTCCCGCCCAAGCCGCTCGAACTCGTGGCCGAAGAGGCCGGCTTCCGTTCGATGTCGACCTTCTTCAGCGCGTTCAAGAAGCTGGAGGGGGTCACGCCCACGGCCTTCCGCGCGACCGGGGCCGACTCCGAAAATCGATTCCAAAACTCCTGAAAGCGATTGCAAGACATTGATCTGAAACAGGACGGATAGGGTACGGGCTCCTTCCCACGGGCCCACCCTCTTGCGCACATTTCACGTCATCCAATCTCTCCTGCTGCTCCTGCTGTCCGCAGGCCTGGGCGGAGTTTCCACCGCCCATGCCGCCCAGGGCAGCGAGGATCGCATCCTCTTCATCCTGGCCAGCAGCAAGGTCCACGGCACTTCGGTCCTCCCGGCCAGCATCAGTTTCGGCGAGGTCGTGAATGCGTGGGATACATTCCAGGCCGCCGGCTATGCGGTGGACTTCGTGTCGCCCGAAGGCGGCTCGGTACCGATCCTCGACCGCTACGTCAGCACCGACATGGAGCCGCGGCTGAAGGACGACCGGATCATGGACGGGCTGCGGAACACCGCTACGCCCGCGCAGATCGACCCTGCCCGATACCGTGCCGTGTATTACGTCGGCGGCAGCAACGCCATGTACGGGGTGCCGGAGCATCCGGTCCTGCAGCGCATCGCCATGCATGTGTACGAGCGCAATGGCGGGGTGATCTCGGCCGTGTGCCACGGCACGGCGGGCATCGTGAACCTCAAGCTCGCCAACGGCCAGCCGCTGGTCGCGGGCAAGCGCATCACCGGCTATCCCGAAGAGCATGAAGAGCAGGACGCTGACTACTTCAAGCAGTTCCCCTTCCTGATCCGGCAGGCCGTCGAATCCCGCGGCGGCGCCTTCCATGTGCGCGAACGAGACCAGCCGTACATCGAAGTCGACGGCGCGGTGGTGACCGGCCAGAACTACGCGTCCGCAACACCGGTGGCGCAAGCCGTGGTCGAGATCCTGCGCAAGCAGGCCGCCCAGTCGTCAAGCCACCGTGCGAAGTAGGTCCGAACGTGCCTGACCACCAGTCGCCGACCGCGGCCGGTGCCTCAACCCCAAACCCGATAACCCTAGAGGCCCTCATGAAACTGTCGATCCAATCCGTTGTCCTGGCAGCTGCCCTCCTCGTCCCGCAATCCGTCATGGCACAGAACAGCGACCGCGACGCCGTAGATCGCGCCATGCAAACGATGATGAGCGCGTTCGAAGCCGGCGACGCCAACCTGGCGTATCAAGTGCTCCGAAAAGACGGCATGGTCCTGGGCTATTCGACCACCAAGGGCCAGGTGGTCACACAGACCGCCGAGGAATGGGCGAAGGGATTTCCCGGCCGCCCGGCCGACGACGAGGACCAGCGCCACCGCAGCTACGAGATCCTGGACGTGAACGAGAATGCCGCAGTCGTCAAAGTGCGGCTGGATTATCCCGGCTGGGACGGCCTGGACTACCTCGCGCTGTCGAAGATCGACGGAAAGTGGATGATCGTCAGCAAGTCGTGGAGCGGTCGACGCAAGCCCGCGAAGTGACGTGGCCCACCGCCCATCGAACCCTTCAGTGCTTTGGCGTCGGCTGCGCCGGCCGGTAGAACTCGGCGATCCGCGGAATGAACCTCTGCGGATTCGCGCCGGCGAGATTGGTCAACAGGACGATGGCCAATCCCTCGTCCGGATACACCACGAACGCCGCGCGGGCCCCGCCGATCCCGGCCACTTGCCGCGGCGGGGCCGCCTGCAGCACCGACCAGCCGGCGGCCCACGCGCCCTCGGTGCCGTTGTTGAGCTTCTCCGGAGTCCACATGCGCTGGAGGTGGTCCTGATTGATCAATCGGCCGTTCGACAACGCGATGAGCCAACGCGACAACTCCGTCGCCGTGGTCTGGATGCCGCCACCGGCCCACAGGCTGTAGGGCATGTCATAGATCCAACGCGACATGCGTGCATTGTCGTTGGGGGCCAAGGTGCCGCGGGGGGAATGGCTGTAGATCGTCGCCGCGTTGGGCACCAGGTCGTAGCTGTCGCCGAACGTGGTCAGGGGCATGCCGACGACCGCGAACTGGTGGTCGGCCAGGTACCGCTCGTAGGGCATCTTCGTCTGCTTGACGATGATCTGCGCCAACAGGCCGAAGTTGGTCTGGTTGTAGGCAAAGCGTTCGCCGACGGGTGCGTCCAGGGGCAGCGCCTTGACGGCCGTCCACGCGTCGCGCTCCGTCCCGCCGCCAATCAGGCCGTCCGGGCCGACGATGTCGGGAAGCCCGGAGGTATGGCCGAGCAGTTGGTGCACGCGGATCCCGCGCCAGGCCGCGGGCAGGTCGTCCAGGTAGCGCGAGGCCGGGGCCTCGAGGTCCACCAGCCCGCCCTGGGCCAGTTGCATCACGGCCACGCCCGTGAACGACTTGGTGGCGGAGTTGATGGGGAACAGCGTGTCGGGCGTGACCGGTACGCGGTTCTCCACGTTGGCGAAACCATGGCACTCGGACAGCACCACCTGCCCGTCCTTGATGACGGCCACCTGCAGGCCCGGTATCCGTTGCTCCGCCATGGTCTGCCGCACAAACTGGGTGGTCAGGCGATTGGCTTCCTGCACCTTGGTGGCAGCGAGCGCCTCGCAAGGGCAGGAAATGAGCACCGTCGCGACGATGACGGTGACGGTGACGCGGAGTATCCGAGGCAGCATGCAATTCCCTTTGGCGTTCTCGCCTTTGATGGGGTGTCGACGCACTGGGTGAGGGCCAGCTTCCCCCACCCAGTGCACGGAGTGGGATGCAGCGCGCCAACCTGGGGTTTAGATCACACAAGCCGACGGCACGGGCCGTTCCAAGGGATGCCCATGCTTCCAACCACCGGTACACCCTGGCTGATTGCCAAACTTTCCAAACCACTACGGTTCTGTACATAGTGCGTGCCACGCAAGCGAGCCCGGCCCCATGAACACCATCGCCCTACCCACGACGTCCCAGTCCGAGCCAAGACACCTCTTCTGGCCGCTGCAGATCGGCGGCTGGTGCGGCTACTTCGTGCTCAACTTCCTGGTGGCGATGGGCGACGGCCGGCCCCTGAACTACGCGCTTGTTTCGCTCTCCGTCGCGCTGTGCGGCTTCGCCACCACCAGCGTGCTGCGGTTGGGCTACCGCCGCCTGTGGGGCAAGCCGCCGCGGGTGATGGTGCCCGCCGCCGCGCTGATGCTGGTGTTGGCTACCGTGGTGCACATGAAGCTGCACGTCATCATCACCTTCAGCCATTGCAAAGACTGCCAGATACACAGCGTATTCGGCTACCTGTGGTATTTCGCCTCCGCGTTGTACCTGCTGCTGTCCTGGAGTGGCCTGTATTTCGGCATCAGGCTGGCCCAGCAATTGCAACAGCAAAAAGAGGCGGCGCTGCGCACGGCCAACGCGGCGCATGCCGCTCAGCTGAAGATGCTGCGCTACCAACTCAACCCGCATTTCCTGTTCAACACACTCAACGCAATCTCGACGCTGGTGCTGGATAACCGCCGCGACGCGGCCTACCGCATGATCTGCAGCCTGTCGTCCTTCCTGCGCCACTCACTGGAATCCGACCCGGAGCAGTCGGTGACCTTGGCGCAGGAGGTCGAGGCGCTGGAGCTGTACCTGGGCATCGAGCGCGTGCGCTTCGGTGAACGGCTCTCGGTCGTGGTGGACATCGACCCGGATACGCGCGCGGCGCGGGTACCGAGCTTGATCCTACAGCCCCTGGTCGAGAACGCGATCAAGTACGCCGTCTCCACCAGCGAAGCCGGCGGTCGCATCGAGCTGGTCGCACGCCGCGACGGCGACATGCTGGACCTGCACCTGCGTGACGACGGGCCGGGCATCGCCATGGCGACCGCGGCAAGCGGCGCCGGCGTCGGGCTGGCCAACACGCGCGAACGGCTGCGACTGATCTACGGCGAGCGCCAGCACGTGGGCATCACCAACCGTGAGACAAGCGGCGCAGACGTGCATCTGCGCCTGCCGTTTGCCACCAACGGGGTCGCGTGAGATGGGCAGCATCCGCACCCTCATCGTTGATGACGAGCCGCTTGCCCGCCGGGGCCTGCAACTTCACCTGCAGCGTCATGCCGACATCGAGATCGTCGGCGAGGCGGGCAGTGGCAGGCAGGCGCTGCAGGCCATCGCCGAGCTGCGTCCGCAACTGATGTTCCTTGACGTGCAGATGCCGGGCATGGACGGCTTCGCCCTGTTCCGCGCGCTGCCGGCCACGCAGATCCCGCTGACCGTGTTCGTGACTGCCTTCGATCAGTACGCACTGGCGGCGTTCGCCGCCAGCGCCCTGGACTATTTGCTCAAGCCGGTCGACGACCGGCGCCTGGACGAAGCAGTGGAGCGCGCGCGCGTGCGCTTGGCCGCACACAAGGCCGAAGACCATTACGAGCGGCTGCTCAAGTTGATCGCGACGCTGCCAGACGTCAACCGCGCTCAGCTCGACGCGCTGATGCTGGATGAGGATGCACGCACCGGCGGAAAACTGAGCATTCGTGATGGTCAGCGTCTGCTGCGGATCGAGCTCGATGCGATCCGCTGGATCGACGCGGCCGGTGACTACATGTGCATCCACACCGACGGCGAAACCCACGTCCTGCGCGGCACGATGCAGGACCTGGAGCGTCGCTTGGACCCGCGCCGTTTCGCGCGGGTGCACCGCTCCAGCATCGTCAACCTGGAGCGGGTGAAGGCACTGCGCCCGCACCACAACGGCGAGTGTTTCCTGTCGCTGGATTCCGGGCATGAGCTGAAGCTGTCACGCAGCTACCGCGACAAGGTCACGCTGATCAACGGGCGGCTGGTCGCCGCCGCGTAACGCTTCGCCGCAAACCGCCAACGTTTCGTCGCAGGCCCCGCAGACAAGGGGTGTAGCGGCATCGTCCAATGCACCGGTACCTCACCCAGAACCTGCTTGGAGGAGCGATGTCCGCGTTTTCCCTGTTCCTTGCCGCTGCCGCAGCGGCGACCAACCCGCCGCCGCCCGATGCGGCCACACTCGCCGCAATCGAGGCGACGTGCTTCGACTACGTGGACGGCCAACTGGAAGCCGACCCCGAGCGCGTGGCGCGCGCGCTGCATCCGGACCTCGCCAAGCGCATGGTCATTGGTGACACGCCATACGAGCGGCTCGGCCTGCGCCGCATGGGCAAGGAGGAACTGGTGGGGCTGACCCGGCAGGGCGCGCTGAAGACACCCAAGGAGCAGTGGAACCGTACGTGCCGCGTGCTGGACGTAACCGGCAACGCCGCATCCGTGCGGCTGGAAACGCCGTGGTTCGTCGACTACTTCCACATGGGCAAGTTCGGCGAGCGCTGGATCATCGTCAACGCGCTCTGGTACAGCAAACCCAAGTGATCGCCACGCCGGGACATGCTCCCGGCGACGTAATGGAGGACGAATGCGTCTTATCGCAATGACAATGGCGGGACTGCTGGTCGCCGGCTGCAGTACAGCAGAACAGGCACCCAATACGGTCGATCCAAGCGAAGCCAGTCCAGTTTTTGCCGCCGCCGCGGAGAGAAGCTCCGCGGCGGAGGTGCGCACCCTGCCGACCGCGCAGGCCGATGTCGCGTTCCTGATCGGTGAAGGCTGGCTGTCTGGCCCGCGTAACGACTACAACCTGAGCACGGACGCGCATGCACGGTTGATGGTGTTCGCCCGTTCGGCCGCGGACTTCAAGGACAGCCGCATCTGGTTTGCACGCCGCGAAGGCCAAGGCTGGAACGCACCGACGGAAGTGCCCTTCACGGATCCGCGCTACAAGGACTCGGATCCGTGGCTGACGCCGGATGGCAAGACGATGTACTTCGTCTCCAACCGGCCCGTGGCCGGCGACGCGCCGAACGGCAACCTCGACATCTGGCGCGTGAGCGTGGATGCCGGGCACTTTGGCACTCCAGAACACCTCGCAGCGGTGGCGTCCGACGGTGAGGAACTGGGCCCTGAACTCCACGATGGCTGGCTGTACTTCAACAGTTCCCGCAAAGGCGGTCCCGCCAAGCTGGCGATCTACCAGGCCCGCGTGAATGGCAGCGGGATCGGCAAGCCGCTGCCCCTGCCAGCACCGTTCAACGACGGCGACATCCAAGGTGACTTCACGCTGTCGCCCGATGGCCGCGTGGCGATGTTCTGGAGCAGACGGGACGGCTCGGACGAGTTGGACCTGTTCGCCACCTGCAGACGGCCGACGGCCTGGTCGCGGGCCGTGCGACTGCCAGCACCGATCAATGGCGTGGGCATGGACTTCACCCCTGCCTTCAGCGGCGATGGCCGCGTGCTTTACTTCGCCAGCCTGCGTGCGGGCGATGGCGCCGCCGATCCGGGCGGCACATTGAACGGGCAGTCCAACCTCTACATCGCTCCGGCGACGCTGGTGGATGCTGCGTTGCGCGCGGGAGGTTGCGATGTTTGACGGGGCCGTGTGGAAGACCCTGTGGTTTCGCACCCCCGTGGCGGTGAACTGCGCGCGAAGCTGCAGTGGCTTGGCGTGAAAATCCAGTGGCGTACCGCATCGGCACGGATGGGCGGTTGGTGGAAAGCACCGATGCGGTGGATGCGTTCACGGCCAACAACTTCGGCCTGCAGCTGCGATACCGCTATGAGCGGCACGGCCAGCACCAAAAAAAAAAAAAAAGGGGCTGAAAGGCCCCGTTTTCATTCCACGCCGTGGCAGGCCGGTCAAAGCGCCTTGGCCGCCTCCACCACCTTGTCCACGGTGAAGCCGTACTTCTCGAACAGCTTCTCCGCCGGCGCGCTGGCACCGAACTCGTCGATGCCGATCACGGCACCGTCCAGGCCCACGTACTTGCGCCAGAAGTCGCTCACGCCGGCTTCGATGGCCACGCGCTTGCGGCAGGCCTTGGGCAGCACGGCTTCGCGGTAAGCCGCGTCCTGGCGGTCGAACACGTCGGTCGACGGCATCGATACCACGCGCACCTTGTCGCCCAACTGCTCGGCGGCCTGCGTGGCCAGCCCGACTTCCGAACCGGTGGCGATCAGGATGATCTCCGGCGCGCCGACGCTGTCCTTCAGCACGTAACCGCCGCGCGCAATATCAGCCACCTGCTGCGCGCTGCGCGGCTGGTGCGCCAGGTTCTGGCGAGAGAACACCAGGCAGCTCGGGCCGTCATGTCGCATGATCGCCGCCTTCCACGACACGGCGGATTCCACCGCGTCGCACGGGCGCCACACGTCGTTGTGCGGGATGTAGCGCAGGCTGGCCAGGTGCTCGATCGGCTGGTGGGTCGGACCGTCCTCGCCCAGGCCGATGGAGTCGTGGGTGTACACGTGGATGGCCTGCGCGCCCATCAGCGCGCTCATGCGCACCGCATTGCGCGCGTAGTCGCTGAACACCAGGAAGGTGGCGTCGTACGGGATGAAGCCACCGTGCAGGCTCAGGCCGTTGCTGATCGCGGTCATCGCGAACTCGCGCACGCCGAAGTAGATGTAGTTGGCGTTGGGGTCGTCGGTGGCGACCGACTTGCTGCCCTTCCACAGGGTCAGGTTGGAATGCGCCAGGTCGGCCGAGCCACCGACCAGTTCCGGCAACAGCGGCGCATAGGCCTCGATGGCCATCTGCGAGGCCTTGCGCGAGGCCACGACCGGACCTTCGGCCTGCAGCTTGGCGATGTAGGCATCAGCGTCGGCGACGAAGGTGGCCGGCAGCTCGGCGTGCGAACGGCGCACCAGCTCGTCGGCCAGTTCCGGGTACTGCGCGGCATAAGCATCGAACACGCGGTTCCACTGGTCCTCGCGCACCAGGCCGGCGTTGCCCGCGCGCCAGCCATCGGCGATGGCCTGCGGGATCTCGAACGGACCGTGCTCCCAGCCCAGCGCGGCGCGGGTGGCAACGACTTCGTCCTTGCCCAGCGGCGCGCCGTGGCTGGATTCCTTGCCCGCCTTCGCCGGCGAACCGAAGCCAATCGTGGTGCGGCAGCAGATCAGGGTCGGCTTGTCGGTGGACTTCAGCGCGGTTTCGATCGCGGTCTTGATCTCGGTGGCGTCATGGCCATCGACGCCGCGGATCACGTTCCAGCCGTAGGCCTCGAAACGCGCCGGGGTGTCGTCGGTGAACCAGCCGTCGGTGTTGCCGTCGATCGAGATCTTGTTGTCGTCCCAGAATGCGACCAGCTTGTGCAGGCCCCAGGTGCCGGCCAGCGACGCGGCCTCGTGCGAGACGCCTTCCATCAGGCAGCCGTCGCCCATGAACACCCAGGTGCGGTGGTCGACGATCTCGAGCTCGGGCTTGTTGAAGCGCTGTGCGAGCAGCTTCTCTGCCAGCGCCATGCCCACGGCATTGGCGAAACCCTGGCCCAGCGGACCGGTGGTGGTCTCAACGCCCGGGGTGTGGGTGTTCTCCGGGTGGCCGGCGGTCTTGCTGCCCAGCTGGCGGAAGTTCTTCAGCTCATCCAGGGGCAGGTCGTAACCGGACAGGTGCAGCAGCGCGTACTGCAGCATCGAGCCATGGCCGTTGGACAGCACGAAGCGGTCGCGGTTGAACCACTTCGGGTTGTTGGGGTTGTGGCTGTAGTAGTCGTTCCACAGCACCTCGGCGATGTCGGCCATGCCCATCGGCATGCCGGGGTGGCCGGAGTTGGCGGCCTGTACGGCGTCGATGGCGAGGAAACGGATGGCGTTGGCGAGATCGCGGCGGCTGGGCGTCGTCATGGGTCGGCGAGGGCTTTCTGGGAGGCGGAAGGAGGCGCGGCCGGGCCTGGACGGGCGGGCCGGACGCCCATTGTCCCATCCGGCAGCCTCCCGTGTCGCCCTCGGGGCCGTTCAGGTTTCCCCTGGCTTCAGTGAACGGGCTGCCAACTCGGGCTCGAATCGCCTCGCTCCAGGTGCCACCGAGGTGAAGAGTGCTTCGGGCCTCGGGGGCGTTGCGGAAAAGCCGGCCATGGATGGCCGGCGGCCCGACTCGTGGCGGGATGCCGCGACGGAGGGCTGGAGCAACGCCCCGAGACCCGAAGCCCGCCCGCACCGTCATTGCTCAACCAGCAGGCGAATCCACTTCCCCGCGAGACACCACGGCCGCAGCCGCCAAGTCTCCGGTGACATTCAAAGTAGTCCGGCACATGTCCAGGAACCGATCCACGCCCAGGATCAGGCCAATCCCTTCCGGCGGCACCCCCACCATCCCGCAGATCAGCGCCACCACCGGCAGCGAACCCGCCGGCACGCCTGCGGTACCAATACCGCCCAGGATGCACACGAACATCACCGTCACCTGCTGCGCCAGCGACAGCTCCACGCCGAAGAACTGCGCCAGGAACAGCACCGTCACGCCCTCGAACAGCGCCGTGCCGTTCTGGTTGGCCGTGGCGCCCACGGTCAGCACGAAACGCGACACGCGCTTGGGCAGGCCCAGTTCCTCCTCGGCCACGCGCAGCGCGGTCGGCAGCGTGGCGTTGCTGGACGCGGTGGAGAACGCCATCACCATCGCCTCCTGCGAGCCCTTGAAGAACTTCACCGGCGAGTAGTTGCCCACGAACTTCAGCGCCAGCGAATAGGTCACGAACATGTGCAGCGCCAACGCCAGCACCACCACGCCAACGTACGCACCCAGTCGCACCAGCAGGTCCCAGCCGAACAGCGCGGCCAGGTTGAACATGAAGCAGAACACCGCGTACGGCGCCAGCTTGATGACCATGCCGATCAGGGTCATCGACACTTCGAACAGGCCTTCGATGCCGCGCTTGAGCGTGTCGGACGCCTCACTGCGCGTTGCGACCAGGCCGATGCCCAGCATCAGCGCGAAGAACATCACCGCCAGGATGGCGTTGTTGGACGCGGCCGCGACCACGTTGTCGGGCACGATGGACAACAGCATGTCCATGCCCTTGGGCTGCTGGGCGGTGCTGCTGATGATGGACTGCGCGCGTTCGGAGCCTTCGGCCAGCATCTGCTGCGCGGCGGCGCGGTCCACGCCGGCCCCCGGCTGCAGCCAGTTGACCAGCACGAGGCCGATCAGCACCGCGATTGCCGAAACGACCACGGTGTAGGCCAATGTGCGCCAACCCACCCGCCCCAATGCGCGGATGTCGCCCATCTCCGCGATACCCACCACCAGCGCGGAGAACAGCAGCGGGATCACCAGCATGAAGATCAGCCGCAGGAACAGCGTGCCGGCCGGCTGGGTCACGGTGCTCGTCAGCCACTGCACCCAGCCCGCGTCGGCGCCGGCGCTGTAGTGCACGAACATCCCCAGCAGCAGTCCCGCGAAGAAGCCGATGGCCATCTTCCAGTGCAAGGGCAGTTTCTTCTTGCCCTGGGTGGTCGCATGGGCTTCGGTCATCGTGGGGGTCCCCGGTGGAATCCCGGGAGCTTAGCAAACCGGTCCTGGCGGGCTCAGCGCTCCGGGTACAGCGGCGGTAGCGGATCGGGCTTGCTGGCGGCCGGGGCCGGCCGCCAACGCGGGCCCTTGGCGAAGGCCTCGCGCAGCGCAGCACGTGCCGCGCGGCCATCGCCTTCGGACCAGCGGGCGCGCTGCAACAGATCCACGGCATCGCGTTGGCGGAGGTCAGCCAGCTGCGCACGCAGCGGGTCCATGCCCATGCACGGCTGCGGTGCCAGCGCGAGCAAGGCCTCCGCCACGTCGCCCAGACTGCCGGTGTCCAGCGCGCGACGCAGCACCCCGGGATCGACAGACAGGATGCCTGCGGCCGATGCCTGGAGCGACGGCGTACCGACGCGTCCGCCCGCGGGCGCGCGTCCCCCGCGATGGCTCAGCCACCACACAAGCGTCACCAGCCACAACGCCGCGAAGACCACTGTGGCGACCACCCAGGGGTTGCCCAGGCGCGCGGCCATCCCCCCCCGGTCGCCCGCAGCGCCTGGCGACCCGGCGCCATCCGGCGCGGTCGACGCCGGGGCGGATGCGGACGGTGACACCTTTACGCCCGAGGCCACCGCGACCTTGAGAGACAGCGCCGGCAAGCTGGCCACTCGCGTGCTGCCCGTGCGGACATCCCACCAGGCCAGCTTCAACGCAGGCACATGGACCGCGCCGGCGCGCGCCGGGACCAGCGAAAATCGCCGCAGCTGCTTCACCCTTGGACGGCCACCCGCGAAGCCCTCGTCGCTCTTCACCGGCTCGGCGAAGACTTGCACCCCATCGATCGACGGAAACCGCACCTCGGGCATCTGCGCGGCCGTCGCGCCATCGGCCGTGATCTCGACCACCAGGTCGGTGGCCTCGCCCACGCGCAGGGTCGTGGGCACGGTGCGGTAACGCAACTCCAGGGCGTGCAAGGGCAGCCACGGTTGCGGCGCGTTGGCGGGCGGCGCCTGCACCTGCAGGAAACGGGGGCGGGCCTGCGCTTTCAGCACGCCCCCTCGATCCCCGAACAGGTCATCGAAAAATCCACCGGTGCCCCGCCCTTCGAAGCTCGCGCCGGGCAGGGTGAGCGTCCCGCTACGCTCGGGCAGCAGCAGGAAACGCCGCTCGACCACCATGTAGCGCCGGCCACCAACGTCGCGCGTGTACTGCGCATCCTCGCCCACGCGCTGGAGCGTCGCGCCGTCCGGCGCAGGCTGGTCGAGCGCGCCGGAAACCAGCGGCACGGCCGAGTACAGCCGCACCACCCAACCCACCGCCTGTTGCACATACGGCGTCTCGTCATCCGGCTCGCTTTCGATGAAGACGTTGTCGCCGGTGCGCGCGGGTGCGGGCGCCGAAGTCGCTCCCGACGCAACCACCAACGTCAGCGGCGATGTGCGTGCCGCGCCGACGGCCAGCGCCGGCACGGTGAGCACGCCGTCGCGGCGTGGGCGCAGCGCCACGCCGTACAGCGCCCGCACCGTGGCTTGGCCGTTGCGCATATGGAATTCGCGGCGGCTGGTGTTGCCACTGACCACGAAGTCGCGCTGCAGCGGAGAGAAGTCCGGCATCGGGTTGCCGGGCTGGGTGGTTTCCACGTTGAGGGTGACGGTTTCGCCCGCACCGATGCGATCCCGGTCCAGCCACGCGCGCGTTTGTGCCGAAGCCGCTGCGACCACTGCGAACTGCAGCAGCAAGGCGCACCACAGCCCCCAGGCAAACGACGCCCTCGTCGATCGACGTGCACGCGGTGCGCCTGCGATCCAGCCCCGTGGGAAAGCGCCATGTCGGGCAATGCAATCAATGGTCACCGCGATGAACCTCCCTGCCGCAGGCGGCGCTGGTATTCCAGCCGGAACTTCTCCCGGAGTAGGCCGCCGGGTTCGTCGGGGACACGCCGCAGCCACGCCTCGTTGGCGATGCGCCGTTCACGCTCGGCGGCGGTTTCGGTCTGGGCCGGGCGGTCGCCCTGCCCCGGTTTTGCGCCCTCGCTGGGCTGACCGCCTTGGGCCACGGCCTGGCGCATACGCTCGCGCTGGGCCGCGTCGGCTTGGGCCTGCGCAGCCGCGTCCGCGCCCTGCGTGGGCTTCGGCCGAGGTGCCGCGCCCTCCGCTTGGCTGGAGGGCGATGTTCGACTCTGTTCCTGCGGCACGGCAGGGTCACCCGCTCCCTGGTCGGCTCCGGCCGAACCGCGCTCACCAGGACGACCGTCACCGGCCTCGGGGCGCCCCTTGCCCGCCGGCGGCTTCCCACCCGGCGGTGATTTGCGCTTCATCACGGCTTCCACCGCACGCCGGTTGGCCTCGGCATCCGCCATGCCGGGCGCGCGCTGCAATGCCGCGTCGTAGGCGCGGATGGCCTCCTGGTAACGCCCCGCCCGGGCCAGCGCGTTGCCCCGGTTGTAGTGCGCATCCGCACTGTCCACCTGGGCGAAGCCCTGCGCCGCGCCCGCGAAATCGCCTTGCCGATACCGCTGCGTGGCCGTCTCCATCGCGGCATGCTGCACCTGGTCGGGACGCCGCCACCAGTCGGCCGCCTGCACCGCGCCCAGCGGCCAACCAAGCGCCAGGACCAGGATCGCCACCACGGCACCGCGGCGGAACAGCGGCAGAGCCAACAGCATCACCGCAGGCAACAGCCAGTAACCTTCATCCAACCAATGGCGGCCGCCGCTTTCAGCGTCGCCTGCACCTGTGGTGCCGCGCGGCGCCAGTACGCCGAGGCCCCGCAGGTCCGCATCGTCCATCGTGATGCGCTGGTAACGCCCGTTGCCCGCGCTGGCGAGCCGTCGCAGCGACGCTTCATCGAATCCGCCTCCGGCCCCCGTCGCCACCCCGACCCCGATGACGGAGACGTTGAAGCCCGCTGTTGCGGCCTGGGTACTGGCCGCAACGTCAGCGTCGGTCGCGTGGTCACCCATGACCACGATGTCGCCTTGCGTGAAGCCAGCCTGGCGCAGCAATTTCGCCGACCAGCCGATGGCGCGGTCGATGCGTTGGCCGTCCACCGGCATCACCTCCGACGACAGCGCATCCAGGAACACCGCCACGTTGTTCGCATCGGCCGTCAACGGCGCCACGGTGAAGGCATCGCCTGCGTAGGCGACGAGACCCACCTGACCACCGCGGCGTTGCTGCAGCAGCATCGCCAACTTGGCCCGGGCCTGTGCCAGCCGCGACGGCGGGAGGTCGCGACGATCGATTGCAGTGGACAGGTCCAGCGCCACCACCAGAGGGGCGTGGCTTTGCCACAGCGGTTGTTCGACCTGACGCCAACTCGGTCCGGCCAAGGCCAGGATCGCCAACACGTAGGCAGCGCCCGTCAACCAGCGCCCACGCCGGTGCGCAGGCGCGGCCTCGACGACCAGCAGGTGGCGAAGCAGGTGGGCATCCACCACCCCGCGCCACACTTCGCCGCGCCGCGTGCGTCGGGCCGCCAGCCACCACCCCAGTGGCAACGCCAGCAGCGCCCACAACCACAGCGGCCGCAACCAGTGCACGACTCCCGCGTCCATGCTCAGTTCCTCCGCCGCTGCGGCCGCAGGAAGGCGACCATGGCCAGCAGCCAAGCGGCGCCCAATGGCCACGGATAACGTTCCAGGCGCGGACGCACTGCTTCGCCGGCGCGGGTGATCGGTTCGATGCGATCGATCTCGGCGTAGATGCCCGCCAGCTCGGCCGTGTCGCGCGCACGGAAAAACTGCCCACCGGTGGTCCGGGCAATGGCGGCCAGTCCCTTCTCGTCAATCTCGTCACCCGCGCCCGGCATCGGCAGCTGGAACCCGAACAGGGACAGCGTGCCCTCTCCGCCAAAGGCGATGGTATGCACGCGCACCCCGGCATCACGCGCCAGCTCTGCAGCCTTGGCCGGCTGCAGTGCGCCCGCGGTGTTCACGCCATCGGTGAGCAGCACCAGCACGCGCTGCCCCTCGGTCTGGGCGCGCAAGCGCTTGACCGCCAAACCAATGGCATCGCCCACTGCGGTTTCCTGCCCGGCCAGGCCCACCACGCTGTCCTGCAACTGGTCGCGCACCGACTGGTGGTCCAACGTGGCCGGGGTAAGCACATACGCGCTTCGCCCAAATACCAGCAGCCCAACGCGATCGCCGGCGCGATGGTCGAGGAAGTCGGCGAGCACGGCTTTCGCGGCGGTGAGCCGATCCACACGCTGCCCGCCCAGCTCCATGTCCGGCTCGCTCATGCTGCCCGACAGGTCCAGGGCCAGCATCAGTTCGCGGCCGGCATGCGGTGGCTGCACCGCATCGCCCAGTTGCTGCGGTCGCGCGGCGGCCAGGCACAGCAGGGCCCAGGCGGCCCACAGCCATCCACCTGCAGCGAGCAGCCGCCGCGGACCACCGCGCGACGCACTTGTCGATTGCACGCGCGCGCCATAGGGCACGCGCAAGGCCGGATCGTGGCTGGTTACTGGGCGGGCCCACCAGGAAACGATTGCCGGCAGTGGCAGAGCCAGCAACAACCATGGCCATGCCAGCGACACATCGCGCCAGTTCACCGGCAGAGGCATCCAGTCCATCACCGTTGCATCATCCAGAGGATGAAACGCGGCCGGGCAATTCGCTGCAGAGCCTGGACTTCATCGGCGTGCACATCGGGGCGGAAGGCCGCGTCGAGCAGCAGACGGCCTTGCGGTGTATTGAAGACGGCCGGCTCAAGGCCGCGATCGAGCATGACCAACCAGGCGTCGCCCTGAAGCCGATCGGCCTGCGGATCGTGCAGCCGGGCGGCACGCCGCAACAGCTCCGACATCGCGGCCACGGCCTGGGGCCGCGATGGCGCGGCGGCAATCGCCTGATCGAATATATCGGCGATGCGGGCGTGCCGCCGACGGCGGCGCCAGTGGCGCCAGAGAAATCCAGCCAGCACGGTCAGCACCGCAACGCCCACCAACCACCAGCCCGGCGCAGGCGGCCACCACGACGGTGCGGCCACCGCATGGATGTCACGCAGGACGAGAGTGGGGTCGCTGCTCATGCCACCAGGGGCCGCGGCCGTCCCAGCAAGGGCAGCCATGCATCGCCGGGCTCGTCGGTGGACACCGCCTGCACCCGCACGCCGCGCAGGGGCAGTGTTGCCATCGCCGCGCGCAAAGGCTCCGAGAAGGTCGCCATCCATTGCTTGCGCTGCGCGGGGCTGGCGAGGTCGAGGTCGAGCCGCGAATCGCCGGACTGCATCGGCAACTGCTTCGCGGGTGGTCGCAGTTCCAGCGGATCGGTGAATAGCAACACGATGACTTCGTGGTGCTGACTGAGTGCGGGCCAGCGCTCGGCGGGCACCTCGATCAGGCTGGCAGGGTCGGCCAGCACGATGAGTCGCGAACCGGGGCGCACGATCCGTCGCGCCCGGTCGAGCGCGGCGCCCAAGCCCTCGTCATTGGCGGGCGGCTCCCGGTACCAGCGCACCAGCGCATCCAGCACTCGCAATGCGCCACGCGCACCGGCGGCGGGCGCAAGGGGCGCCTCGCGGCTGGAGCCACGGAGTGCGCAAAGCCGGTCGCCCTCGGCGACGGCCACCCAGGCCGCCATTGCGCCGGTTCGCGCCGCCTGCACCGATTTGAATCGCACCCGCGTGCCGAAATAAAGCGCGGGCGCCGTATCGGCCACCAGCACCGTCATCCGCTCGCGCTCGGCCTGGAAGAGCTTGGTATGCGGTCGCCCGCTGCGCGCGGTCAGCCGCCAATCGATGTGGCGCGCGTCGTCGCCGGGGATGTACTCGCGTGATTCGGCGTACTCCATGCCCCGGCCTCGCAGCGGGGACAGCGCCTGCCCCGTGACGCCGTGGCGTCCATGCCAAGCCCGACGGCGGCCGAGCGCAACGGACCGCAGGGCCACCAGCTCCTGCAGCGAAGGCGCCATGCCTTCGGTGGGTTCGCGCGCGGACGTCGCCCCTTGGGTCACAGGCTTCCCCGTCAACACCGGAGACTGCGTCGCACCGGGATTGATCCAAGATGGAGTCGATCGCATGACGCAGGCCTCAGGGCAGCGGTACCAACCGCAACAGTTCGGCAGTAAGTCGGTCACCGTCCCAGCCCTCGGCCGTGGCTTCGTACGAGGGAAGGATGCGGTGGCGCAGGACATCTGGCGCCACCGCGCGCACGTCGTCGGGGGTCACGAAGTCGCGCCCGGCCAGCCATGCGTAGGCACGCGCGCAGCGCTCCAAAGCGATCGACCCACGCGGGCTTGCACCCCAGCCGATCCGTCGCGCGAGATTCGGGTCGTAGCGAGCCGCATCGCGCGAGGCGACCACCAGCTCGATCACGTAACGTTCGACGCTAGGTGCCACGTGCAGATCCAGTACCGCCGCTCGCGCGGCCATTACCTCCGCCTGGGTGATCTGTTGGGATTCGACATGCGGAGTCGGCGCCACCGCCATCCGTGCCTGCTCGCGCGCAAGGCGCAGGATTTCGGCCTCCGCATCGACCTGCGGATACCCGATACGTACATGCATCAGGAACCGGTCCAACTGCGCCTCGGGCAGCGGGAAGGTGCCCTCCTGCTCGATCGGATTCTGGGTGGCCATGACCAGGAACAGCGGCGGCAAGGCGTACGTGTGTCGACCAACGGTGACCTGGCGCTCGCCCATCGCCTCAAGCAATGCGGATTGCACCTTGGCCGGGGCGCGGTTGATCTCGTCGGCCAACAGGATCGAGTGGAAAATCGGGCCCGACTGGAACTCGAAACGCCCTTCCTGCGGTCGCCACACCTCGGTGCCCGTGAGGTCCGCCGGCAGCAGATCCGGGGTGAACTGCACGCGGGCAAAGTCCGCGTCCAGCCGTCCGGCCAATACCCGGATGGCCGTGGTTTTCGCGAGGCCTGGCGCGCCTTCGACCAGAAGGTGACCATCGGCCAGCAAGGCGACCAGCAACCGCTCGACCAGTGCCGCCTGGCCAATGATCCGCCGGCCCAAATCGTCCCGCAGCGCCGAAAAGGTGGCGTGCAGCGTCGCAGGCTGGTTATCCGCTCCGTCCATCGTCGTTCCGCGCAGGTGGTGCAGGGATTCTGACCGATAGCGGGCCGCATGGTTCAACGACGCGGTCGCAGGTTCAGCTGGGAGCCGAGCGGCACCGCCCGGAACGCAAAAACGCCAAGGGCTCCACGAAGGAGCCCTTGGCACGATCATTGTCAGGACAGGTCAGCGCTGCGACACGCGCAACACCTTCGGCGTTACGAAGATCAGCAGTTCTGCCTTCTCCTTTTGACGCCCCTTCTTCTTGAACAGGTTGCCAAGGAACGGGATATCGCCCAGGAACGGCACCTTGGAGACGTCGTTGCGGTCACGGAACTCGTACACGCCACCGATCACCACGGTCTGGCCGTCGTCGACAAGAACGGCTGTGTTGATCGCGCGTTTGCTGATCTGCGGCACATCACCGATGGAGGTATTGATGAAGCCGTCGATCTCGTCCTTCTTGACGTCCATGTTGAGGAACACACGGCCGTCATTGGTGATGGTCGGGACGACCTTCATTTCCAGCAGCACGTCCTTGAACTGGACGTTCGGAATCGGGATCGAGTTGCCACCCTGCTGCGGCGAAATCGTGACGTAGCCAACTTCCTGACCCTGACTAATTACCGCTTCGCGCTGGTTGGCAGTGACGATGCGCGGATTGGAAATGACCTCGCCGCGGCCTTCCTGCTGCATGGCCGAGAGTTCGACATCAAGCAGGTAGCCGGCATTCAGGATCGAGAGTGCCACGGCGCCAGCGGGGTTATTGACTGCCAAGTTCGTCATCATCTGGCGGGTGACGGTAAAGCCCGGCTCGCCAGCCATGAGCGCGTTAGAACGCGAAAGCGCGGTTTCGGACGAGGCGTCAGCACTGCCGCCGAAACCCAAGGTGCTGCGATCACCGTCCTTACCCGCCGCACCATTGATGCCGAAACGAGAGCCCAGCTCGCGGGAGAAGCTCTCCGTCGCGATGACGACGCGGGCTTCGATCACCACTTGGTCAACCGGACGATCAATGACCCGGATCAGCTCGCGCATCTGCGCAACCTTCTTCGGGATGTCGCTGATCATCAGCGTATTGGTGCGCTCATCGGCCACCATGCGGCCGCGGGGTGACATGAAACCGCTGTCCTGGTTGCTCTGACCACCGCCACCACCACCACTGCCACCACTACCACCGCCACCCACTCCCTTGGCCTCAGACAGCGCCTTGAAGATCTGCGCAGCATTGTGATAGTTGATCTGGATGTACTCGGTCACCGTGTCGACGCGGTTGTCGAGCGCGATACGCGCGTCTTCCTTGTCCTGCTCGTACTTGGCGAGCTCGGCCTGGGGGGCGACCCACACCACGTTGCCGCTGCGGCGCTTGTCCAGGCCCTTGGCCTGCAAGACGATGTCCAACGCCTGGTCCCACGGCACGTTGATCATGCGCAGCGTGACGTTGCCCTGCACGGTGTCGGAGGCGACGATGTTGAGCCCCGACTCCTCGGCGATGAGCTGCAGTACCGTGCGCACCGGCACGTCCTGGAAGTTGAAGGTCACCGGCTTGCCCGCGTAGGCCTTGCTCGGGATCGCCGCGCCCGTCGCTCCGACGGCGCGGCCACCGGCTGCCTTGGCACTGGCCACGGCCGCCTTGGGCATCACTTCGACGATGTACTCGTTGCCCATCTGGTAGGCCATCGAATCGAACCCGCCGCGGGTATCCAGCACCAGCTGGGTACCGTTGCCTGCAGGACGTGCGTCGATACGCTGGACCGGCGTGGCGAAGTCGGTGACGTTCAGCGGGCGCTGCAACGACGCCGGCAACTGCGCGTTGCCGACATCGATCACGATCTTCTGTCCCTGGTTCTTCAGGTCCGGTGCGGCGCCATTGCCGTCGAACTTGATCACCAGCCGACCCGAGCCGCCGTCGCCGCGCTTGAAGTCGATGTTGGATACCTGCACGGCGCCCGGAACCTGCTTGGCGGGATCGGTCGCCACGGGCATGCCATTGGCCAGCGACACCGGCATGGCGACCGTTGTGGAGGTCGAAGGCGCTGCCGCATGGGCCGCACTGAGTGCCGCGACCACGCCGATCGCGAGGCCAATGCCCCCCGTGCGGAGGATCAACGGGCGCCGGCCGGGCCGGGAGCGGTTGGCGTTGAAATCGGTCATCTTCCTATCCCCCAGAATCATTGATCTTCCAACGCGACCGTGGCCGGACGTTCCAGCCAACCACCCGCGCCATCCGGCACCAGTTCCACCAGCTCGATGCGGTCGTCGAACACACCGGTCACTCGACCGTCGCTCTGACCCATGTAGGCACCTGGCTGCACGCGATACGTCACTTTGTCGGGCGCCATCACCAGCGCCACCAATCCACCACCGCGTCCCAGCGTGCCGACCATGTCGAGGCTGTCGAGCGGGAACTGCTCCAGCACCTGCTTGCGTCGGGACGCATCCGGGCGTGGGCCACTGCCACCACCATCATCGGTGAAGGCGGTGCTGAACGGATCGCGCAGGGCCTGGGCCGCGTACTCGAACGTCTCGAACTGCTGCATCACCGGCAACGGATCCAACGGCGGCGCAGGGCGTGCCTTCACCTCGGCCACCCACGTTTCCAGATTGGGGGCCTCGCCTGGCGTGCTGGTCACCCCGCGCGCGCAACCGGCCAGTGTGGCCACCAGCGCAACGGCAAGGATGTGGCGCACCAGGGGCGACCCACCGCGGACAGTCAACTCACCCATCTCAGGTCCCCCCCTGGCCCGACGCCGGCGCGCCTGCAGTGCTCTGCTGCGCGGCCACTTCCTCTTCGTCGAGGTAACGATACGTCTTTACCGTGCCGGCCAGCTCCAGCGGGCTGTTCGGCGTGATCGCACCGTCCTTGCCCTGGGTCGCGCGCGGCCGCAACTGGATGTCGTGCATGGTCATGATGACCACGCGCGGCAGCGACGCCACGCCGCTGACGAAGCCGCCGAACTGGTGGTAGGTCCCCACCATGCGCAGCGCGATCGGCTTCTCGGCGTAGAACTCCTTGGGCTGTTCCGGACCCGGCTGGAACAACTCATTGGTGATGCCGGTGGCCAGCGCGGTCTGCGAGATGTCGACGATCAGGTCCGGCATCTCGGTCTTGCTCGGCAGCTGGCGCAGCATCTGCTGCAACTGCTGCTCCATCTGCGCGAGCTGCTGCTTCAGCGGTTCAAGATTGGCGGCGCGCCCCTGCTTGGTCTCGAACTCCGTGCGCAGGTCGGACTCCTGGCGCTCCAGGCCCTCAAGCTCCGTGCGCTTGTCGCGCACGAACAGATACCAGGCCAGGCCGATGATGAGCACGGCCACCAGCGCACAGAAACCTATCTTGGCCTGCTGCGGCCAAGCGCCCATGTTGTTGAAATCGAGTTCCTTGAGTGAAACCTTCTTCTGGCTCACGACGAGGCTCCTGTTGCGGGCGCTGCAGTAGTCGGTGCCGGTGCCGGGGTGGTTGCGGCCGGAGCCGCTCCAGCCGGCGCCGCGCTTTCGGCGGCCGGCGCGGGTGCCGGCGGCGCGTCAGGCACGCCATCGCCATCCTCGTCCTTGGGCGCGTTCGGGTTGGCCAGCTTGACCTGCAGGCTGAACATGTAAGGCAGGCCCTTGTCGGCGCCCTTGGCCTCGATGATCGACAGGTCGGGGTTGGTCATCCAGCCCGAGCTTTCCAGGTTGCGCAGGTAGGTGGACACGCGCGCGTTGGACTGCGAGCGCCCTTCCAGCGTCAGCATTTCCGCGTCCTGCTTGATCGAGGTGAGGATTACGCCGTCAGGAATCGTGCGCACCAGGGAGTCGAACAGGTGCACCATCTGCGAGCGGTTGGCCTGCAACTGCTCGATGACTTCCTTGCGCGCCAGCAGCTTGGCCTTCTTCTTGTCCAGCTCCTCGATCTCGACGATCTGCTTGTCGACCTCGGTGATCCGGTCGCGCAGGAACTGGTTGCGCTCGTTCTGGCCGCTGATCTGGCCGTTGTAGAAGCTGATGATCAGGAACGACAGCAGCACCGCGCCCAGGGCCGACAGGCCCAGCATGGTGGCGAATTCCTTCTGCCGCTGCTTGCGGCGCTCCGCGCGCCAGGGGAGCAGGTTGATCCGTGCCATCAGTCGAAGCTCCTCAGGGCCAGGCCGCAGGCGATCATCAGCGCCGGGGCATCCTGTGCCAGGGCGTGGGCCTGCACGCGCGGACCCAACGTCATCTGCGCCAGCGGGTTGGCGACCGCGGTCGGCACGCCGAGCTGCTCTTCCACCATCTGGGCGATGCCCTGGATGGAGGCGCCGCCACCGGCGATGACGATCTGGTCGACGCGGTTGAACTCGCTGCCCGCGTAGAAGAACTGCAGCAGGCGGCTGATCTGCTGGACCATCGCCTCCTTGAACGGCTCCAGCACCTCGGCCTCGTAGCTCTCAGGCAGGCCGCCCTGGCGCTTGGCCAGACCGGCTTCCTCGTAGCTGAGCCCATAGCGGCGCATCACTTCGTCGGTAAGCTGCTTGCCGCCGAACACCTGCTCGCGGCTGTAGATGGTGCGACCGTTGCGCAACACGTTGAGCGTGGTCATGGTCGCGCCCGAGTCGATCAGGGCCACCAGGCCGTCACGCGGGGTCTTCAGCTGGTCGGCGATGAGCGCGAAGGCGTTCTCGACCGCGAAGGCCTCCACGTCCATGATCTTGGGCGTCAGGCCGCCAAGCTCCAGCGCCGAGGAGCGGACCTCGACGTTCTCGGCGCGCGAGGCGGCGAGCAGGACCTGCACCGATTCGGGACTGTTGGGCATCGGGCCGAGCACCTCGAAGTCGAGGTTCACTTCCTCGATCGGGTACGGCACGTAATTGACCGCCTCCAGTTCCACCTGCGACTCGAGGTCGTCCTCGTCCAGGTCGGCTGGCATCGGGATGACCTTGGTGATCACCGAAGAGCCGGCCACGGCCGCGGCCGCGAACTTCGCGCGCGTGCCCGAGCGCGCCACGGCGCGCTTGATGGCCTCGCCCACCGCCTCGACCTCGACGATGTTCTTTTCCACCACCGCATTGGGCGGCAGCGGCTCGACGGCATAGTGCTCGACCCGGTAGCGGTTGCCCGACCGGGACAACTGCAGCAGCTTCACCGCAGTCGAACTGATGTCCACGCCGACGAGGGCCGGCTGGCTTTTCGTGATGACGCCCACAATATTCTCCCCTTGCCACAAGCGCTTGCGCGAACTTTGTGTGGCCGCGTCTTAAATAACGGACTTTCCCCCGGCTGGCAACCATTTCTTGTCAGAAACTGACGAGCCGATTCCGTCATGCCCCTTAAACGGCAACTGGAAGCGTGACCGGACGCCGGGGTCCAACCCCCGCCTCATCTATACTCCACGGCCAATACACCCGCAATCGGACCGAATCCCAGATGCCCCCACTCCGCCGCCTGTTCCGCTGGGCGCTGGCCGCCTTGGCCGGCCTGTTCCTGCTGGGCCTGGTCGCCGTTGGCGTCCTGTATTACCTGATCGCGCCCAACCTCCCGGACGTGGAGACCCTGCGCGACGTGGAAATGCAGGAGCCCATGTACGTCTATTCCCGGGACGGCAAGCTCATGGCGCTGTTCGGCGAGACCCGGCGCTATCCGGCGAAGATCGAGGATGTGCCGCAGCGGCTGAAGCAGGCCTTCATCGCCATCGAGGACGCCCGCTTCTACCAGCACCATGGCGTGGACTACAAGGGCACGTTCCGCGCGGTGTGGCTGTTGGCCACCACCGATGGCAAGCGCGTCCCCGGCGGCTCCACCATCACCCAGCAGGTGGCTCGCCAGTTCTACCTGAGTTCGGAAGTCAGCTACACCCGCAAGCTGACCGAGATGTTGCTGGCCATGCGCATGGAGCGCGAGCTGAGCAAGGACGAGATCTTCGAGCTGTACCTCAACAAAAGCTTCTTCGGCAACCGCGCCTACGGCGTGGCCGCGGCCGCCGAGTTCTACTACGGCAAGAAGCTGGACGAGCTGTCGCTGGACGAAATGGCCTCGCTAGCGGGCATCCCCAAGTTCCCGTCCAGCGGCAACCCGCTGAGCAACCCCGAGCGCGCCAAGGAACGCCGCGACTACATCCTGCAGCGGATGGCGGAGCTGAAGTTCGTTTCCCGTGACGAGGCGGAGGCGGCCAAGTCCGTGCCGATGCACGCGTCCCCGCACGAACGCCCGGTGGAGATCGAGGCCCCTTACGTGGCCGAAATGGTGCGCCAGGCGATGGTCGACAAATTCGGCGCCGAGGCTTTGACCAAGGGCTACCACGTAACCACCACGATCGACCCGGTGCTGCAGGCAGCCGCAGACAAGGCGCTGCGCGATGGCCTGCACGTCTATGACGTGCGCCACGGCTGGCATGGGGTGGAGAAGCACGTCGACCTGGCCGAGGGCGAAACCGCCGCACAGGCGCGCACCCATCTGCGGGGCTTCACCTCGCAGGCTGCACTGCGCCCGGCGTTGGTGCTGGGCACGGGCGACCGCACCGCCAGCGTGGCGCTCGCTGATGGCACTACCCTGGAGCTGGGGCCGGAGCAGGGCTGGGGTGGACGCAACCCGGCCAGCCTGGTCAAGCGCGGCGACATCGTCCGCGTGACCCGGATCGAAGCCCCCGCTGATGCCAAGCCCGCCGCCGCGCCCGCCGCCGTGCGTTACCGCCTCACGCAGATCCCGCGCGCCCAGGCGACGCTGGTGTCGCTGGATGCCGATACCGGCGCGCTGCGCGCACTGTCTGGCGGCTACAGCTACGCCGGCAACAAGTTCAACCGCGCCACCCAGGCACGCCGCCAGCCCGGCTCGAGCTTCAAGCCGTTCGTCTACGCCGCGGCGATGGAGCGCGGCTTCAACCCGGCATCGATCGTGCTGGACGCACCGGTGGTGTTCAAGGACCGTCGCGGGCACGTGTGGCGTCCGCAGAACGACAGCGGCAACTTCGCCGGCCCGATGCGCCTGCGCGAGGCAATGGTGCAGTCCCGCAACCTGGTGTCCGTGCGCCTGCTGGACGCCATGGGCGTGGACTATGCACGCAAGTACATCAGCCACTTCGGGTTCCCGGAGTCGGAACTGCCGCCCAACCTGTCGATGTCGCTGGGCACCGCGTCGCTGACTCCGATCTCGGTGGCGCAGGGTTACGCCGCGTTCTCCAACGGTGGCTTCCGGATCACCCCGTGGTTCATCGACGAGGTGAAGGACCGCGACGGCGCCGTGCTGTTCAAGGAAAAGCCGGCCATCGCCTGCCGCACCTGCGCGGTCGGCGCGACCACGGCAAAGGCCGTTCCGGCCACCGGCACGGTCGTGGACGGCTTCGACCTCGGTCCGGCCGGCGGCGCGGCCACCGCGGCCAAGCCGGCGGCCAAACCCGAGACCAAGCCTGCCCCCGCGGCGGCGCCCCTGGACCTCGACAAGCTGTCCCTGGCCCCGCGCGCGATCGACAACCGCATCGCCTACCAGATCGTCTCGATGCTGCGCGACGTGGTGCTGCGCGGCACCGGCACCGCGGCCAAGGTGTTGGAGCGCGAGGACGTCGGCGGCAAGACCGGTTCCACCAACGACCACCGCGACGCCTGGTTCTCGGGCTTCGGCGGCCCGCTGGTGACCACCGTTTGGGTGGGCCGCGACAACTTCCAGTCGCTGGGCTACCGCGAATATGGCGGCAAGGCCGCCCTGCCGATCTGGATCGACTACATGCGCGTGGCGCTCAAGGACCAGCCGATCCGCGCCAACGATCCGCCCGACGGCATGGTGCAGGTATCGGTGGGCCCCGGTGGCCGCCTGATTCCCGACGGCGGCGGGGGCATCGTCGAATGGGTCAAGGCCGAGGACCTGGAACGCATGGAAACCTATGTCGACTACGGCCCGGAAGAAGCCGAAGCGCCGACGGAAGAAGAGTCCTTCGACATCTTCTGACGTGTGGTAGGGTTTGATGGTCGGCCCTCGTGGCCGACCGCGGCGGTTCCCGCCTGCGCAGTGCAGCCGCGGAGGTCCTCGTGAGCCACGCCCGACAGCACGCCCACCTGCACATGCAGACGCGCACACGTGAGCGCCGCCACCGGTTGGCGCATGAAGCGGCCCGCCTGATGGCAGAAGGCGGTATCCGCGACTTCCACCAGGCCAAGCTCAAGGCCGCTGCGCGGCTGGGCATCCACGACGACGCTTCCCTACCCCGCAATCGCGAGATCGAGGCGGCGCTGCGCGAGTACCAGCGGCTGTTCCAACCCGGCAATGTCGACGCGATCAGGCAACGGCGCGAAGCGGCGCTGCGCGCCATGGAGTTCTTCGGCGGTTTCGACCCCCGACTGGTCGGACCGGTACTGGAGGGCACGGCCGACCTGCGCAGCCCGGTGGCGCTGCACCTGCACGACGACGATCCCGACGCCGTGCCCCGCTTCCTGGAGCAGCACGGCATCCCCGCCGAGGCGCGCAGTCGCCGCCTGCGCCTGGACCGCGAGCGCGAGGGCGACTTCCCGGTGTGGGTGTTCGGCGCCGAGGAACTGGCCTTCGACGTGACCGTGCTGCCGCGCGCCGTACTGCGCCAGGCCCCGCTGTCCAGCGTCGACGAGAAGCCGATGCGGCGCGCTTCGGCCGCGCAACTTCAACAGTTGCTGGTGGAAGAGGACATCAGTGGTTTTGAACAGAGCCGGGACTGATCCCTCACGACTGATCGCCCAGTGTCATGGCACCTCTCTCACGGTAGGCCTTTGTTGCTGTAGTCAGGCCAGGAGGCGCCTGCCGCGCCGGTGTCTGGCGTAGCCGAACACGTTGAGCTCGATCACTACGAACGCCGACAGCCACAGCAGCGCATCCCAGGCATCCAGCCAGGCGTGCAACGGTTCGGGCCCAGTGGCGCCTTGGATCGCCCACGCAAGCAGGAAACCGACGAGGGTCACATAGAGCACGACTGCGCACGCGCGGCGCCCACGATGCAACCGCACGCCCCCTGCCGGCAGTCGTACCTCCAATTCCAGCAATGCCACGATGCCGAGCCACACCATCTCGTTGGCGAAGTCGAGCCATTGCCGTTCCAACGCATAGCCGACGCAGGCCACCAGCACCGCCAACGCGGCAATCGCACGCACACCATGCAGCGACGAACGCCAACGCGCTGGCAGCGGCCAGCCGCCGGTCTCCCACTCGAACAGCATCAGCAACACCAGCCAGGCCGTCGTATCCACCAGCTCGGTCAGGCGTCCGAACAGCGCGTACAGCACCACGTCGCCAGCCAGCAGCGTGTACATCAACCACTTGAAAACGACGAAGCCGCGGCGAGGCCGCGGCTCCATCATTGCGTCGGCGCGTGCGCCGGACAGCGGTTGCTCCATGCGGATCAGCGCTGGTCGAAGCCCACGTAATCGCGGACCGGCGAGCCGGTGTAGATCTGGCGCGGACGGCCGATGCGGGCTTCCGGATCGGTCTGCTGCTCCAGCCAGTGGCTGACCCAGCCGGCGGTGCGGGCGATGGCGAACATGACCGTGAACATCTCGGTCGGGATGCCCAGCGCCTTGTAGATGATGCCCGAGTAGAAGTCGACGTTCGGGTAGAGCTTGCGCTGCACGAAGTACTCGTCCTTCAGCGCAGCCTCCTCGAGCTTCATCGCAACCTCGAGCAGCGGGTCGTTGATGCCCAGCTCGCCCAGCACCTTGTGGGTCATCTCGCGGATGATCTTGGCGCGCGGGTCGAAGTTCTTGTAGACGCGGTGGCCGAAGCCCATCAGGCGGAAACCCGACTCCTTGTCCTTGGCCTTGGCGATCGCCGAACCCACGTTCTCCGGACGGCCGATCTCTTCCAGCATCTTGAGCACGGCTTCGTTGGCACCGCCGTGGGCGGGCCCCCACAGCGCGGCCACGCCGGCAGCCACGCTGACGTACGGGTTGGCCCCGGTCGAACCGACCAGGCGCACGGTCGAGGTCGAGGCGTTCTGCTCGTGGTCGGCGTGCAGGATGAACAGCAGGTCCATGGCCTTGGCGGCCATCGGGCTGAGCTCCAACGGTTCCGACGGCACTTCCTTCATCATGTGCAGGAAGCGCGTGGTGTATTCGAGGTTGTTCTTCGGGTAACGGATCGGCCAGCCGATGGAGTAGCGGTAGCAGGCGGCGGCGATCGTCGGGATCTTGGCGATCAGGCGGATCGCGGCCAGGCGGCGCTGCTCCGGGTCCTCGAGGTCAAGGTCGTTGTGGTAGAAGCTGGCCAGCGAACCGAGCATGCCGGTGAGCATGGCCATCGGGTGCGCGTCGTGGCGGAAGCCGTACAGGAAGGTGCGGAAGGCCTCGTGCATCATCGTGTGATGCGTGACCTCGTGCTCGAACGAGGAGAACTGCTCCTTGGTCGGCAGCTCACCGTGCATCAGCAGGTAGGCGACTTCGAGGAAGCTCGACTTCTCGGCCAGCTGTTCGATCGGGTAGCCGCGGTACAGCAGCACGCCGGCGTCGCCGTCGATGTAGGTGATGGCCGACTTGCAGCTGGCCGTGGCGCCGAAGCCCGGGTCGTAGGTGAAGCAACCGGTTTCCTTGGGCAGCTTGGCGATGTCGATGCAGGGCGCGCCCAGGGTCGGGTGCTGCACGGGCAGGACGACGGTCTTGTCGCCAGCGGCAAGGGTGACCTGGTCCAGGCCAGACTTGTTATCGGACACGAAGCACTCCTCGGTCTGCGCACCACGGGAGCACCGCGGCACGTAAGGGGGAAGGGAGCAGGTCCGACCCGGCGGCATGCGTCCAACCGGTTCGGCCTTGCAATCGTGAATTATCGCACAACGTCCCAGAGTCCGGACTCTGACTTTAGTCAGGCCGAAGCGTGTGCATTCCGTTCGCGGCGCGTATTTGGCGTATGGCCGGAAATGCAAACGGCCGCCCGGAGGCGGCCGTCTGGCATTGCGGAGCGACGGCGATTACTTGCCGTAGCGCTTGCGGAACTTGTCCACGCGGCCGCTGGTATCCACGATCTTGTGCTTGCCCGTGTAGAACGGGTGCGAGGCCGAGGAAATATCGACCTTGATCAGCGGGTACTCGTTACCGTCTTCCCACTTGATCGTCTCCTTGGAGCCGAGCGTCGAGCGGGTCAGAATCTGGTAATCGGTGGTGACGTCCTGGAAGACGACTTCGCGGTAATCGGGATGAATGCCGGCCTTCATGGCTCACACCAGTAGCTAAACAGGAAAGAGCGGCATTGTAGCCCGCGATGACGCCGTGGGCAACCCCTCAGATCAGCCGGCCGCCAGGGCGGCCCGGATCAGGCCTTGGAAACGCTCCTGGTCGTAGCGCAGCAGCACGCGGGCATTGTCGGAGCGTCCGGTCTGGCGGTTCCAGTCGACCACCGTGGCGCCGCGGGTGTGGCGCCCTTCCAACTCCACCACCACCGGCCGCTCCACCTGCTCGACGGCGCCGTCGGGCTGCAGTGCGAAGGCCATGGCCAGGGCGTCGGCCGAATGCCAGTAGGCGCCGCGCCGGTCCGCGGACCATTCGCGGGTCTTGCGCGAGATGGCGTCGTAGAAGCGCGCGCGCGGCGAGTCCACGCGTAGCCAGCCCACCACGTCGTCGTGCAGCAGGCCGTGGGCGATGGTCGCCTCCCAGTCGGCCAGGTCGAGGTGCGGGAACGCGCTGAACACCACGTGCGCGGCTTCGGGGTCGAAGGCGATGTTGAACTCGGCGGCGGGGGTGATGTTGCCGTGCGCAGTGACCGCGCCGCCCATCACCACCAGACGCGCCACACGCTGCGGCAGCGTCGGGTCCAGGCGCAGCGCCAGGGCGAGGTTGGTCAGCGGCCCCAGCGCCACCAGCAGCAGCCGACCGGCGTGCTCGTGCGACAGGCGCAGGATGGCCAGCGCGGCGTGTTCGGCCTGCGCCTGCGCGGCGGCGGGCACGTAGCCCACGTCACCAAAGCCATCGGCGCCGTGCACATGCGCGGCATCCTCGGCCTCGTGCACCAGCGGCGAGGTGCAACCGGCGAACACCGGCACGTCGACGCCGGCGACTTCGCACAGCTTGAGCGCGTTGGCCACGGTGTGGCGCAGGCCGACGTTGCCCGCGGCAACGGTGAGGCCTACCACGCGGTGGCGCGGATCGTTGAAGGCCATCAGCAGGGCCAGCGCGTCGTCCACGCCGGGATCGGTATCGATGAGCAGCGGAATCGTGTCGGTCATGTGGGGATTATGCGCATATCCAGTTGGAATCAAGCCGAGGCGTAGCGCGCGGCGCCGCCTACCCAGCGCGCGACGATGCGCTCGGCAATGTCGGGCGACTCGGCCAACAGCCGCTCGCCCAGTGCCTGCACGCGCGGCAGCAGGTCAGCATCGCGCGCGAGGTCGGCCACGCGGAAGGCCGCCAGTCCAGTCTGGCGGGTGCCGAGGATTTCGCCGGGCCCTCGTAGTTCAAGATCCTTCTCGGCGATGACGAAGCCGTCGTTCGTCTCGCGCATGGTCTCCAGCCGTTGCCGGGCGAGCTGCGACAGCGGCGGCTGGTACAGCAGCACGCAGCTGGACGCGGCACTGCCGCGCCCTACCCGCCCGCGCAACTGGTGCAACTGCGCCAAGCCCAACCGCTCGGCGTTCTCGATGATCATCAGCGAGGCGTTGGGCACGTCCACGCCCACTTCGATGACGGTGGTGGCCACCAGCAGGTCGATCTCGCCACGCTTGAACGCGAGCATGGTGGTCTGCTTGTCGGCAACCTTCATGCGTCCGTGCACCAGGCCGACGCGCAGCGCGGGAAGCTGGCGACCGAGCTCTTCGTACGTCGTCTGCGCGGCCTGCGCCACGACCTCGTCGCTGTCGTCGATCAACGTGCAGACCCAGTAGGCCTGGCGACCTTCGGCACAGGCCTTGCGGATGCGTTCGACCAGGTCAGGGCGTCGCTCCGCGCCGAGCGCGACGGTCTGCACCGGCGTGCGGCCGGGTGGCAGCTCGTCGATGGCCGACACGTCCAGGTCGGCATAGGCAGCCATCGCCAGCGTGCGCGGAATGGGCGTGGCGGTCATCACCAGCTGGTGTGGCACGACCTGGATGCGATCGCGTACGCCATCGGCCAGGACGCCTGCGCCCTTGTCGCGCAGCGCGAGGCGCTGGTGCACGCCGAAGCGGTGTTGTTCGTCGACGATGGCCAAGGCCAGGTCACGGAACGCCACGCCTTCCTGCATGAGCGCATGCGTGCCCACCACCACCTGCGCCCCGCCGGACGCCACCGCCTCGAGCACCTTGGCGCGCGCGCGTCCGGTGACCTTGCCTGCCAACCAAGCCACGTTGACAGCCAATGGCTCCAGCCAGCCACGCAGGTTCGTGAGGTGCTGCTCGGCCAGCAGTTCGGTCGGTGCCATCAGCGCGGCCTGTCGCCCCGCCGCGACGGCCATCATCGCGGCCATCGCGGCCACGACCGTCTTGCCGGAGCCGACATCGCCCTGCACCAGCCGCAACATCGGCGAGGGCCGCGCGAGGTCGGCACGGATCTGGGCGAACACGCGCTGCTGCGCCCCGGTCAGTGCAAACGGCAGTGACGCGCACAGGCGCTCGGCCAGCGCCATATCGCGCAGCACCACGGCCGCATGCGCCTGCTGCGCGATGCGCTGGCGGCGCAGGCTCAGGTGATGGGCCAGCAGTTCCTCCAGCGCCAAGCGTCGCTGCGCCGGATGTGTGCCGGCCAGCAGCGCCGCCACGTCGGCGTCGGGCGGCGGTCGGTGCACGGTGAGCAGGGCCTCGCGCAGCGTGGGCAATTGCAGCTCGGTGCGCAGGCGCTCGGGCAGCAGCTCCAGGGCAGCCGCCTCGGGCAGTCGATCCAGGGCCAGCCCGATCAGCCGGCGCAGGGTTGCCGGGCCGATGCCCTCGACCGCCGGGTACACGGGATCGAGTGAGTCACCCAGCGCATCGTCGGCGTCGCCCACTACGCGGTAGCTGGGATGGACGATCTCCAACCCGTGTTGCCCCGGCCGCGGGGTGCCGTAGCAGCGCACGCGGACGCCGGGTCGGAACTGCGCCACCTGCGCGGCGCGAAAATGGAAGAACCGCAGCACCAGGGTGCCCCGTGATTCATCGCCCAGCGCGACGCGGAGCATCGGCCGGTAGCGGAAGCCACGGTCCACCGCTTCCACCCGGCCTTCCACCTGCGCCGCCACGCCGGGCTGTAGCGCGGCGATCGTCGTGAGGCGGGTGCGGTCTTCGTACTGTCGCGGCAGTTGCAGCCACAGGTCCTGCAACAGGAGCAGGCCACGCGCCGCCAGCTTCTCCGCCACCTTGGGCCCACAGCCGGGCAATGCCGTCAGCGGCGTTTCACCGATGACGGCGAGTGCGGGCGCGGGTCGGGCAGCGCGGGGCATCCCTCAGGTGGCGCGTAGGCGTCTCAGTCCAGCACCATCACCGCATCGACCTCGAACAGCACGCCACGCGGCAGGCCGGACACTTCGATGGTGGAGCGCGCGGGGAACGGTGCGTTGAAGTACTCGCCCATCACCGCGTTGACCGTGGCGAACTCACCCAGGTCGGTGAGGTACAGGCCGAGGCGCACGATCTTCTCCAGCGAACCGCCCGCGGCTTCGCAGACGGCGACGAGGTTGTCGAAGGCGCGGCGCGCCTGCGCGTCGATGCCGCCTTCGACCACCAGGCCGGTGGCCGGGTCGAGCGGGATCTGGCCGGACAGGTACACGGTGTTGCCGGCGCGCACGGCCTGCGAATACGGGCCGATGGCGGCGGGGGCCTTGTCGGTGTGGATGATCTGGCGGGACATGGGGGCTCCTGGGGACACAGCGTGCAATGCCCCAGTTTAGCGGACGGGCCGCCAAGGCGCGCCCCGACTCAGAAGCGCTGGATGCCCAGCACCACGCCCAGCCGGCGCACGCGGCGCATCACGTCGGCCAGGTGGCGGCGGTCGCGCACTTCAACGCCGAACCGCATCACCGCCAGGTTGGAATCGCGCTCCAGGTACTCGACGCGGTCGATGTTGGAGTCGGCCTCGGCAATGGCTGCGGCCACCTGGGCCAGCGCACCGGGGCGGTTGTCCACTTCGATCTTGAGCGCGGCCCCGAAATCGCCTTCCACCTTGCGGTCCCAGCCGATGGACACCCAGCGGTCCGGCGACTTGCGGTATTCCACCACGTTGGGGCAATCGAGCCGGTGCACGACGATGCCCTTGCCGGCGGTGTGGTAGCCCATGATCTCGTCGCCGGGCACCGGCAGGCAGCAGTTGGCGAAGCTGATCACCCCGCGCTCGCGGCCGGTGATGAGGATCCGGTCTTCCGCTGACGGCGCGCGTACCTCGCGACGTTCGAGCTTATCTGGGGCCGTGCGCACCAGGGCCTGCGCGACCTGCGCGGGCATGCGATTGCCCAGTGCGATGTCGGCCAGCAAGGCCTCGAGGCGCGCGTAGCGCTGTTCGGCCAGGTAGGCATCCATGCGCACCGTCGGCACGCGCTCCAGCGACGTCTCCAACACCTCCAGCGCGCGGTCGAGCATGCGGTGGCCGAGCTGCACGGCGTCCTCATGCTCCAGTTGCTTCAGCTGTTGGCGGATCGAGGTGCGCGCCTTGCCCGACACAACAAACTCCAGCCATTGCGGCTTGGGCGCGGACGACTTGGCGGTGATGATCTCCACGCGCTGGCCGCTGGCCAGCTTGCTGCGCAGTGGCACCAGCTTGCCATCCACGCGCGCGGCGACCGCGCGGTTGCCCACGTCAGTGTGCACCGCGTAGGCGAAATCCAGCGCGGTGGAATTTCGCGGCAGCGCCAGGATGTCGCCCTTGGGCGTGAACAGGTACACCTCGTCGGGGAAGAGGTCGACCTTGACGTTCTCCAGGAACTCCAGCGACGAGCCAGTTGCGTGCTGGGCCTCCACCAGGCCGGTGATCCAGCTCTGCGCGCGGTTCTGCGCGCTGGCCGATCCTTCGCTGCCGTGCTTGTAGGACCAGTGCGCGGCGATGCCGCGCTCGGCGATCAGGTCCATTTCCTCGGTGCGGATCTGCACCTCGATGGGCGAGCCATACGGGCCAAACAGCACGGTGTGCAGCGACTGGTAACCGTTGGCCTTGGGGATGGCGATGAAGTCGCGGAAGCGCGCATCCAGCGGTTTGTAGGCGGCATGCACCACGCCCAGCGCGTGGTAACAGTCGGCCACGCCGCGCAGCACGATGCGGAAGCCGAACACGTCCATCACCTGGGCGAAGTTCTTGTGCTCGGCGCGCATCTTGCTGTAGATGCTCCACGGCGACTTCACCCGGCTGACCAGGCGGTTGATGAGTTTTTCCTTGGCCAGTCGCTGGGCCAGGGTGGCCTCGATCTGCACCAGGGCCTCGCGGCGAACCACTGGCTGGGTGCGGATCCGCTTCTCGATTACCGCGTGCCGCCACGGATGCAGGGCGCGGAAGCCCAGGTCCTGGAGTTCGGCCTTGATCAGGTTCATGCCCAGTCGCTGGGCGATGGGTGCGTAGATCTCCAGGGTTTCACGGGCGATGCGTTCGCGCGCCTCGCTGCTCTGTGCGCCCAGGGTGCGCATGTTGTGCAGGCGATCGGCCAGCTTGATGAGGATCACGCGCAGGTCGCGCGCCATCGCCAACAGCATCTTGCGGAAGCTTTCGGCGGCCGCTTCCTGTCGGTCGCGGAATTGCAGCTTGTCCAGCTTGGTGACGCCATCCACCAGTTCGGCCACGGTGTCGCCGAACTCGGCGACCAGGCCGTCGTAGGTCAGCGGCGTGTCCTCGATGGTGTCGTGCAGGATCGCCGCGACCAGGGTTTCCACGTCCAGCCCCTGCTCCGCCAGCACCTGCGCCACGGCCACCGGATGGGTGATGTAGGGCTCGCCGGACTTGCGCGTCTGGCCCGCATGCGCGGCCGCGCCCACCACCCACGCGCGCCGCAGCAGGCCCAACTGGTCCGGCGGCAGATAGGCCGCCACCCGCTCGAGATCGCGCACGTAGTCCGGCACGCCGGCGTCATGGGACGCAGGCGTCGGGGCCGGACGGATGGCGGTCTCGCGAGGGTTCATGCAGGCAATCTACGCGGCGCAACGCAAGGCGGCAACGCGTACCTGAACGACGGAAACGACGCGGCCCCGCACAGGCGGGGCCGCAGGTACTGGCACGCGCACGGAGCGCGCGCGAAGGGGACTCAGTCGTCGCCCTTGGACATGTCGTCGTCGGCCACGACTTCAGCCGCGGCCCATTCCAGCGCCTCGCGTTCCTTGCGCTCGCGCTCGGCCTTCTCGACGGCGTCGATGTACTCGGGATCGATCCGGCGCGCGGCGATCTCACGCAGGGCAAGCACGGTCGGCTTGTCGTTGGACTCGCTGTTGTCCAGCTGCGGCTCGACGCCGTTGGCCAGCTGGCGGGCGCGCTTGGCGGCCATCATGACGAGTTCGAAGCGGTTGTTGACCACTTCCAGGCAATCTTCAACGGTGATGCGGGCCATGGGGCTCCTGGCGGCCGAGGGCCGTCCATACAAACGCGGTGGGACCGAGGATTATACGGGGCACCGAGTCGCCAGCACAACCCGTTGTTTCAGAAGCGCTTTTCCTCCAGTCATGCCCCACTCCCGGCGGAAGCGGGCAATTTACGGGCTGAGCAACCCTCACTGCGGGCAGCCCCGCCGCGCCCGCAGTGGCCTCAGTCCGCCAACAGCGTGGTGATCAGCCGCCCATGGCGTGCCACCTGCTGCTCGCGGCGCAGCCGGCTGGCAACGAACACAGCACACATCTCGTCCACCGCGGTGGCGAAGTGCTCATTGACGATCACATAGTCGAACTCGCCGTAGTGCGACATCTCCTCGCGGGCGGCGGCCAACCGCTGCTGGATCACCTCTTCCGAGTCCTGGCCGCGGGCGCGCATGCGCTGGTCCAGCGCCTCGCGCGACGGCGGCAGGATGAACACGCTGACCGCGCCCGGAACCTTGTCCCGCACCTGGCGCGCGCCCTGCCAGTCGATCTCCAGCAGCACGTCCTTGCCGGCATTGAGTTGCGGCTCCACGGACTGGCGGGCGGTGCCCTTCCAGTCGCCATGCACCAACGCATGCTCGAAGAAGTCGCCGGCGGCGACCATGCCCTCGAATTCCTCGGCGCTGACGAAGTGGTAATGCTCGGCATGGCGCTCGCCCGGGCGCGGCTTGCGCGAGGTGAACGAGATCGACAGGGCGATATTGGGGTCGCGTGCGAGCACCGCATTGACGATGCTCGACTTGCCGGCGCCCGAGGGCGCCGCGACGATGAACAGGGTTCCGCGCATGGTCATTCGATGTTCTGGATCTGTTCGCGGACCTGGTCAATCAGGACCTTGAGTTCGATAGCCGCAGTCGACGTACGGGCATCCACCGACTTGGAGCCCAACGTGTTCGCCTCGCGGTTGAATTCCTGCAGCAGGAAGTCAAGCCGGCGGCCGACTGCCTCCTTCAGCTTGAGTACGCGGCGAGCCTCGCCGACGTGGGCATTGAGGCGATCAAGCTCCTCTTCCACATCTAGTTTCTGCAGCCACATCACCAGCTCCTGCTCCAACCGGCCAGGGTCGGCGGGCTGGACCAGCTCGGAGAGGCGCGCCTGCAGCTTTGCGCGCTGGCCGGCGCGGATCACCGGCATCAGTTCGCGCACTTCACCGGTAATTGCAGCGATACCGTCCACGCGTTCGATGATCACGGCGGCCAGCTTGGCGCCCTCACGTTCGCGCGCGGCGACGAACTCGTCCAGTACCGCCTCCAGCAGCGCCAGCGCCTCGGCCTGCAGCACCGCCGGGTCGGCAGCCTTGGCCTGCAGCACGCCGGGGAACTGCAGCAGGTCGGTGAAGTCGGTGCGCAGCGCGGGGAACCGCGAGGACATCTTCAGCGCCAGCTCGGACAGCTCGCCGATGCGCTCTGCATTCACCTGCAACGCACCCTCGCCCTCCGGCGTGCGCAGGCGCACGGTCAGGTCCAGCTTGCCGCGCGCGATGCGGGCGGCGACGCGTTCGCGCAGGGCGGGCTCCATCGTGCGCAGCTCGTCGTGCAGGCGCACGCCGATCTCGAGGAAGCGGTGGTTGACCGAACGCAACTCGCACGAAAGCGTGCCCCATTCGGTGTCGCGTTCGCCGCTGGCGAAGGCAGTCATGCTGCGGATCATGCGGTTGTCCTGTCCGGAACCGGGCCGGCGAGGGGCGAATGGTAAACTCGCCGGCCCCAATCCCGGTAATCGCGCCGATGACCAGCTCCCTGCCGCAAGGCGTCACCCGGCCCAGCGGCCGCGCCCCCGACCAGCTGCGCGAGGTGCGCATCGAGCGCGGCTACACGCGCCACGCCGAGGGTTCGGTGCTGGTCAGCTTCGGCGACACCCGCGTGCTGTGCACGGCCAGCGTTGACAACAAGGTGCCGGCGTTCCTGCGCGGCAAGGGCGAAGGCTGGGTCACCGCCGAGTACGGCATGTTGCCGCGTGCCACCAATACCCGCAGCGATCGCGAAGCCGCGCGCGGCAAGCAGGGCGGGCGCACGTTGGAAATCCAGCGCCTGATCGGCCGCTCCCTGCGCGCCTGCGTGGACCGCAAGCTGCTGGGCGAGCGCACCATCACCCTGGACTGCGACGTGCTGCAGGCCGACGGCGGCACCCGCACCGCGGCGATCACCGGCGCCTACGTGGCGTTGGTCGATGCGGTGCGCTGGCTGCAGTCGCGGAAGGAGATCACCCGCGACCCCATCTTCGGCGCGGTGGCGGCGGTGTCGGTTGGCGTCTACCGGGGCGTGCCCGTGCTGGATTTGGATTACGCCGAGGACAGCGACTGCGACACCGACATGAACGTGGTGATGAACGACGGTGGCGGCTTCATCGAGGTGCAGGGCACCGCCGAGGGCCATGCGTTCCGCCGCGAGGAGCTCCAGGCGATGACGGCGCTGGCCGAGACCGGCATTGCCCGCCTGGTGGACATGCAGCGCGCGGCGCTGGCGGGCTGAGTCCACCGCGCTGGAGCCTCGAATGAAATGGGTCCTCGCCTCCAGCAACCCGGGCAAGCTTGCCGAGCTCAACGCGCTCCTCGGCGACGAGGGCTTCACGCTCGTCACGCAGGGGAGCCTGGGCGTTGATGACGTACCCGAAACCGGACTCACCTTCATCGAGAATGCGCTGATCAAGGCTCGGCACGCGGCGCAGGCCACCGGCCTGCCGGCATTGGCCGACGACTCCGGGCTGTGCGTGGACGCACTGAACGGCGCCCCCGGGCTGTACTCCGCCCGCTACGCGGGGCCGGGGGCCGGCGCCCAGGCCAACATCGACAAGCTGCTGGGCGCGCTCGAAGGCGTTCCGGACGAGGCACGCACCGCCCACTTCCATGCGGTGCTGGTGCTGCTGCGCGCGGCCGACGACCCGCAGCCGCTGGTGGTCGAGGGCCGCTGGCACGGCCGCGTACTGCACGCCCGTCGTGGAGACGGCGGTTTTGGCTACGACCCGGTGTTCCTCGATCCGGCGTCCGGGCTCTCCGCGGCCGAACTCGACGCGGCCACCAAGAACCGCGTGAGCCACCGCGGCCAGGCCCTGGCGGAGCTCAAGGCCCGGCTGCGGACGCTGTCGCTGAACGACCCGCTGCGCCCGCGCTGAAACGGCCGGCAACCACCCTGCCGGGGTGGGACAATAAGCAGATGATGCTGACTACCCCGCCGCTGTCTCTGTACGTCCACATCCCGTGGTGCGTGCGCAAATGTCCGTACTGCGACTTCAATTCGCACGAGCGGCGCGGCGCACCGCTCTTCGAGGCCTACGTGGACGCGTTGCTGGCCGACCTAGACCACGACCTGCCGCTGGTCTGGGGCCGCAACGTGCGCACCGTGTTCTTCGGTGGCGGCACGCCCAGCTTGATGCCGCCGGAGGCCATCGACCGCTTCCTGCAGGGCGCCAGCGCGCGCCTGCGCTTCGCGCCCGGCTGCGAGATCACGCTGGAGACCAACCCCGGCACCGCCGAGCACGGCCGCTTCGAGGGCTACCGCGCGGCGGGCATCAACCGTCTCAGCTTCGGTGTGCAGAGCTTCGACGACGGCTGTCTGCAGCGACTGGGTCGCATCCATGACAGCGCCGAGGCGGAGGCCGCGATCAAGCTGGCGCAGGATGCCGGCTTCGACAACATCAACCTCGACCTGATGTATGCCCTGCCCGGCCAGAGCCTGTCGATGGCCGAACAGGACCTGCAGCGCGCCTTCGCCCTGCGGCCCACGCATGTGTCGCACTACCAGCTGACGCTGGAGCCGAACACGGTGTTCGCCGCACGCCCCCCGGCCGGCATCCCCGATGACGATGCCAGCTGGGACATACAGGAGCATTGCCAGGCCTTGCTGGCCGACGCGGGCTACGCGCAGTACGAGGTCAGCGCCTATTCCCAAGCGGGACGGCGCTGCGACCACAACCTGAACTACTGGCGCTACGGCGACTACCTGGGCATCGGTGCCGGCGCCCACGGCAAGCTGACGCTGGGCAGCGAGCAGGCCATCCTCCGGCGTTGGAAGCACAAGCACCCGGCAACCTACATGGCACACGCGGGCACCGCCGCGGCCATCGGCGGCGATGAACGCGTTGCACCGGAAAAGCGCCCCTTCGAATACATGCTCAACGCCCTGCGCCTGGTGGACGGGTTTGCCCTGGCGGAATTCGCGGCGCGGACTGGGCTGGCTCCGGCCGACATCGCCCCGCGCATTGACGCGGCCTGCAGCGCCGGCTGGCTGGAACGCGACGGCGACCTGGTCCGCCCGACCGAACTGGGCCGCCGTTTCACCAACGACGTGGTCAGCCTGTTCCTGGACGAAGCTGCCTGACGGCCCTCCTGTCCGGTTCCGAGTGGGTGTAACGTAAGGGCCATCAGGGGGGGCTTCACCTGGCGCATTCATCCGACCGGTGGTCGTTGGGGGTGGTGCCGGTCCGTGGCCTCGGAAACTTCGACAGGCCAGGTGCAGCCATGGATACCTATGCAGCCCGGGGAGTGCATCCCATGCGGTCAACGCTCGAATCGGCACGGCTGCCACCGCGCGTCCAGCACATCCTCGAACGCGTCCTGACGCTGATGTCCGATGACCTGGCCCGGCGCCTGGAGCGGATGCTGGCCGATTACGAGGAACAGCTGTTCCGCCACGCGGAACAGGCGCGCAATCCGACCCAGCAGACCGTGCACTTCGAGACGCTGCGCAGCGTGCGGGTCAACCGGTCCGACCTGATCCCGCGCTTCCTGCACGAGTTGGAACGCTCGCTCAGTGGCATTCGTCGGCCGGCGGTGAAGGCGGCCGAGGCCCCGCATCCGGTGGCCGGATTCGGACACCTGCGTCTGGTCGAAGACGAGGTGGTGACGGAAGCCGGCGCGCTGCGAGCCATGTCGGTAAGGCACGAGGCGCGCTGCAGCCTGCCGCTGCTGCTGCTGGGTCAGCGCTTCGGCGTGCTGGCGGGTTCGCCGGCCATCGAAGCCGAATACCTGCCTGTGGGGCCCCAGCAACTCTCGCGCATCGTTGCCGAAGCCAGCCACGTGCTGCAGATCAGCCAGGAAGCGCGGCTGGAGTTGTTCCACAGCTTCGACACCCACGTGCTGGGCGGTTATGCGCACCTCGTGGAAGCATTGAATGGGCTGCTGGCGCAGGAAGGCGTGCTGCCCAACCTGTCGTACGTGCCGCTGCGCACGCGCCCGGTCAACCCGGTCGCTGCCGCCGCATCCGCGCAACGGGCGCCGGCGGGCCAACGTGCCGCCACCCCGCCCGCCCCCGCGCTGCAGCGTCCGCACACCGGTTGGCTGGGAGACGAGGACGCCGGCGATGGCAAGGACGAGGATGGCGTCACCTTCCCGCTGCTGCAGGAATTGCTGGCCGGACGCAGTGACCTGATCGGCAAGCTGCGCCCCGAGGTCTCGCCCCCGCTGCGCCAGCAGATGTCGCCGACCGACGTGCAGGCCGCCCTCGAGGCCCAACAGAGCCTGAGTCGCACACCGCGACCGGGCCCTACCGGCCTGTCGGACCTGCGCCAGACCCTGCTTGCCCATGGCCGCCGCAAGTACGGCGAGGCCATCACCCTGTCGCAGGAGGACAGCGACGCCATCGAACTGCTGGGCATGCTGTACGCCGAGCTGGCGCGTGACGTCCGCCGAGAATCCTCCAGCAGCTCACTGCTCGAGCGCCTGCAGGTGCCCCTGCTGCGCGTGGCCCTGCAGGACCACGGCTTCTTCGCACGCACCCACCACCCCGCGCGGCAGTTGCTGAACGCGGTGGCCGAGTCCGGCGCCAGCTGGCTCGCCGACGATGAGCGCGATCCGGTGTTGGAAGATCACCTCAAGCGCGCCGTCGACCACGTGGTCGAGCACTACCGTGGCGACCCCTCGGTATTCGCGGCGGCCAACCAGCCGCTGCAGGACCACCTGCATGCCATGGCGCGCAAGGCCGAGGTCAGCGAGCGCCGCCACATCGAAGCCGCGCGCGGCAAGGAGAAGCTGGAGGTTTCGAAGCGACGGGCCAAGGAGGTGCTCAACCAGCTCATTGGCCCGCGCGTGTTGCCGCGCTTCACCCATGCCCTGCTGGACCAGGCGTGGACGGACGTGTTGACCCTGACCCTGTTGCGCAACGGCGAGGACTCGGAAGCCTGGCAGCGCCAGCAGGAGGACACGCGCAGCATCATCGCGGCCACCTGCGATGGTGTCGCTGCGCCGAAGGGGCTGGAGCAGCGCGTGATGCAGGGGCTCGGACTGGTCGGCTACCACGGCGAAGAGGCGGCCCTTATCGCCGGCCGGCTGTGCGCATCGGGCGCGCAGAGCTCCGAGGACCCGGGCTCACGGACCGAACTGGCGATGAAGCTCAAGGCGCGCGCGCGCCTGGGCGAGCAGGCCCAGAACGACAAGGCGCCATTGCCGCCCCGCGACGAGGCCGAGGAAGCCTGCTTCCAGCAAGTGTCGCAACTGCCCTTCGGCACCTGGTTCGAATTCGTCACCAACCAGCAGGGCGACGTGGTCCGCCGGCGATTGGCCTGGTTCAGCTCCATCACCGGGCACGTGCTGTTCGTCAACCAGCGCGGCCAGCGCGTGGACGAGCAGACGCTCGACAGCCTGGCCCGCATGATGGCGAAAAACCAGGCCCGGGTCGTCACGGCCACCCGCGGTCGCCTGATCGATCGCGCCTGGCAGGCCACCCTGTCGGCCCTGCGCAACTTCGCCCACCCTGCCCGAAACGCCGAGGTGTCGAAATGACCGAGGAATTCCGCCGAGCGCCGCGCCAGCCCACGCCGGAGGACATCGACGTGGTCGACACCATGACCGACCGCGTCATCGGCCGGCTGGGCAATCTCTCGGAAACCGGCATGCTGCTGATTTCGGGCAGCGGCCTCGTCGACGACGCGCTGTACCAGTTGCGCTTCAACCTGCCCGACGGCAACGGCGGCGAGCCCATTGAAGTGGGCGCGCACCTGCTGTGGCAAAACCTGGCCAGCGCCCCCGGCCAGGCCTGGGCCGGATTCCGCTTCATCACCCTGACCGACGCATCGCAGGCCCGCCTGCGCGGGTGGCTGGCCCCCGTGCACTGAGACCCCGTCAGGCATCAGCCCGCCTGGAACGGCACCACGGTGGGCTGGTGCAGGGCGAAGCCCTGCGCATAGTCCACGCCCAGCGCGACCAGCGCCTGCAGGATTTCCTCGCTGGCGACCCATTCGGCCACCACCTGCAGGCCGCGCTGGTGGCCGATGTCGGTCACCGCGCGGACGATGGCGTGGCTCATCGGGTCGTTCAGCAGGTCGCGGATGAAACTGCCGTCGATCTTGATGATGTCCACCGGCAGGTTCTTCAGGTACCCGAACGAGGACATGCCGGCACCAAAGTCGTCCAGCGCGATGCGGCAACCGGCGTCGCGCAACCGCTCGATGAAGCGCGACACCTGCGACAGGTTGCGCACGGCCACGGTCTCGGTGATCTCGAAGCACACCCGCTGCGGCGCCACCCGGTAGCGCTGCAGCAACTGCAGGATCAGCTCGGTCAGCGACTCGTCCTCCAGGCTGGCACCGGAGACGTTGATGGTGGCCAGCGCCAGGCCATCGCCGCTGGGATGCAGGCGATCGAAATTGGCCAGCGCATTCTCGATCACCCAGCGGTCGATCATCGGCATGAGGCCGTAACGCTCGGCGGCGGGAATGAAGGCACCGGGCACCACCAGCCGACCGGCTTCGTCGCGGAAGCGCAACAGCAATTCAACGCGAGGCTCGCCGCCGTCGGACGGATCGAGCGCGCGCACCTCTTGGTACTGCAGTTGCAGCCGGCCCTCGTCGATCGCCCAGCGTAGGCGGTTGGCCCACTCCATTTCACTGCGACGGCGCGTGGTCTCGTCATCCTGCTCGGAGTAGAAGTGCACACGATTGCGCCCGGCTTCCTTGGCGAGGTAGCACGCGGTATCGGCCTGCGCCATCACATCCTTCAGCGTCAAGCCCGGATGGTCGATCATGACCGCGCCAATGCTCGCGCTGATGGTGTACGTACTCTGCTCCCACACGAAGACGAATCCATCGATGTGCTCGCGGATGCGCTCGGCCAGCAGGCTCGCGCCCTCGCGGTCGCCCACCTGGCAGGCGAGCACGCCGAACTCATCACCGCCCAGGCGCGCCAGGATGTCGCCCCCGCGCAACTGTTCGTGCATCAACGTCGCCAACTGGATCAGCAACTGGTCGCCCGCGATGTGGCCGGACGTGTCATTGATGAGCTTGAACTGGTCGAGGTCGATGTAGAACAGCGCCGCAGCCGGGCCGCCGACCACCACCGACTCGACGACCAGCTCCGCGCGTCGCTCGAACTCACGCCGGTTGAACAGTTCCGTGAGCCCGTCGTGGCTGGCCTGGTAGCTCAGCATTTCGGTCAACTGGCGCTGCTCCGAGACGTCGGTCGCGACCATGAGCCACTGCTCATGCTCGTCGAGCATGGCCGGCGACAGCGACAGGCTGGCCCAGAACCGCTGACCTTCCGCATCGCGCAACGCCACCTCCACCGTGCCAGCGTCATCGCCTCCCGCCGCCACCAGGTGCTCGTGGACCGCCGGGTCTTCAAACAGGGCCGCCAAACCCTGCCCCAGTCGCGCGCGACCCAATCGTGCGCGTGCCGCCTGGTTGGCATAGCTGATCTGGCCGTCCTTGCGATCGGCCAGCAGCACCAGTGCTGGCAACAGCTCGTTGAGCGCGCGGAATCGCTCCTCGCTCTCGCGATACTGGTGGCTCATCCGCAGGCCGAGTTGCAGGGCGCGGTGCCGCGTGGTGGCCAGTGACCACACCAGCAATGCCAGCAGCACGCTGGCCAGCAATCCGGGCCAGAACACCGACTCCCGCCAACCCAAGCCCGCTGGCCGGTAGTCCAAGGGCTGGATCTGCACCTGCCAGACGCGCCCGCCGTAACGCAGCAACCGGTCGAAGGCCGGCGCAGAGGCGCTGGCACGGTGCTGGGAGTTGGAGTCGAACAGCATCTGGCCGGGGCCATCGGTCACGTCCGACACCCGCACCCGCAACGCATCACGGCTTTCGCGCTGGATGGCGCTCTCGATGAGGTCGCGGATCCGGAACGAAACCGCCAAGGATCCCCGCAATCGGTCGCGCCGCTCCGCGGGCGTGTCCGGACGCACGCCGGGGGCGAACACGGGCAGGCGTAAGGTCACTCCTTCGGTCGATCCTCCCAGGGCATCGGTCTGCACCAGGGTGAACGGAGCCGACAGCGCCGGCTGGTCCGTGGCGGTCGAGCGGCGCAGCGCACGCAGGTTGGGCACTTGCCGGGCGATGTCCAACCCCATCACCCGTTCGTTGCCCTGCAGCGGCACCACCCGGGTGGTGATGAAGTGCTCACCGTCCGGCATCATCCGCCGGTCGGCATAGGTCAACGCCAGCAGGCTCGGAAATCGCTCCCGCGGGCGCAGGTTCTCGTAGATGTGCTCGAATTCCAGGGCCGTGACCTCCTCGGAGGTCATGAACAGCGTCTGCACCGTGCGCGACAGCAGGCCACAGGCTTCCAGTTGCGTCTGCAAGGCCTCGAAGCCGCGTTGCGCCAATCCGTCAAAGGCCAGGCGCTGCTCGGCGTCCACGCGCCGCTGCTGCTCCCTGGAGATGGCAACCGTCAGCAGGATCCCCGCCAGCAGCGCAGTCAGGCTCCACACCCAGGCCGTCACGGCCCACGGGCGCACCGCGGGGACACTGGCCGTCGAACGCGGCGAGGTGGAGAATCCGTCAACATCCTTCGACGTCCCCAAGAGAAGCCCCATGACCATCCAAGATCTCGCGATGTTATACCCGCAGCACGTGCAAACCACGTCTGCGCGGACGAGCGAGGCCCTGGCCCGCGGCGGCTACGACCACCTGGTCGTGCCCAGCGGGACCCTGCACTACCATGTCTTCGACGATCGCGATTACCCGTTCGCGACCAACCCGCAATTCAAGGCATGGGTGCCACTCACCCGCAACCCGGGCAGCTGGGTCGTGGCCACGCCCGGCCAGAAGCCCAAGCTGGTTTACCTGCAGCCGGCCGATTACTGGCACGCGGTACCGCAAGCCCCGAGCGGCTGGTGGGTCGACCAGTTCGACATCGTGGTGATCCGCACGCCGGAAGAGGCGTTGCAGCACCTGCCGAAGGATGCGTCGCGCTGCGCCATCCTCGGCGAGCCGCAGAGCGCGTTGGGCGATTTCGTGCCCAACAACCCACCCGTGGTTGTGGATTACCTGGAGTACCACCGCGCGTTCAAGACGCCCTACGAAGTCGCGCTGATGCGTGAAGCCACACGCATTGGCGTGCGCGCGCACCGTGCGGCCGAGCGCAATTTCCGCGCGGGCTCCAGCGAGTTCGGCATCCACCTGGCGTATTGCCAGGCTGCCGGCCAGGATGCCAACGACCTGCCGTACAGCAACATCGTGGCGCTCAACGAGCACGGCGCGGTGCTGCACTACACCGAGCGCGACCGTCTGCCGCCGCGCGATTCGCGCAGCTTCCTGATCGACGCGGGCGCCAGTTTCCATGGCTATGCCTGCGACATCACGCGCACCTACGCCGCCGACACCGCCGGCGAGTTCCAGACGCTGATCGACACCATGGACGCCGCGCAACTGCGCATGTGCGACGAGGTGCGGGCCGGCTTCGACTACAAGCAGCTGCACCTAAACGCGCATCTGGCAATCGCCGGCATCCTGCGCGACTTCGGCATCACGCGCCTCTCGCCCGAGGCCGCGGTGGAGACGGGGGTGAGCAGCGTGTTCTTCCCGCACGGCATCGGCCACGGCATCGGCCTGCAGGTGCACGACGTGGCGGGCTTTGCCGAGAGCGACCGCGGCGGCACGATTCCCAAGCCGGCCGGCCATCCCTACCTGCGCCTGACCCGCGTGCTGCAGCCGGGCATGGTGGTCACCATCGAACCGGGTCTGTACTTCATCGACCTGCTGCTCGAAGAACTGCGACAGGGCGCGCACGCCAACGACGTGGACTGGGCGCGTATCGAGGCGTTCAAGCCCTATGGCGGCATCCGCATCGAGGACGACGTGGTGTGCACCGAAGGTGCGCCGCTCAACCTCACGCGCGAAGGCTTCGCCGCCGCTTAAGGCGCAGGGGCCAGCTGCCCGCAGAAAGCCCGCGGTCTCCCGCGGGCTTCTTTGTATCAGTACGATCGGGTCGTGCGTGGCCCCTGCCGTATCGCGCGAGCAGCGCGGCGCACGGCGACGCGGGAATCAGGCCGCCGCGTGCGCGTCCGCCATGAAGTCCTCGATCTCATCGGCACTGCGCGCCAGTCCATCGGTCAGCACCTTGTGCCCGTCCCGAGTCACCAGCACGTCATCCTCGATGCGGATACCGATGCCGCGCCATTTGGCATCCACGCCGGTGTCGTCCGTCGGCACGTACAGGCCGGGCTCGATGGTGAACACCATGCCTGGCTCCAGCAGGCGCGATTCGCCATCGAAGCGATACTCGCCCACGTCGTGCACGTCCAGCCCCAGCCAGTGCCCGGTCTTGTGCCGGTAGTAGCGGCGGTAATGGCCTTCGTCGATGTTCTTCTCGAGCTTGCCCTTGAGCAGGCCCAGACGCAGCAGCCCCTCGGTCAGCGTTTCGACCGCGGCGTTGTGCCCAGCCTCGTAAGGCACCCCGGGTCGCGCATGGGCCAAGGCGGCCGCCTGCGCCTGCGACACCAGGTCGTGCAATGCGCGCTGCGCGGCGCTGAAGCGGCCATTGGCCGGGAACGTGCGGGTGATGTCGGCCGCATAGCCGCGGTACTCCGCGCCGGCATCGATCAGCACCAGGTCGCCGTCGCGCACCGGCGCGTTGTTGGCGTGGTAATGCAGCACGCAGGCATTGGCGCCCGCGCCGACGATGCTGCCGTACGCCGGCTGCGCGTCATGCAGGCGAAACACGCGTTCCAGTTCGGCCTGCAGGGTGTATTCGTGCACGCCGGGTCGCACCGCGCGCATTGCGGCCTGGTGGGCCATCACCGAGATGTCGGCCGCCCGCTGCATCAACTTCAGCTCGTCGCGGTCCTTGAACAGACGCATCTCGTCCAGCAGGTGGCCCAGTTCGAGGAACTCATGCGGCGGTCGATCACCCATTTTCATGATCGCGCGCACCCGATTAACCCAGCCGATCAGCTTGAGGTCGAACTCCGCATCGCGACCGAAGTGGTAGTACACCCGGCTGCGCCCTTCCAGCAGGCCCGGCAGGATGTCGTCGATGTCGGTGATGGGGTACGCATCGTCCAGGCCAAAACCTTCGACCGCCCCCTCCGGACCGAAGCGCGGCCCGTCCCAACCCTCGCGTTCAGGATGGCGTTCGCGACAGAACAGCAACGCCTCGCCGTGCTTGCGCCCCGGAACCAGCACCAGCACCGCCTCGGGCTCGGGGAAGCCGGTCAGGTACCAGAGGTCGGAATCCTGTCGGTACGGATAATGGGTATCGCGACTGCGGATCCGCTCGGCCGCTGCGGGCAGCACCAGGATCGCGTCGTTGCCCGCCATGCGCATCAGTTGCTTGCGGCGACGCGCGTAGTTGGCGGCAGGAATGCCTGTGGGGCTGGCCATCGCCACCGTCTCAGTTCAACCGGGCACGATGCTGGGCGGCCATCACGCAATCGCCATGCAGCAACAGGGCCGCCACGCGCACGAACTCCTCGATCTCGACCAGGGCCGCCTCGTCATCCTCGTCGCCCTCGTCCTGCGGCTGCGCCGCCGCCAGCTTGGCCAAGTCCGCCAAGGCTTCGGCGCCTTCTTCGGACAGGGGCGGCTTGGCGCCGGCGGCCAGGCCAAACGCGCCCAGGAAACCCCGGCACCAGTCGAACAGCGCGCCACTGCGCACCGCGAGCGACGCATCGGCCTCCGGCAGCAGCAACTCGAAACCGAAGCTGCGGTCGCCGAACTGGGCCGCGGTGGCTTCGCGCAACTGGTCGAAGGGGGAGTGCTCGGCGGGCGTTTCCAGGCCTGCGTCCACCAGCACCTTGGCGGGCCAGTCGCGGGTGGCGGCGCCGCCGCCGGCCAACCAGCCGCAGAGCGCACCATGCAGTTCCGAGGAGGTCATCGCCAATGCCTGCTGGCGGATTTCCGCCTCCACGGCGGGGAGGGACGGCAGATCGGTATTGGCCACGTGCATTGCCACGTTGAGGGGGGTCCAGTGTACCAACCGGGCCTGGACTGGCAGGGCTTGATTTTGGTTGTGATGCCTGCATTGGCTGCCTAAACTGGCCCCGTTGCTTCTCCCGCGCTTCGGTGCCGTGCCGCCCTTGCCCATCCGCAAAGCCGTAGGCTGTGGCCTGCTGGCCCTGGCCTTGCTGGGACCGGCCTACCCGCGTGCGCAAGCGGCCACGCGCGAGTTCTATTTCCAGTCACTGGGCAGCGAGCGTGGCCTGGTCCAGAACTCGGTCACCTCGATGGTCCAGGACCGCCAGGGGTTCGTGTGGGTCGGCACGCAGGGCGGCCTGCACCGGTACGACGGTCAACGCTTCGTTCCCTACCGCCACGAATCGCAGAACCCGGCCAGCCTGCCGGACAGTTTCGTCACCGCGCTGGCCCTCGATGGCGAGCGCGGCCTGTGGATCGGCACGCAGTCGCGCTACGTGGCCCGGTTGGACCTCGGCAACGGCTCCGTGCAGCGCTACCTCAGCGGCAATGCGCCGGAAGGCCCCCGTCAGCGCGTGACCGGCCTGGTGCCGCTGCATGGTCGGTTATGGGTGGCGACCAGTGCGGGGCTGGAATGGTTGGAGCCGGCCAGCGGCCAGCGCCACCCGGTGCTGCGCCTGGACGCCAGCGTGGACCGCGACGTCGCCCCGCAGAAGCTGGTGGCCGACGCGCATGGCACGCTGTGGTACGGCAACTTGGCGGGCCTTTTCCACATCAGCGCCGACGGTCAGGCCACCCGCGTCGGGCCGGCGGTGGCCGTGACCAGCCTCGGCTTCGATCGGCAAGGGCAGCTCTGGGTCGGTCGCAGCGACGGGCTGTACCGCCTGCATTCCAACGGCCGCGAATTCCTGAGGCAGTGGCCTGCCAGCGGCGACACCACGGGCGGCGAAGTGCGCAACGTCGTCGAGGCCCCTGACCGCCAATTGTGGTTCAGCGTGGTCGGCAGCGGCCTGCGTCGACTGGACCCGCAAACCGGCCATGTCACCGTCATCGCGGAAAACGCGTCGGTTCCGGCCAGCCTGCCGGAGGACTCCATCACCACGCTGATGGTGGATCGAGGCGGCATGCTCTGGGCGGGCGGCTGGTTCCGTGGCGTATCCGTGACGAACCCGGCCGGCTCCCGGTTCACCTACGTGCTGGAACTGGAGGGCACCCGCAAGGGCAGCGCCGCCGCGGACGACAGCATCCGCTCGGTTTACGAATCCGAGCCCGGCGTACTTTGGCTTGGCACCGACGACGGCCGCCTCCTGCGCTACGAGAGCACCACCGACCGGTTTACCGACTGGACTGCGCGCCTGCCCACGCCGGCCTCCACCTTGGCCGTCCTGCGCAGGACCATGGCGATGGGCGATGCGGGTCATGGCCGCCTGTGGCTGGCGACCACGCACGGCCTGCTGAGATTCGACCCCCGTAACGGTGACGCCGAAACCGTGGCCCTGGGCGGCTACGGACACCCCGGCATACGCTCGCTGTTGCTCGCGCGCAACGGCGACCTCTGGCTGGGCACCAGCCACATGGGCGTGCTGCATTACCGTCGTGACGGCTCCGGTGTCACCCACTATGCCTGGCGCGAGGGTGACGCCCGCTCGTTGTCCCACCCGACCACCAATGCGCTGCTGGAGGACCGCAACGGCCGGATCTGGATCGGCACCAGCGATGGCCTTGACCTGCTCGATCCCGGCACCGGACGTATCCGCCACCTTCGTCACCACGACCATGCCCCCGACAGCCTCGCGGGCAACCTCGTGCGCAGCTTGGTGCAGGCCGAAGACGGCTCGGTGTGGGTCGGGACCCACTCCGGCCTGAGCCGGGCGATCGAAGGCGCGGACGGCAGCATCCGGTTCAGCCATCCACTCAGCGGCAAGTTGGGCGACCGGGCCACGCCCACGGTTTTCTCCATCCGCCAATCCGCCGGTGGTGCGCTCTGGCTGGGCACGGACATCGGCGTCCTGCGACTCGACCCAGCCAGCGGCGACGTGCGCAGCTACGGCGTCGCGGACGGCCTGCAGGACCTCGAATTCAACGGCGGTGCCGCGGCGCGCCTGCACGACGGCCGCTTGGCATTTGGTGGCGTGCGCGGCCTCAACCTGTTCGATCCCGGCCGCATCATCGACTCCCGCTTCAGCCCCCCGGCCCGCCTGCTCGCGGCCCGTATCGGCCTGGATGCCCCCGGCAACAGCGGCGCCCTGTGGCTACCCACACGGCTGGACATCCCGGCAGGCATCGACATCCTGCGCCTGCGGATCGGCGCCTTCGACTTCGACCCAGCGGCGCGCATCCGTTACCGCTACCGCATGGTCGGCTTCGATCGCGGCTGGATCGACAACGGCACGTCACCCGACATCACCTACACCCAGTTGCCGCCCGGGCACTACACCCTGCGTGCGCAAGCCACCAATCGCGACGGCATCTGGAGCCCGCAGGAGTTGCAGATCCCGGTCTACGTCGCACCGCCGCTCTGGCGCCATCCGCTGGCGATCTTCGTGGCGGTGCTGGTGGTGCTGGGTGCGAGCGCCACGATGGGTTGGCGCTGGACCCGACGGCGGCGCCTGGACCAGGGCTACTTCCGTCAGATCCGCGAGCGTGAGGAACGCCTGAAGCTGGCGCTGTGGGCCTCGGGCGAGCAGTTCTGGGACTACGACCTGGTGCGCGGCCAGGTGCACCGCATGCGCGTGGACGACCAGGGCAGCGATCCCACGGGCGGCGACATCCACACCCAGATCACCACCGACCACGTCATCCACGGCGACGACCTGCCCCAGGTGCTGGACCAGTTGCGCCAGCACCTGCGCGGCGATTCGGCGCTGTTCCTCTCCGAGCACCGCACCCGCGCACCGGACGGTAGCTGGCAGTGGGTACGCGCACGCGGCCGGGTGGTCGAACGCGGGCCCGATGGCCGCGCGTTGCGCGTGGCGGGCACCGCCCGCGACATCACCGCCAGCCGCAGTGCCGAGCGGGAACGCCGCATCGCCAGCGAGGTGCTGCGCAGCATGGCCGAAGCCGTGGCGGTGTTCGACCGCGACTTCAACTTTGTCTCGGTCAACCCCGCCTTCTCGCGCATGACCGGCTACAACGACGCCGAGGTCATCGGCCGCGGCACCGAACTGCTCGACAGCCTGCAGCACGACCCCGACTTCTACCAGCACATGCGCGTGGAGATGGAACGGACCGGCCGCTGGTCCGGCGAAGTGTGGCAGCGGCGCAAGGACGGCACGGAATTCCTGTGCTGGCTGCAGGCCAGCATCGTGCTCGATGCCAGTGGCCAGCGTGGCCATTACGTCGCCGTGCTTGGCGACATCACCGACCAGAAGCGCGCCGAGCAGGAACTGCGCTACCTCGCCAACTACGACACGCTCACTGGCCTGCCCAACCGCACGCTGCTCTCCGAGCGCCTGTCCCGCGCCATCGTCCGCGCCCGCCGCCAGAACCAGAGCATCGCCGTCCTGTTCCTTGACCTGGACCGCTTCAAGGACATCAACGACTCCCTCGGCCACGCCGCGGGCGACCGCATCCTGCGCGCCGCCGCGGCTCGCCTGCAGCAGACCGTCGGTCTGCAGCACACCGTGGCGCGGCTGGGTGGCGACGAATTCACCGTGGTGCTGGAGAACATCGACACTGGCGAACAGGCCGAACAGGTCGCACTGGAGATCATCGCCGCATTCGAGCTGCCGCTGGACCTGGAAGAGCGCCACGAGGTGGTGATCTCGCCATCGATCGGTATCAGCCTGTACCCCGACCACGCCCAGGTCCCCACCGACCTGCTCAAGCACGCCGATACCGCGATGTACCAGGCCAAGGCCATCGGGCGGCGCACGTTCATGCGCTACACCGAAAGCATGGACCACGAGATCCGCCAGCGCGCCACCATCTCCGCCGCGCTGCGCAAGGTCCTGGACCGCGGTGAACTGCGCCTGGTGTTCCAGCCACGCCTGTCGCTGGCCGACCAGCGCATCACCGGCGTGGAGGCACTGCTGCGCTGGACCAGTGCCGAGCACGGCGAAATCGCACCAATACAGTTCGTGCCCCTGGCCGAGGAAACTGGCCTGATCATGGAGATCGGCGAATGGGCGCTGCGCCAGGCCTGCGCCGTGCTCAAGCGCTGGCAGGACCGCGGCCTGGATTCGCTGACCATGGCCGTCAACGTGTCCGCGCTGCAACTGCTGCGCGGCGACCTGCCCCGTGTGGTCGCCCGCACGCTGGAGACCACCGGTATCGATGCCCACGGCCTGGAACTGGAGCTGACCGAAAGCGTGATCATGGAGAACGCCGAGCAGACGGCCTCCACCCTGCAGGCCGTCCGTGATCTGGGCATCGCCCTGGCCGTGGACGATTTCGGCACCGGCTACTCGTCGCTGGCCTACCTCAAGCGCCTGCCGATCAACACGCTGAAGATCGACAAGGCCTTCATCGCCGACCTCACCATCGATCCCGACGATGAGGCCATTACCACTACGGTCATCGCCATGGCCCATTCGCTGGGCCTGAACGTCATCGCCGAAGGCGTGGAGACCGAGGCGCAGATGCAGTTCCTGCGCGCCCACGCCTGCGACGAGATCCAGGGCTACTGGCTGGCCCGCCCGATGGCGGAAAGCGAGTGCCTGGCCTTCATCCTGGACTGGGACCGCCCGAAGCGCGTGACCGCCGTGCCTTGACCGGCCGCCCCACACTGCTATCGTTCACCGATGGATCGCGAAGAGCTCCTCGCCCAACTGCAATCGCTCAACGCCCGTCTCGACGAGCTGACCGAGCGCGCCCGCCGACTCGGCGAGGAGAACCGCAGCCTGCGCCAGCAACAGGAACAGCTGGCCGGCGAACGTTCCGCCCTGCTGGCCAAGAACGAACTCGCGCGCACCCGGGTCGAGGCGATGATCGCGCGACTGAAGTCGCTGGAGCAGCACACGTGAGCGCGAACCATCCGGTCACCATCCGCATCCTCGACCGTGAGTACACCGTGGGCTGCGAGCCCGACGAGCGCGACAGCCTGCTCGCCGCGGCCAAGGTGCTGGACGGCAAGATGCGGGAAATCCGCGGGAACAACCGCATGGCGGCCCTCGATCGCGTGGCCGTGCTGGCCGCACTGAACCTCGCGCACGAACTGCAGGTGGCCCGCGTCGAGAATGAGGGTCGCGACCGCGAACTCGCGCGCACCCTGGGTGATCTGCAGCGCAAACTCGACGGCCTGTTCGACGCCACCTCGCGTTGAGTTCGTCAGCCCCCAAAGCAACGGGTCGGCCCTTCGATGGCCAAGCGGCGCGCCACGGCGCATGACTGCCATGCGTAAAGGGCGCCCCCGTGCGCCTTCTGCCGGCCAGCTCCCCGGACTCACCCTCCGGAGCGATCGATGCTGAATGCCGCGCACTCCACACCGACGGGCGGCCGCCGCCTACCGGGCACTCACGCTATACTGCGTCCACGTCCTCTGCTGTGTTCGACGGCGTACGCAAACATTCGCCTTGTCCCTTAATTACGACCACGGGGGCGCAACGGAAGCCCGGAGTGCATGTCCGCCACGCAGCGGGAAGCCCGACGGCCACCAAGCGTTCCCACTTGAACCCCGGGTTCAAGGTCGTTTCGTAAGCATCGGCACGAGCGGAGGACTTCCCTTTCACTGCCGGCGGTGCGGGCCACTGCCGGTACTCTCGGTCAACCGCGGCCAGGTCCACCCCGCCGCCCCGGATTGCGCTGGATGACCGTCGACCTCGCGGCAGAACGCCGACAACTTCGCAGCGTCCTGCGCGACCGTCGTCGCGCCCTGCCGGCCGCCACCCGCATCGCCGCCGCCGAACAGCTGGCCACCCGCCTGCTGGCCATGCCATTCGCCCCCACGCACGGTTACGTCGCCGGCTACTGGGCCATGGACGCAGAGATCGCCCTGCATGCCTGGCAGCTCAAGCTTCCACGCGACTGCGTGTACTGCCTGCCCGTGCTCGGTGACGACGAGCGGTTGCGGTTTGCCCCGTGGCGTCCAGGCGATGCGCTGGTCAGCAACCGCTTCGGCATTCCCGAGCCGGACGTCTCGCCCTCTTCATTGCTGGAGCCGTCGCACCTGGCAATGGCGGTGATGCCCCTGGTCGGCTTCGATGCCGCGGGCCAGCGTCTGGGGATGGGCGGCGGCTGGTACGACCGCACCTTCGCCTTCCGCCAAGAACGCCCCGCGCCGCCTTACCTGGTGGGCGCCGCGTTCGACGTGCAACAGGTCGATGCACTGACGGGCGCCGCCTGGGACGTGGCCGTCGATGCCGTTTGCACTGAAACCACCTTCATTGATTGCCGGAAAGTTCCCGCATGACCGCCCGCCGCCGTTACTGGCTGATGAAGTCCGAGCCCGACGCCTTTTCCATCGATGACCTGCAACGCGTTGGCACGGAGCCGTGGAACGGCGTGCGCAACTACCAGGCGCGCAACTTCATGCGCGACCAGATGCAGGTCGGCGATGGCGTGCTGTTCTACCACTCCAACTGCGCAGTGCCCGGCATCGTCGGCACGGCTACGGTAGCCAGTCGGGCGTACCCCGATGAAACCCAGTTCGACCCGAAGTCCGACTACCACGACCCCAAGGCCACCCATGAGGAACCGCGATGGTTCCTGGTCGATGTCGCCTTCGAGCGCAAACTGAAGCGCACCATTGCACTGGATGAAATCAAGCAGCATGGCGACGAGCTGGGCGAGGAATTCGCGCTTATCCGCCGCGGCAACCGGCTGTCCGTGTTTCCGGTGAGCGCCAGCCAGTGGAAGTTCCTGCTGGCCCTTGAGTAAGCGCACCGCCGCGTCGGTCGGCGCTTGGGGTTTCCGCGGGTGGTCGGCCGCGGTCTCCATTCGGTCGAGCTGGCCTGCATCCCACTGGGCGGGTTGATCGCCAGCGCCCGGGCGACGCGGATTCAATCAGGCCCGTTACAATCCTGCCTGCATCAGCCCTTTCCGGCCGCCTGCTGCCATCCTTCACGGAGCGCAGCGGTCCGGCCAGAAGTCGCGCAACGCCCGCCCCCCACCCACTGACCACGAGTTCCCCAACACCATGAGCGAAGCCAAACGCCTGGCCGGCGAGAAGGCCATCGAGTACGTCGAGGATGGCATGATCGTCGGCGTCGGCACCGGTTCCACGGTGGCCTATTTCATTGATGCCCTCGCCCGCATCAAGGACCGCATCAAGGGCACCGTATCCAGCTCTGAACAGAGTACCGCCCGGCTGCGCGCCCACGGCATCGAGGTTTTTGACCTCAATACCACCGGTACGCTGTCCCTGTACGTGGATGGCGCCGATGAATGTGACCCGCACAAGTGCCTGATCAAAGGCGGCGGCGCCGCGCTGACGCGCGAGAAGATCATCGCCGAGGCCAGTGACAAGTTCGTCTGCATCATAGACCCGGCCAAGCGCGTCGACGTACTCGGCAAGTTCCCCCTTCCCGTCGAAGTCATTCCCATGGCGCGCAGCCTGGTGGCCCGTCAGTTGTTGGCGATGACCGGCGGCCAGCCGGTGTGGCGACAGACGGCCGAAGGCCAAGGCGTGGTTACGGACAATGGCAATGCCATCCTGGACATCCATAATCTTTCGATAACCGAACCGGTTGGTCTTGAGCAGTCG
>NZ_AVPU01000081.1 GCF_000768355.1 Lysobacter daejeonensis GH1-9
CGCCGGCGCGCGCGGGCAGGCGCAGGTGGCGGTAGCGGCCGCTGCGCGCGTTGTGCAGCGATTCCAGCGACGGCGTGGCGCTACCCAGCAGCACCGGCACGCCCAGCGCCTTGCCGCGCACCAGGGCGAAGTCGCGGGCGTGGTAGCGGATGCCGTCGAGCTGCTTGAAGCTGCCGTCGTGCTCCTCGTCGACCACGATCAGCCCGGCCTCGGGCAGCGGCAGGAACACCGCCGAGCGCGTGCCGACCACCACCCGGGCCTCGCCGCGGGCCATGGCCGCCCAGGTGCGGGCGCGCTCGCCATCGGACAGGCCCGAGTGCAGCGCATGCACGGGCACGCCGAGGCGCGCGCGGAAGCGCGTCAGGGTCTGCGGGGTCAGGCCGATCTCCGGCACCAGCACCAGCGCCTGCCGGCCGCGCGCCAGGCAGTCGGCGATGGCGTGCAGGTAGACCTCGGTCTTGCCGCTGCCGGTGACGCCATCCAGCAGCAGGGCGGCGAAGCCATCACGCGTGGCCAGCACGGCGTCCACCGCGGCCTGCTGATCGGAATTGAGGGCTGGCCCGGGGCGCGGGTCGACGGCAGCCGGCGTCGCCGCCACCGCGATCCGTTCGGCCAGGCCGCGCTGGGCGAGCG
>NZ_AVPU01000082.1 GCF_000768355.1 Lysobacter daejeonensis GH1-9
CCGCAGCACGATATACCGCGAGTACGAGCGCAATAGCGTGCAGGTGCGGAAGTACCTGGTCTATTGCCCGAGCAAGGCCCAGGAGCAACGCAACGGCCGCCTGCGGCGCAGCCGCCGTGGCCGTCAGCACCACGATTGGCAGTACGCCCGCGTCGAGGCCTTGCTGCGGCAGCAATGGAGTCCCGAGCAGATCGCCGACACCTTGAGCAGACGGGGCGAGTTCCGGATCAGCTTCCAGACCATCTACCGGTACGTCCGGCGTGACTGGAAGGCTGGTGGCCAGCTGTACCGCGAGTTGCGGCGACGCTACAAGCGGCGCAAGCGCCACTACGGCCTGGAGCGTCGGGGACGCCTGCAGGGCAAGCGCATGATCGACGAGCGTCCAGCCGAAGCTGAAGCCAGGACGGTGCCTGGGCATTGGGAGATCGACACCGTGATGGGCGCTTCATGGGAGAAGGCTTGCATCGTCACCCTTACCGAGCGCGCCACCGGCTACCTGCGGATCGGGAAGCTGCCCAACCGCACGACCAAGGCCGTCAACCGACGCGTCATTGAACTGATCAAGACC
>NZ_AVPU01000087.1 GCF_000768355.1 Lysobacter daejeonensis GH1-9
CGGCTCGGCTTAATTCAGGCGTTAGGCATGCTTATGACCCTACTTGCGGCCACATTTCTTACAGCGGCACTTGCTGGCGCTGGCAGTTCGCAAGCGAGCACCTGCGTCATCCAGTTTGCAAGTGGCGACTCCCACAGCAGCATCTCGCAGCACTTCGCGATTGCATTGGAGGGGGCCGTGCACGGGGTCAGAACTTTAAGCCTTGCGCAAACCAATGGCGCTTTCGATATTGAGTTCTATCTGGTGGGTGCACCGGCCAACAACATCCGGGCCTATCCGAAAGATGACAGGTTCCGCGTGTTCTACGTCTTGAAGGGTCAAGAGGAAAGGTTCATCTCTGCAGATGTCTTGAGTTGCTCGGGAAATGGCTCAGAGTGCGCGGCATCTGCTGCAAGGAGGCTTGCGGAGGCCTGCGCCCGCATGCCTAACAGTTCATTCAAGTCGAAGCCACTTCGTGGC
>NZ_AVPU01000085.1 GCF_000768355.1 Lysobacter daejeonensis GH1-9
GCGTTAGCCATCAAGGAGAGAAAATGAAGGTTCAAGCCCTGGCACTTGCACTCGTAGTTCCACTTGCTGGACACGCTAGTGCGTTGAGTACCATCGATGCAACGAAGCAGGCTTGTGCTGAAGCGGCTGAAAAGTTCGCCTCTAACCAACCTGACTTTGCATACAGCGCACTGATGCCTTACTGGCCTCTGCCCGAAGAGGAGATTCAGAACCTGGGGTACCAAACCAAGGCGCAACTCGCGATGGTCGGGGATCGCTTCGGCGCCATGATTGGCGCTGAGCACGTCAAGACAACGATTGCTGGACAAAGCCTCGTAAAGCATGTCTTTCTAATCAAGCGCGAAAAGCATGCCATGCGATTCTCATGCGTCTTCTACCGGCCGGGTAAGGATTGGCTTGTGAATGCTGTCGTTTGGGACGATAAGCCGCAGAACCTGTTCGGCAATGAAGGCTAACAGTTCATTCAAGCCGAAGCCGC
>NZ_AVPU01000088.1 GCF_000768355.1 Lysobacter daejeonensis GH1-9
CGCGGCTCGGCTTAACTCAGGCGTTAGGCCTCATGAAGCATCCTTATTTCTTCATTGCTCCGCTTTGCGCACTGCTTGGATGCGCGACAACTCCGGCCGGAAACTGTGAGCCCGCACTACGTGGCGCTGGTGGCTGGCATCCTGTCGAAACACCGGTTATGGCTAAGGAGATCCTAGAATCCGGGGCCGCCCCAGGGGACTTGCGCTACTTCTGGTACGCCAACGACCGCGGCAAGCTGCGAGCTTGCCTACGAGACGAGTGTGGAACTTCCGTTTACGAGTTCGAGAAGACAGGCGACAGATGGGGCGGCGAGCTTGCAATTCTGACGGTCTGCCACAGATGAGGGGTGAATTCAACCACCAAGTGC
>NZ_AVPU01000089.1 GCF_000768355.1 Lysobacter daejeonensis GH1-9
GAGTTCGAGTCTCGTTTCCCGCTCCAGTTTCAAGGGGTTTTGCCCCGAGACAAGGCCCCGGAATCGGGGTTTTGTTTTTTCAGCGGTTGCATGGCGTGAATGGTGCAATCGTGGCTGCAGGCGGTATGCTGTGGCCTGTCGCGAAAGCGATCGTCATCCGGCCGGGTGGCAGAGTGGTTATGCAGCGGACTGCAAATCCGCGTACGCCGGTTCAATTCCGACCTCGGCCTCCAAACTTCAGGGCTCCGCTTAGGCGGGGCCCTTTTTTTGTAAAGGGTGCTATTCACAAACGTGTTTTTTGCTGTAGAATGGCGCTCCCCGCGGGAATAGCTCAGTTGGTAGAGCAC
>NZ_AVPU01000090.1 GCF_000768355.1 Lysobacter daejeonensis GH1-9
TCCGAACCACCCGACTGCGCCGATCACTTTCCGGGCGCTTCTGACGCATACTTCCAGCCTGTCGGACGCCAGATACTATGAAATCGACTTTCGTGTGCGAGGTCAGGACGCGACGTTGTCACTGTCCGATTTTCTCAAGAGCTACCTTGTGCCGACTGGATCGGTCTATTCCAGCGACAAATGCTTCTCGAAGGCGATGCCTGGAACGACATGGGATTACAGCAATGTCGGTTATGCCCTGCTCGGCTACCTCGCCAGCCGCATCGCCGCAAAGGACATGCGCCAGCAGACCCGTGAGCGAATCTTCGCGCCACTGGGCATGCACGATACTCACTGGAGA